>NZ_CCYH01000023.1 GCF_000820765.1 Candidatus Soleaferrea massiliensis AP7
AAATAACCACTGTGCCAAGTCTCACTTGGTAATCAGCGTAAGACCGCTGCGCTTCAGCGGTACAACACCATCCCGCCTAGATGAATCGGTAAGTTCAAGACCTTTGCGCCAAAGCAGTCTGTCTTCCGCAATCAATCCCAAATGGTTTCAGAGGATGCATCGGGATCAGACAGGATATCCTCTGATGCAGCAAAAGATTTGTCTGCGGCGGATTGAGTGGGACAATCACTCAAGTATAATCGCTTTTTTGTATACAAAAACAGAAAAACAGCGACAATTGCTGCAGCCAGTTCAGAGAGCGGGAAGGTCATCCAGACGCCGGCAAGGCCAAGCGGCCGCATCAGCAGTATCGCGAGGGGCGGAATCAGAATCAGCTGCCGGATCATCGTGATGGTCAGTGACTGCAGTCCGCGCCCAAGCGCTTCGAACGCACCCGACAGGATGACGCCGACCGTTGAAAACAGGAATCCCGCGCTGATGATGCGAAGCGCCGGCACACCGATGTCCATCATATCCTGCGTAGCGTTGAAAAGCGACAGGATCGACTCCGGCATCAGCATAAACAGTCCTGTTCCGATGAGCATGATGACGCCGATGACCAGCAAACTGGACTTCAGTGTGGCATACAGCCGTTTTTGGAGCCCTGCGCCGTAATTGTAGCTGACAATTGGGCGCATGCCCTGCACCAAACCGCTGGCCGGCATATAGACGAATGTCTGAATTTTATAATACAACCCGAAGACGGCCACGGCCGTCTGTGAAACCGCCGACAGAATGCCGTTCAGGATGCTGACGAGAATCGAAGGCATGGCAATCATCAGGGCGGATGGTACCGCCACACTGTACACCCTTTTTGCAATTCCTGCATCCGTCTTGAACCCTTTTAACGAGATATGAATGCCGCCGCTGTTGCGGGCAAAGAGTATGACTGCCAGGACGCAGGCCGTGATCTGCCCGATGATGGTGGCGACGGCGGCGCCCGCAACGCCCATCTGCGGGAAGCCGAATTTGCCGAAGATCAGGATAGGGTCCAAGATGATGTTGATCACAGCGCCGACAGCCTGCAGGATCATCGGCATGACCATGTTGCCGGTGGCCTGGAACATCTTTTCAATATTGATGTGAAACAGGCTGCCGAACGAGAAGCAGATGACGATATAGGAATACTGGCAGGCATACGAGAACACCGTTTCATCTTGGGTAAACATCCGAATGAACGGCTGAATCAGGACCAGTCCGAGGATGACAAACAGCAGCGCATGCAGGGCGGTAAACACAATGCCGTGGGTGGCGGTGCGGTTCACCTCGTCAAATTTTCTGGCGCCCAGCGAGCGTGCGATGCAGGAATTGAGCCCTACGCCCAATCCAACCGCAACGGCGAGCACAAGGTTCTGCAGCGGGAAAGCCAGCGATACAGCGGTCAATGCGTCTTCGCCCATCTGCGCGACAAAGATGCTGTCCACAATGTTGTACATCGACTGGATCAGCATGGAGATCATCGGCGGTATCGCCATCGACATCAGCAGCGGAAATACTCGTTTGGTTCCCATGATGTTTTCCTGTTCTTTCATATGATCATCCTTTCGTAATTGGTATCATGCCGCAGAAAAGGCTATAAATTCCTCTGTTTATACTCAGAAACAGAAAAATTTATAGCCCTTTCGACAGTGTATTCACTCTATAGATTATAATCAACTTTGAACAAAATGTCAAGACAGCCGTTTCATATGCAGGATCGGATAATGGTTTCCCTGTTCATCCAGCTCAGAGCGTCCGGTTACCACAAATCCGACATGCTGATAAAATGCCAATGCCTGCGTGTTCTGTTCATTTACATCCACATAGGCAGCGCCAAGCGCAGCAGTTGCATACTGCACCAGCCGTTTGCCAAACCCTTTGCCAAAATAAGCGGGATGCAAAAACAGCATCTCGATTTTGCATCCGTCGACTCCCATAAAACCGACGGTTTCCCCATTTTGCTGTGCCAGCAGCAGTTTGTCCACATTCTGAAGCGCATCGGCCACCATGGGATACAGCGCGGCAATGTCTTCTTCTCTGAGAAAAAGATGCGTTTCCCTTACCGAAGCTTCCCAAATGGTCTGCAGATCCGCAATGAGAACCTTATCCCTGGATGGAGATTCCACAGTTACAATATCCAACACGGCAAATAGACCTCCTGTTTAAAGTAAAATCTTCTGCTCAAACAGACCGGACGAATAATCGGTATAGAGCACGACATTCTGTTTGACCGAGTTATACCGGTCAATAATCCTGCGGACTTCATACAGACCGAATCCGCTGTGTTCCTCTTTGGAGGTCACGCCCTTTTCGAAGATGGATTCGATGTCGACAGGTTTGTCACAGGTGTTGATGATGCGAAGCGCGGTAAAGGTCTTTTCATCGGCGATGATAAAGTCAACCAGACGGTCTTTGCTTTCCGCCGCCGCTTCCAGCGCGTTGTCAAGCAGGATTCCGACCACGCGGCTCAGATCATGCAGACGCATCTTGGACAGATCGAAGTCGTTTTTCAGTACCGTAACGGTCAGCTTGACGTTGTGGATCTCAGCCTGTGAGATCTTTGCCAGAAGCACACCGTAAAGCAAGGGGATATCCTTGAGCTTTTCATTTGTAACGCCTGCGTTGTTGATCGGCGTAAAGGAGTTGTCCATTTCAATCATGTACTGTTCCAGCAGGTCATAGCGCCCTGTGTGGATGAATCCGTTGATGGAAGAAATGATATTGCTCAAATCATGTTTAAATCCGCGAAGCTTGTCATTGGCGGATTCCAGTGTTTCTATGTACAGCTTCTGGCTTTCCAGTTTCTGCTCCTGCTGCAGATATAAATTGGTTTTGATCACGTTGTAGACACCATAGCAGAACATCAGCATCAAAAGCAGCAGATAATAGAGCTTGACATACTGCATGAAGTCCGATTCGACCTGTTCAAAGAACAGCATACTTGGTGCGAGCAGCATGATCAGGAACACCACATTGACCAGTATAATCTGTACAATGTGTTTGGAATTCTCCATATTGCGGATAATGGGTTCCCATTTTTTAACCAGCAGATAAAAGGCGGTCCATAGCAAACAGGAGATGAGCCGGACAATGATGTAGAACAGGATGGAATTTTGGATGAGAACATGTGTGCGCATATCTGGAACGCAGATTGACAGAATGATCGAGTAGAAACATTCGACCGCGCCGCTCAGGACCATAATGGTTCCCAGAATCAGCCCGCTTCGTATCGGCCGGATGCGAAACCAGACCAGCAATGTCAGATAGGTGAGAATAATCCAGATTCCAAACTTTTGCGTACCGCTAAAGGATGGACAAAAGTAAGCGATCATATCGACTATCAGCGGGGGCAGACAGGATAGCAGAAGCTTGTACCGTCTGACAGTGACACCAAAGATCTGCAAAGCAACACTGTATTGCAGAATCAACAGGACACCGCTGATCAGTATTAACCCAATATTAAAAATCAAGTCTAACATAGAAACCCCTCTTATATGTTTGCTATTCCATTCATTTTAGTGTAAAACAATAAAAAAGTCAACTCCAATAGTCGAGATTCTACATTGTAAAAGAAAAAACTGCATAATCATGCTTGAATATTCGGGAAATGGCGGCACATAATGAAAATTCTTACTTTTACATGGATTGGTCTCGAAAATAGAAATGTAACATGAATGACAGGGCATTTGTCCATCATGCGTCAATGAAACGGATATGGTTATTCCAGCACGGCTTTATGCATTTTTCTATACAATATACCGTATGAGCCTGTCCAATTGCTCTGCCGATGTTGTGTTCTGTGAATCGATCATGGCATTTTACATAGACGCATCATGGCAGCTGAAAGGGAACAACGGTCCAATATCCGTAAGCGGTTATATGATATAACGGGATTGAACGACTGAAAAACCACTTGGTCCATGCGGACAGATATCATCCTCTAAAGTGCGGCACAGTCCTGCGCCAAGCCCTGTCCGCCGATTTCCAGCAGCATATCCGAAAGGGTGACGTCCTTTAACAGGCTGTCCAGATTCTGGTCGATGGGATCCCAGACTTCCCGTTTCAGGAAATCCTCGAACCGCGTTTTCTCCGAGGTGTGGCCCGGCCCCCCCACCGAAAGGCTGCCCTCCAGAGCGGTCAGGATAGACTGCAGCGTGATCCTGCCGGGCTCATCGGCCAGCCGGTAACCGCCCTGCAGACCTGCCGTTGCGACGACAAGCCCCGCTTTTTTTAAGGAGGAGAAGATGTTTTCCAGATAGTTCATCGACAAATCCTGCCGGTTGGCGATGCTCATCAGGGAGATATAGCCATCCTTCTGATGCAGAGCCAGATCGATCATGGCCCGCAGACCGTAGCGCCCTTTGGTGGAAATTCTCATGACAGCGCCTCCTGTTCTTCCCGGTATCGCCGCATCAGCGTTTCCAGCGTCACCGTATCGATGATTTCACTGACCGAATCATACATCTGAATCCAGAGCCGCCGCGTCACGCAGGTCGCGCGCACCGAGCTTTTGCATTGGGACAGGTCGCCGACACATACGACCGGCTCCATGTTTTTTTCAAAGGTTCGCAGGATGCGCCCGACGGAAATCTCATCGGGCTTCAAAGCGAGCAGAAAGCCGCCTTTAGCGCCGCGCACCGTTTCCAGAATGCCGGCCCTGCGCAGTCCAAGGAAAATCTGTTCCAGATATTTTTCAGAAATCCCGGTTTCCGCGGCGATCCTCTTGATGCTGATCGCCTCATCCGGGGAGTAGAGAGCCATATAAAGAAGAGCCTCCAGCGCGTAGCGGCTCTTTGTGGATATCTTCAAAACCTTCACCTCTTGTTTCAGGGTCTGTTGACTGCAATGCTGTTCTTGAAATGAGACCTGCTTCAAATAATAAAACGATATTTTATTATTATACTATAGAATCCGTTTTTTATCAATATCCGATTATTCCTATTGACAAAGTAGTCTTTATCTGCTATAATCACTATCAAATCGATAGGAATTATAATCGATAGATTGGAGTGGACAGCATGCCGCATTTCCAGGAACGGCTTACGCCGTATAAAAGAATGGGAAACGACATATCCTATTTCATAAACATCCGCGCATATACCGCACAGCGAATGTGATGCTGCCATTGTATAAAATCTGATATTGACGATGAATTTTGGAAAGGATTGATACCATGTCCAGAACCTACAGATTTGAAACAAAACAGCTTCACGCAGGCCAGCAGGTGGATCCTGCCACAAAATCCCGCGCGGTACCAATTTACCAGACATCCTCCTATGTATTTGACGATACGGCGCATGCCGAAGACCTGTTTGCGCTCAAACGGCCCGGCAACATCTACTCCAGGATTATGAATCCGACCGTCGACGTGTTTGAACAGCGTATGGCCGCATTGGAAGGCGGCGTCGGCGCGCTTGCCGCATCCTCCGGTTCCGCGGCGATCACCTATGCTGTGCTGAACATCGCGCACGCCGGCGATGAGATTGTGGCCGCCTCCACCCTGTACGGCGGCACCTTCCACCTGTTCAGCGATACACTGCCGCAGTTCGGCATCAAGACCGTGTTTGTCGACCCGGAGGATGTCGAAAACTTTGAAGCCGCGATCAATGAGCGGACCCGGGCGGTTTACATCGAATCCCTGGGCAATCCGGGCATCAACATTGTGGACATCGAGCGGCTCGCGGAGCTAGCGCACCGGCACGGGCTGCCGCTGATCGTCGACAACACCTTCGGCACCCCGTATCTGATCCGTCCGTTCGAGTTCGGCGCCGACATCGTCGTGCATTCGGCCACCAAGTTTATCGGCGGCCACGGAACCTCGATCGGCGGCGTGATTGTCGACGGCGGAAGATTCGACTGGGCGGCGAGCGGACGCTTTGCCTGCCTGACCGAACCGGACCGCAGCTATGGAGGTGTGCGCTATGCGTCGGACATCGGCGCGGCGGCCTACATCACCAAAGCCCGCGTCCAGCTTCTCCGAGACACCGGCGCGTGCTTAAGCCCGTTCAACGCGTTCCTGTTCCTGCAGGGACTGGAGACCTTATCCATCCGTGTGCAGCGGCATGTCGAAAATGCGCTGAAAATTGCACGGTATCTTCAGAAGCATCCCAAGGTCGCATGGGTCAACCATCCGTCGTTGGAGGGAAACCCGTATCATGCGCTCGCGCAGAAGTACTTTCCGAAGGGCGCGGGCTCCATCTTCACATTCGGTGTGAAGGGCGGCTCTGAGGAAGCGCGCAGGTTCATCGACGCGCTGGAGATCTTCTCAAACCTCGCGAATGTGGCGGACGCCAAGAGCCTGGTGATTCATCCGGCTTCGACGACGCATCAGCAGCTTTCCGCTGAGGAGCAGAGAACGGCGGGCGTCAGCGACGATCAGATCCGGCTGTCGGTCGGATTGGAGCATGTAGACGATTTGATTGAAGACATCGAGCTTGCATTGTCAAAAATCTAAAAAATATTTGGAGATGATTCTTTATGAAAATTGCAGGAAATCTGACGGACCTCATCGGCGGCACCCCACTTTTAAGATTGAACAACTATGAGAAAAAACATGGCTTGCAGGCCGAACTGGTCGCCAAGCTCGAATATTTTAATCCGCTGTCCTCGGTGAAGGACCGCGTCGGCTATGCTCTCATCAAAGATGCTGAGGACAAGGGCCTTCTCAAACCGGATTCCGTGATCATCGAGCCGACCAGCGGCAACACTGGCGTCGCGCTTGCCTTTGTGGCGGCTGCAAAGGGTTACCGCCTGATCATCACCATGCCCGACACGATGAGCATCGAACGCCGGAAGCTGCTGAAAGCGCTGGGCGCCGAGCTGGTGCTGACCCCGGGCAAGGACGGCATGAAGGGAGCCATCGCGAAAGCAAAGGCGCTTTCCGAAGAATATGAGAATTCCTATCTGCCGGGACAGTTTGTGAACCCGGCGAACGTACAGATGCATTATGACACGACCGCCCGCGAGATCTGGAACGATACCGACGGCAAGGTGGATATCTTTGTTGCCGGCATCGGCACCGGCGGCACGATCACCGGCGTCGGAAGATATCTCAAGGAACAGAATCCGGATGTCAAGGTCGTGGCAGTCGAACCGACGGATTCCCCGGTTCTCTCTGAAGGAAAGGCCGGACCGCATAAAATCCAGGGCATCGGCGCAGGCTTTGTGCCGGATATTCTTGATACGAGCCTGATCGATGAGATCGTCACGGTCAGGAATGAAGAGGCGTTCGAGACTTCGCGCGGCATTGCGGAGAACGAGGGGCTTCTGGTCGGTATTTCGTCCGGCGCGGCGGCCTTTGCCGCGGCAAAGCTCGCGCAGCGTCCGGAGAATCAGGGTAAACGCATCGTTGTGCTGCTGCCGGACACCGGGGAACGATACCTTTCCACCGCGTTGTTTGGAGAAGAGTAATTATTACTGAAGTGAAAAAGAGGTGTGGTGCAGTTTGAAATGATTCCTCTTTTTTACTCTGAAAGAAAAGATATAAAGAATTGTGCTATAAATAAATGCTCTGCAAACATGCCTTCAAAACGGACACGATGCTGTTCTGAAGGCATGGAATCTAAATGGACGTGTGTTCTTGGGAGAATGTTGATTATCTGGGGACGGATTTGCTGTAATAGGGGCATTTTCTGCGGATGCACTGAGCGTTCTTTTCCGAAAACGGACAGAGCACCTGCTCATCCGTTTCCATGGTGATTCCCAGATGCTCGCTTACAAAATCCACCGCCGTAAGGATGGCTGTCAGGGAATCGCGCTTGCAGCATCTCGGCCCGCCCAGCTGGCCGATGCGCATGAGACACGCTGCCGTCAGCTGGTTGCCCTGTCCCCAGACATGGCCTGAAAGCGGTATCGCGTTTGTGACGATGCTGTAAAATGCGCCCGCGCTCACGGCGGCGCCGCAGCATCCGTACAGGCCGCAGATCCCGCCGGGAAGCTGACTGCCGCGCCGCTGCATTTCCTCGAGCGCCTGCAAAAGCATGATATCTCCGCCGGCCTGCTTGAAAGAGGCTAGCAGAACGGCTCCTACAAGCGTATGGTGCTCGGGCCCGTGCATGTAGATGGCAGGATTCCGCATGATCTGAAGCGCGAGCGCGGCCGGATTTCTCGACGAAGACGCCAGGCAGGTTTCCCTGATCGCTTTCAGTCCCTGAGCTTCATGACAGGTGTCGCAGATATAATGACCGTGGATGCATTTGACATAGCTGTCAAACTTCCTCTGGCAAAAGCTGCAGACCATTTTCTCCTGTTTCTCCAAATAGAGGAGCGGCTCTGAACAGATCAGACATTCCAATGCCTTTCCCATAATACCACACAACCCTTCCGAAAGCTGCTTTTTAGTATAGCATACCCGCAGACAGAAGTACAGCCCCTGTCCGGTGCTTCCTTCGAAGAAGACGGTACAGGGGCTGTATGCGTTTCTTTGATGCCGCGGGCTGTGTCTGACGCTAAAGAGCGGCCTGTTTCATCTCAGCCACATAATCGCCGACCGGGCCGACGCAGGCTTCTCCGTACTGTTCGATGATTTTGACAATCGCGCTGCCGACGATCACGCCGTCGGCGATTTCTCCCATCTCGTGCGCCTGCTCCGGCGAAGCGATGCCGAAGCCGATTGCGCAGGGGAGATCGTTCGCGGCCTTGACCGACGCGATCATCGCGGACAGGTTGGTCTTGATCTGGCTGCGCACACCGGTCACGCCCATCGAGGAGACGCAGTAGACAAAGCCCTCGGCTTCTTTGGCAATCATCCGGATGCGTTCCTGCGAGGTCGGCGCAACCAGGGCGATCAGCTTGATGCCGTGCTTCTTCGCGAAGGGAAGCAGCTCATCCTTCTCCTCATAGGGGAGGTCCGGCACGATCAGGCCGTCCACGCCGCTGTCCGCGCAGTTCCGCATAAAGCGCTCAGTGCCGTAGGTGTAGACCGGGTTGACATAGGTCAGAAAGACCAGCGGGATATCGGTCTGTTTGCGGACGCGCTTCACCATTTCGAACACGCCGTCGGTCGTGACGCCTGCCGCCAGCGCGCGTTCGTTGGCCTGCTGGATGACCGGTCCCTCGGCGACCGGGTCGGAGAACGGGACGCCCAGCTCGATCAGGTCCGCGCCGGATGCGGCCATCCTGACGACCAGCTGTTCGGTGACATCCAGATTCGGGTCTCCGGCTGTGATGAACGGGATAAACGCGGTTCCATTCCGGAACGCTTTTTCGATTCTATTCATAGAGTTCCACCCCCCGGTAACGTGCGATCGCCGCCACATCCTTGTCTCCGCGGCCGGAGAGGTTGACGACAATGATCTGGTCCTTCTTCATGGCCGGCGCGAGCCTGCGCGCATAGGCCACGGCGTGCGAGCTTTCAATCGCCGGAATGATGCCCTCGGTGCGCGACAGGTATTCGAACGCGCTGACCGCCTCGGCATCGGTGATGGAGACATATTCCGCGCGGCCAGTGTCGTGCAGCTGAGCGTGCTCCGGGCCGATACCCGGGTAATCGAGCCCTGCCGAGATCGAGTAGACCGGCGCGATCTGGCCGTATTCATCCTGGCAGAAGTAGGACTTCATGCCGTGGAAGACGCCGAGCGTGCCGTTGGCAATCGTCGCGGCGTTCTTGTCGGTATCGACGCCGTGTCCGGCCGCTTCACAGCCGATCAGCCGCACATCCCTGTCGCCGATGAAGTCGTAGAACAGCCCCATCGCGTTGCTGCCGCCGCCGACACAGGCGATCAGCACGTCCGGAAGCTTGCCTTCCTTTTCGAGCATCTGCTGCCGGACCTCTTCGCCGATGACCTTCTGAAAATCGCGCACGATCATCGGGAACGGATGCGGGCCCATGACCGAGCCGAGCACATAGTGGGTGTCCTCGACGCGTGCGGTCCATTCGCGCAGGGTTTCGTTGACCGCGTCCTTCAGCGTCATGGTGCCGCTGGTCACGGCATGGACCTTCGCGCCGAGCAGCTCCATGCGGAAGACGTTCAGCGCCTGCCGGTCGGTGTCCTCCTTGCCCATGAAGATCTCGCATTCCATACCCATCAGCGCGGCGGCTGTGGCGGTCGCCACGCCGTGCTGTCCCGCGCCGGTCTCCGCGATGACCCGCTTCTTGCCCATCTTCTTGGCGAGAAGCACCTGGCCCAGCACGTTGTTGATCTTATGGGAACCGGTATGATTGAGATCCTCGCGCTTCAGGTAGATCTTCGCGCCGCCAAGCTCCCGGGTCATCTTTTCCGCATAGTACAGCAGGGACGGCCTGCCCGCATAGTCTTTCAGCAGTGCGTCCAGCTCAGCGACGAACTGGGGGTCGTTTTTATAGTGCTCATACGCCGCTTCGAGTTCGTTGACGGCGTTCATCAGCGTTTCGGGGATGTACTGTCCGCCGAATGCGCCAAATCTTCCCTTAGACATTTACTCCACGCTCCTCACACGTTCAATCAGTTCAAAGATTTTCTGCGGGTCCTTGTACCCGCCGGTCTCCACGCCGCTGCTGACATCCACGGCATAGGGGCGCAGCGTCCGCACAGCCGTTTCGATGTTCTCAGCTGTCAGCCCGCCGGCCAGAAAGTAGGGTTTTGCCGAAGCGGGAATCAGCTCCCAGCTGAAAACTTCGCCGCATCCGCCGTACTGCCGCTTCGAGTAGGTGTCCAGCAGCAGCCGTTCGCACGGGAGCTGTTCGGCTTTCAGGATGTCTTCTCTGCAGCGGACCCGCACGGCCTTCAGAACCGGATGGCCGGTCAGCGTCCGGAGCCGGCGTATGTAGCCTTCATCCTCGTCGCCGTGCAGCTGCACGATGTCGATGATGCCGCGCCGGCAGATTTCCGCAATCTGTTCGGCCGGTTCGTTCACAAATACGCCGACCGGACGAATCGAAGCGTGCAGCATCTCCCGCAGCCCGGCCGCCTGGTCTATGGTGACGCGCCGCCGGCTTTCGGCAAATACAAAGCCGATGTAGTCGGGCCGCGCTTCGTTTACATATTGAATATCCTCGGGCCTTGTCAGCCCGCAGATTTTAATCTTGGTCATATCGGTCTCCCGCCTTTTGGACTGTAGATATTCACTGCATTCCTTGCTCTGCCGGAAGGCTGTCTGCCCGCTTCCCGGATACGCTGACGGAAATCTGCATGGCTGCCGGCGTATCTTTACAAGAGGATATGGATCGCTTTTTACAGGCGGCACAGTGGAATCTCGATGATCGTTCTGACATCTATCCCTTTTGCCCTTCACCTTTTAGATGGGTAAGCATCTCGGTTTTGTCCGGCGCGCGCATCATCGTTTCGCCGATGAGTACCGCGTCCACCTTCGCTTCCCGCAGCAGCGCGATCTCTTCAGGGGAGCGGATGCCGCTTTCCGCCACAAACAGCGCGCCGTCTCCGACGAGGCTGCGCAGGCGTGTGCAGTTGTTCACATCCACCGCAAAGCTTTTCAGGTTGCGGTTGTTGACGCCGATGAGCCGTGCCCCGGCCCGCAGAGCCGATTCTATTTCGGCTTCGTCGTGCGCTTCCACCAGTGCGGACAGCCCCAGTGCATCGGAGATCTGTAGGTATGCCCGCAGCGTGTCGGTGTCGAGCAGCGCGCAGATCAGCAGCACCGCGCCGGCGCCGAGCGTTTTCGCCTCGTAGATCTGGTATTCGTCGACCGTGAAGTCCTTGCGCAGCAGCGGCAGGGACACCGTCCGGTGGATTTCATGCAGATACCGGCTGCTGCCGAGAAAGAACTCCGGCTCGGTCAGCACCGAAATCGCGTCCGCGCCGGCTGCTTCGTAATCCCGCGCGATGTCGAGGTAGGGAAACTCCCCGGCAATGACGCCTTTGGAAGGGGAGGCCTTTTTGATTTCACAGATGAACGCGATGTCGTCCTTTTGAAGCGATTTCTCAAATCGGAACGGGTTCAGCACCGGCAGGGAAAGCGCCTGCTTCTTCATCGCGTCGGGCGCGATCATATCCTTGAGCAGGCCAACCCGCTTTCTCGTCGCTCCTGCGATCCTATCCAGTATCATTCGGCGGCCACCTCGTTTGAGAGTCGGATGAACTGCTCGAGCTTCCGCTTGGCCTTCCCGGAATCGATCGTGTCGGCCGCGAGCTTCACACATTCGCGCAGTGTGATGTTGCTGTAGGCCATATACAGGCAGACCGCCGCGTTGAGCAGCACGATGTCCCGCTTCGGCCCGGGCATTCCGTCCAGGATGTCGCGCGCGATCTGCGCGTTTTCCTGCGGATTGCCGCCGACCAGGTCTCCCGGCGTACAGGTGGAGAAGCCGAACTGCTTCGGATCCAGAAAGAAGCTGTTGAGCTTGCCGTCGTTGACCTCGCAGACGGTCGAGGAGCTGCAGAGGGTGACCTCGTCAAGCCCGTCATGCCCGTAGACCACCATCGCGCGCTTGACGCCGAGGTTCGACAAGGTGCGTGCCAGCGGCTCCACCAGGTTTTCATCGTAGACGCCCAGAAGCTGCAGGTTTGCCCCCGCCGGATTCGCGAGCGGGCCCAAAATGTTGAAGATGGTCCGCACGCCAAGCTCCTTTCGTACGGGAGCCGCGTATTTCATCGACGCGTGGTAGGCAGGCGCGAACATGAAGCAGATACCGGTATCCCGCAGAACCTTTGCGCTCTGCTGTGCGTTCAAGTCGATCTTGACGCCGAGCGCTTCGAGCACATCCGCGCTGCCGCATTTGCTCGACACGCTGCGGTTGCCGTGCTTCGCGACCGGAACGCCCGCCGCCGCGATGACCAGGGCCGATACGGTCGAGATGTTGAAGGTGTAGGCCCCGTCGCCGCCGGTGCCGACGATCTCCAGCACATCCCGGTCGTGCTGAAGCTTGGTGCAGAGCTTGCGCATGATCATCGCGCAGGCCGTGATCTCCTCGATGGTTTCGCCCTTCATGCGCATCGCGGTCAGGAACGAGCCGATCTGCGCGTTTGTCGCTTTGCCCTGCATGATTTCATCCATAACGGCCTTCGCTTCCTCAAGCGTGAGGTTCTGCCGGTCCAGCAGCTTGACAATGGCTTCCCTGATCATTGCTCATTTCCCCCAATCCGCAGAAAGTTTTCGGTGATCTGTATGCCTTCCGGCGTCAGGATCGATTCCGGATGGAACTGTACGCCGTAGATTTCATAGTCGCGGTGTTTAACCGCCATGACCTCGCCGTTTGCATCCTCCGCGATGACCAGAAGTTCATCCGGCAGGGTGTTGCGCTTCGCGATCAGCGAATGATAGCGGGCCGCCTTCATGATCGGCGGCAAGCCCTTGAAGATGGCGCTTCCGTTCGCGATGTGGATCATGCTCTGCTTGCCGTGCATCAGCTCCCTGGCATGGCAGATCTGCGCGCCGAAGACCTCGCAGATGGCCTGGTGCCCAAGGCATACGCCGAGGAGGGGGACAACGCCCTTCAACTGATGTATCACGTCCTCGCAGACGCCGGCGTCCTTCGGATAGCCGGGGCCGGGGGAGAGGATGATGTGCGACGGTTTGAGCGCCCGGATTTGCTCTGCTGACATCTCGTCATTGCGGATGACCCGGATATCCCTGCGGATGGAGCCCACCTGCTGGTAAAGGTTATAGGAAAAGCTGTCGTAATTGTCGATCAAGAGTACCATCAGTCGTTCACCTCGCTTGCCTTGCACACGGCGTTTATGATCGCCTTGGCCTTGTTGCCCGATTCCATGTATTCATTCTCCGGAACGCTGTCGGCGACCACGCCGCCGCCCGCCTGCACGTAGACCCTGCCGTTCTTCTTGACGGCCATGCGGATGGCGATGCAGGTGTCCATATTGCCGGAGAAATCGATGTATCCGATCGCGCCGCCGTAAATGCCGCGCGCGCAGGGTTCCAGTTTGTTTATGATCTCGCAGGCCCGGATCTTCGGCGCGCCGGAGAGCGTGCCGGCCGGGAGCGCCGCCGCAATCGCGTCGAGCGCGTCGTATTCCTGTCTGATCGTGCCGCCGACCACCGAGGTGATGTGCATGACCTGCGAGTAGCGGTGGATCTTCATGTACTGCTCGACCCTGACCGAACCGAACTTCGAAATTTTGCCGATGTCGTTGCGGGCCAGGTCGACCAGCATATTGTGTTCGGCAAGCTCCTTCTCATCGTTTAAAAGCTCTTCCTCCAGCCGAAGGTCTTCCTCCGGCGTCCTGCCGCGCGGCCGGGTGCCGGCGACCGGGAAGGTGCTGAGATGCCCGGCGTTCAGCTTGATGAGCGTTTCGGGCGAGGTGCCCGCTATCTGTACGTCGCCGGTCTGCAGGTAGACCATGTACGGCGAAGGGTTTGTGGTGCGCAGTACGCGGTAGGCGTTCATCAGGCTGCTGGCATAGTCGGTTTCAAACCGGCGGGACGGGACGATCTGGAAGATGTCGCCGTCCAGGATGTGCTCCTTGGCCTTGTCGACCCGGTCGCAGTACTGCTCCTTGGAGAGATTGCAGGTGAAGACCGGATGTTCATCCGCCTTTTCTTTCGGCAGCGCGGACGGGTCCTCAATCAGCGCGGTGATCCTGTCAAGCTCGAGCAGCGCCTGCCGGTAGTTCTCTTCCAGCGCGTCGGTTCGAATGTTGACCACGATGTCGATCTTCTGTTTCAGATGATCGTAGGCGATGACCTTGTCAAACAGCATCAGGTCGAAGTCGTCGCAGTCGCTTTCCTGCAATTTGAGCACCGGCTCGGCGTACCGGATCATCTCATAGGCAAAGTAGCCGACCAGCCCGCCGGTGAACGGCGGCATATAGTCAAAACGCGGGGTTTGGTAGTCTTTCAGAATATCGCGCAGCACCTGCATGGGATCGTCTGTCTCGATGCGTTTGGCTTCGCCGTTCTCGATGGTCACGACGCCGTTTTTGCAGCGCACGCGGATGACGGGATCATATCCCAAAAAGGAGTAGCGTCCCCACTGTTCCCCTCCCTCGATGCTTTCAAGCAGGTAATACTGCCGGCTGAGCTTTGCAATCTTGCGAAGCAGCGTAATCGGCGTGACGACGTCGGCGTAAATCTCCCTGCAGACCGGGATGATGCTGTAATCCTGTTTCAGAGAGGTAATTTCATGATAAGCGGGTCTGATCATGCTGAGTTCACTCCTTTATAAAAATAAAAAAAGCCTTTATCCCTTACAAAGAAAGGGACAAAAGCTGTGCTTCTGCGGTACCACCCAGATTGGCGTAAAAACGCCCGCTCACTGCATACGAACATATGCGCCCTGCATGATAACGGACAGGATGCCGTCAGCGCCTACTGCTTCTCTCGAAGTTTCGGACTGCCCTCACAAGCCCATTCGGTAAACACTGTGCTGCCGCATTCCCACCAGTTAGCGGCTCTCTGCATACACCCGTATCTACGTACTCCTCTTGCTCAACGGTTTGCTTTTATGACGCTTATTATACGCCCGCGGTTTCCATTTGTCAAGAGCCCGCTTTCAGATTTTTTTCTGGGAACGCAGAAAAAGATCCTTCACAGGAAACGCAAAAGCCGAGGATGCATCGGATTTTTCGGCATTTCTTTACATTCCGCGCCTTTTTTGCTATAATGGAAAAAATATTTATTGGGGGAAGATCGTATGATTGATTTTGAGAATGGCAGCGTCTTTAAATTGAAACAGGTGAAGAATGACACCTTTGACAAACAAATCGTTCCGTTAATGGTCAAGGGGGAGATGGTCATCAGCGTTTACCAGACCGTGCGGGACGGCATCGTGTTCACAAACAAACGGATTATCGTGATCAATGTGCAGGGGATGACCGGCAAGAAGAAGTCGTTCACCTCCCTGCCGTACCGCAAGGTGCAGGTGTTTGCGATTGAGACATCGGGCGTGTTCGATATGGACAGCGAGCTGGAGCTTTACTTCTCCGGCCTCGGAAAGGTCAAATTTGAACTGACCGGCGGCAGCAATGTCTCCGAAATCTGCCGCGTCATCGGGGAGTATGTACTCTAAGAGATTGCTGCCGGATGACAGGAGCATGAAAACTGTATGTCGTACAGGCTTAATTCGACATTGTGCCGATCAAAACGGAAGCTGCGGATTCGGGTCATGCATGGCGGCAGTCAGGTGTCATACCGTTGAAACGATGCGGTGCAGAAAAGAAATGGGGGAGAGCCATGCCGATTGACCAGACCGGCCGCCGCATCCTGCTGGAGGGCGCGAACAATGTGCGGGATTTGGGCGGCTATCCAACGCTGGACGGCTATCAGACAAAGAAAGGCGTGTTCCTGCGCTCAGACGGGCTGCACCGGCTCACCGATGCGGATATCAATCAGCTGCTGGATATGGGTCTGCGGCTGGTCGTCGATCTGCGCAGCGGGCAGGAGCTGGAACGCAAGCCTTCACGGCTTTGCGGGGTGGAAGGCGTGCGGTATGAACATATCGCGATGTTCGACGGGGTGCAGTCCGCAATGTTTGAGGGGCAGCTTCCGCGGTCGATGGGGGATATGTACTGCTATCTGCTGGATCACTCATTTGACAATTACCGGACGATTTTTCGGCTGTTCGGTGAAACAAAGGGGCTGTCCCTGTTCAACTGCGCCGCGGGAAAGGACCGCACCGGCGTGCTGGCGATGCTGCTGCTCAAGCTGGCCGGCGTCGTGGACGATGATGTGATCGAGGACTACGCGATCAGTGAGCGCAACATCTACGAGGCGTCGAAGCGCCAGATCGAGGAGCTGAGGAAACAGGGGATCGACGCGCCGGAATACCTGTTCCAGTCGCACAAGGAGGATATGCTGATGACGCTGATCCATCTGCGGGAGCGCTATGGCGGCGCGTTTTATTATCTTCGGCGGTGCGGGCTGTCAGATCAGGAAATCCGCACGGTACGTAAAAAGTTCATTACATAGAAAAAACGCTGCATGGGATGTCCATGCAGCGTTTTTATCGTTTCCTCGAATGTGGGTGCCAGGATCGAAGATAAAGAGTTGATCGGGAAAATTCGATAAATGAATCAAAAAAGATTTTCGTGCCGTGGTTATAATTTTTGAACCGACGATCTTTCAGTCCTCGTCAACGGATGAATGAAGAAGGCCCTTTGTGCCGTCATTTGAACCTTCGAACCGGCGGTCCTTCTGTCCTTGTCAACGGATGAATGCAAAACCTTTTTATTGCGTTATGATTCGAACAGCCCAAGGCCCTGCGGCTCAAATGCGCCTTCCAGCCCGACGACATGGGGCCAGCGGCCGGTATCGTCGACGATGAACCCCATCAGCATCCCCATATGCGTATGAAGATGGCGATGCTGCGCCAGAATCAGTGTGAAGCGGGTGTACGGGCAGTTCGGCGGATACTCCAGAAGCATGTCGTCGGTCAGCGTATCAAGATAGGCGGCGATCTTTGCACAGATGCCGGAGAGATATGCCTGGATTTCTGCACGGCTCAGCGGCTTGGACGCAGGAATATCCAGATTGTTAAGATTCGGATGATGAATCGGCGGCTCTTTGTAACCGGCGCTGGGATTGATCATCCAGCGGTCCAGGGAATGCAGCATATGATAGACGTGCTGATAAAGCGGCACGCCGCAGCGAAGGCTTTCCCACCTGTCGTCCGGGATGCAGGCAACCACATTCCGGACCTCCCACAATGCCCGCCATGTCAGTTCCCGGATAACGGTTGAAAGGGATTCCTGTTTCAATGTATCATCTCCTCATCCGTAATACCATTCAGTTTACACCTTTTACCGCCTGCTGTCCAGTCAGCATTGGAATCTGTTGGATGAAACGCAGCAAAACGAGTCTGCGGGTTTAGAATTCTTGATCTGTTTGTAAAATTTTGGGTGATGCTACAGGATTCGTGCATATCTTCGGCGTTGAATGCATAGAATATATGTTGTATCTGCTAAAAGGATTGTCCACAATAACCGAGCAGGCATCCGTTACATATGATGTAGAGGAAATAAGAGTACGTCTGCACAGTCGGCAGATATGAAATCCAACAGTGGAAGGTGATGTTATCAGGAACCTATTGAAACTGAAAAGAACCGGCGTGGTGCGCAGCCTTTGGGGAATTGCCATGAGCGGAATGCTGTTTGCGGTTGTCTGGACCGGACAGCACAGCCTGGATGAGGGCGGCAGTACTGCGGCAATGGAAGGTACGATTGATTCAGATAAAAATACCATGGTTCAGGCGTGCGCCAGTGATGGACCGCAGTGGTTTGAAAGCGCCCGCCTGCCTGTGCAGTTAGATGTGAAGCGGACCGGAGAAAAAGCGGATGAGGTGTTCGTACAGAATCAGGCCGCTGCGGACAAAGCGGATGACGAAGCATCGGCGCCGCAGGAATCCGAAACGGCGGAGAATGAAGCTCAGCCTCAGCCTTCCGGACAGTCCGCAGAGCCGGAAGCCGAATCTTCTTCGGCAAAGACACACCGTTATACGGCGGTCCAGAATGCCATCACCGATGAGGAGCTGGAGCTGCTTGCGAAGATCGTCTGGATAGAATCCCGCGGGGAACCGGATGAGGGGCAGCAGGGGGTCGTCGAGGTTGTGTTCAACCGGGTGCTGAACAGCCGGTTCCCAAATTCCATTCACGATGTGATTTACCAGCGGGGCCAGTTTACCAGCGTATATTATCTGGACACCGCGCGGCCCACACAGCGGGAATATGATAACATTGCCCTTGTGCTGCAGGGAAAAACCGATGTGCTTTCGGATGATGTTGTATATTTCAGCCGCGAGCCGCTCAATGACCGCATCGATACAAAAATCTGCTGCCACTATTTCTGCCGGATTTAGAACAATGCCGATGGAGGAGGGATTGCCCTCCTCCATTTTTCTGTTGCAAATTTAGCATAACGAGACCGCTGGTCTGACGGTGAGAATAAAAAAACTTCAGCTTTCAGAGTAAAACAAAGAGAATGACAATAACCGTATCGCTCAAAGTGAAAAGCTATAGAGGCATAATTGCTTTAGCGGCTGCAGCGTGCATGTTGCAAATGACAGTATTTCAGTGCCTTTTGAGAGCCGGCATGATGCCCTTCCAGAGCCGGCGCATGCCGCCGGTTCGATGTAGTTTTGATTTAGAAAAACTACATCGAACCGGCAAAATGGGAAGTAAACGGCCGGTGCAATTGGCTTTCCAGGTGGAATATTGTAACGGCCAGCCCCTCATATCACCGGCCTTATTGTACGATGTCTGACAAAATCCGTCTTTCAGTTGGTACATCCGTCTCTATAATGTCCATCAAAAGAAGGATAATGGCATAAGACAGCATCCTGATGCATATGAAAGAAGAGAGGGTCAGTCCGGCGGATGGGGACAACATCTTCCGGCAAGGACGGTTTTGAAGAAAGGATGATACCGTGAAAGAGACACTGCTGAAAAAGATAGAGAACCGCGAGATTGTCGTCGGCGTTGTGGGGCTTGGCTATGTCGGCCTGCCTCTGGCTGTGGAAAAGGCGAAAGCGGGTTTTAAAACGATCGGTTTCGATGTACAGGAGAAGAAGGTTTCCATGGTCAATGCCGGGCACAATTACATCGGCGATGTAGTGGACAGGGAACTGAAGGGCATTGTAGAAGACGGGATGCTGTGCGCGACGACCGATTTCCGATCGATTCACGAGGCGGATTTTATTGCGATCTGTGTGCCCACGCCGCTGGACGAATACCAGCAGCCGGATATCCGCTTTGTGCGGGACAGCGCCATGACGGTTTCCCGCTTTTTGAAGAGGGGAAGCATGGTGGTGCTGGAATCCACCACCTATCCCGGAACGACCGAGGAATTGATCAGGCCGATTCTGGAGCAGGGCTCGGGGCTTATCTGCGGGGAGGATTTCTATCTGGGGTTCTCGCCGGAGCGGGTCGACCCCGGCAACCTGATTTACCATACGAAAAACACGCCCAAGGTGGTGGGCGGCATCGGAAAGGATGCAACCGAGGTGATTGCCGCCATGTACCGTGCGGTGCTGGACGGCTCGGTGCTCGAGGTGTCCTCTCCCGCCGTAGCGGAGATGGAAAAAATCCTTGAGAATACATACCGCAACATCAACATCGGCCTTTCCAACGAGATGGCCATCATCTGCGAAAAGATGGGCATCAACGTCTGGGAGGTCATCGATGCGGCCAAAACCAAGCCATATGGCTTCCAGGCGTTCTATCCGGGCCCTGGGCTCGGCGGGCACTGCATTCCGCTGGATCCCTATTATCTGACCTGGAAGGCGCGGGAATTTGATTACCATACCAAGCTGATTGAAACCTCCGGTGAGATCAACAACTACATGCCGCAGTATGTGGTGGAACGCTGCGGACGCATTTTGAATGGGGACCGCATTGCGCTCAACGGCGCTAGGGTGCTGGTTATGGGGGTCGCCTACAAGCAGGATATCGACGATTACCGCGAAAGCCCGGCGCTGAAGGTGATTGAGAATTTTGAACATGCCGGTTCACTGGTGGATTTCTATGATCCTTATATCGACGAGTACTGGTACAAGGGAAACTGCCATCAGGGCCTTGAGCAGATCAGCGCGGGCATTCTATCGGAGTATGACCTGGTTGTGATCACCACGGCCCATTCCATTGTCGACTATGAACTGGTGGCCCAAAACGCCCGTCATATCTTTGATACCAAGAACGTAACCAAGCATGTCAAGAGCCGCGAGAACATTGTGGTGCTATAAGCTGTGGGCAGAATGGAGCGTTGCAAAATGAAGTTGTAATAGCAAACTGCACAAAGAGACGGTTTGCGACGAAAAAACGCCTTTGAAAATGGCCTTTACAGCCAGATTCAAAGGCGTTTTTGTGCAGCTTTTATCTAATGAGCTATTTTGAGCAGCCTTACCGGAAGGGCAGGACCGCCGCCATCAGACATTGACAGTGAAAAAACCGTCCAATTCCCATTTTTCAAACAGACATCATCGACAGATAATAAGTTTAACCCGCTGCCGCTTAAAAAAGCGTAGTCTGATCCTGCCGGATGGTGTGCATCTTCCGGTCGGTTATCCGTTCATTTCCCCGCGGATGACCGATCAGCGTCGGTGAGGCTGGATCGTGCATGGCCCGGTTGCGGCGGGCCAGTGCCGGGCTTTTGGTGGCATAGCAGTAGGTGCAGCCGTTGACGCAGGTGTTGTAGGTGCCGAGATCGATGCTTTCGGCGCAACGGCAGCCCGCGCGCTGTCCCGGGTCTTTCTTGGTCAGAACCGGGCAGCCGATGAGCGTCTCTGCCAGATGGGCATCGATGCAGGCGGCGGGTTCGATCCCATATGTACGGAGGTCAAGCTGCTCCGAGCAAGCCGAAAGCCTGAGGTTAAAATCGGCCGCGATGGCAGAGAAGGCCGACGCGATGCCGCGCATCTGCGTAGCGTCCGCTTTGCGGATGTGCTTCAAGTGGACATATGGATCGGCAAAGCTCAGGACACAGCGGTTGGTATAGCCGTGCAGCTGTGCGCAGAGGCTTTGGAATTGCCGAATATGATAGGAGAAGGTGAACGGTTCGTACAGAAGAATCGGGTCATACCGCCAGATCACCCGGTCACAGCCAAGCTTTTCCGACAATTCCCTGAACTGCGCAACCCGATTGGAGACCGACGGCAGATGCGGTTCGGCGGCTTTGCCATACGGCGTCAGCGTGAACTGAAAATAATAGGGATATCCGAATTGTGAAAGCGTCTCAAGCCGGTCAAGCATCGGCTTCGGATTTTTGCTCCAGAACACCATACAGTCCACTGTATCGGGCGTGAGCATCACACGAAAAAGATGGTTGGCGTCATATGGATCGGGAACCAGCGCATACCCTTCCTTCAGCCGGTTGATCATCCAGTCGGCGTAAAGCGCAGGGATGTCGGTGCGGCGGCTGGCGCTGATGATCATGAATTTTCCTCCTTTCACAGGCCGGACAGGCCCAAAGAATACCCGGTGGCAAACGGTTTGCGGAGAAGAACAGGATGCGTAAGGAAAGACGGCGCTGAGGCGGAAATGCGTCATAGCTATGGACTCAGGGATGTGGAACACACGGCTTTGAGCCGCTATGCTGAAACAGGAAAGGCGGATGCCGTGAACAAGTATAGCCCAAAAACAGATGGCTCAAGAACAGATACCCCAAAAACAGATCCTTCAAAAACAGATGCTCCAGGAACAGTTGGCCAATAAAAGCGGCCCGGCCGCCGGTATTCGGCAGCCGGGCCGTTTGTTATAAACGGATCTTTTTATCCGTTCTGGCCGAGTCCCTGTGGATTCTGCAGCGTATGGGGAGAGCCTGCCGGCGGCTGCGTGAAGGGCCGCAGCTCTTCGGTTAGATATTCCATCGTGCGGTCATTCTCGGCAGCCTGCTTCTGGTCCGCATGCTTGTGTTTGTAGGATTCCACCATCAGCTTTCCATAGATGGAAAAAGCGCATCCCATATACGGCAGGACGAAGAAAACCGGCAGCAGCACCAGACACAGCGCGATCCATCCGATGAAGCTCAGCAGATATTTTGCCCAGGCGAGCTTTCTGCCCTTCATATTCCTGACAGAAAGACGGACGGCTTCGTGGATGCCGATCTCCTCGTTGTCAAAGAAGAAGTAAGGGGCCAGGAAATACCGGCTGTTGTAGACGATCCAGAAGATGAATCCGATCAGCAGCAGGATGCAGCCCAGCAGGATGCCGAACACGCCGGCCAGCAGCTGCGGCTGGTCGCTGATGGAGCCGAACAGGAAGACGGACAGCGTCATGACAATGATCCCCGGCAGGGAGAACAGCACCAGCCAGAGCAGCGAACGGACCGTGACGCCCAAGGTCAGCAAAAGCGATTTAAAGTACCGTTTAAAGCCGGTAAAGTAATGCCAGATATGGCCGATCCCGCATTCCCGGTCGCTGATCAGCGCAAAGAACCACCGCATGCATCCCAGTGTCAACGGAAGCACCGTCAGGATATGAACCACTGTGACGACGATGTTGAACAGGAATGCGGTGAGAGAGAGGTCGACGGTCTCAACCAGCAGGTTCGGATTGGACAGCAGATTCCGGAACCCGCTGACATTGAGCAGATACGCGGCCAGATTCTCCGCGATGAACAGAAAGATCAGCACAGCAAAATAAAGAAACAGCACGCAAATGGCCCGTCCCCAATGATTTTTAAGGGCAAGCAGGCTGTTTTTCTTCATCTGTGTAAAACGTTCCATGTGATTCACCTGTTTCCCGGCTTTTGGCCGAAATTTATGATTTTCCCGCAGAAGGAGAGGATTGTCCGTTTTTTTGCACCATTAGTATTCTATACCCAAACGCGCGGGCATATTCTTTTCATACGGATGCTTTTTTGCGGAAATCACCGACAGATAGTCCGCAAACCCGCCCAGCCGATCGGAAAGCCCGCGTCCGGTCAGGACAACCTCCACGCCGGATGCGCGATTGTGCAGCATCTCGATCAGCCGCGTTTCATCCAGACAGCCCAGTGAAACCGCGTCCAGGACCTCGTCAAGCACGATGAGGTCGCAGCGGCCCTCCAGCATCGCCTGCCGGGCGGCGCACAGCGCGTCTTGCTGTTCACGGACGCACCGCTCTTTCTGTTTTTCGTCCATCTCAAAAAAGAATTTTGGACAGCTTGTCGGACGCAGCACCTCGATGCCCAGCGTCTGCAGCGGAAGCTGCTCGCTGGTGGGACGGGATTTCAAAAACTGGATGAACAGCACCCGGAGCCCGGCTCCGCGCGCCCGGACCGCCAGCCCGACCGCCGCGGTGGTTTTGCCCTTGCCGTCGCCGGTGTAGATGTGCACAAGCCCGCTATTTTTCATACGGCACCAGATCGAACACCTCGCCCTTGCCGTCCCGCATCCAAGACTGCGGCGTCATCAGCAGCGTAAAGCCCTTGCCGTTCTCAGCGTTCCATTCGGGCATTGGGCGCTGCGGGAACGCGTAGGCGCTCAGCATCGCCATGATGACCCCCATATGGGTGACGACCGCGACGGAGGTCAGCTTGTCGGACATCATCTCCTTAAAGATGTGGTCGAGCGCGCTGCGGCAGCGCTTGACGAGATCGTCCATCGTCTCGCCGTTTGGCGGCGGATTCTTCTGGGAGTCCTCCATCCATTTCAAAAAGCTCTCCTCCTCTTTGAGTTCGAGCAGGCTTTTCCCTTCGAAGTCGCCCAGATCGTATTCGATCAGCTCGTCGAGCGTCTCGGTCCAGTGATCGGGATACAGGATTTCAGCGGTCTGGACGCAGCGCAGCAGCGGGCTGACATAAACCTTGCTGGCCGCCGGGTAGATGTTGTCCTCACGCAGCTGCTGAAGCTCCTCGGCGCCCGCTTCGCACAGCGGCGTGTCGGTCCTTCCGATGTAGATGCCGTCCTTGTTTGTCTTGGTCTGTCCGTGCCGGATCAGATGAATTTTATAGGTAATCAACACAACCATCCTTTTGATCAAACAGCGCAGCCATGAGGGCTTTTTCCGCTGCTTTTCGATTTTTTTAGAAATATTCCGATAAATTCTCGCAGGGTACTTTACAAAAGGTATGTAATATAATATAATTTACCATACGTAAAAATAAAATGCAAGACTCTGATGAAAATATTGCCGTCCGCAGTTCCGGTCGATGGATTGGGGCTGGGGGGCGTTTTGCCGTCGTGGCCGAAGTCCGCTGGGGATGAAAACGGCCGGACGGTTTTCCTGCGCTGCGTTGGAACCGAGAAGGGCAGGAAATCGGACATCACAGGCCGGCCGCTGCTGCCGGGATGGACAGAATACAGGAAAAGGAGAAGGTACGGATTATGAACGCGGATTTTCCAAGAATCTTGACCCTGCTGAGGAAAGAGAAGGGCATCAGCCAGAAACAGGCGGCTTCGGAGCTGCAGATTTCACAGGCGCTTCTGTCCCATTATGAGAAGGGCATCCGGGAATGCGGGCTGGAGTTTCTGACCCGTGCGGCGGATTTTTACGGGGTCTCCTGCGATTACCTGCTCGGCCGCTCACCCGACCGGCACGGCATGATGCTGCAGATTGAGGATATCCCGGAGCCGGACAGCATGGGGAAAGAGAGCACCTTCCGCGGCAGCATTCTGCCGACGCTGAACAAAAAGCTGATCTCCAATTCGCTCAATATTCTGTTCGACCTCATGCAGCGCTGCAACAACAAGGCTCTGACCACGGAAATGTCCGCTTATTTGATGTTAGCCGTCTACCGGATGTTCCGTATCCTGTACTGTGCAAATCCAAAAAATCAGCGCAATTTGTTTACGATACCGTCTCAGTTCTCTGCCGGCTATACCGCCGCCGCCATGCAGTTCTGCGCAAGCGATGCGCAGGCCGTTGCGGACAGCCTGTCGTTTAAGGAGAAGGCGCCGTCCGAAAGCCTGCAGGGGCTTGCGATGACCACCGAATCCCTCTCGAAGGATTATCCGCTGTTTGCCTCCAGCCTGCTGAATCTGCTGCAGAACGCGGAGCACAAGGTGCTGGATTATAGAAAATGAGGGACGAAAACCTTTGAATTCCAGATCATCCCGGAGAAAATACCACAGGCTGGAACCCTTTGAGGTCCCAGCCTGTTTTTGATTTTGAGAAGGGGAGAGCGGATCAGCCCTCCAGTACCTTCTGGTACATCTTCTGGTATTCCACGGCGGATTTCGACCAGCTGAAATCACAGGTGAACGCGTTCTCCACAATACCGCGCCATTTTTCCTTGTCGTCGAAATCCTCCTTGGCGCGCAGGATGGCGCTGAACATGTCGTGCGCGTTGTAGGTCGCAAAGGTATAGCCGTTTCCGCCCTCAAGCGAAACATCGGTGATGGAATCTTTCAGACCGCCCGTTTCCCGGACAATCGGGATGGTGCCGTAGCGCAGCGAAACCATCTGTGCAAGCCCGCACGGCTCGCTCTTGGACGGCATTAAGAACATGTCCGCGCCCGAATAGATCTTGCGGGCGAGATCCGGCACGAAGCCGAGCCGCAGCCCCACCTGTTCCGGATACTTGTACTGCATCAGCTTGAAGAAGTCCTCGAAGATGTATTCTCCGGCGCCCAGAATCACGACCTGGAAGCCCTTTTCAAGGATTTCCTCAAAGATATATTTGACGAGGTCCAGCCCCTTGTGGGAGACAAGCCTTGTCACGATGCCGATGACCGGCACGTCCTCATCATACGGAAGCTCCATGTAATCCATCAAAGCCCGTTTGTTGACATATTTATCGGCGATCGAATCCTTGTCATAGTTTTTAAAGATGTTCGGGTCGGTCTTCGGATTGTAGTTGTCGACGTCGATGCCGTTCAGGATGCCGCAGAGCTTATCCTGTTTATACCACAGCAGGTTGTTGAGCCCGTAAGAGAACCAGGAATCCAGAATCTCCTTGGCATAGGTTGGGCTTACCGTGGTGATCATGTCGGCCTGGTCGATGGCGCCCTTCATGAAGTTGGTGCAGCCGTCGTATTCAATGACGTTCATCGCGTAGTACGGAATGCCCAGAATGTCGCCGGCAATATCCATGCCGTATTTGCCCTGATACTGGATGTTGTGAATCGTGAAGACGGTTTTGATATTGCGAAAAGCGACGTCGCTTTTAAACATCAGATTCAAATAAACCGGGACCAGAGCGGTCTGCCAGTCGTTGGCGTGGATGATCTGCGGTTTGAAATCGATATGGTAGAGCATTTCCAGAATGGCTTTGGAGAAAAACGCGAAACGCTCCGCATCATCGTAAAAACCATAGATGCCCTCGCGCTTGAAGTAATACTCGTTGTCGATAAAGTAATAGGTGACGCCCTCGTGCACCGCTTTAAAGATGCCGCAGTACTGGGTGCGCCAGGAGAGCTTGACATCGAAATGCGTGATGAATTCCATCTTTTCACGAAGCTTGGCGTGGATGGTGCCGTAAAGCGGCATCACGACACGGCACTCATGCCCCAGGGCGTTGAGCGCCTTCGGCAGGGAACCCGCGACATCGGCAAGTCCGCCGGATGCCATAAAGGGAAGCGCTTCGCTCGCTGCATATAAAATGTTCATAGTGTTACCTCCATTCCCTTTCTTTTTCTTATTTGAAAAAGAAATTACAAAAACCGCTTGTGAAACAGGTTTGCTGCCGGCAGACCGATACGGCTGCGCGCAGTTTGCCCATCATGTGCATGCCGGCCGGGTTGTGATACATAGAAGCCGGAAGCCGCGCATGTACTTGGATGCGGCCTTCAAACAGCAGTTTTTTCGTGTTGGGCAGTTTTCCGGCTTGTTCAGCTGGTTATATCATTGGAAAACAGCATGTCCTCTATACCGGCCCGTATCAACCGGCCAACTCAATTTTGGAAGGGAAAACCGCCGGTTCTCCCTTCCAAAAGATAAAGCAGATTTCATTTATACGACGCTGCCTTTGGCGATGAACATGGGATAGGTGTTGAAGCCCATCAGCATGCGGCCCTCTTTGATCATGCAGTCCTTGTCCGCAATGATGTAGTCGAGATTCGCATCGCCGCAGATCACGCCTGCCTGCATGATGATCGAATTTTTGACAACCGCGCCCTTGCCGACCTGTACGCCGCGGAACAGGATCGAATTTTCGACGTGGCCCTCGATGACACAGCCGTCGGCAATCAGGGAGTTCGAGACGAAGGAATCCAGGCCGTAAGTGGCCGGCACTTCGTCGCGGACCTTTGTGTAGATCGGACGGTCCTTCAGGAACAGCCGTCCGCGGCTTTCGACATTCAGCAGGTCCATGTTGGCCAGATAGTAATCCTGAATCGAATTGATGCGGCGGCAGTAGCCCTCATGCTCGTAGGCATAGATGTTCAGGGTGTCCTTGCAGGCCAGCAGGATGTGCTTGCGGAAGCTGTAGAGATCCCGCGAAGCGGTCTGCTCGATCAAATCCTCCAGCAGCTTTTTACGGATGACCGTGTAGTTCATGTAAACGTCGGCATTGCCGGGGTGCTGTGCATTCAGCGCAATGTCGATGACACGGTTGTCTTCATTCATCTCGAAGACGGTGCTGTCCATGCCGGAGTCCTTGATGATCTCATAGTTGCTGTACGCGACGGTGATGTCGGCGTTCTTCTCTTTATGATAGGCGATGACCTTTCTGAAGTCGATGTTCGTGATGATATCGCAGTCCGCCATCACGACATATTCCGCCTGGGAATGCTTGATAAAGTTGAGGATGCCGGCGAGCGCTTCGAGCCTTCCGCGGTACATGCCCGCGCTGGCGCGACCGAACGGCGGCAGGAGCGAAAGTCCGCCCTGCTTGCGGGACAGGTCCCATTCACGGCCGGAGCCGAGATGGTCGATCAGCGACTGATAATTGGATTTGGTGACGACGCCGATATCCGAGATGCCGGAATTGACCATGTTGGAGAGCGCAAAGTCGATCAGGCGGTAACGTCCGCCGAACGGGATGGAACCCATCGTCCTGGGACTGGTCAGCTCCGGGATCATGTCGTCATGCATATTGGAAAAGATGATGCCCAAGGTTTCTATTTTCCGCATATCTGCCACCTCCTTTAAATGTCCTGTTCCACCATGGCTTTTGGCGGAACAACGGTATCACTGGAAACCTTGACGCGCGGACCGATGACCGCGACGCCCCAGATATCCTTCTGTGTTTCATCGATGTTTTCGGGACGCATGCCGATCCTCGCGTTTTCACCGACGACGCAGTCCTCGGCGACGATCGCGTATTCGATGACCGCGCCGGCTTTGATCACGGCGCCCGGCATGACAATGCTGTCGCGGACGACCGCGCCCTTTTCAACCGTCACGCCGGCGAACAGGATAGAGAAGTCGATCGTACCCTCCACATGGCAGCCTTCGGTGATCATCGAGTTCTGCACCACCGCGCCCGGCGCAATGTAATGCGGCGGCATAACCGGGTTTCTGGCATAGATTTTCCAGCTCGGGTCATGCAGCTTCAGCGGGACGCGCGGGTTCAGCAGATCCATATTCGCTTCCCACAGGCTGTCGATCGTGCCGACATCCTTCCAGTAGCCGGTGAACGGGTATGCATACATGTTTTCGCCGTTCTTGAGCATGGCGGGGATGATATTTTTACCGAAGTCGTTCTCCGATTCGGGATTTTCCTCGTCCTCTTCGAGATACTTTTTGAGCTTGCTCCAGGTGAAGATGTAAACGCCCATCGATGCGAGGTTACTTTTCGGCTGCGGCGGCTTCTCTTCAAATTCGTAGACCTTGCCGTCCTCCTCGGTGTTCATGATGCCGAAGCGGCTGGCCTCCTCCATGGGGACCTCGATGACCGCAATGGTGCAGTCCGCGCCGTGCTCCTTGTGGAACTTAAGCATCTTGGAATAATCCATCTTATAAATATGGTCTCCGGAGAGCATCACAACATATTCCGGGTCATACCGTTCGATAAAATGGATATTCTGGTAGATGGCGTTTGCCGTGCCGCGATACCAGTCGGAACCGGAGCTTTTCTGGTAGGGCGGCAGGATGTGCACGCCTCCATGAATCCGGTCCAGGTCCCAGGGCTGTCCGTTGCCGAGATAGGCGTTCAGTTCAAGCGGCTGATACTGGGTCAGAACGCCCACCGTATCGATGCCGGAATTCACGCAGTTGGACAACGGAAAATCGATGATTCTGTACTTGCCGCCGTACGGGACGGCCGGCTTGGCCATTTTCTTTGTCAATGCAAACAATCTGCTTCCCTGACCGCCCGCCAACAGCATGGCGATCCATTCTTTCTTTTTTACCATAGCTGGTACCTCCATATCTGAGAGGCATTGATTTTTCAAAACACATGGTTTTTGAAAAGTGTCCTCTGTAATTGCAAACATACCGTTTTGCACAGTGGTCTTGACCGTAAATCTCCCATCATAGCCGCCGGCTCCATTCGTAAAGAAGGATGCGCTGATACATGGCGGAAAACATTCTCCGTCTGATCACCGAATGGATAAAAGCAGTCTTCTCAGATGTGTTAAGTACATTTTACCAATAATTTTCGCATTTTGCAAGAAGAATTTTGTATATTTTAAAATATTCACGAAAATTTTTTCGAAGGGTTTTGTGTACTATCACCATAATCCTTGAAAACTTTGTGACCAGCCGGCCTAAGCGGCGGCAGACGTGCCGAATTTATTATAACAGATTGCATCTGTCGAAATCAAGAAAAATGTATTAATTCCAATAAAATACACACACAAAACAAGCTTACGAGCGCTATCTAACGCTGTAAGCCTCGGATACGGCATGGAACTCTTGTTCAGAAAGCTCCAGTGAAATGATCGTTGCGTTGCTGTAATGCTTTGGTGAGACATGTTTACCAAGCGATATTTAAAGAAGTAGATGACCTATTTGCCGGATAAAGAGGATTAGTCGCCCGGATATGATCCGTCATGACGCACCAGCCGAAGTATTGGGGTACCATAAAAGAAACCTGTAACCGGAGAAGCCCCCGCTACTAGCTGTGCCCAACCACCCTGCCAAAAGCAAAACGCCGCCCGCAGGCGGCCGAAGGGGAAAGCGGGATATCAGAGGGGATTTTCAAGGGGGCCACCACCTGCGGTGGGGCGCTCGGCTATGCCGTCTTTTCTGCTGCATAGTTGTGGTGTGTTCGTCATAGGCTCTTTTCTTATCTCAGTGACGCGTAGCGCGTGCACCAGCGCAGCTGGTCCCCTTGAACGGTCTTTCTTGGTTACTTCTTTGGCCGCACAAAGAAGTAACGACCACATTGCCAAGTGGTTCTT
>NZ_CCYH01000024.1 GCF_000820765.1 Candidatus Soleaferrea massiliensis AP7
TGGTTACTTCTTTGGCCGCACAAAGAAGTAACGACCACATTGCCAAGTGGTTCTTGGCAGACATCATGAAGCCGCTGCATTACAGCGATACAATCACCACACAGCCAAGAGATACCTGGCAAATACAACGGTTCAATCATCCCATTGAGAACTTACCCTAACAAACAAAGATAGCCCCCGCCTTTCCGGCAAAATAACAAAGAAGCTCCCGGCATTGCCGGGAGCTTCAAAAATACCTGTGCTCAACAGGTGTCCAACCCCCTGACTGCAGGAAAGCTTCTTTGCTCTAAAGAAACATGATCTCCACATCAGGTTATAAAAAACAAAAATTATTCTTCGCTGGAGGATGCTTCATCCTTGGCGGATGCATCCGCCTGTGCAGCTTCCTGGCCGGCTCCGGCATCCCCGCCGTCCTGTGCGGTTTCGGCCTGCGCAGCTTCCGCTTCCGCGTCGTCGGTGAGCTTGTAGCCGCATTTCGAACAGTAGACAGATTCGACCGGGTTCAGCATCCCGCAGTTTTTGCAGATGATCTGGTTTTTAAGCTCCGCGATCTTCTCGTTGATCTGGGTCAGCTGGGCCAGCAGGCCGTCGATCTGTTTGATGTATTCTTCAACCAGCTCCACATTTTCATTGTCGGTCTTGATACTTCTATAGATAACGTTGCCGAGTTTTTCATACGTTTTTTTGATATCGCCGGTGATCTGGTTGCGTGTCCACATCAGCTTGGATTTCTCCATGACTTCGTCGGTTTTTTTACAGGCGACATCGGCCGCGTTTTTTACTTTGGAAATGATGTTGTCCAGAATATCGTTGTTGCTCATTGTATTCCCGCCTTTCTAACAGGTTCATTTGCCCTCATTATATACCTTATCATCGGTTTCTTCAAGGCATTTTTGTAACTTTCCATCCGAAGTGAGTAATCGGGATGGCTCTCTTCTCTGTATAGTATGCATTTTACCTGAATTCATAACCAAACCGCGCATAAAATTCCAATATTTTTTCTTTTCTGGCCAGAATCTCGTCAAACCGGCTGATATATTCATATGGGAACTTGAAATTGAAGAACCGTTCGATGCCCTCGCCCTGCGGCTGGCGCAGCTTGCTGACCGCGCCGGCGCCGAGCGCCAGAATCGAATGGGTTTCATCCATGATGTAGATGTTGTAAAGTCCCTCGAAGCCCGGTTTGCAGAAGCCGACGTTCTCCAGATTGTCCACGGTGCCCTTTTGCCGGTACATGTAGTACGGATGATAGCCGCCGTCCCGGAAGGCCTGATAGGCATAGGAAAGCATCTGTGCGTTCAGGTCGCTGCGCTTCTCGAACACCGCCGCCGCGTCTGTGGCCAAGGTGGCCGCGCGCTTGACAGTCAGCGCGTGCAGCGTGATGTTTTCCGGCTGCAGTCCGACGACCCGGTCTACGGTATCCCGGAAGCTTTCCAGCGTGTCCTCGCTGAGCCCGGCGATCAAATCCATATTGATGTTCCGGTGCCCGACTTCCTTTGCGAGCTGGAAGCTGTCGAGCGCCTCCCTTGCGGTGTGCCGCCGCCCGATGGCTTCGAGCACATGGTCGTTGAGGGTCTGCGGGTTGATGCTGATGCGGGTGACGCCCGCTTCCAGCAGCACCTGCAGCTTTTCCCGGTCGATGGTATCGGGACGCCCGGCTTCCACTGTGAATTCGTCGGCGGATGAGACCGGGAAGGCCGCGTGCAGTGCGCCGGTCAGCGTCTTGAGCTGTTCGGCGCGCAGTGTGGTCGGTGTGCCGCCGCCGATATAAACGGTTTTCAGATGCAGCCCGATGCGTGAGACAAGTTCCCCGGTATATTTGATTTCCTCACAAAGCAGCCGGAGGTATTCGTCCATCAGCTTGCCGGCCTTTTCGACCGAATGGGAGACGAACGAGCAGTACAGGCAGCGCGAAGGGCAGAACGGGATGGAGATGTACAGGCTGTAGTCATCCGGCCTGGAGCGCTGAATGACCGGATACTCGTGTGATGCGGTGTCAAACAGGAGCCGCACCTTCTCCGGGCTGACCAGATATTGTTCGGTCAGTATGGCGGATATCTGTGCGTCGGAGCAGCCCAGCCGGCGGTACTTGTAGACCAGCTTAACCGGCCGCACACCGGTCAGGATGCCCCATTTTGGAAAGACCTGCGTGATTTCCGAAAGTATCCGGTACAGAAGCACGCCGAACACCCGTTCGCATTCTGCATGAAAGGCCTCCTCGTCCGGATTGACGCCGGTTACTGCCTGCTCGGCAGCATATGTTTTGCCGTGAATCCTGACTTCGACCTGCGCGGCGGCGCTCCCGCTTCCCGCTTCCAGAGGTAAATCGCCGTCGGGCGGAATATGCGGCGCCCGCAGGATACCGCCGTCCAGATCCTTTGCCGGACATTCGGGGGGAACACCGGCATCCGCGGCCGGAATATGGCGCGGTTCCGGACCGATGCGGCCGGGGCCGCCTGCCAGCCTTGCCAAAATGTAGTCGTCGCCGGTTTCCTCAAAAGCTTCTCGGATATCCAGCTTATTTCCCGGGAAAAACATTCGGCAAAGGCAGTTTATTTCATATTGGCAGCGCTTCGCTTCAATAAACAGCTTCATCGGTCAGGACTCTCTGTAGATGTATGGATTGTAACGGCGTTCGCGGTCCAGCGTGGAGGCCGGCCCATGTCCGGGATAGACATGGTAGTCGCCCGGCAGCTTCTTGAGCTTCAATAGCGACGCCATCATTTCGCCGTAGTTGCCGCTGTAAAGGTCGGTGCGGCCGATGTCGCCGCGGAACAGCGTGTCGCCGGTGAAAAGCGCGGTCTCGCACAGATAGGTGACGCCGCCCGCGGTATGCCCCGGCGTCTCGATGGCGTGAAAGCTCAGCTCGTCCACCGTGACGGTATCGCCGTCCTTCAGCTGCCGGTCGACACGGATGTTATTTTCCATCGAACCGGTTTCCCGGTACATCAAATTTTTTTCGTTGTTCATCAGCATATCGTAATCCTGCCCGCCGATGGCCGTCTGAATCTGCGGGTAACGCTGCTGCAAGGCTTCCACCGCGCCGATGTGGTCGTAATGCGCATGGGTCAGCAGGATGTATTTGGGCTGCAGATGATTGCGTTCCAGTGTGCTGATGATCTTTTCCGCCTCGGCGCCCGGGTCGATGATGACCGCGCTGTTGAGCCTGGTTGCGACGATGTGGCAGTTGCTCATCAGGCTGCCGACCGGCAATGTAAAGATGTTCATAGTTCCTCTCCTTTATGGATGCCTGCACAATGCAGGGATGCGTTCATTTTCATTCTGTCAGAATGCCCGCTGAAAAACAAAAATCTGACCGGATACTATCGATTTGGCGCATTCCACAGAATCATTTCTATTATAGCCACAAAATTTTGTTTTGACAAGCTTTTTAAATGCGGATATAATAGAGATACTAATGAGGAAATGGATAAGTGTGGAATGAAACAACAACAAATCCGAAAAGACAGGGTGCATCTGATCGACGAGGTGCGCGGCTTCGCGATCCTCTGTATGGTCATCTACCACGCCGGTTATGACCTGGTGTCGATCTTTTCCGTGGACATCCCGTTCTTTTTTTCACCAGAGCTTTCGTTTATCCGCGATATCTTTGCGGGCATGTTCATCTTTATTTCGGGAACCGCCTGTAAGTTCAGTTCCAACAATTTAAAACGCGGCGTACAGTGCTTCCTGCTTGGCATGCTGATGACCTTTGTGACCGATCTTGTCATGCCGTCGCAGTTTATTGCATTCGGCATCCTGCACATGCTGGGCGTCTGTATGATCCTGTACGGCCTTTTCTCCGGGATTCTCTCTAAAATCCGGCCGCTCTGGGGCATTCTGGGCGCGGCGGCGCTGTTTCTGCTGACGATGCATCTGCGGGAAGGGTATCTGGGACTGAGTTTTTTACCGATCCAGCTGCCGGAGTTCCTGTATGAAACCCGTTCGCTGTTCCCGTTCGGGTTCACCGGCCCGGGCTTCTATTCGTCGGATTACTTTGCGTTGTTCCCGTGGCTGTTCGTTTTCTTAGCCGGAAGCTATTTCGGCGTCTATGTCAAGGAGCACCGGCTTCCGGACTTTATCTATAAGAGCCATTGCCGGCTTCTGGCGTTTGCCGGACGGCATACGCTGGTGATCTACGTCCTGCATCAGCCGGTCGTGTACGGCATTCTGATGCTCGTCTTCCTTGTGATCGGGCCGCGATGACAGGGCGCAGACAGCAGCCTGTATGCTGGAAGTTTCAGGCTTATATGCTTAACCGCACAGATATGATTATAAATTTCGACTTGGCAGAACAGATAACCTGTCATTCGGCTGAATAGAAAAGATAAACTATAATTCCGACTTGGCAAAGCAGATAAACCTGTAGCTTTAATTTCATAAATCGGAGATGCCTGTAATTCTAGCTCTGCGGTATAGGTGAGTCTATAATTCTGATTGACAGAGAGTTCAGACTGTCATTCCAACCTTGCAGTTTAGATACCTGTTTATCTGTTTGCAGAGCGGATACCCTTTTGTCCTGATGATTCAAAATACAGAAGCCGGTGCGCCCGGCGGAGAATCACGCGCATAGATTCGTAAAAGAAAGGTGACAGATTTGACCATCAACATTGTTTTAATAGAGCCGCAGATTCCGCAGAACACCGGCAACATCGCGCGTACCTGCTCGGTGACCGGCGCGCGGCTGCATCTGGTCGGCCCGATGGGCTTCAAAATTGACGATAAAAAGCTCAAGCGCGCCGGGCTGGACTACTGGCATGAGCTGGACATCACCATGTACGGCGACTCGAAGGAATTCTTTGAGAAGAACCACGGACCGTTTTACTATTTCACAACCAAGGGCCGGCACCTCTATACCGATATCCGGTATGAGGACGGCTGCTACATCGTCTTTGGACGCGAGGATGCCGGGCTTCCCGAAGAGCTGCTTTACCAGAACCCGGATACCTGCGTCAGGCTGCCGATGAAGGAGAACTGCCGCAGCCTGAATCTGTCCAATACCGTCGCGATTGCGGCCTATGAAGTGCTACGCCAGCACGATTTTCCCGCGCTCAAACAGGAAGGGCAGCTCACAAAGTTCATCTGGTAAGCTCGTTTCAACGATCATCCGCCACAAATAAAAGGACCAGTACAGGAGGAATTATCTTTGCAGAAAATCAAGATCATCACCGATTCGGCCTGCGACATCCCTGAAAAGCTCGAAAAGGAGCTGCATATCAAGATTCTGCCGATTCCGCTGACCGTAGACGGCGAAAGCTATTTTGAACGCCGGGATTTTACGAATCAGGAGTTCTATGAAGTGTTGCAGAACTGCAAGACCATCCCGACCACGTCGCATATCACGTCGCATGTGTTCCAGAAAGCCTATGAAAAAGCCTTTGAGCGGGGATATACCGACGTCATCCACATCACGATCGCATCCTCCGGCTCCAATATGTACGAGGCCGCGCAGCTTGCGAGAAACCTGTTTTTTGAGGAGCACGAGGAGGCGAAGGATCGCTTCCACATCCATATCATCGATTCCGAGACCTATACGATGTGCTTCGGCAAAGCGGCTGTGGATGCGGCGAAGCTGGCCGCCGAGGGAAAAAGCGCAAAGGAGATCGTCGCGCATATCGAAGGATACTTCAAAAAGCTGGAGACCTATTTCGCGGTCTTTACCCTGGAGTTTGCCAAGAAAAGCGGGCGCATCAGCGTAGCGGCGGCGTTTGTCGGCGAAAAGCTGGGGCTGCGGCCGATCTTCAGCATCACTGGAAACCGCATCAAAATCGGCCAGAAGGTGCGCGGCGATAAGAACATCATTCCGAAGCTGGTTGCGGGCGTAAAAGAGAATATTGTGGAGGGCAGCGCATACATCATCCTGAAGGGCGTGCTCGAGGAACCCGCGCTGCAGCTTGCGAAGGCGCTCAAGAAGGAGCTCGGCTATCCGCCCGAAGGCATCTATGAGGTTGGAGCCTCCATCGCCATCAATTCCGGCCCGCAGGTCATCGGCGTTGGTTTCCAGTCGAAAAACAAGGCGTAACGGGTATTTCCGGGAATTGCGGGCATTTTAATAGAAAAGCGTGACAGCCGGGGAAACAGAATGCCTCGGCTGTTTTTATAGAACAGGAGGTGCGTATGATGCATCGCAGCAATTTGATGGAACTGATTCGCAGGGAAGGCGGCATGTCGTTTCCCTGCAACGGAAAGGGCACCTGCGGTAAATGCAAGGTGAGGGTGACCGGGGAGCTGAGCGCCCCGACCAAGCGTGAAAAGCACTGCCTGAGCGGCAGGGAACTGAAAAACGGCGTCCGGCTGGCCTGCCAGACCGAGGTGCTGGGAAACTATGAGCTGACACTGCCCGGACGGGAGCGCATAGAGGTGCATACGCTTCTGCCGCAGAAGCTCAAGCTGAAGGAGCCGCTGAGCGCCAAAGGCATCGGCATGGCGGCGGATATCGGCACGACCACGCTGACGGCAGCGTTCTACCGCATGAAGACCGGCGAAAAGCTGTACGAGGTGTCGCGGCCAAACAGCCAGCGCGCCTTTGGAAGCGATGTAATCTCCCGCATCTCCCACTGCATGGAGCAGGCAGACGGTGTGCCGGTGCTGCAGAAGGCCATCCGGGAGGATGTGAACGCGATGATCGGCGCGTTTTGTGAAACGTGCAGGCGCCGTCCGGAGAAGATCACCGCCGGCGTGTTTGCCGGCAACACAACGATGCTGCATCTGCTGTGCGGCATCGATCCTTCGCCGATCGCCGTGTATCCCTATAAGCCGACCACCCTGTTCGGCGACTTTGCGGATATCGACAATCTGGGAATCCATGTGTCTCCCGATGCGAAAATCTATCTCACCGACTGCATATCGGCGTTTGTCGGCGGGGATATTGCGGCCGGGATTCTGAGCAGCGGCATGTACAAGAGCGCGAAGACCTGCATGCTGATCGATTTCGGCACCAACGGGGAGATGGCGATTGGCAGCAAGGATGAGCTGCTGTGCTGCGCCACCGCGGCGGGACCGGCCTTTGAGGGCGCAAACATCGCCTGCGGCTGTGCGGCGGTGCCGGGCGCGGTGAACCGTGTGAAGCTGAGAAGCGGCCGCGTCCTGTTCGACACAATTGGCGGGAAGAAGCCGTCCGGCATCTGCGGTTCGGGCCTGATGAGCCTGATCGCCGCCATGCTCGAGCTGGGCATGATCGACGAAACCGGCCGGCTGGAAACCGAGGGTTTCATCCAGATCGAAGGGGACCGCCTGCTGATCGACCGGAAGAACAACATCTATTTGTCCGCGCAGGATATCCGGCAGCTGCAGCTGGCCAAGGCCGCGATAGCGGCGGGCATCGACACGCTGCTGTACGAGAAGAAGCTGATGCCCGAGGAGATCGATAAGGTCTATATCGCGGGCAGCTTCGGCGCGAGTATCAGCAAGAAGGCGGCCTGCCGCATCGGTTTGTTTCCGCCGCAGTTCCGCGACAAGATTGAATTTCTCGGCAACGCGTCCCTCAACGGCGCGCTGATGCTGCTCGGCGACCGCAGGAAGCTGCTGCGCCTCAAGGGCATCAAAGCGGTTGCCCGCGATATGAATTTGGCGGAAAGCGACTATTTCAGCGGCCGGTATCTGGATCATATGTCCTTTTAATACATTCCGTCATGAACAACACAGGCCGTATGGCGGCAGAGGATATCCGTGCGGCATCAAAAAGGATTCAGCGGAAAGCGACTATTTCAGCGGTCGGTATCTGGATCATATGTCCTTTTAATACATTCCGTCATGAACAACACAGGCCGTATGGCGGCAGAGGATATCCGTGCGGCATCAAAAAGGATTCAGCGGAAAGCGACTATTTCAGCGGTCGGTATCTAATCATACCTTAGCACGGGGCATCACCAAAGCAGTTCAACTGAGGTAGAACGGCAGATGATTTCAGTATGGAATCAGCGGAGAAGCGGTCAGCTATGTCGGTTAACAGCCGCCGGTGTTTCGAGTGAGACTGTATTTCTCGTAAGTATATTCCTTGCCCTGAATGGATGCTGTCCCGCGGCCACAGGGAGGCGGATGTGTTTATGGCAGACGCCTTGTCCTGTATCCTTCTGAGGTAAACCCTTTTTAGGATGGATGCGGCGTTTCTCTGCCGTTTTTACAGCAATTGAATGAATATAAGCCGACAGCGTGTACCGTTCACAATGATGGATCATACAGCGCGGTAAAACAGCGGTTGGACCGCGCCTTACCGGAAAGCGGAAAATGTGCGGAGTGGCCGTAAAAACCATTTTAAAAAATACGTATTGAATAAAGTAAGAAAAAATGATAAAATATAATATCAAAATGAATGTTGGAGGCACAGAATTTGTCGCTTAAAAAATGGACGCAGGCGAAAACCGATCCCAAAGCCGCGCAGAAAATTTCTGAGGAATGCGGCGTTTCGCCTTTTATTGCGGAAATCCTGACGGCGCGGGGGATAGACAGCGCGCAGGATGCCGCGGAATTTTTGAATCCATCCCAGCCGCTCTATGATCCATATCTGATGAAGGACATGGACAAAGCGGTCGGCCGCATCCGTGAAGCGCTGGAAAACGGCGAACAGATCACCGTTTACGGGGATTATGACTGCGACGGCGTGACGGCAACGGCGATGCTGTTCTCCTATCTGGAGAGCATGGGCGCGCAGGCGGACTACTACCTGCCCGACCGGTTTTTGGAGGGATACGGGCTCAACTGCCCGGCCATCGAAAAAATCGCGCAGAATGGTGCCACGCTGATCATCACGGTGGACAACGGCGTCTCCGCCATCGAGGAGATCGCCTATGCAAAGACGCTCGGCGTCGATGTCATCGTGACCGATCACCACCAGCCCAAAGAACAGCTTCCCGACGCTGCCGCCGTTGTGGACCCGCACAGGAAGGACTGCGGCTATCCGTTCTAGCATCTGGCGGGCGTGGGCGTCGCGTTCAAGCTGATCTGCGCGCTGGAGGAAGCGGACGGCGAGGATATGATGGAATACTACGGCGACGTTCTGGCTGTCGGCACGATCGGAGACATTGTCAGCCTGCAGGGAGAGAATCGGGTCATCGTCAAGAAGGGCCTCGAGCAGCTTAAGAATACCGGCAACATCGGTCTGCGGACGCTGAGCGAGACCTGCGGCATCCCGATTGAAAAAGAGGAAAGCATCCCGGTGTCGTTCGGCATCGTGCCGCGCATCAACGCGGCGGGCAGGATAGCGGACCCGAAAGCGGCGGTGCGGCTGCTGCTCACCGACGACGATGAGGAAGCGCGGATGCTTTCCGGCCTGATCGACCAGAACAACCGGAACCGCAAGGAACTGGAAGAAGGCATCGTCAGGGATATCGCAAAGCGCCTGGCATCCGACCGGCTGCCGCTGATGGAGCGGGTGGTGGTGCTGGAGGCTGAAAGCTGGCATCAGGGCGTTGTCGGCATCGTGGCCGCAAAGCTGGTGAACCGCTACTCAAAGCCCTGTATCCTGATCTCGATTGACGGGGAAGAGGCGTGCGGTTCCGGCCGCAGCGTCGAGGGCTTTTCACTGATCGACGCCGTTTCGGCCTGTTCCGAATGCCTGACCCATTACGGCGGACACAAAATGGCCGCAGGCTTTTCCCTGAAAACCAAGGATATCGGGCGGTTCAAGGAACTGCTTTCTACATACACCCTGACACATTATCCCGACATGCCGTTCCATTCGCTGCTGATCGATAAGGAACTGCGCGCTGAGGAACTGACCGTCCCAAACATTGCCGCGCTCAAACGGCTCGAGCCGTTTGGACAGGGAAACCCGAAGCCGCTGTTCTGCGTCCGGGAGGCAGTATTGACCGGCATCTGCGAGCTGTCGGGCGGCAAGCACCTGAAGCTTCAGCTTTCGAAGGGTGGCGCGCCGTTCTACGCGCTGCTGTTCGGCCAGACCAAACGGGAATTCCCCTATCGGGTGAAGGACCGGCTGGATCTGGCGGCGGACTGCGACATCAATCACTATAACGGCGCGGACAGCGTGTCGCTGAAGGTCAAGGACCTGCGCCTTTCGGGACTGCGGGAGGAAGCGCTGTTCGGCGGCAGGAACCTCTACGACCGTTTCCTGCGGCAGGAGAAGCTGCCCGGCGGGGCGGCAGCTTCGATTGTCCCGACCCGGGAGGATGTGGCGGTGGTGTACCGCTACCTGCGCGGATGCGGGGTGTTTGCGTTCGATACGGATATCCTGTTTTCCCGCATCCCGCAGGCGGAAATGGGATACTGCAAGATGATGATGATACTGGAGATTTTGGAGGAGCTCGGACTGATCCGAACCTCCGACAGGGAGATACAGGTTGTTTCCAGTCCCCAAAAGACCAATATTGAACAGTCGGCTTTTTTACAGAAGCTCAGGCAACTGTAACGGCTGTGCTGGAAACAGCTTAAAGGAGCGTTATACATGATACATACGATTGAAGATTTGACACAGCTCATCGAACAAAGCGGACGGCCATACCGTGAAAAGGAGATCATGCGGGCCTACGATCTCGCGAAGGATGCGCATGAGGGACAGTTCCGACGGTCGGGCGAGCCGTATATCACCCATCCGGTCGCGGTTGCCTGCATTCTGGTCGAGCTCGGCATGGACACCGATACGATCGTGGCGGCGCTGCTGCATGACGTTGTGGAGGACACATCGGTCACCACCGATGAGGTCGTGCGGGTTTTCGGCAAGGAGGTGGCGCTGCTGGTGGACGGCGTGACCAAGCTCGGCAAGGTGCCCTTATCCTCGAAGGAGGAGGAGCAGGCCGAGAATATCCGCAAGATGCTGCTGGCCATGGCGCAGGATGTGCGGGTCATCATCATCAAGCTGGCCGACCGCCTGCACAACATGCGGACCTTGAAAGCGCTGCCGGACTACAAACGCCGGTACAAGTCGCTGGAGACGATGGAGATCTACGCGCCGCTCGCGCACCGTCTCGGTATCCGCGCCGTCAAGGATGAGCTGGAGGATCTGGCGCTCCGTTACCTGGACCCGGTTGCCTATCAGGAGATCGAAGAGATGCTGACCCTCAAGGAAAGGGACCGGGAATCGTTTTTAGAGAGCATCAAGGAGAAGATCGGCGACAAGATCATGCCGGACCATCCGAGCGCCTTCATCAGCGGGCGGATCAAGAGCGTCTACGGCATCTACCGCAAAATCTATATTCAGGGAAAATCCTTCGATGAAATCTACGACATCTATGCTGTGCGCATCATCGTGGATTCGATCGAAGAATGCTATAACGTGCTCGGTGTCATCCATTACACCTTCACGCCGCTGCTCAAACGGTTTAAGGACTACATCTCCACGCCGAAGCCAAACATGTACCAGTCGCTGCACACGACGGTCGTCGATGAAAACGCGATCCCGTTTGAGGTGCAGATCCGCACCTGGGAGATGCACCACACGGCGGAATACGGCATTGCGGCGCACTGGAAGTATAAAGCCGGCATTATGGGCAAGGACCGCCTGGAGGAACGGCTTTCCTGGGTGCGCCAGCTGCTGGAAACGCAGCAGGATTCCACCGACGCGCAGGACATCGTGCGCACCATCAAGTCGGATCTCGCCATCGATGAGGTGTTTGTCTATACGCCGAAGGGCGACGTCAAAGCGCTGCCGATCGGCTCCACGGTCATCGATTTCGCGTATGCCATCCACACGGCTGTCGGCAACCGGATGACCGGCGCAAAGGTCGATGGAAAGATCGTGCCGCTCGACTATCAGGTCAAAACCGGGCAGATCATCGAAATCCTGACGACCAACGCGGCCGACCACGGCCCGAACCGCGACTGGCTGAAGATTGTGCGCACCAGCGAAGCGCGCAACAAAATCCGCGGCTGGTTCAAGAAGGAACGCCGCGAAGAAAACGTTGCGGAAGGCCGGCTGGAGCTGGAGCGCGAGTTCAAGCGCAGCTCGATCAACCTCAGCGAGGTGCAGGGAACCCAGTTTGTCGAAGCCATAGCAAAGCGGCAGAAGTTCGAAAACATTTCGGATTTCCTGGCGGCCATCGGATACGGCGGCGTTTCTCTGGCAAGGATTATGCCGCGCATCAAGGAAGAATATCTGCGCTATGTCAAGCCGGTGGAACCGGAACAGACCTTCATCAAGCCGAAGAAGCCGCGGGACGGTTCCGGCGGCGTCATCGTGGAAGGGCTGGACGACTGCCTGGTCAAATTTGCGAAATGCTGCAACCCGCTGCCCGGAGATGAAATCATCGGCTTCATCACACGCGGATACGGCGTTTCGGTGCATAAACGGGACTGCGTCAATGTGGCGAATTCGCTCAGCGATCCCGAACAGCGGGAGCGTTGGGTGAACACGCATTGGTCGGATGAGGTTCTGCGGCATTCGCAGAAATCCTATAAAGCGACCATCCGGATTTTGGCGTACCACAGCCCGACGCTGCTGGCGGACATCAGCAATGCGATCTATGGGATGCATCTGCCGATTGAAACGCTCAATGCGGTGAAGCTCGACAACGATGTCTCATCGGTGCAGATTACCTGCACGGTACAGAACCTGGAGCAGCTTAAAACGGTCATGGGACAGTTCAGCAAGATGCCGATGGTCTTCCAGGTGGAGCGTGTGTATCAGTAATATAGAGAAAGGCCGTTTGATACGGCCTTTCTTTGGCAAAATGGGTTTGTACCGCTGAAGTGCAGCGGTCTTACGCTGATTACCAAGTGAGACTTGGCACAGTGGTTATTT
>NZ_CCYH01000025.1 GCF_000820765.1 Candidatus Soleaferrea massiliensis AP7
TCGTATTAGAAAGTAAGTTCATTTGCATATATGTGCTGCATTTTAGAGCCATTCTATCCTGAAAAGAACAATGCCCGCTATGGCGTGGTGGGGACAATGAGGCTAGACGAGATTTGCGCGTTGTTGGAAGATAAAGCTGACAGCGACAGAATGGAGAAACGGGAGAGCGCTGCGCAGAATGGTGCCTCTGAGCCGAGCCATTGCGGGCGCCTTGCCGTCATCTGGAAGCAGGAACTGCCCAATTCGGAAGAAGCTGCGTGATTGGGGGATTTTTAAGGGGGCGATAGACCCCTTGAATGGCCTTTTCTGGTTACTCTTTTGGCCACGCAAAAGAGGTACTGCCACCTTGCCAAGGCGATTTGGCAGAAAAACCCTCAGTGAACTGAGCAAAAGAATCAAAGTCCACATGATAAAAACAAAAAATAAGGGATCAATCAACCTGGGAGGGACAATCATAACATGAGAGCCATTTTACAGCGTGTCAAGCAAGCATCGGTCGAGATAGACGGAACGACCACCGCCCGGATTGAAGACGGTCTGATGATCCTTCTGGGCGTCTCCACGGAGGATACCGAGCAGCAGGCGCAGACCGTCGCGAATAAAGCGGCGTACCTGCGCATCTTCGATGATGAAAACGGCAACATGAACCGTTCGGTCATGGATGTGGGCGGCAAGGTGCTTCTGGTCAGCAATTTCACCCTTTATGCGAACAGCAGAAAGGGAAGACGGCCGTCCTTCACCGATGCGGCCCGTCCCGAAACAGCGGAAAAGCTGTATGAATATTTTGGAGAGTGCCTGAAGGAAGCGGGCGTACAGGAGGTTCAAACCGGCGTGTTCGGCGCAGATATGAAGGTGTCTATTCTGAACGACGGACCGGTCACCATCATTCTGGACAGCGACGAGCTTTAATGAAGGAGGAAATCATATGGAATTTATCGTGGAGGAAAACCGCATCTATTGCGAACAGGACGGCAAGCTGCTTGCAGAGGTGACCTTTCCGCAGCGGACAGATGGTACCGTAGAGATCAACCACACCTTTGTGGATGATGCCCTGCGCGGCCAGGGAATAGCGGGCCAGCTGATGCAGGGAGCGGCCGACAGCATCCGCAGAAGCGGCAGAAAGGCTGTGCCGACCTGCTCCTATGCAGTGAAATGGTTTGAAAAGCATCCGGATGATGCTGATATCCTCGCCTAGAACATCCACATGACAGGCTTTGTGAAGTTAACATGAAAAACAGTCTTTTGGACCTTTCTCCCCGCCGCAGGTGGGACGGAAAGCCCAAAAGGCTGAAATATTATGAAACAAGCGCCCCTTCAGGACTTTTTCATATGTTAGCTCAACAGTGCCGCATAACAGCAAAGGAGGTAAAAACATGGAAGTGATCCCGTCCAGGGTGCTCAATGAGCTGTATATCTTTCTGGACATTGGATTTTTGGTGTTTCTGGCGCTGGTGCTTCTGTATACCAAGCGCTACGCCGCCGCCATCTTTGGATTTTTAGGCGGCATCCTGTATTTTATCGTCGATTACGGCATCTTTTATCTGGCGCTGGGGACCCGACAGGTGAACGGCGCGGACCCGTTCTGGTTCTTATTGTGGCTGAGCATGAGCTACGGGTTTACCAACTTCGTCTGGATCTGGCTTTGGCTGGACCGCGACGGCCATGCGCTCGAATGGTCGCTGCTGATCACATCAGGGTGGTTTATGACCGCGCTGCTCAGCCAGAACTTCGGCGGCTCATTCCCCGAAGTCTCGATCATGCGCGGAACCGGCAGCTATCACGGTGTGATGGCGCTGATCCTGTTTGTCGGATACGCCCTGCTCTGCGTCTACAATATCCGCGTGAAGGATCAAAAAAAGAAGATCAACATCCCGTGGATTCTGGCAATCGGCATCCTTGTGCAGTTTGCCTGGGAGCTGATCCTGCTGATCACCGGCATCCGCGCACAGGGTATCATGCCGCTGATTGTAAATTCCCTGTTGGAAACCAATCTCGGCCTGCCGTATATCTATCTGATTCACCGCGCGGTGACCAGGCGCCGAAACGAAGATCTGTCGAGCGTCATTTCCAAAGCGCAATAAGCATAATCAAATGATACGGAGACAAAAAACGGGCGCTTCCCAGAAGGGAAGCGCCCGTTTTTACCGTCTACTCTTCATCGAATAAATCTTCAAGCTGTGTGGAAACCAGCTCGCCGACCGCCTTGGTATCGCCGGTCATCGCCGCGATCACGCCCTTATACGCAAGGATCGGGTCGTTCAGGAACCGGCGGCGGATGCGCTGCGCGGATTCCTCATCCGGGACATAGAGCGTCACCCGCATCAGGTCGGCGCCGTTGTCCGGGATGGCGCAGGTGATGGTGTAGCCGTTCTCCACCTGTTCAATTTCAACGGTGTTTTCCTCCTCGCGCCGCTTGAGGGTTAAAAGCTTGTGCATCGATTTGACCGCCTTTTCACGTACGGTCAGCGGCAGGGAATCACCGAAGGTTTTTGCCGTTTCGATACCGAGATCACAGACCGCATAGTATTCGTCGAAGCCTATGATCTTTTCCACCCGGATATGGCCGGACTTTAACAGGGATTCCAACGCGCCGGCATATTCGAAGTAGTTGACAAGCCCTTCCTTCATAAAAACCTCGGACATCTGTTTCTTGGACAGAGGCTGTCCGATTTTAAGGATCAAATAACAAATCAAAAAACGGATTTCATATTCCGTCGTGAGTCCGCCGGGGATGACCCCGCCGGTAAATGCATGCTGTTCCATGTTGATCACCTGTATATCCTGTAAATTGCCGTTTTTAAAACAGCGTTTTTTGTGTCGTGAATAGGCGTTAGAACCACAACATTTATATTTTACAACATCCGGCCTGAAAAGAAAAGTCATTTCGGGCTGTTAACTTTTAAAATTTTCTGCCGAATGAAAGGCGGCTCTGTAGAAAGCTGAAAAACGCGACGCGGACAAACCGCATCGCGTTCGATTTTATGCGTGGATAAACAGCACGCCCAGCGTGTTGATGCCGCAGTGGGTGGAAACCGTGCATCCGGCGCGGGTGATATGGACTTCTTTAAACAGTCCGGTGTCCAATACCTGCCGGCGGATGGTTTCGGCGTGCGTCATATCCTCCAGTCCGGAATGGGTGACGAATGCGCGGGTTGGTTCGACCTGTACATCCCGAAGGCGGTCGTCACAATACTGCTGGAATACACTTAACAGCTTGCCGCGGTACTTCTTTCCAACGATCATGCCGCCGTCCTTGACCTCGATGCAGGGCTTGATGCGCAGCAGGTTGGCGCCGAGCTTGGTAGCCGACGAGCATCGGCCGCCCTTGCACATGTATTCGAGCGTGTCCAGAATAAAGCTGGCATCCACCTTCGGCGTGATGTCCGCGAGCTTCTCTACAATTTCCTGAGCGCTGGCGCCGTTTCTGGCCATATCGGATGCATACAGCACCTGCAGGCCGATGCCGGTGGACAGATTCCGCGAATCGATCGGATGGATGTGTCCCAGCTCCTTGGCAGCCATACAGGCATTCTGATGGGTGGTGGAGAATCCAGAGCTGATCGAGAAATGCACGATCTCATTTTCGCCGGGATGCAGCGCGGCGAAGAAATCCAGATAATCCCCAGGCGGAATCGCCGAGGTCTTTGGAATGGTCTTGTTTTTCTTGTAGTTCTCATAGATATCGTCAGGCGTTATATCCACGCCGTCGCGGTAAAAATGGTCGTTCAGGTTGATATAAAGCGGCAGCGTTATGATCTGATGCTGCTCCAGCAGTTCCGGTGAAAGGTCACAGGTGCTGTCCGAAGTGATGATGACGTTTCCCATTTGCAAAACTCCTTTTGGATTGAGTCGGATGCTGGCCATCCGCTGTTTTGGTTGCACGTTCATATGGAATGTGGGCAATTCCATCATGTCTCATGTCATTATAGCATGGAGCTTTTCAAAATTCAATCACAAAAAATCCATTTTTCAGGGGATGATGCCGACATGTCAGAAAAGTTGCGGAAATGCCTTGCAAAAAGGACGATTTTGGTTTACAATAGAGACAGTGCTCCGCGCATGGGATTGATTCCATGCAAGGACAATATTTCGTATATACCTGACCGGAAGGCGTTTCACTCTGACTGGGAGGGGCAATCGTATGAAGATCAAGTTGCTGCGAGTGCGCCCTTTTTGTTGAGGAAACAAAAAGGGCGCTTTTTATGTTAGAAAGGAGAGATACGGCATTGGAAAAACGAATCGGTGTCATCGGCATCTTTCTGACCGATTTCAGTTTAGCGGAAAAGGTCAACGAACTGCTGCATGAGTCCCGGCAGATCATCATCGGCCGTATGGGGATTCCATGTAAGGACAAAGGCGTGATGGTGATCTCGCTGATTGTGGACGGTACAACCGATGAGATCAGCACACTGACCGGCAGGCTTGGCCGGATTGGAGGCGTATCGGTAAAATCGGCGCTGTCCGGCCATACCGGCGGCGTGGCGGTCAAACAGCAGAACTGATTGAATTGGAAAACAGGTATGCAGCAGAGGCAAGGAGCTGCTGCCGTTCTTTTGCCGGCGGATGCGGACATCCGCGGAATATGCGGCCGCGTTTTTTAGAAATGCAGATGTTGACGTGGATATTATGGAGAACCCATTTTCATGTGTCAGGCAAGCGTGCTTATCCTGTGCGCGGAAGCAAGGATTTTATAAAACGATAGGAATGGTGAAGTAGATGGAAGAATGCCTTCTGATTGACCGGATCGCGGCCGGGGACCGGGAAGCCTGTCTGCAGATGGACCGGATACTGGCAAGCGAGGAGGACCAGACGCTCCAATATCTGTTTGAGAAGGCTGATGAGGTCTGTCAAGGAAGCTTTGGCAGCGCCGTGCAGATCCGCGCGATCATCGAATTTTCGAACCACTGCCGATGCGCCTGCGCCTACTGCGGCCTGCAGAGACAGAACCGGTCGGTGCGCCGTTACCGGATGTCCGAGGAGGAGATCCTGGAAACGGTGGGCGACGTGGCGAAGGCGGGCTACCGGACGGTCATCCTGCAGAGCGGAGAGGACCTCTTCTATACCAAAGAGCGGATGGGGGAGATCATCCGGGAAATCAAAGCGCGATATCACATCGCGCTGACCCTGAGCTGCGGCGAACGCGATTATGAGGATTACCGGTATTGGCGGGAATGCGGCGCGGACCGCTACCTGATCAAGCACGAAACCTCCGATGAGACGCTTTACAACCGCATGCATCCGCACAGCACACTGAAACAGCGCCTGCAGTGTCAGGACTGGCTGCGACAGCTCGGCTATGAGATGGGCAGCGGATTCATGATCGGCCTGCCCGGGCAGACGCTGCGGACGCTCAGGGACGACATCCTGCTCTTGAAGAGGATGGGCGTTACAATGGCGGGCATCGGGCCGTTCATCGCGCATGATGAGACCGCGCTGCGCGGCAGCGAGGGCGGGTCGGCACAGCTCACCCTAAAGGTGCTGGCCCTCGCGCGCCTGGTGCTTCCAAAGGTGCATCTGCCGTCCACGACGGCGCTGAATGTCAAGGGCGGCATGCGCGACGCGCTCAGCTGCGGCGCGAACGTCATCATGCAGAAGGCGACGCCGCCGAAATACCGCGCGCTTTACGACATCTATCCCGGACGGGACTGCAAAGACCAGCCGCTGAAACAACAGCGGGATGAATTGATTGAGAATCTGAGGAAACTGCACAAGACCGGCGTGTAAGCCGTAACCACGATCATACCGGCTTATATACTGCAGGTTGGCGGGGGAGCCGATAGAGATAGAATTGACTGGAAAGGATATGTTTTGTATGTATGATGTAAAATCCAAGCTGGCGGCGGAGTTTATCGATCACGATGAGGTGGAGAAAACCCTTGCCGAGGCAAAAGAAAAGGTGCGGGATAAGGCCTATGTACAGAGCCTGATCGACAAGGCGGCGCAGTATCAGGGGCTTACCCACAAGGAAGCGGCGGTGCTGACCTTTGTCGAGGACAAAGAGTTGCTGGAGGAGATGTTCCGGGTCGCCAAACAGATCAAAAACCACATTTACGGCAAGCGCATCGTGATGTTCGCGCCGCTGTATGTTTCGGATTACTGCGTCAACGAATGCGTCTACTGCGGCTACCATCACAGCGCCTGTATGGGCCGCAAACGCCTGAGCAAAGAGGAACTGATCGAAGAGGTCAAGATTCTTGAGAGCATGGGACACAAGCGTCTGGCGGTCGAAGCCGGCGAGGACCCGGAAAACTGCCCGCTCGACTACATCATCGAGTGCCTGGAGACGATCTACAGCATCAAGAAGGATAAGGGTTCGATCCGCCGCGCGAATGTCAACATCGCGGCGACCACCGTGGAGGAGTACAAGCGCTTGAAGGAAGCCGGCATCGGCACCTACATCCTGTTCCAGGAGACCTATCACAAGCCGACCTATGAAAAGATGCACCCGAAGGGCCCGAAGCACAACTACGAATGGCACACCACAGCGCATGACCGCGCGATGGAAGGCGGCATCGACGACGTCGGCTTCGGTGTGCTGTACGGACTCTATGACTGGCATTATGAGATCGTCTCGACCTTCCTGCATGTCGAGCATATGGAAGCTGTCTTCGGCGTCGGACCGCACACGATTTCAGTGCCGCGCATCAACCCGGCTCCCGGAGTCGACCGCGAGATGTTCCCGCATCTGGTCTGCAACGACGACTTTAAAAAGATCGTTTCGATCATCCGCCTGGCCGTGCCGTATACCGGCATGATCATCAGCACCCGCGAGGAGCCGAAATTCCGCGAGGAGGTCGTTGAGCTCGGCATTTCGCAGGTCAGCTCCGGCTCCTGCACCGGCGTCGGCGGCTATGCGGATTCGCTGAAGAAGGGCTGCGGCTGCGGGCAGAAGCCGCAGTTCCAGGTGTCGGATGAGCGCACCCCGATTGAGATCACGAAGGATTTGATCCGCCACGGCTACATTCCAAGCTTCTGTACGGCCTGCTACCGAGAGGGACGCACCGGCGACCGGTTCATGAGCTTTGCCAAGACCGGCCAGATTTCGAACTTCTGCCAGGCCAACGCGCTGCTGACCCTCAAGGAGTATTCGACCGACTACGGGGATGAGGAGTTCAAGCAGCTGACGGAGAACCTTCTCAGGACCGAGACCGAGACCATCCCGAACGAAAAGGTCCGGGAAAAGACCAAGGAATATTATAAGCGCATTGAAGCCGGCGAACGGGATTTCAGATGGTAACATACCCGATCGAAGGCTGATATATCAGAAGATATAGAACGCGGTCCGGCAGCATTCTAAACTGCCGGACCGCGCCGGCGGAACATCGGCATTGTCTGCGGTGCATATGGAAAGACCGGCTAGTCAAACTCCGCGCCGCCGGTGTCGATATGCAGGGCATCATCCGCGCTGCATACGGGAAGGCCGATTTATGAAACTCCGTTCCGTCGATGTTGATATGCAGGGCGTTATCCGCGCCGCATACGGTAAGACCGGCGGCACAGAGGAGCCGAGTTCCACAAAAAGATGAGATTTCATGGAGTAGGTGAAACGCATGGTATCCAGTTTAAACGATACGCCGCGCGGCGAAAGGCTGCATATCGCGGTGTTCGGCCGGACCAATTCCGGTAAATCCACACTGATCAACACCCTGACCGGACAGAACCTGTCGGTGGTCTCCGATGTTGCGGGCACCACGACCGACCCGGTCTACAAATCGATGGAGCTGCTGCCGCTCGGCCCGATTGTGCTCATCGACACGGCGGGGCTCGACGATGAGAGCGATATCGGACATCTGCGCACGAAGAAGACGCTCGATGTGATGGACCGCACCGATCTGGCGGTTCTTGTGGTGCGTTCGGACAGCCGGACCCTCCAGCGGGAACGGGAATACCTCGAGAAACTGCGGGAGAAGGACATCCCGGTTGTCTGCGTGATCAATGAGATCAAGGGGCAAGAGGAGACTTCGCTCGATTTCGGCGGCCTGCCGGTCATCCGGATGGATGCGCAGGACCCGTCGAAGGTCGATGAGCTCAAAGCGCTGATGGTGAAAAACGCCCGTCTGGATTTGGAAGAACACTCGCTGACCGGCAATCTGGTCAAAAAGGGGGATGTGGTGGTGCTCGTCGCGCCGCAGGACATCCAGGCCCCGAAGGGCAGGCTGATCCTGCCGCAGGTGCAGACCATCCGCGACCTGCTGGACAACGGCTGTAAGGTCATGACCATCAAGACCGATGATCTCACAGAGACGCTTGGGCTTTTGAACAGGAAGCCCGCGCTGGTCATCACCGATTCCCAGATGTTTAAGAAGGTGTACCAAACGCTGCCGGACGGCATCCCGCTGACCTCGTTTTCCATCCTGATGTCCAAGGCCAAAGGCGACGTGCGCGCGTTCGTCGACGGGGCGAAGCATATCAGCGAACTGAAGCCCGGCGATACGGTGCTGATTGCGGAATCCTGCACCCATCACGCCATGAAGGGGGATATCGCCCGGGAAAAGCTGCCGGGCTGGCTGGAACAGTATGCCGGCGGGAAGCTGCGTTTCACATACTCGTCCGGGCATGGGTTCCCGGACGACCTGGAGGACTGCAAGCTGATCATCCATTGCGGCGGATGCATGATCAACCAGCGCAATATGCTCAGCAAAATCTCTTATGCGAAGAAGCGGGACATCCCGATCACCAATTTCGGCGTGGCCATCGCGTTCCTGAACGATATCCTGGACAAGGTCGTCTATTGACCGGTCCTATGAAACCTCCTGATTTTATGGCTGGGGACTTTTCAAATCGTTATCATTGTGCTATGATAAAGACGACAGAAGATGACCGCCCTCAGGCGGGAGGTTTTGATGTGTGCGGAAGGCTTTACGGCCTTGAAGGATCGGACCGAAACGCATCTTTCTTCACAGGATGCGTGGATCCGCCGGGATACATACGTTGGGAACGTCGTCTGCACATGGAATGAGAAAGAAAAGGAGAAGGACCCATGATTCGCCCTTTTTGTATGGAAGACACCGATGCCGTCATGGATATCTGGCTGTCGGTTAACAAGGCTGCCCACAGCTTCATCGAGGAGTCTTACTGGACAGAGAATTTTCAGGCTGTCGAGCAGACATTCCTGCCGCGTTCGGAAACCTATGTTTTTGAGGAGGACGGACAGGTGCGGGGATTTGTCAGCATCCTTCCCAAATGGTTTGTCGGCGCGCTGTTCGTGTCGCTGGAAAGCCAGGGGAAGGGCATCGGCACCGCGCTGCTGGAATTCTGCAAGCAGCGGTATGAACGCCTTTCTCTGGGCGTCTTTAAAGAGAACGCCGCTTCAGTCGGATTCTATCACAAATGCGGCTTTGATATCGTCCTCGAACGGGAAAGCGACTGTCCGCCCCACATGGAATACCTCATGGAGTGGGTCAGGGACGGAGAACACAGGATATATCCGGTCCATCCCGCCCAGCAGTAGCCGGGCAGGACGGGTCTGAGGAGAACATGCTTTCATGGGAAAGCGTGTTCTCCTTTTTTGATGGCAGAACTTTTGACGGTAAAATACACCCGCCGAAATGGGAAGCCGTCTGGCAGAAATATATTTTAAATGTCATGATCTATCCAACAACGGGTGGGTAATAGAATTTCTCTCCACGATTGAGAGAATTCATCTTTTAGAAGATCGGATAAAAAAGCTTGTAAAAAATTAAAAATATGTACATGTTGTCAACTTTCCTGCTCCTGCATTTTATGATAAGTTTAACGTAACACCGCATGAAAAAACAATACAGGAGGAGACGTTATGAATCAATGCAAACGACTGCTCACAGAGGTCGGGAAGTCCTTTGTGGGTAAGGATGAGGTTGCGCTCAAGGTGCTTTTGACCATCCTTGCGGGCGGCCACATTCTGCTGGAGGATATTCCGGGCGTCGGCAAAACAACGCTGGCCCTTGCGTTTTCGAACGCGATGGCGCTTCAATACAAACGCATTCAGTTCACGCCGGATGTCCTGCCCTCGGACATCACCGGCTTTTCCATATATCGCAAGGAAACCGGAAAGATGGAATACCAGCCGGGCGCGGCTGTCTGCAACCTGCTGCTGGCAGATGAGATCAACCGCGCGTCCAGCCGCACGCAGTCCGCGCTGCTGGAAACGATGGAGGAGGGCAGCGTTACGGTGGACGGCATCACGCATATGCTCCCGCAGCCCTTCACGGTCATCGCGACCCAGAATCCGGCGGGTTCCGCCGGCACGCAGCTGCTTCCGAACTCCCAGCTAGACCGCTTTATGATGTGTTTTTCCATCGGGTATCCCCAGCCCGCGCAGGAGATTGAGATGCTGCGCCGCAAGCATGGAAACAGCGAGATGGAGCCTGTGCGGCGCGTAATAGATGCCGAGACGCTACTTGCCATGCGCGAGGAGGTGTCTCAGGTGTTCATTCACGATGAAATCTATGACTATATCATCCGCATTGCCTGCGCGACCCGCGAGCATCCGCTGATTGAGCAGGGCATCAGCCCCCGCTGCTCGGTCGCGCTGGCCGCGCTGTCGCAGGCCGCCGCCTGGGTGCAGGGCCGGGATTACGTGGTTCCTGCGGATTTACAGTATATTCTTCCGGACAGCACGGCGCACCGCATCCTGCTGACATCGCAGGCGCGCCTGCAGGGGGAGGAGGCCCGCCATGTCATGCTCGACGTCCTCAAGCAGGTCCCCGTGCCCAAGCTGAGGGCGGTCCGATGATTCGCTATCGTGTCTTTTACGCCGTTCTGCTGCTGGCGGCCACGGCGTTTTATATCTTTGATACCGGCTACCTGTCCTGGTTCCTTCTGATCGTCGAACTGCTGTATCTGCCGCTGCAGCTGCTGTTGAGCCTGATTATCTGGAAAGGGATCGAGCTTCAGCTAAGTCCCGGCTGTTCCGAGGTGGACAAGGGGGAAGAATTGACGCTGATCGCATCCTACCGCTCCAGACTGCCGGTCAGCCGCGTGACCATGCAGGTCCGGTTTGAGAACCAGATGACAGGGGAGTGTCAGGAACAAAAGCTGCGGTTCCGCAATGGCGCGCAGGAACAGGCGGTCAAAACACAGTTCCTCTGCGGGCACTGCGGAATGGTCCGATGCAGTGTTCCGCGCGCGCGGATGGTGGATCTGGCGGGCATCTTTACCCTGAAGGTTGCCGTGCCCGCGCCAGTCTGCTTCCAGATTCTTACGAAGGAGAAGCCGTTTGCCGAAAACCTCGAAGGGATCGTGCAGGCGGACGCTTCGGAGGGGATGGCCATAAAAGCCGGCAAGGACGGGGAAAAAAGCACCGTGCGCGAATACCAGATCGGCGACAGCGTGCGGGACATCCACTGGAAGCTGACCTCCAAGCTGCAGAAGCCGATGGTGCGCGAGGCGGAGATGAGCTTCGACCCGTCGGTGCTGGTCGCCTTCGATTTCAGCGGCCCGCCCGAACGGATGGATCTGATACTGGGCAGGCTGCGCGGATTGACGTCGGCGCTGCTGGAATGCGCCTATGGCTGCATGCTGGTCTGGTATGATGTGCGGTCCGCTTCCCTGGTCAAGGAGCCTGTGGAGAGCAGGGAGGACTTTGCCGAAGCCCTGCGGCGCATCTGTTCGACCCGCCTGCCCGAACAGGCTGAGGATATCCGTTCCCTGCTCAGACGGTCCGACGAGCCGGAAACCGATTTTCTGTTCGTCGTCGGCCCCGACCGGGTCGACATCCCCGGCGAGATGGGGGGTGGCGCGCTGTGACAGACACCGTTTACCGTCCATGGCTGCGTTTTGCCGGCGGCGCGCTGATCCTGATGACCGGCGTTTACGGCATCCTGATCTGCCTGATCAACAGCTTTTCATTTCTGGAACCCAGCGCGAAGGACCTGCTGCAGTTCGCGCCGTTTATGGTCCTGCTGTTCGCCGGCATCTTTGCGCTGCCGAAGTACCGCGGATACGCCGTACTCGGATCGCTGGTCATCTGGGACGGCTTGGCGTTTTTGTTTCGTGAGCCGCTTTATTATGGGGCGATCCATGCGGCGGAAGGCGTTTCCACGGAATTGTCAAGGGTTTCCCCGTGGTTCAGATCTTATACGTCGGCCCATCCGATGCTGGGGCAGGAGGGATGCCCCATCTTTCTGCTGTTTGCACTGTTCCTGATCGTGGCGCTGCTTGCCTGGGCGGTGCTGAAGGCGAAGAGCATCCTGCTCACGCTGCTGCCCACCCTCCCGGTTCTGGGCGTCTCGATTGCGCTGAACGGCGTGCCCGGCATGCTGGAAACGGTGCTGATCCTCGGATTCTGGATCACCGTGCTGATGCTGGGCCGGGCCGGAAGACGGTCTTCGGAGGGAACGGCAAAAATCGGGATGCTGGCCCTGCCTGCATCCCTGCTGTTTGTTCTCATAATGGCGCTGCTGCTGCCATCGGACAGTTATTCTCCAAACGCGCAGGTCATGAACCTGCGCAATAGGCTGACAGGCGCCGGCACAAATGGCTGGCAGATGAACTCTCCGGGATTTGTGGATCTTGCCGGCCAGAGCGAGTGGAACCCGACCGGGAAACCGGTTCTACGGGTGAAAACCGACGGCCCGAACCGGATTTACCTGCGCGGCGGGTCAGGAGAGGTGTATACCGGAACCTCCTGGGAGCCGCTGCCGGAAACGATCTATGAACAGTTGGACCTGGATTTCCAGCCCCTGCTGTACGCGGAGCTCAGCTTGGATGCGTACAGGGATCAGACGCTCGATAAGAGCAGCATCACCGTCCGCAATGTCGGGGCGGACCAGCTGGTGGCCTACACGCCGTACAACATGTATGCGGCCGATGGCTTTGAGAAGGGATTCTACAAGGACAGCGCGCTGCGCAACAGCATCGGCGCGAGCGAATACACCCTTCGTTTTGTCCCCAGAGCCAGTTATGCGGAAGGAAATCCCATTCCACTGGATGAGGACACGGATCGGTATCTGGAATTTGTAAAGGAACACTATACGCAGCTGCCTGAGAATTTAAAAAAGAGGCTCAAGGAATACATCTGGAGCAAATTTCAGATGGTGGAAAACGACAATCCGTATATGTGGCTGTCGATGGCTCAAGCTATCGTTGCAAAGATTCATTCCGACGGAACCTATACGAGGACGCCGGGACCGACGCCAGAAGGACGCGATTTTGTGGATTATTTCCTGTTTGAAAGCCATCAGGGATATTGTGTCCACTTTGCGAGCGCCGCGACGGCGGTGCTGCGCGCGGCCGGCATTCCGGCGCGGTTTGTGCAGGGCTACACGGTACATCGGGACAATTTCGGCGACGACGGCTGGGCCGAGATCACCGACGAGCAGGCCCATGCCTGGACCGAAATCTGGCTTCCGCAGATCGGCTGGTATCCACTGGACCCAACGCCGGGCGGCATCTACGGAGGGCGGGGAGAGAGCGGGAACGAATCCGCAGCATCCCATGAACAAAGCGCCGTTTCGTCAGAGGACAGCGACGTGTCTTCGCAGCCGTCCTCTTCCATCGACTCGCGCGGGCCAGTGCCCAGGGAGGATGCAAGCTGGCTGCTGTGGCTGGTCTTTATCGTGCTGTTTGCCGCCATTGCGGTGGTGCTCACCCATCTGATATCCCGCATCCTGCGTACACGGCGGTTTGCACAGCCGGATACCGATCGCGCCGCGCTTGCGGTCTATACCTATCTGGAGCATCTGGAACGTTTCGGTTACCGCGTCAGCGAGCAGGCGATGCGGCTTGCCAACAAAGCGAAGTTCAGTCAATACCAGCTGACCGAGGAGGAACGGCAGGCGCTTGTGAAGGAAGCGGAAGCTGCTTCTGAATCGACGGGAGCGCATATCGGCGCATGGTGGAAAAAAGCGTGGTTTTGGCTGTTATATCGATAGTATGAGAGATGGGGACAGGTGTTTTCAGCCTGTCCCCTCAGTCTTGTCTGCGTATGTGGGAATCGGAGCCGCGCAGTTCAATTTCCCGAATGGATATTTTTGCAGTGAGCATATACGCGTTCTAGCCTATGCGGCCTGTGAAAAGTCTTTGTGCCGATCTGACAGCTTGCTCCTTTACAGCCTGTCGGAAAATGTGGTATAATATCCGCATAACAACCGCTTTCGCATCAGCAGTCCGCCGCAGGCGGGTGGAAGCGCAAAGCGCGTCGATGAGGCTGCTTGTACATAGCCGGAACCGATGAAGCCGGTTTTGACGCCGTTTACGGCGTGCAGGGCACATAAGAACCTGCGGCTATGGTATCACGGGCAAAACAATATGCAGGGAAGGAATCAAACACCATGAAACGATATATCTCAATGATGCTGCTGGCGGCTACGCTTTTGAGCATGACGGCCTGCAGTCAGCCGCAGCAACCGGATGAAGAATCCGCTGTTTCCACTGTCAGCACACAAAGCACATCGGAGAGCTCGGAAAAATCCAAGCTGGACTTGGATGGAACCTATCATGGAGAAGGCTATCAGCTGACTGCGCCCCGGAACTGGAAGCTTCAGAACGATCAGGAGGTTGTTCTGCTGGTTTCGCCGGAGTATCCGGACAAATCGGACTGCATCACCGTCGTGGAGACGGCCAAAGACCCCTCCTTCGGCGAGATGACGCAGGATATCTTTAAGCTGGGACTGGAAGCCATGTTTGACGATGTAAAGATTCAGTCCTTTGAAAAGACAACCATCAGCGAATCGGACGCTTTTCGAATTGTCTACACCTCGTCAACGGATGCCGGCAGCCAGCTGGTGCATCAGCTGATTGTGGACGCGGACGATCATACGCTGAATTTTACCATGATCACCGAATCACAGGATGCATCCGATTGGATCGAAGCCTGCGAGAAATCCATTCAGATGCAGTAACACACCGATCAAAAAGCCCGGCAGATGCTTGCCGGGCTTTTTGCATCGTCGCTTGAGAGGTTTCGGCGCATTGCGGCAATGGCTGCCGTCAAAGTGAGAATGTATATGGATGATTTACGTAGATCATACCCCGGTTCATCGTTTGCAAAGCCGCCGGTGGGAGTGTCCGTGCCGGGAGTCTGTAAATCATAAAGAAGTGTTGTAAAGGCGCAGAATTTTAAAACACGAGCAAAATAAAAGGCCCGGCATCAAAGGATTCCTCCTTCTGCTGCCGGGCCTTTCTGCGGTCGTAAGCTTTTGGATTGGGGGATTTGCGTGTGACAGGATTGAGCGTCCCCCAATCTCTGCGCTTCATACTGTCAAATTCGCGTTTCTTCTTCTTTGAGAGTTTTTCGTATGGAATGAATTTTTCCAAAACAGTACCTTCTTTCTGCGTTGATCATCTTGAATGACAAAAAATATCTGCAAAGAGACAGCTTAACATCCCAAAAACCAGTCCGGACAGGCTATGCCTGCGGGACTGACAGGTTTTCCAGCTTGCCGAGCACCTTCCCGCGGCATAAAAGCGTATCGAGGTCTTCAATGATGATGTCATCATAATCGAGATTTAAAGAGATCAGCCGGCAGTCGTTTCCTTTGCGGTACAGCCGCTTGACGTAGCCTTCGCCGTTTAGGACAAAGATGCCGATTTCACCGTGTTCAATGACCGTTTGGGACTGCACCAGCAGGATATCCCCGTCAAAGAAAAACGGCTCCATACTGTTGCCGCTGACCCGTACGGCGAAATCCGCCTTCTGCGTCAAAGCGTTCGATGGAACATCCAGCATCTCTTTCGCGTCGTCATTCAGATAGATGCCGGTGCCGGCGGATGCGGGCAGCATATAAAAATCCAGCTGGATGCAGCTTGGCTGTATCAGCAGATACAAAGGATTGGCCAGCAGATCATCGGTATAGGCATGCACCTTTCGCTGGCCGGACAGATTCAGCTGACGGAATTTATGCAGATACTCCTGCTCGGAAACGGACAGCTGCGACCGGTTCAGCCTGCTGTGGCCATGGCAGAAATAATCGATATCGACATCCAGCGCATCGGAAAGCCTGATCAGGATATCAAAACCGACCTTCATATTGTCCCGTTTGATGATGCTGTACAGCGTCTGCGCGCTGATGCCTGTCGTTCTGGCAAGCTCATTGACATTGGTATGCTGTTTTTCAATCAGCAGCTGGAGAGTTGTCCCGATTCCCATATGATCACCTCGATATTACTATAACACATAAATTTATGTTTGTAAATAAAAAATTATGAATTTGAGTAAAAATAGGTTGACAGATTATTTTGAATCAGATATAATAAAAATACAAATTATGCAAATGCATAAAAATGATTCAGGGGATTGCTGAAATGCCATAAAAAATTTGGTGAAGCATATCGATCGATAAAAGACAATGAGCAGATCACAGTGAAAGGAAGCGCTTAATATGAAAGATGTCACCATCCAGCTACACAAGACCAATCCGGACAGACAGATGTCCCGCGTACATTTAAGAGGAAACGGGCAGCGAAATGATGTGCTGAATTTGCTGATGGAGGGGACATACACCTATCTGTCCAGTGAGTTCCCATCGGTGGACCCGTTGCTGGCAATCCGAATTTACTGCAGCGCATTGGAGCGGCTGGCGGTTTTAAATCGTGAAGCGGTGCCGTACAACGAAGCGGTATGAGAGAACATTTGTTTTTATGCGGATTTCGAACAAAATTACCATGGTATTTTGAAACGCTCCAGAGTGTTTCAAAATAGTGGAAGGAGAGCGTTTTAAGATGTTTCAAAACGACCCGTTAAAGGTCTTGACCGGCAAGGTGCGGTTGTCCTATGTACACCTGATCCGTCCATACTCCCCGGTTCCCGGTGCGGAACCCAAGTATTCCGTGACCCTGCTGATCCCCAAAGAGGATGAAGCGATGAAGTCCCAGATTGATCTGAGCATGGAGGCTGCTGTCCGGCATGGGATATTGCATGCCTGGAACGGCCAGCGGCCGGAAACCATCCGCCTCCCGTTATACGATGGGGATGGCGAACGCCCCTCGGGCGGACCGTTCCGAGAGGAGTGCCGCGGACATTGGGTGCTTACGGCGTCCTGTAAACAGAAGCCGGAGGTGCTTTCTCTTACGGGCAGTCCAATCGAGGATGAAGCAGAGATATACAGCGGGATGTACGCGCGTGTTACCTTTCGCTTTTTTGCGTACAGCAGCGGCATTCACAAAGGAATTGGCGCCGGGCTTGGCAATATCCTGAAGCTTTCGGATGGGGAACCGCTGAGCGCGCGCAGAAGCGCATCGATGGACTTCGCGGGAATCTTAAAGCAGGCTTCGGGACGCTGCGGATGAAATCGGCGTTCTGTCCATCATAGAGCTGAGGAAACGGAACAATACGCGGGAAAGCTGACAGCGGGCACATATGTAAAGCGAACAGGAAAGCCTGATCAAAGTTTACATATGGGAGGAATTATTTTGCCGCAGGACAGGGATCTCAGTCTGGAAGCCTACCAGATCAGCCGGTATGCCTACCGGGAACTCAAGTATTTTTGTAAGCAGTACGATGAAAAAAAGCGCCGTCTTAACGCTGTACAATTGTACAAGGAATCATCTGATTTTTTGTCAAGCCATAGACGGTTTCTTTTCGAGGAAAAGGAGTCTTTAAAGCATGATGTATCTTTGATCGAAGAAGCTGCTGCAGAGACGGCTGGGGAACTTGGCCCTTACATACTGCAGAACGTCACGCAGGGCATAGCCTTTGAATATATGCCGGTTCCATGCGGCAGAAGGCAGTTTTATACGCTGCGAAGACAATTCTTTCTCTGTCTCTATCAAAAAAGAAGGACGGAGAATCTCGGTTCGTGCTTTAAATGCTGATCTTTAAAGACGTTTTCATTTTTTTCTTTCACCATATTTTTGCAGGCTGTATGGAGTATAGCAGCTTTTTCAGCCTGCAGCCAGAAAGCGGAATGATCGGTCATTCCGCTTTCTGGCCGTATTCCAGTGCCATATGCGCATGATATTGCGTTGTATTTTCTTTTTTTGGATATAAGTTGTAATTTTAGCTTGCAATCTGTTCATATTTTTGTTATACTATAAATGTTCGATGTTCAAGATGACTTTTGGGAGGATGATACATTATGAAGAGATGGCTGTCCGCATTGCTATCGGTTGTTATAATCAGTACAGTATTGAGCGGATGCGCTTCTCGCGATGCATCCGATGATCCTTCGGTGGATGGTTCCCATACAAGTGCGGTGGAAGGGGATGCCACGATCACCAAAGAGGAATATGAGCGTCTTGAAAACGGGATGTCCTATCAGGAGGTCGTACAAATCATCGGCGGAGAGGGAACTGTGATTTCTCAAACTGGCAGCCAGGGAGAGGACTTTTATACAACCATGTATCAGTGGCCGGGTGAAGGCGATAAAATGTCGAGCGCAAACATTTTGTTTCAAGCGGACAAGTTGTTGTCAAAATCGGAGTATGGTCTGCAGTAAAGTCATCGAAAAAATGGATAATAAAAATGAAAAAATAACTTGACATTATAAGAAATATGTAGTATAATATCATTCGTTGTGAAAAATAAATATTTTTATGTGGAGAAGTCGCCTAGCTTGGTCGAGGGCGCACGACTGGAAATCGTGTAGGCACTACAAATGTCTCGAGGGTTCGAATCCCTCCTTCTCCGCCAGATTTTTCCAAAAGTGGACAGACCCTGTTGTATTGCGGGTTTGTCCACTTTTTTTGTTTTGGTTAACATAACAATAGAAATCATGAAATATCAGAAGATGCCTACACGATTTTTTATGGTTTTTCTTCGAATCGTGCGTACTAAAATACAGGAAATGTACATATTTTTAATTCCTCTAAATATGGATAGATCGTTTTATGACAGCAGCGACTTTGGTGTTCAAAATCATGTCAGGAATGTTGTTGCTGGTGGGAATGAACTATCTGTGGTAATCGATATCGTTCTTAATTTTAAGAAGTACGCCTTCAGAAATTGCGCTAAACAGACGGCAGATGCCATTGTTTAAAACGACAATTCCACCTCGGGCAAACAGTTGGGACAGGATTTGAGACGGCCAGTGCGGTCGATAATGGAGAGCGGCAAACGGAAATCGGCACAAGAACCCGGCAGGTATTGCTGAGGAAATATTCGAATTTCAGCGGAAACCGGAGCAGGGATCTTGAGCAGGACAGGCACTGTCCTGCTCAAGATCCGGTGCGCTCTATGGCGGGGCCGCAGCAATGTGATTTCAAAAAAAATGTCGATTTTAGCCGTCAATCTGTGGACATTCACCAGAAAAGTGATAGATTGAATCAAAAAAAGCTTGACTTTTTCCAAAATACGCTTATAATATAACTGTAATAAATTATATGATAATTTCTATAAAGTATAGAATATTTGCAATAAAACATAGCTGGATTGCAAAATGGAATATGTGAAAAATGCAATAAAATATATGACGATTGTAATATAAAATATGATGATAAATAAGCTTCGTTCGATCGCCCTGGCTATACCGGCAAGAACGACAATTTTTGTCACCAAGCTGGAAAAATACAATGTTAGGAGAATTTATTCATGAAAAAGTGTATAAGGATCTCATCCCTCATCCTTGCAATCTTTATGCCGGTTATTTTGCTGGCCGGGTGTAACTCGAACACGGATGAATCGGAGAGCGGTCTCTCATCTTTGTACAGTGATGGGATTGATGGAAACGGTTTTTTAAAAGGCATTAAAGCCCTCGATTATGTTGAGGATTTTGATTATCAGGAGATGACCATTCCTGCCGAGGCGCATCAAGTTACGGACGAGTACCTCCAATACCAAATCGATACCCTGATGGCCGGATACATATCGAGAATCCAAATTACGGACCGCGCGGTCGCTAACGGCGACACGGTGAACATCGATTATGAGGGCAAGATAGACGGGGAAGTGTTTGATGGCGGCTCTACCATGGAAGTGGGCGTGGATGTTGTCATTGGAGAAACAGACGATAAAGATGATATGCTGAGCTTTCTCGATGACTTTTTGGAACAGTTGATCGGAAAGATGCCCGGAGAAACAATTGATATTGAGGTAACCTTCCCAGATGACTACTATGATGAAGCGCTGCAGGGTAAGGAAGCTGTGTTTGAGACGACCATCAATTATATTGTCGAAAGGGAGGAACTGACCGACGACTTCGTTAAGGAGAACCTGTCCTCATCCAACGGCTGGACAACCGTTGAAGAAATGAGAGAGGGAATGCGGACAGATATTCAAAAAGATTTCGTGCAGGAATACATAGAGCAATTCCTCAGGACCAAGGTGCCCGTCAAATCCATCCCTGATTCGTTGATAAAGTACCAGGAAAAGATCCTGTTGAATGGTTACCAGGAATTAGCGGATTATAACGGGATGGAGCTGGAGGAATACCTGAAAGAAAATGAGGGCTTCTCCAGTGTGGAGGAATGTATTGAGGATGCACATGACGATCTGGCAGAAAGTGCGACGTATCTCCTCGTAATCCAGGCTGTGGCGGAGGATGCGGGCATTTCGGTCAGTGATGAAGATATGACGAAGTATTCTTCCGAACACCTGTGGTCAAGCGACATTTCTACACAAGTGGACTATTATGGTTTGCCTTACGTAAAGCAGTCGGTCCTTGGCCAGAAGGTTCTTGATTATATTGCTGAAAGTGCCGTATTGTCATAACGCCGGCAATCAATCCGCGGTAAAGAACCCTCGCGGCGTGGGTGCCGGGCACCTTTGATACACGTAATTTTCACGCGATGATGTGATCAAAAAACGGAAAGGGATGATGATCGACAATGAAAAAATATGTCTGCCGTTTGGCTTTGGTTTTGATGGCGGTTCTTTTATCCTGTTTGCTGAGTGCTTGTACGAATGATCCCTCAAAACTGGAGACATACGATTTTGGTGGAGATAAAGTTTCCAGTATTACGTCGGTGGTCGGCGAACGGACGGTTACAGATGTGGCGTCCGAAGGCAAGAATGAGTTTCCCAGCAAGCAATATACATATCAGAGCAGTTCGGTTTCCGACGACCTTCTCCAATATACACAGTTTCTGCAGGAGCAGGGGTGGACCGCGGCGGGGAATGGTTATAATCTGAAGGAATTGCCGGGCAGCGCCCAGTTTGTCAAGGAGTCCGTCGACGAAGGACAGATTTTGACGCTTTATATCGCTTATGAGAACAATCAGTACGCAATTAAGGTTACAAAATTAGAAGCGGTGATCGGTCAGTCATAGGTACGCGTTTCTTGGAAACGAATCCTGCTCTGTAACCACAGCAAAACCGGAAATTGACAGAACTGCTTCAGCTTCAGAGAAACAGTAAAAAATGAGAAGGAAAAGGAATGGTGTATTCATGAAAAAAAGAATCATACTCAGATACGCACTAACGCTTATGTTGCTGCTCGGCATTATTGCAGGGGGAGGTTTCACCGCGCTGGCGGCCGGCGAGGTGACGGTGCAGGTGAGCGATGTCAGCGTCAGCCCTGGACAGACGGTCACGACAGAGCTGGTCATGGACGGAACGTTTGCGGCCTTCCAGGGGCGTCTAGTGTATGACACCGGCGCACTGGTACTGGAGAAGATCGAAGCCACGAGTGCAATTTCGGGAAACATGACCATGTTCAATCAGGACAGTATCACCGGTGAATTCAAAGATGGAATCTTTGCCATGGCATCGTCCAGTGACAAGTCGGTCAGCGGCGCGGTATTGACGTTTACTTTTCGTGCTGGGGACAACGCGAGCGGAGACTATTCGTTCAGCGTGGAACAGTTCAAGGTCTATGACGAAGAAGGCGCTGAGCTTACCGTCAACGCCGTGGATACGATTGTAGATAAAGGAAGCCTGAGTTCAACAACCTCGAAGTCAACGGATTCAGGATCGTCAAATTCAGAATCGGCAGCCTCGGGATCATCGGGCTCAGAGTCAACAGATTCAGGTTCAGCAACCTCGGGATCGTCAACCTCGGAGTCAACGAACTCAGGGTCATCAAAATTAGAGTCAACAACCTCGGGGTCATCAAACTCAGAGTCAACGAACTCGGACCCCGGTCAGTCCGGCGGCAATGGACTGGTCATTCTGCTGATCGTTTCGGCCGTCGTGGTTGTTGGTGCTGTGGTGACCGTATTTGTTGTTCGTGCCAGGAAAAAAAATAATCAAACAGAAGACCATCAAGAAGACAATCAGACAGAAGACACAGAATAAGGACGCATGAACGACGAAAGTTAGGGGGTGGAAGCGCAGTCTGAACTGAAAGATCAAGATGAATAGGAAAATAAATCTTATTGAGTTGTTGTAAAGGAGAAAAAAGAAATGGTTTTCAGTAATAATCAGAAAAAACAGGAGGGCTTCGGAATGAAAAAGAAATCATTATCATATGTGCTGTCGTTGGTACTGCTTTTAGCACTCTTCACAGGGATAGCGATGCCCGCGTCGGCCGATGCGTCGGCAACCCTGTCGGTGTCCAACGTGCAGGCGCATCCGGGAGACACGGTCACCGTGGACGTCAGCCTTAACGCCGTCGCGGCAGGTGCGCAGGTCACAATCGAATATGACCCGGCGGTACTCACGCCGGTGAAAATCGAGAGGGGACCGCAATGCCCTGGTGGATGGACGGATATGCCCTCCGATGATGTTACAAAAGGCAGTTTTGTTGCCGCTTCAGCTCAAAATGTAACCGTGAACGGCGTCATCGTGCAGTACACCTATAAAGTGAATTCAGACGCGGCTCTGGGCAAATCTTCTCTGAATGTGGTCGAGGCCATTGTAGCAGATGGCGGTACCGACGTTAACGTGACTGTGTCGAGTCACGGCTCGGTCACAGTGCTTTCCAGTGAACCGGATGATTCCAGTAAGCCGGATGACTCGAGTAAACCGGATGATTCGAGCAAGCCAGACGACTCCAGTAAACCGGATGATTCGAGCAAACCAGACGACTCGAGCAAGCCGGACGACTCCAGTAAACCGGATGATTCGAGCAAACCGGACGACTCCAGTAAACCGAATGATTCGAGCAAGCCGAATCATTCCACCAATGGTTCAACCTCGAGCAATGAGTCAAAGAGCAATCCTGGAACTGGACATGCAGACGCATGGATGTCATGGATGGTTGTTGTCCTGTTTGGAGGCATCGTTGTATCCATCGCTGTTGCGAAGAAGCAGAAATCATAACGGTCGGCGGCCCAATGTACAGGTATATCCGATAGGCACGACCACAGCGGACGTGAACCTTAACGGTGTGACATCAAGTCCGCAAAACATACAATTATAGTAGAGAACCGTGAATTCCTCGACGCGGGCAGCGTCCGCGGCTATATGCCAGGAAAAGCCTACAAGGGCTTACGATGCAGGACATCCTCCGGGATATGGATGATGATAAGCCTGTTTGAATCCCAAAGCAACGCAGCCCGCGCCGAGTTTTCTGCCATACTGCATAGGTACACAGTGTCATAAAAGAAATGCATCAACGGGAAGTTTGCTACCTATGCGGAAGGTTTAAAAGTATGCTGAGGCTCTTTTCCGATAGATCTGATAGAAATAGAAGAGTCAGCCACAGCAGTGTGGTACTGGTTTGTCCCGAGCTTCAGTATCTTGAAGAGGGGTGATATCAAAAGAAGAATGAAGCGAAAAAAGTATTCTAAACCAGAAACATCATTAAAAGGAGGAAAAGAAAAGTGAAAAAGAAGAGAATAATTGCAATTCTTTGCGCGTCTTCTATGTTAGTAGGCGCTTACGCTATTCCGGCGTCCGCATCTCCCGCGGATACGTCCTACGAGAATTATGCCAATGTGCAGTTGGTTACGAATTCGAACGGTCTGGTCCTCGGTGCCAGCAAGGATACCGGCGTCAATTTCATTTATGACCCGGCTTCCGGCTACTATTTCAAGGACCTCAATAAAAACGGAAAAATCGACAAATACGAGGACTGGCGTTTGGACATCGAAACCCGTACAGATGACCTGCTGTCACAGATGCCGCTCGAGCAGAAATTTGCTCTGATGGCCCACAGCGGCACCAACGTCGAGAATGGCAACCGCATGTCGGTATCCAGACAGATCGGCAAGGGCGAACAGGCTGATGGTAAAAACGGTAACGCGTTGCAGAAGAGAGCCGAAGCCACTCAGTTTGGTATTCCTTACTCCTTCAGCTCCGACCCGGTTCACACCGGCGTCATCGACACGGGTTCCAATGACGACGGCGGCGGCGGCACCGGCTTCCCGCCTGTAACCAACATCTCCCGCTGGCCGAATACCCTCGGCCTGGCCAACTCCTTCAGCTCTGATCTCCACTATACTTTTGGCCAGACGATTGCCAAGGAATATAGAAACAGCCAGATCTTCCAGCAGCTTGGCCCGCTGCTTGACCTTGCTACACATCCGACCTGGAGCCGTATCGCCAGTGCGGTCACCGAAGACTACGACCTGCTTATCGACCTGGGCAACGCAGAGGTTGCCGGTATGCAGACCACCGAAGAATCCATCCCGGATTACGGTCTTCCGGAAGGCTGGGGTAAAGATTCTATCAGCGCAATGGCTAAACACCTTTTAGGCACCGCATCGGGCGAGTTCGGCTATGAAGGCCATACGCAGATCGGCGGCTGGCTGGCTTATCCGGGCGGCGGCTATGAGAAGATGATCGAAACCATGGCTGCAGCCGGCGGTATCGGCCGTTATCCGCAGCATTCCTCTAAGGTCGTCAACGCGGGCATGACCGCATACGGCATCGCAGTCGGCGACGACGGACTTGGCAGACACAACGAACTCCTCGGCGACAAACGCTTCTCTCTTGTCGGCGGCGGTTACAGCAAATGGCTGATGACCGACTTCCTCAGAGAAGGCAAAAACTGGGACGGCATGATCACCTCCGACTGGGGCATCTATGGCGGCAACGGTAACTCCAACCATGGTATGCAGAACAGATTCGGCGTGGATGACGCCCTGCGTTATTTCGTTTCTTACATGTCCGGTATGTCTCAGACCGGCGGTACCGGCAATGTTGCAACCTGCCAGCTGGCTTATGACCTCGGCGTAAACGGCGACCCGTCCCGCGGCATTCCTGCCTACGGCAAAGAGTATATGGACAATATGGTCGACGCAAGAGCTGGAAACGTGATCAAGACCATCATGAAGTGCGGCCTGTTTGAAAATCCTTATACCGATCCTGACAAGGCGGATGCGGAAAACGGCAGCGTCGAACTGAACAAGATCGCCCTTGACGCGCACCATCAGTCCATCGTTATGCTCAAAAACCATGACAACCTCCTGCCGATCCAGGACAAGAGCTTAAAGGCTTATGCAGTCGGCAGCTATCTGGGCGGCAGCTCTTCCGGCTATGGCGCCCAGGGTCACGACAACACAGGCATCACGGAGATGGCCGGTCGTTTCTACGACACAACGGAGAATCCGGACGAAGCCGATTTCGGTATCGTCATGCTCACTGGCCCGAATAACAGCAACGGAACCGAAGGCCAGGCTCAGACCGCTCAGTTCGCTCCGTATAAGAAGATGGTCGGACGTGAAGTTTCCCTCGGCGGTTACTGGCACCATGCAGACGGATCCCTTGTTCAGGCGACTGAAATCCCGAATCCGGCTCTCGGCGATTACAAAGATAACATGTCCAACATCCATTTCACCAACCCTGGCATCCAGTCCGTTCTGGATACCCTTCTCCAGGCCAAAGAAGATCTGGGCGACAAACCAATCGTTCTGATCCTCAACTACAGAAACGCGGTTGTTCCTGCAGAATTTGAGCCTCTGGTAGACGCGATTGTCGTTGGTGTAGAAGGCGCCCAGGAAGCATACATGGACGTCATCAGCGGTAAATATGAGCCTACCGGCATGCTGGCCATCACCTTCCCGCGCAGCATGGAACACATCGAAATGTCTGCTGAGGACGTGCCGGACACCACACCTTATGTCGATGCCGACAACAACGTCTATCAGTTTGGTTTCGGCCTGAACTACAGCGGCAGAATCGTGGACGAGCGCACCGAGAAGTACTTAGGCCTTGAAGCCATCAATGAAGTTGAAGTGCTTGGCGACGGTACGGTTAAAGTTCCGATCGAGCTGCTCAGCTACAAGTACGGCCCGGCCGGCGGAAAAGCCAACGTCTACTACGATAAGGATGCCCTGAATCTCGTAGGCTTCGAAGGCGCTAATGGCAACATAATCACAGGCAATGGCGATGAGTTCGTATTTTTAGGTAAATTAGGAGAAGCGATCACAGAGAATACGGTTATCGGCTATGCGATCTTCGAGACCGCGGATGCCGCTAACTTCGACGCTTCCAAGGTGAGCTTCGCTATGGACGGCGCGGCATATGATGCCGACGGCAATCCTACAATGGCTCGTTTCAACGACGCTAAAGTCGCTAGCCAGATCTCGTTCCTCCTTGGCGACGTAAACATGGATGGCGTTGTGGATGTCAGAGACGCTGTTCTGGCGCTTCAGTATCTGGCAGGCAATAGAGAGCTTTCTGCAACACAGATCGCGGCGGCTGACGCCAACCTTGATGGAAACGTCACTGTCTCCGATGTGGTCGTCATCATGCAGATGTGCGTAGCATAAACTGTTTCCTGTCTGAAAATTAGTTTTTTGGCGTCACCCGACGCCAAATCTGCCGCCCTCTGCTCCGCAGACGGGCGGCAGATTTTTATATAGAAACAATTCCATGGTTCGAGCAATGTACAGATTATAAAAAGATTTTTTCGAAGATAAAAAACGAGTCTTACCAATCTGAATGCGGAATCAATACTCAAAATGAAAAATGATATGAGCATAATTGTCTTCGAACTTGTAAAAAATCAACGATGCTTTATTTACTGAGTATACAGAGTCAGTATCAAATTGAAGATGACATCTGCAAGCTGTTTATATGTATAGCTTATATATCCAATCAAATATAACTTAATAGGATGTATGGCATTAATATCATTACATAGAGAAATTTGCGCTATAGGAATATAGAAAATTTAATTGCTTATAGATGGATGATATTAGAAATTGCAAGAAAGCTGTAGAAAATAAAAAGAAATGAGATTTTTCTCTTGTCAAAATAATCATGATGTGATATAATATAAGCCGTTGGGAAGAGATGTGTTAAGTAAGCATATTCAGTTCTCAAGTTTAAAAATGGGGGCGTAGCTCAGCTGGGAGAGCGTACGGTTCGCATCCGTAAGGTCGAGAGTTCGATCCTCTTCGTCTCCACCAAAAGTCAGTAACCATTTCGGTTGCTGGCTTTTTTGTTTTGTCCTGAAACGTACTTTTTCGACCTGATACCGGCCCAGCTCTGCCGCCGATTGTGTCACGCTCCCCAAATTATATGGAAGAATTGAGTACTTACTTAGTTAAGCGATTTTTTGGTTTATAGGCGAGAATTTGCTGAATATGGATATTAAATTCGATTTCTATCTGATTGTCCTTCCAAATATGTATCTTGTGGATCAGCTGCGATAGGATCATTTTCTTTTCGTCCAGACTGCAGCTTCCAAACATTTCTGACCAAGTTAGTACCTTGCCAAACAACCTTTCCAGTTTTTCAGTCTGCTGTGTTTTGTCTGCTGCGGCCTTTTGCCACTGAATCACTTCCTGTTCTGCTTTTTTCCTGCTTTTCTTGCAGTCTTCGAGCAGATCATTAAGCATATCCGAGCTGAGGATGCTTTCTCCCCGGATGATTTTTTGTACCTCTGCTTTGTAATCTGCGTACTCCTTTTCACATGCCTGGGAGGCCTTTTTAGCTCTGGAAAGCTGTGTCTCACATTCTTTTCTTCTTTCCATAATCTCGTTCTGCATCATTTCTTCCTGCGGCACTGTTTTTATTTCCTCGAATAATCGGCTGATGGCTTCTTCTATCGTCTGGTCCAGCGTTACCACCCCGTAGGCGCTTTGTCCATCACACAGCTGGGGATGTCTTACTTTGTTATGGCATTGGTACCGCAGGCGTATTGTTTTGCTGCAGGTGCCGTCAGCCTTTACATAGCTGCTCCCGCTTGTGGATAAAACCAGCTTGGAGCCGCAGTGCCCGCAGTATAGTTTGCCTGCCAGCAGGGCACGTCCTTTGCAGTTCAGAGGAACATCTGAATGCTTTTGTGTTCGGCCTTTTCGTATTTGCTCTGCTCTCTCAAAGGTTTCCACATCGATGATTTGAAGGTTTGGAAAAATGTCCGACTGTGATTCTCCGCTGCGTAAAATACCTAAGTACATGATGTTCTTCAGCATATGCTGAACGGTTGTATTCACGAAGTTCATCCCTTTCCGATTCAGTATGCCTTGTTCCAGCAAATATTTACAGAGCCGCTGTGCTCCATAACCCTCATATACATATTTCCTAAAGATGAGTTTCACAACAGCGGCTTCTTTTTCATCGATCTCTATATCATACACTTCCTGATTCTTCCTGTTATACCTTCCGTTTTTACATAGACGGTACCCGTAAGGACACTTGCCTCCGCGAAAGCGCCCTTCCTGGACGATTTGGCTCAGACGAGTTTTGGTGCGGATCGATGTCTTGATGCTTTCTCCGCTTGCCTGCCAATATCGAATGTAGTTCACAAGTTTGTCTGCGTGGTTCTCAAACTTCTGTTCACCTTCTACGGTACTCCAGACCTGAATTCCATTTCTTACGAACCACTCCACTACGAACGGTGTTTCATCGTCCTTTCTGCCTAAGCGGTCAAACATATAGACCAGGAGAACATCAAAGTTTCCTTGTGCTGCTTCTTCTTGAATCTCTATGATCGCATCTCTTTTTTGAGCGGAGACTTTGAAGCCGGACACGCCTTTTTCAGAGATTTCTTTCACAATCGTCCAGCCTAAATGTGCTCTTTCAGCTACGAATTCCCGGCAGCATTGTTTCTGCATGGGAATGTCATCTTTCTCTAACTGCTTATTGGTCGATACACGGTACAGACAGCATACTCTAATAATATCATTCATAATCAATACTCCTTTTTGTTATTAAGAAATACCGTTTATACCTGTACATATTTAGTTTTCAAGGTTCGGTTTTCGGCAACAACAGTATCTCACAAAACTGCTGGAATAGCTAGTCCTCTGTAAAATTTATCACTCTGCTAAAGATTTTGAAAAGGCAGCTTTTAAAATATTATAAATATTGTCCATCACCGCTGGATTGCTCTGGTGTGAAAAAACCAATGTTACTTTATATCCGTTGATTTCATATTGAAGTTTCTCTGTATCGTTGTTTTTTGTATCCATCTGCAGTTTCTCCTTTAATACATCCAAGACAGATCATATTTTCTGTGGTTTGGCAGTGGACTTTATGACATCCTGTAAAAAATCCATTATTCCGTTTTGAACCGCTGTGTCTTCGCTGGGACGGGAAAGACTGCACACAAGAACCGCATTTGCACAGCTTGTGAAACTTGCCCACATCATTTTATCAAGTCCATTCGTGCGATGCGTCTGCCGCTGCTCATGTCCTGGGAATTGCCTGCGATTTTAAATTGTCTCTGCTCAGTTGCTGATCTTAGCTGTTTAGTTGTGAAAAAGGGTAGATTGTTGTTCTGCATTGAGATCTGAAAATAAGCTGCTTGGCGATATTTTATTAAAAATGACACAATGTTTTCTGGTGTAGTTTCAATAACAATTAATTCATTTTCGGCTATTCAACCTGCAGAACTTTTTAAATATCTTTAATTCATTCTGTACTCCTTTCTGCTCTGTTTCATCTCGATTCTTTTGGGGCTCTCAAAGGGTTTATTCTTATTTAGCGTGTATTTCATACCCTTTTTGATCAAAATAGCGCGGCTTGCCCTCATAGGATCAGATATTCTGGCTAGATGCAGAAACTGCTTGTGAAGTTCCCTCCTGCTGACTGCACGGTGCGGTTATATCCAAGCTGCAAGAGAATTTTGATACTGCACTTTTACCTCCTTTTTAATAATCTTTCAGAAAAAGTTTTGATACCAATTATGAAAAATTAATACAGTACGGGCGAGGGCACCGCCGCACCGCACGGATTCGCCATCAGCGGCAATCAAATTTACTATGCTGTATTTGCAGCCCGCCCCCCAGCACTAGGGAACCTTGCAGGCAGGCTTGTGGTTTGCAAGCCGTTCACTGGTCCGCTTAGACCAACCCATCTGACGTGTGAGCGAACGATACGTGTATCATAATAGCCCCATCCAAGGTCATGGCGAAAAGATGTACCGCATCTCTTTCTGGTCAAAAGGAAGTCGCTCCGACTCCAACAAGACAGGCTGTTATCTCTATAAAAGAAATGACAGCTTTGCACGTTAAGGTCATCATGGCGCTTTTACCATGTCGCTCGCCCGGATGGGAAAGTACCCGCAAGGCTGGTATTCAATTTTCAAGCTGCAGGTGAACAGCCATATTTTTCCCGTTCAATATATAGCCGATGAAAATGCAAAAAAACTGACATGATTTTGTGCAGTTTACAAATTGTTTATAAATCGCTTTTCAAACAGGAAAGCTTTTTGTCTACAGCTCTGTATGTAGTGCTCAAGATATCTGTGTTCTCGATTAAAACAGCCCAATTGTATGTATGAAGACATTCAAGAATGTCTTGACCCACACCTAGTTCTCTAAGTAAGTCTTCTTCCGTCAAATTGGCTATTCTCTTTCTGTTTTTGTCTTGTGTATGCCATTTTGCATACCTCCTGTCAATCTATTTTAAATAAAATCAGATTGCCGAAAACGGTGATCGGCACTTTAATTCAATCTTGAAGGTATAAAACTTGAAACAAAAAATTCAAACCAATCTTATGAAACGAAAGAGACGAATTTAACTGCTTCTTAATTTGCCCTTGATTATTTCCTCCTTTAACTGTACAATTTTTTAACACATAGTTTGTTCTCCCATTTTAGAATGGTGGTATGGTAACTTCATTCTATTAACGACTGCAGACCATGTCTTTTTTATTTGCGCAATTTATTTTACCTTAACGTCATTCATAGCTCCACACTAAATTTCTGCGCTTTTAGATCAATTGGCATTTTCCTCTTTTCCTTAAAAGAGAAACAAGGCACAGCTAAATTACTGTGCCTTGTTTCTCTTATTTAATTATCTCAGTTCATCCATAGACTTCCGCTTTTTCTTGTTCTGCCTATCCAATGTCTTTTCCCAAGTTTTCTCAGTTTCATATTTTAAAAATTCTGCAAGTGAATCAATATTTTCATCAGTATCATACTTCTCCAAACACTGGTAATACAAGACTTTATCCTCGTCATAGACAATCAGGGGAGGGTGGTTGTGAATCATGAGATAGTAATTTAAAAGGGTTCGTCCCACGCGTCCGTTTCCATCCGCAAAAGGATGGATGTTTTCAAACACGGCGTGGAAATATGCCGCAGCCCGAATGATATCCTGTTTTTTGTAACTGTTAATTTCCTCCAGCAACTCCTCGACTTCTTCCGCTACATCTTCTGCCGGGGAACCCACCTCGCTGCGCCCGGTGACATAGTCATGTTTCTTGTATTCGCCGGGACGTTCTCCGTTTTCAAGGAAACGGCGCTCGTCATAAGTGCCGCTGGTGAGAATGCGGTGGATTTCACGAACTAGTTCCGAAGTTAGGGGTTCCTTGGCAACGATTTTGTCCTTCAGATATTCATAACACAGCTTCTGGTTCTGCTGTTCAAAAATCGCACGTGGCGCACCGGAATAATTGAGTACCTTTCCATTTTCAAAGATTTCACGGGTATCATGGTAGGATACCTCATCGTTTTCAATTTTTCCAGAATGGTAAGCGAAGAGAATGCGGAAATTATCGAGCCTTTGTTCCAAGCTGCTCACCGTGTCGATGGGTGAAGTTCGCCAGAACTCCACTGTTTTGGAGTAATCTGCCATTTAGCCTGCCTCCTATATCAGCATATTTGAAACCGGGGACAGCCGGGTTCCTCTGCATCCTAGTATACCACAAAAATTGCGGCCGCAGGAGAGAATTTTGCAAATGCATCAAAAATTTGTGTAAGTGGATGCCGGCTTTTTCTTGATGGCTGCCATCACATTTACCGTACCACGATTGCCCGCCTGCCGGTATATCTGAGTGTCAGAATTAATATGAATTACTTTGTCGGTTTAATCGTATCCGAAGTCCTTTTGTCCATTTATATACATTAAAATGCATTTCCATAAATTTTCAAGCTGACCATTTCTTAAAATTTTCAGCCTGCTCAAGAACCTTATCAAAGATCTCTTCGTCCCATTCTGGTGGATATCCATTTTTATAAAGCAGAACAGTCAAATCCATATTAAGTTGGTTTTTAATATCATCGCGGGTAGACCAATCGGCAAACTGTGCCTTATCATCCACAAGCTCCTTAATTTTTTTGGCAAGAACAAGGCATTTATCATCGGCATAGGGGAAACCGTGGGCATCGCGTACGTTCACAAGAATGTCATAAAACGCTTTCTCCTCATAGGTGATTCCAAGCTTTTCAAAGGATGTTTTATCTTTTTGTAAATCAGTAAAAATTTTTATTAGTTCATCGGACAGACCATTGACGAAGTCTTCGACAACTTCGCTGGTGAACACTAGCTTATCACGGCTGTTATAGCTGTCGATGACCTTTCGTAGCCGTGCATCAAATTCAAGTGCCTTAATTTTATTTGTCTTGCCATAGCCGGATATAGCTTTGCGGAGCAGTTTCAGTAGTGCATTAAATTTGGTAATAGGCATTTTTATTGTGTCGAGCTGCTTCATAAAGTCGTCGCCAAAGAGGTCCACTGATTTGTCAGTGTTCACGATGCTTTCTATACCAGTGCAGGTGATAGCCTGCGCAACCATCTCCTCAACAACACGGTTCATTATCTCTGCATCGGGAGCATTGCCTTTCGTTTGCTTATAGATGATAGAACGAATGGCAAGATAAAATTGTGCTTTTGCAGTTTCTGTATCGGTCAACTCACCGGACGGAAAACAAATATCATATGCAGCTTTCATCTTACGCGATAACCCCATGAAACGTGTTTCGGTTTCCTTGCTAGACTGCACATATTCAGCCGCCATATTAAGGCAAAGTAAGCGTTCAAGCGGCTCGCCGCTGTAAAATTTCACAGCATTAAAATTAATCATTAGTTCATCAATTAGGGATAAATGGTTGCGGAAGATGGAAAGCGAGATATCAAGTTCGTCAACTGGGCTTTCCTGCGGACTGCCATATTTCTTTAAGGCTTCAAGCATATTTTGCTTAATGCCGATATAATCTACTACCAGACCTTTGTCTTTGCCATCAAAAACCCGGTTAACACGGGAAATCGTCTGTATCAGCGTATGCTTCTGCAAAGGTTTATCAATGTACATAACTGCTAGTGATGGTACATCAAAGCCTGTAATCCACATATCAACGACGATGGCAACTTTAAAATTAGAACGAATATTTTTAAACTGCTTGTCGAGTTTTTTTCGATATTCCTTAGTCCCACAGAGATCGTGTAGTGCCTTTTCATCGTCGGCACCCTGCGTGGCGACGAGGTTGATTTTGGGTAACGAGATGAGTTTGTCAAGCTGCTCATTAGTAAGCGTGTCTTCGTTCTCCGCCTTGTGCGGAATTCCCCAATCGGAGCGGATAGTGAGTATCTCTTGAAGTAGTCGATAAGCAAGCTGTCTGTCCGCGCAAACAATCATTGCTTTCTGGACAATTTCCGGCTTTTGGGCACAGAGCGCTTCATAGTGTTCTACTACATCCACTGCCAGGCGCTTGAGTCGGTCTGGATGTCCGAGAATACGACGCATTTCACTCATGGCGCGTTTGCTTTCTTCTACCTGTTCCGGGTTTGCGCCTTCTTCGGTACATTTATCGTAGTATTTCTGTATTTCCCTTGCCTGCTCGTCGGAGAGAATTACGCGAGCCAAACGTGGTTCATAGGCGATGCGGACAGTAATACCATCATCGCTGGATTCCTTCATCGTATAACTGTCGACAACATCGCCAAAAACAGCTATCGTTTCATCAATCGGCGTTCCCGTAAAACCGCAGTAGGTGGCGTTGGGGAAACTGTCACGCAGATATTTTGCAAAACCATATGAGGTGAAAACACCTTTTTCTGTTTTCTTCAACTTTGCGCCAGTGCTGGTTTGTGTTCTGTGCGCTTCGTCCGAAATGCAGATGATATTACTTCGATTAGAGAGCAAACCCGTTTTTTCGCAGAACTTTTGAATAGTGGTAATGTACACACCGCCGCTTGGCTTATTGGCAAGCGTAATACCAAGGTCTTGACGAGTTTCAATACTACGCACATCAGCTTCGTGCAAATAGCGTTTTGCTGTGACAAAAAGCTCTGCTGTCTGCGTGTCTAAATCCTCACGGTCGGTAATTATGATAATAGTGGGATTGTTAAATGCTTCGCTGTCACGCAGAACAAGTAAGCGCGACAGGAAAAGCATTGTATAAGTCTTACCACATCCAGTAGCGCCAAAGTATGTACCACCCTTACCGTCACCAGTAGGCCGCAAATGCTGTTTGATGTTGGCGAGCATTTTTTCAGCAGCAAAAAACTGTGGATACCGAGTTACAATCGCTTCGCTCTTTTTACTGTCGTCCGGGTAAAATACGAAATCGCGCAGAAGCGCAATAACACGGTCTGTCGCAAAAGCGCCTTCAATCATTGTAAGCAAGGAACTGATACCGTTGGATACCTTATCGGTATCATTCGCTTTATTCCATGCGTAGTAGTATTCGTATGGGGTAAAAATGCTCCCCATCTTGGTGTTAGCGCCATCGCTGACAACTGAGAGAAAACAATATTTCATCAGCTTCGGGATGTCACGACAGTACCGAACGGTAATCTGCTTCCATGCATCGTGAATAGTCTTGTCCTCTTCAATGGCCGTCTTGAATTCACAGATCGCAACGGGAATACCATTGATAAATAGTAGGACATCGGGGCGGCGCAGCCGCTCGCCCTGCACGGAATACTGATTGATCACCTTGAAAGTATTGTTTTGAGGCGTCTGATAATCGATGTAAGAAATGTGCAGTGCCAATTTACCCGGCTCATCACGCGTCAGATCAAAACCTTCATTCATAAGCCAAAAAGTCTCACGGTTGCCATTATAAAGCGGCGTTGCAGGAATGAGCTTCAGCCGATTGACGATTTTTTGTATTTCATTTTCAGTCAAATCTTCAGCGGCATACCGCGAAGTAATAAAAGAACGCAAATCGTCTTCCAAAATAATTTCATCAAACTGACGGTGAATGCTGTCGCCGTGGACATAGGTATAACCCTGCGCCTCGAAAAGCGCGATGATGGCACTCTCAAGCTCCGCCTCTGTAAACTTTTCCTTTTCAAAAATATAGTCCACGCGATTTCCTCCTCTCAGGCATTGGCTGCTTCTTCAATGGAACCCTTGATCAAAATGGGGCATATATCTTTTATCTGAGCTTTCAATTGTTCATTAATTTCACGACGCAACTGATAAACAGTATATATGTTAACAAGATACTGTTGGATTTTAATGTCGGGAATTGGGATTTTCACATCGCAGATTTCTGACCAGTCGAATGTTTCGCGAGCGCTGCCCCATGAATTAAAGCGTGCATAACGGTCAAACTCTGCACGGCTAAAAAAGATATTTAAATAACCTGGAAGTAGTTTCCCATTATTTTTTAGACCAAACACAACGTATGATGATGAGCATAAATAGGGGTCGTCGCCACCATTATGTGCGAGCGATATTTTTTCTCCGTTTCTTGATGTTACTGGCACATATGCAAATTTATCTGGTAGAACAATATAATAGTTTTTGAGCGAAACGCCTGCCATATTGGCCTTTGTTGATATAAAACGCTTTTCGATAGAAATACCGCGCACAGCGTCTATACCATACTTCAATTCTGTATTCTTCTCGCTGGATAGTTCAAGATATTGACCTATTGCCTCATGCGGTAGATCGCACATTAGCCTTTCTATATATACATCGCACGTCAACCTTAGATCCTCTAGCCCACTTTCGTATGCGCGTTGGTTAGCTAGCATGGCATTATACACATTCACATACTTTTGCTGTACTGGCAATGGTGGAATTTCTATTGGCACATCACACATCTCTTCCCAGTTGAAAAATTCCGTTGCACTGCCCCAGGAGTCCCAACGGGCGTAGCGATCAAACTCGGGACGTCGAAAGAAAATATTTAGATAATCAGGCAAAAGTATTGATTCGTCTGAAACGTGAAAAACAATATAGTCCTCTGTAACGATAAATGTTTTACCAATATTATTATAGCCAAGTCCAATTTTCTCCCCCATACGTGTGGTGCGCCGATTGAAAACAAATTCGCGCTCTTGAACAATTTGAAATCGAACAAAGGAACGGTTGGAAATATTTGCCTTAGTGGGTTGAATTTCTTTTGTGTTTGACACACCGCGCACATCATCAATACCATATTTTAAATCGCTGTTACGGCAATCAATACGTTCAATAAATTCTCCCAGCTTATGCTTAGTCAATGCCATAGCCAATCCCCCTGAATGCGTCTTCCAGCATAGATTGTGAGAGTTTTTCAGATTCCATCAACAGGCGCATTTCGTCTTGTATGCGAGCCATTTCCTTGGCATAGTCAATATCCAAATCATGGTCGATAAACTCAATGTATTTGCTGGGGGCGAGGGAGTAGCCCTTCGCTTTAATTTCCTCAATTGTTGCCGATTTGCAAAGTTCTGGAACATCATGGTAAGTGCCATCGACACTCTGCCAGTCGTTGTATAGTTTCTTTACGGCGGCAATCTGGTCGTCGGTAAACATGACATACTTCTTTTCGTAAATCGTTTCGTTCCAACGGCGCAGGTCGATAAATAGTACCTCGTCGCGGCGGTCGCGGAGCTGGCGGCCATTGAGCGTTCTTGCTCCCTTGTTGTTATTCATAATCCAGAGGGTAACAGAAATATCTGTCGAATAAAACATTTCACGCGGCAGAACGATGATAGCTTCTATTTTGCGATTTTCTATGAGTTTTTGACGGATCTCTCCTTCAATGCCGGTTGCATTCAAAGCTCCGTTGGCAAGGAGAAAACCGGCGATGCCGTTCATCACATCAAGCTTGGAGAGCATATGAAGAATCCAAGCATAGTTGGCGTTTGACACCGGTGGAGTTGCATATCCTTCCCACCGTGGGTCTCCGGTTAAAGTATCCTGCGTAACGCCCTGCGAATTCAACTTTAGATTGAACGGAGGATTCGCCATAATGAAATCGACCTTCGTATCTTTGTGCTGGTCTTCAGTAAAGGACGAGCCATTTTTTTCACCGAGGTTGTGAGCAATGCCGCGAATGGCAAGGTTCATTTTCGCAAGACGCCATGTGGTCGGATCAGATTCCTGTCCTATGACCGAAACCTTCATTCTATTTCCGTGATGGCGTTCCACAAATTTAATGCTTTGTACGAACATACCACCAGAACCGCAGCAGGGATCGTATACCACGCCTGAATACGGCTCAATCAACTCTGTAATCAATTCAACGATACTTGCTGGGGTGTAGAATTCTCCCTTCTCCGTTCCTGTTCCAGAGTCGATAGCGAATACCTGTAGAAAATATTCATATACGCGACCGATGAGGTCTTTTTCTTGGAATCTGTTCTCATCAATTTTATTTATCTCATCAATCAGCCCCTTCATTTGCTCTTTACGAACGCCTAAAGTGGCATAAAAATTCTGTGGAAGAGCACCTTTTAATGGAGGATTTTTATCTTCAAGGTCAGCCATTGCTTTATCAATGATGACTGCGATGTCGTCTGCACTGGCGTGTTGAACAATATATGACCACCTTGCTGTTTCATTTATATAAAAGACGTTGGCACTGCGGTAGAAGGAGGACTTCTCAAGAAACGCTGGAATATCACCAAATTCTGCTTTGATTTCCTCACGCCGTTTTTGAAATTTGTCGCCTGCAAATTTCAAAAAAACCAGGCCCATAACTGTATCACGATTTTTCTCGTTACCACCAACTGTACCGCGCAGGGCATTACGACAGTTCCACATTATTTGTTCAAGAGATACCTCTTTTGCTTTTGCTCTTTTTGCCATGCTGTTCTCCCTTTTCGCAGGATATATCCTGAGATTATAAATATATATAATTATACCATGAAAAATCATTTGTGGCGAGTCTTTTAAACAAAATAGTTGGCGGTTCGAGATAAAAATCGCTGGCTAAGTCAATTTCCATCGACTGATTCGCTTAGAAACTCACAGCAAATTTCAATGGAATCCTGTACTTTGACAGGTAACAATCCGCTTGAGCAGCTTTAAAATTTTAGACCTGTTGATATCGCGTTCTTGTGCTAAGTTTGCAATGCTTTTCAATTGTGTAACAGAGATACCAGTATGCTCTGATATCGACTATCGCTGCAAAATTGCTTCGAAAATTTTCTTATTAAGTAGTAAAATCTTCTGAGCATATGCTGCCTTCAAATACCAGCTGTCATCTGTACTGTTAATATCACGAATTTCTGAAATCCATAAAGACGATTTATATTCCTGCAACTTCTGTAGCTTCATTTAATATTAGCCAGTTTCTCTTGTAAACAAATGTATAATTTCTTTATCTGTTATCCTCTCTATTTCTTTAGACAATGCCTTTACTTTTTCAATGTGTTGCCTGATTTCATTGGGTCACCAAATACGATATGTCTAGGTGTATTTACCCTATCGTATTCTTTCCACATAGAAACCTCCTTAATGTATACATAATCTTTAGCGATTTGTTCTAGAGATGCGAACGATTAGACTTGCAAAATAGCTACACCCCCATTCGAATTCTAATTTATCTAACAAATTTTTGATTTCTGATTTGAGGGTACACTACGATTCGACCGTAGAGGTGCTACGCCCCAAATGAAATTTCATTATCATATAATTGATATTTCAGATTAGAACATCTATAATAAAAACATCAGCCACTCATCCTGTCAAAATGCGGCGGCTGATGTAGAATATACATGTATAAACGGTGGAATAATTGGTTTTCTTGTCGCTGGTTTAAGCCGAAAACCGAATCATTTGTGAGAGCGTACGGTTCGCATCCGTAAGGTCGAGAGTTCGATCCTCTTCGTCTCCACCACAGCAAATAAATCCGAACCTTGTGCCAATTGGCGACGGGTTCGGATTATTATGTCTATATAGAAGAAATCAAGAACTGATAAAAAGAGACAGGTGGACTATCATTATAGATTCCTCCTGTCTCTTTTACATTTATATATTCATGCGCCGATTTACGAAGTATGCAACGCATCAATCGGCTGGAGGCGTGACGCCTTTGCAGCTGGATAACTGCCGAATAATACACCAATCACCGCACAAAAAGCGATAGCCGCCATACCGATGCTCCAATTGATTGCTGCGCTGCTTCCGGCAACGGTGTTATATATACTGACAACAGCAGCAGATAAAACTAATCCTATCAATCCGCCAAGAACAGAAAGGATGCACGACTCGCAGAGAAATTGCAGCATAATATGCTGTCTTTTTGCTCCCACAGCTTTACGGACACCGATTTCTCTCGTTCTCTCGGTTACGGATACAAGCATAATATTCATAATCCCGATACCGCCTACCAATAGAGAAATTGCTGCAATTCCTGCCAGCAAAAGGGACATCGTGTTTGTGACATCGTCCATCGTGTCAAGAACATCTGACTGATTGTTTACTGAAAAACTGTCCTCATCCCGGGTTGTTTGTAATAGAAAAGATTTTACCATATTGATTGCCGTGTTTACCGAAACGGAGCCTGAGGCTTTTATGTAAAAGGTAGATACTGATCTTTGACCTGTAATGCGCTCGGCTGTCGTGTATGGAATCAAAATTTTGCTGTCATCCGAGCCTACAAGACTGCTGCCTTGTTCTTCAAGCACACCAACGACTTTATAATTCCTTTCTCCGATGGTGATGGTACCACCCACGGCATCCCAAGTGCCAAACAAATCGGTTGCAGTTTCCGTACCAATGACAGCGACATTCGTTGTCCATTCAATATCAGAGTTGACAATCAGACGACCGCTTTGAACGGACACGTTCTGTACATCGAAATAGTCATTCGTAACTCCCACAATGGAATAAGAGCCGGTCTCGCTGTTATGCTTTACAGTTTGATTTGTTGTAATCACCGATGCTGTTTTATCAATTGCCCCATAACTGTTCAGTGTCTCAATACTGTCACGGCTGACGGATACATCTTCTCCCGTAATCGAAGCAGTGATTTGATCCGAGCCCATGCTGGCGATGCTGTCTGTGATACCGCTGGTTGCATTTTGTGTAATAGAAACAAGAATGACAACGGCCATAACGCCGATAATGATACCGAGCATGGTAAGAAAGGAGCGCATTTTATTGTTGTAGATTGCTCTGAGGGATAGCTTGATAATTTTCAGCGTCATTTTCTTGCCTTCCTTTCTGTTAGTATGCCGTCATAAACATACACCTTGCGCTGTGCGTGCTCGGCAACACTGTTATCATGAGTAATCAAAACAATGGTATTTCCCGCTTTGTGCAAATCCTTAATAATCCCCATAATTTCAGCGCCGGAAGAGGAGTCAAGATTACCAGTAGGCTCGTCCGCCAGAATAATAGATGGTTCTGCTGCCAGCACACGGGCGATGGCAACCCTCTGCTGCTGACCGCCCGAAAGCTGTGTTGGCTTATGCTTCATGCGGTCGGCAAGCCCTACTTGCGCGAGTGTCCTTTCCACTCTCTCCCTTCGCTCAGACGGAGAGAGCTTGTGATACAAAAGCGGCATTTCCACATTTTCGTATGCAGTAAGCTCAGGCAAAAGGTTGAACTGCTGAAAAATAAATCCGATTTTTTTGCCTCTGATTTCGGAAAGCTTGTTTTCCGTACAACTGTCCACGTACTCGCCGTCAAGGATGTAATCGCCGGAATCTGGAATATCAAGGCAGCCGATAATGTTCATCAGCGTTGATTTTCCACTGCCGGATGGTCCGAGAATGGATACAAATTCTTTCGGCTTCACATGGAGATTGATGTCGTGAAGGACATCGACCTGTTCGTCGCCCAGCGAATAGGATTTATAAATGTGTTTTAGCTTTATCATAATCGATCCCTCCGTTAATTGCCGCCAAAACCGCCGGGAAAACCGTTTCCTCCATTGGGCGGCATATTGTTGGGATCAAAATTTTCAAAATCAAAATCACCGAATTCCATTCCATCGCCTCCCGGGAATCCGCCCATACCGCCGAAACCGCCTTGGTTTTCGGTGTCCGAACCGGTTTGTGTAGAAGTAATCTTTGTAATTACAATCAAATCACCATCGGCAAGCTCGTCGCTTTCAATCAGGATATAACTGCCGTCACTCATTCCGGTTTCAACCGTGACCTTTGTGAGATCGGAAATATCCAGTTCATTCTCGGCATATTCTGTTCCCTTTGCAGTGCCGCTTGGCGCGAGATAAACATAATTATCATCACCGGATGTGCGAACAGCGTCAACGGGAACCAGTAAGCCTTCGCCGCTGGACTCAATGACAATTTCAGCCGAAGCACTCATACCGGGATATACACCCTCCACATAGTCCACAGTCGCTGTGATCTGATAAGCTGTTGTGCCGCCGCTGGAACTTCCGTTGTAGGAAACAGCGGTAACCTTTCCGATACAATCGCCGTCAACGGCATCGACCGTAAAGTCCACCTCTTGTCCTACTTTAACAGTGGAAATATCGAGCTCGTCCACGGCAATCCCCATGGTAAAACCGTCAATGCCCATGATCATTGCAATTTGACTGTTTGCTGTCAATTCATCCCCGTTAGCGATAGGCAGCTCAATCAAAACGCAGTCATATGGAGCCGTGATATTGGTTTTATTGCCATTTTCGTCTTCTGTAGTTGCAATAACCGCGTCTTTATCCACTTTGTCGCCCACCTCATAATTTACAGCGGTAACCGTAACGGCTTTTGCTGTAACAAGCGTTTCCTGAGAAATTGGCGTTAGTGTTCCACTTCCACTGATCGTAGTGTCTACATTACCGGTAGTGATCGCTTCAACATGATATGTAGTAACGCTAGGGGTTTGTGCTGCCTTGCTGTCAAGAAGTTTCGGAATAAAAATCACACCAAGAATGACCACAGCAAGAACAACTGCTGAAATTACGATGATTTTTATTTTTTTGTGCTGTTTTTTTGTTATATTTTTGTGATTCTTCTGGGGCACAGCTTTCGCCCTGCTGCTGTTTGTTTTTGTTGCCATAGTGTATCGTTCCTTTCTAGCCTGATTGACAGGTTTTTGAAATCAATGATTTGCCTCGTGAACAAGGGATGTGTTGAGATAGGCCGAAATGACGCTATCTTCCAATCCACTGTCGGTTGAATTTCTGAATTCTGCGGAAAGCGAAATCCTTGCTGCACGCTTATCTCGGCGCAAAGCACTGCTTTTCTGTATAATATTTTCCATAGCCTGTTCGATTGATTTTGATACTGATTCGACCGGCGTTCCAAGAATTTGTGTAAGAAGATTTGTGCTGAGGTTTCCATAGACGTTCATTAAATAGAACGGCTTCAAATCGTCTGATAACGATTCGATTTCTTTGACAAACGGCTGATACTTTTTGCTGCCTTTGGAATAGGCACGGATTCAAAATCAGGATTTTCTTCCGCGCCGATTACGTGCAGCTTCAGGAGATTGCTATGAAGAATTTCTCTGAAATCTTCTTTTGGCGCAGTGTGCGCGTTCGACATTTGCTCTATGGAGGTTTTCCATGCTTTCATTAGAAATGGCGCACCTCTGCAGACATTTTTCATTAGCTGGAAGCCCATAGCCCCAAACTTTTTTAAGTGTGTATTGACCATGTTTTCAAACGTTTTTGCATTTCCATTTTTATTTTTATGTGTGTTTCATAATCCACGTATTCGCCCCCATTGATTTGAATTGTAGCTCTGTATATCAAAAAGGCCACTTGAAAAAAAATTTTTGCTTCCTGTCGTTCTATGCGACAAATAAGCATTTGACCTGCTGACTTAAAGAATGGCAGCAGGCAGCGGCTATGCGGTTGCCATTTGAATGATAGCTGTCCGCACTAAATATGCCCTAAAGAAGCTATGAATTCCAGGTGAACTTTGTAAAGATGTCCCTTCTCGGCTGAGGAATCGTCAAAATTACAAAAGAGTGCTATAATAAAAAAGCGAAGAAAACAAAATGCTGTCTTTAGCCCATGTTAAGGCAGTGTTGATAAAATAAAAACCACTTTATGCAAGGAGATTACATATTATGCGTTTACTGATTGCAGAGGATGATACACGATTATTAAAATCTTTAAAACACATTTTTGAATCGAATCAATATATGGTAGATGCCGTTTCCAACGGTATAGATGCGCTCACCTATGCGGAAAGCGAAGAATATGACGGATTGATTTTTGATATTATGATGCCTGGACTGGACGGAATAGACGTATTAAAACGTCTGCGAGAGAACGGAGTTTCTACCCCCGCTTTGTTTTTAACAGCTAAAACAGAAATTTATCAGCGAGTAGAGGGCCTTGACGCCGGAGCGGATGACTATCTGCCAAAACCGTTTTCTACACCGGAACTGCTTGCGCGTGTCAGAGCAATGCTGCGAAGACGTGACAATTATGCACCGGACCTATGCAAATTCAGAGGACTCACTCTAAACCGTTCTACCTATGAGCTCCAATTTGAAAACGAGAAAATAGCTTTGAGCGGTCGGGAGTATCAAATTATGGAAATGCTTATGGAACGCCCGAATTTCGTTATTCCGATTGATGATTTTATATCCCATGTTTGGGGATGGGAGAGCGATGTGGATGTCAGTGTGATTTGGGTACATATTTCCAATATCCGAAAAAAGCTTGTGTCCATAAAAGCAAAAGTCGAAATTCGATTTATTCGGGGAGCAGGATATAAGTTGGAGGAAATACAATGATCTATAAGCTGCGGAAAAAATTTATAAGAATCTGTATTCTTTCATTTATAGCGGTTTTTGTTGTGTTGTTTATATCCATCTTTTTAGTCACAACTGTGCAAACTAACCAGTCTCTTGATATGCTTGCCGATATTGTATCCTCCAATGATGGTACTTTTCCTGAGTGGAATGAATTCAGCAATGCCCCCAACCCTCCGCCCATACCTAATGGATTAAATATAGAATCCCCTTTTACGACTCGTTTTTTCACCGTGCGTTTTGATCGCAACGGAAACGTTTTATCTGTGGATGTTCAAGCGATTGCCAGCGTGTCACAGGACGAGGCAATTGTCTATGCTGAAAAGGCGTTGGAGCATCCAAAAGAGCGCGGCTGGGTGGGTGATTTCCGCTATAAGCGATATGATACAGCGGCAGGACAGGCTGTCGTGTTTATAAACGGGTTGAACACCAAACAAAGTAACCAACAGTTTATGCTTGCCGCCTCATTGGTTTTCGCCGCAAGCAGCATTGTGATTATTATTTTGGTTATTCTCATTTCCCGAAAGGCCGTTAAGCCTGTGGCTGAGAGCTATGAAAAACAAAAACAATTTATCACCGACGCAAATCATGAGCTTAAAACACCTCTGACGTTGATTCGTACCAATCTTGACATTATGGAAGCGGAAATCGGGGCAAATGAATGGCTTACCGATATTCGGGAAGAGGCTAAAATAATGACAGGATTAGTGAATCGTCTTGTGTCTCTCGCTCGAATGGATGAAGATAATACGAAACTCTCCAAAGAACCTTTTTCACTCAGCGAAGCTGTGTTGGATACCGTATCTGCATTTACACAACATATAAATACTCAGCACAAAGAGCTTCTGACAGATATTCCTGACGATATTAACTATCATGGAAATGAAGCGGCCATACGCCAGCTTATTTCTATCCTGATGGATAATGCCGTAAAGTACTGTGACCCAGGCGGCGTAATAAGAGTAACTCTTCGTGGGGGGAAATATCCGACCATCTTGGTCGATAATTCTTACACAGTCGCAGGCAGCATGGAACTTGATCGGCTGTTCGACCGATTTTATCGTGCGGATAAAGCCAGAACGTACGGCGGTGGTTTCGGCATAGGCCTTTCTATCGCCAAAGCCATAGCAGAAAAACATCACGGTGGTGAAATCCGGGCGTTTTCTCTAGGCGACGATATGATTCGATTCCAGGTGAGTTTGTAAACAGCGTAAGTATCGTTTACCCCTTTACCAGATTTCAGTAGAAGACATTTGTGCATTCTGCGATACAATTCCACTTGTATACGCTATACGATTGGAATGATTTTGCATGAAGTATGCTATAAGGTGAAAGAATGAGTAAAATCATCATTTTAAAGCTAGATGATCCAGATGGTTTTTTATACAACTACATTCTTTCCTTACTGTTGTCACGGGATGCCACTATTGAAACTGTAACAGCAGAAGGCGCTAAAATTTCTGTTGCTCCCGGCTTGACTGTTTATCCGGCTCAACGTCGCGTGTATTCTAAAGTCTCAGAAATTATCCTCACCCGCAAAGAGTATGACATGTTGCTGTATCTTTTACAAAATGCGAATCAGGTCTTCAGTTTTACACAAATCTATAAATGCATCTGGAAAGAATCAAACTATGCTACAGGATAGGGAGTTGTCGGCCATCATTTGCAAAGCCTGCGGAGAAAACTGAATTTTGAAAAAATGCGAAATGCAATAGACGCAGTGTTCGTAAAATCGGATATTGTTTGGAAGTATGGAAACAACCATAAAGCTTGCTGGCGATCCATCTGGCTATCCAAGCAATTCAAATTTAATATTTAGAGGGAGCAGGCTATCCACGTGATAGCCTGCTCCCTCTACTCCCGCAAATTTTCAGAATGGCGGATGATGATCGGCAAAAGTGGTAAATCCCACACAGGAATTATCCACCGCTGCTATAAATGCAGCGGAGCCAAAAGAAGATTGAACTGCCACAAAAGGCGGTAAAGAAAGACTGGATGGAACGCATTGCTGTACGATACACCCTGTGGCGGGTCTTTCAGGATGAACTGATTGCCCAAATTACGGACAAGTTGGTGAAACTGCAGAATACAGAGGATAACACTCTCCCGCCGCTGCGCAAGCAGCTTGCAGATACGAACCGGGGGATTGAAAGTATGCTCAATGCCATTCAGCAAGGAATTCTCACCAGCAGTACAAAAGAGAAGCTGGAAGAACTGGAAAAACTGCGGGAGGAATTAAAGACCAGCATTTTGCAGGCGGAGCTGGAACGTCCAGAATATAACCGAGAGGACGTTATCGAATGGATCGGCAGATCTAAATATGGGGATCCGGACAACAAGAATACCAGCGGTAGATTACTGATATCTTTCTCAACAGGCATCTATGTATTTGACGACCGACTGGTTTTCATCTATCATTACAAAAACGGAACGCGGACGGTGAAACTGGCGGATGTCTCTGCTGCTTTTGGTTCGGATTTGAAGTCCTGCCCTCCACCAAAAGAAAGTCAGTAACCAATCAGGTTGCTGACTTTTTTGTTTTATAGCTTTAGCGAAAAAACCACCGGCTCTGCGGAGAGAATAAAAAGCTTTAGCTATCAGGATAGATGACAACGATCATTTTGCTCAAGTGAGAAGCTATAGAGATATAACTGCTTTAGCAGTTGCAGTGCGAGTGATGTAAATGACGGTTATCCAGTACCTTTTAAGAGACCGGTATGATGCCTCTCCAGGGCTGGTGCATACCACCAGTCCAACTAGTGGTATTGACTGTATCCAATGATAGCCTTGTTCTGCGAGCAGCACGCAGCCCTCATTGAAACGCGTGCTCCGAAATGAGCTCACTCCTCCTGACCAAAAATCACTGCGAGCTTGAGCTGCTTCTCCGCAGCATCCAGATCGAAGCTGGATTGATCGGTCACTTGAATGCGGATTTCGTAAAGGTTCTGTTCGGACAGCTTCCCGTTTGCGGCAAGCGTTGCCCCATCAGAGCCGGTCAGCGCCCAAAGCGCGGAGTCCACCTTCGTCAGTTTGCCGTCCGTAGACTCTGCAAAAAGTGTCAGCTTTTCCGGGCTGCCGCTCAGGCCGTTCATTCGGAATGCCACTGTCGTCTCCTTTGTCTCCTTGGATGACAGATAGCCGACAGGGGACAGCTGCGTCCCAGTACGTTCACGGAATTCATCCGTTTGCAGGAGTTCCCGTCCGGTTCGGTCGAGGTCGACCTTGGCATAAGGGGAGTCCGGCAGATAGACGAACCGGTCCTGCAGCCGCCGCAGCTCCAAATGATTCGTCGGGCAATAAAGGGAATTGCCCCTGGCGTCAATGACCATACCGACCGCCATGTTGTTGTAAGCGGGAAGGGTGGATACCGGAACCTCCAGCACCGTTTCGCCGGTATCGAAGTCAAACATCTGGTAACACCACATTCCCGTGTCCAGATTCTACACATAGCCGTACAGATATCCGGTGGGGGTGGGCAGCTTGATCATCGAGGTGTCCCGCAGGTCCTTGCACTCCCACACGGTCTGCGCTATGTATCCGTCCTCGGTTTTGACAATGTCCACCCGCTCCGCGCCAGGCATCAGCATCCTGTTCCCCAGGTTGATCCAGTCCTCGCTGTAGATGTTGAAAAACTTCTGAATGCTCGAATCCGCCCCGGGTTTCGAGAGCTCAGGGCTTCCCGCGCCGAACCAGTTGCAGATGAGGATGGATGTTCGTTGGGCATCTCCGGAATAGACGAGGATGGAGTTTTCCACCGCAACCTGCGTCCCTTCGGGCAGGTCGTCGAGAACCGGGATTTGCGCAACGATTTCGCCTGTTTGAGATGACAGGGCGCGATCAGATTGACCGGATCGAGATTGTCAGTGAAACAGACCAGATCGTTTGTCAGGGTCGGCGTGGTTCCGCTGCCCCCATGCAAGACCGCCGCCGGTAATCTCCATGCCCTCCTGCGCGTCGTTCGCCCCGTTGCTTGGATAGGGGGCCACAGCGTTTCCACATCGTCGTCTGAAACGCGAAGCATGTAGCAGGCCTGATTGGTCAGCACCGCTGTTCCAGTCGGATTCGAGGAGATTCCGTTTTCCGCGCCCTCTCCCTTCTCCAGCTTGAGATAGTGGAGTTCCTGCGAGACGTCCGGGTTTTCCCCATTCAAAACCGCGTCGATATAGGAGCGGGAAAGGTAGCCCAAAAATCCGGAACCGCTGCGATCCGGATAAATCCGAAAACCGCAGGCGACAACCACAGATTCCCCCGATAGTCGAACACGATGCTCAGCAGATTGCGGTCGATGTCCTCGCCGAGCCGCTCGAGCGCAGGCGACAGCACATCCACATCCAGCACCTTTTCAAAGCGTGGCAGGAGCTGGCCGTTTTGATCCTTGGTTTTGAGCATCATCACATGGCCGTGGTGGTCGGCACGACGATGTTGCCGAGCTGGTCCACAAAGGAATAGGAGATCTGAATGGAGTACGGCTGGGTGTCGTCTTGGCTGGGAACGAAGCAGCCCAGCGGGACAACGCCGCCGCTCACATCCGAGCTGTAGGCGTCGTTGTGGACAATCGATTCATTGGCCGCCATGTAGGGGTTCGGGACGACGTTGTTTTGTGCGATTGGTTTAGGAACCAGCGCTTTGTACCTGGTCTGTGCACCCGACAAGGGTTGCCGCAACCAGCAGCAGGAAGAGCGCACAGAAAACTATTCTTTTGATCATAAGATTCCTCCGTTCTCATATCATTTTTGAAGAGCCAGGCGAAATCACTTGCAGTTTTTTATTGAGAACCCTTTCTGCAGCAGATAGCGAGTACGGCGGATCCCAGCAGGATCAGGCAGGCACTTGCGGAATCGAAAGGATCGCCGGTCTGCGGGGAGGGCTTCCTGTTGCTGCCGGGAGCTCCTGCCGAAGCATCGGGTTTTCTCTGCTCGTTCGGCTTTTCCTGATTGCCTGGGTTTTCCTCAGACTCGTCGGCAACCTGCATTTTCTCGCTTAAATTGGCCTTTTTGGCGGCGCTGTCCACCGCCTGTTGTCCGCGCTGGATGAACCGGGTCAGCACTTCGTCGCAGGCCGCATACTGGTTGCGCTCCGGCGTTTTGGCAAGTGCGGAATAGTCCCCGCCGAGCGCGACAAAATTGTTCGTCGCAATGGTATAAAGCCTGTCCGGATCGAGCGCTTCGGAACCGACCTGTACGCTCTGCACCCGTTGCCCCTGCGGTTTATCGGGATCATACACCGCCGTGATGCCGCCAAACTGGAGATAGCTTCCGCTGTTGTCCGGCCAGCGCACCTGGTCGGAACCGGTGCGCACCCACTCGTCGTAGGAACGCTTGTTCTGCAGTCCGACTTCAATGGATTGTTCCAGGATGGACAGAACCGCTTCTCCAGTGATCTGCTTGGTGACAATGTAGTTGCCGAACGGGGCGATGTCGAGTACGTCCTGATAGGTGATGCTGCCCGCTGGAAGCACCCGTCCGAGCCGGATGCCGCCCGCGTTTTCAAACGCGATGTCCGCGCCCGTCTCGTCGAGATACGCCTGGGTAACCACCCGGCCGAGATTGGTTTCCCCAATGCGCAGGTTCTCCCATCTGCCCTCCAAATCCTGGCCGGTCGGCCCGACGGCCTGGGTGAGCCGCTCACTCTGCCGCTCGCCGATTGTCTGCAGCAGGCCGGCGACAGCGGGATCCGATTCCAGCGCTTTGGCGTCCCCGGCGGTGAGCAGCGTCTCCCAGACAGCGGCGACGCTGTTCTGTTCGGTGTCGTAGGTGATCGAAAGATTCCCCGCGTTTTCAAAGTATTTTCCGGTCTCCACCACGGTTACCTGCCGTCCGTCGGCGTCTGGATAGAGCGTGTCCACCGTGGCGTGTTCATGCCCGGCAATCAGCACATCGATGCCTGTAGTCTGCGCGATGAATTCGTCGCAGTAGAGTTGATGGGACAGGGCAATCACGACTTCACAGCCCTGCTCCCGCAGCGCGGCGGCCGTTTGGGCGGCATAGGCCGCGTCGTCGAGAAAGGTAAGGTCCTGGATATTGCCGGGCGCGGTATCGTTTTGAATCTGAGGGTCGAACACACCGAACACGCCAACCCGGACACCGTCCACCTCCTTGATCAGGCTGCCGTCCCCATCAAAAAAGGGCTTTCCGCCGCTTGTCACATTTCCCGCTAAAATCGAAAGGTTTGCAAGGCTTCCCAGCTCTTTGAGCCGTTCTTTTCCGTAGTTCCAGTCGTGGTTTCCCGGCGTCATCGCGTCATATCCCACCGCCGCGACCAGCTCGGCGATGCTCTGCCCCCGCTCGAGCGTCGCGAACGCCTGGCCGTGAAACAGATCGCCTGCGTCGAGCACAAAATCGGGCGCCTGCTGGTCGATGTAGGTTTTAAGCTTGTCAAATCCCACCACAGCGTCCTGCTGATAGGCGGAGCGCCCGTGAATGTCGTTGGTGTGGACAATGTCGATTGTCACGATGTTTTCCGGCTCTCCGACTCCCTGCGCCAAGGCGGGTTGCCCGGCCAGCAGCGCAGTACAGGCTACACAGCAGCTTAAAACCATTGCGCATGTTTTATTAAACATAGTTTTAGCCTTCTTTCTTTTTATTTTTTCTAAAATCCCTCTTTCGGGGAGTGACCGCGTCATCCATTTCCCTGTCATTTCTTCTGGTTCAAATGGGATTCCTCTTTGCAGCGGAACCGCTTAATTTTGCGGGAAAGCGCTTTAGACTCCTTTCCGGAAAACTTGTCGAGGTATTCAAGCTGATCCAGAAAAGCGGCGACGCTCTCCTGAGACCGCAGCTTGGTAACTGACCAGACCCCCTGGAATGAGCGCAATGATGAAGATTGCGTACACACTCAGTAAAATGGTGAGAATCCGTCCCAGCGTGGTGACGGTGGTATAATCTCCAAAACCGATTGTGGCGCAGGACACATAACAGTACCAGATTCTATCGCCGATTGTGCGGATATGCGGTTCGACAACCCGCATCAGAACCACCGTGACGCCGAAATAGGCAAAAAATCCATACAAAAAGGCGTCCGCATGGGTCGTCCTTAAAATTTTCCAAAACAGTCGTATCCGTTTCATTCCATTCTCTGCTTCCTTTTCTTCTTTATCCTGGGAGAAAAGTATGTTTGACACACCACACCGGTGGCTGAGACGTTTTGGGTGCAAGCGGGCTGCTGACAGTGTCGGAGAAGAAACAGCGTGATAGAGCGTCGCAGAGCTGCGAGGTGGAAACGGGCCGCAGCAAAAAGCTGCAAACCTGTATGCGATATGCTGCGACTGCGAAATTGGGATCATCGCTCACTCAAACGATTTTCCCGTCAGGCCGGATTTTTTTCGCCTGGATGCAGAGCTCCTGTCCAATCACCCCGTTCAGGCAGACAAACAGGATATCAAACTGTATTTCCGTCTGCAGCGGTAAAAGTCATCCCGGTTTGAGCAGCGGGTCAGTCTCAGGCGGAGTGCTGCCGTTCGAACTGCTCCGTCGCCAGCTTCATCAATTGATATTCCTGTGGCAGCGTTGTGCAAACCAAAATTCTCAATTCCCCATACCTCCCTTCCATTCCCGGGTTTCTTTTCATATTGTAACGCCTTTTTCTCAAACGTGCAATTCATTTGTCATAAATGTTGCTTTGGGGTCCTAAATGTATTTTCAAATGGCGTGGGGATGCGTTAAAATGAGAGTAACGTTGTAGAATCAAAGGGAGTGGTGGAATGCGTATCGCAGTTTGCGGCGACGACGCTGCGGATCTGAAAAGGATGAACGGTTTTGTCAGCCGTTTTATCACGGAGAATCTGCTCCAAGCGGAGATCGAATGCTTTTCCGAAGCGAGGCAGATGTTGCTGCAGTACAGGAAAAAAACGTATGATCTGCTGCTCGACATCTATATGAACGGACCTTCCGGAGTGGAAGCCGCCGACGCGCTGCGTAAGGCGGGCAGCGGCTGTGAAATTATTTTTGTTACCAACAGCCTGGACCACGCGCTCGACGGCTACCGGCTCAAGGCGATGGAATATCTGGTCAAGCCGGTCGCCTGGAAAGAAACGGAACAGGCGCTGCTGCTCCCGCTTCGCGGACTTGTCCCGTTATATCGAGATCAAATGCAGCAAACAAATCGAGCGTCTCCGGCTGCACTCGATTCTATGGGTAGAGGTGTTTGGGCATCAATGTATTTTTCATCCCCGCTTTGGGGAGCTTCAGACTCGAACCAGCTTGGATGAAATCGAAACAATGCTTGGGGGCTTCCGTTTTTCCGGAGCAGCAGAAGCTACCTGGTCAATTTCAAGGAAGCGGACCGGCTGGAACAGGATGGCTTCTATATGACCGACGGCTCGTTCGTCCCCATCCCGGTAAGGCACGCCGACCGCAAGGCGGTGCAGCGAGCCTATCAATCCTATTTGTTTGAGCAGTCCGGCCAGGAAAGGCTGATGATGAAATGAAAGATCTGTTCAGACGCACAGTGCTGATGCTTCTCAGCCCTGCCTGTCTGTTGTGTATCCCATCGTACGCCGCGGCATCGGTACAGACGGTTGCGGCGGCGTCAAACAAAATCATAGCGGTGGACCTCTATGCCGGCTCAAATCTGCGTATCTTTCCCGTTGGAACACGGTTCACCGGGCAGACGCAGGAGACTTTCCCTGCCCGAAAAGGTCATCGGCCTGACCGAAAACGGGGGAACTTGGTGCAGAGTTGTCTGGTTCCCGGAACAGGCGGACACCTCGACATCGGGTAGAAAAACTGTCCCCGGCCGGCTGATACCGCCGGATGGCTACACCGTCTCGTCCGCGGTGGCCGCGCTCTCCCTCCCCGTGTTTGTTTACGAACCGGGTGGGCAGACGGCCGACAGCATTGTTCAGCTGCAAACCGGAGAAGCCTACGGCCTCCTGATTCCTCAGGGGAGTTCCGCCCGCGTTTTGGAGTCTTACCAGGCATACAGGATTTTCAAACGATGATCGGAGTTAACGCTTCAGAGGATACTGTTTTTTGCTCGGTTGAATATGACCTTGACACCTTCCAAACGGAGAAGACCGGATGGAAGCAGCTTTTAAGACAGATTTCTCCTCCCGAAGGGATTGGTATCGAGGAAGGCCTGCAGGCATATTCTTACCCTTACTATGTTATGGATCCCCAAAAAATCGACCTCTCCTATTTCTCCCTCTGCTCGGACGGCTCCTACTTCTTTGAATGGCTCTATGAGGTGAACGACCCGGAAAACTTTTTTCTGGAATACGCGGTCAATGGAGGGGTGTGGAACAGTGTGGCGGCCGATAGTCCAGACAACATTTGCTTTGTTTTGCGGAACAACCAAATGTTCCTTTTGGCCAGCCGCCAGTGGAGACCCGGCAATACCTATGACTATCGTGTGCGTTACCGTGGGGAAACATCCAATTGGGTGGAATTCGCCGTGACAGGGGAGGGATGTACCTCGACTCTGCACGACGGCGACCGGGATGAACAGGTGATTCCGGACGCTTCGCAGCCCGGCGGCTCCTTTGCAGCTTCGCAGCCGGTCAAGCAGCCGAAAGGGGAATCCGGACAGGAGGAGATCCCCGCCAGCGCAGTCCAGGACGGCGCGCGGCGCGGGATACCTTAGGGAGAAGAGGAAACACAGGACCGTTCCGCCTGGTCAGGCAGGCGGCTGCAGGCAATGAAAGAGACGACGGGGAGCGGTTTTTTACCTTTGAAAAGTACGGCGTCCGCGTCCAGCTTCCTGGGATGCCGAGGCGTTTGAAGATCTTTCGGAAAATTCCCTGCTCAGTGTGGAGATTCGTTTCCTCTCACCGTGTTCATTTTCTCCGGAAATCACCTTGGATGGAGAGCATCTGAATCCTGTTTCGGAGATGTCAATTACCATGCGCTACCAACCAAAGCACCTTGGAGCGGTATCTCAGATTGAGGATGATGCGGGTGAGACGTTAGCAGAAGCCTTCTATGCATAGGCAGACGACACGCTTTCCTTTTCCGTACATCAAACCGGCCTGTTTGAGACGAGGGAGGTCCCGCAAACATCCGGTACTGAGGATGCGGTGAAGCAGGAAACTGTTCCAAAGATCAGCCAAAGCACACAGAGCTTGCTGTGAAAATCGCCGCTGTATGCGGCCTTTTGCTGCTCGGGCCATAGTTCTAAGCGTTGTAGGCTGAGCGCCAGCCGCGTTTCCTTTCACATGAGCGCGTATGGACACCAGGAAGCTTTCATACAGCACCGATGACGCTGGCCGCATGGGTATTCAAATGCTTTAACGGCGGAACGGGTTGTAATCCGGTTTCTTCCCGCATAGCCGCCGTCTTCCAGTTTCGCAGAGCTGGCCGCTGCGGATTTTCTTCCCGTATGGGCGGAGATGATAAATCTGGTGCAGGTGACGGAACAGGTGGTTTCCTTTCCCGCATGGATGATAATGGGCGGCACAGGGCATACGAAAATGCCCTGTGCCGCCCATTCGTTCGCTGTGCCGGGGAGCGGACGCGAAAAGAGAGATATATTTGCTGGAATGACAAACGCGGCGCAATCTGCGGCCGCCGCGCTGTGCCGCAGATATCCCGCCGGTTGGGACGAGGCCGTATTCCTGTGACGGCCGCGTGATCCGGACGAATGGCATCGAAGGCACGCCGTCCTCTGGTCCCATGATGATTCCGCGATATGAAAGCGGGATGTGCCGGACATTCTGTCAATGGCCGAGAAAGCGGCGCAGCTCCTCCTCGGGCATGGGCCGGGCATAGTAGTACCCCTGGATGTAGTGTACGCCGGAGTTGGCGATCGCCTGCTGCTCCGCCCGCGTCTCCACGCCTTCCGCCACAACCGAAAGCTCATTGATGGAGGCCATTTCCACAATGGATTTCAACAGTGCGTATTGCTTGGGGCTGGTCAGGATCTGCCGGGTCAGTGAGCGGTCGATCTTTATGATATCCACAGGAAGATTGGACAGATAGTTGAGACTTGAGTAACCCACGCCGAAATCATCCAGCGCAATATGGACGCCGGCCCGTCTCAGTTTTTCCAGAGCCTGCGCCGCCTGGTCGATGGACTGGATCAGAATGCTCTCCGTGATCTCAAGCGTGACGAGCCGCGGATCAATACCGGCGGAATGGATCAGCTTCAGCAGATGATCGGCGCTGTTTCCCACCAAAAGCTGCTGCACGGAGAGATTGATGCCGATTCGTTTCAATTCCAGCGCGCCGCCGCAATCGTGCATAAACTGGCACGCCTTCCGGAGCACATAATCGCCCAGCTCCTCCACAATACCGTTGCGCTCAGCCAAAGAAATGACCTGGCCGGCGGAAAAGTATCCGCCCTTTCCATCGCTCAGCCGCACCAGCGCCTCGGCGGCGCTGTACCGATTGTCCGCCAGCCGCATAATGGGCTGGTACCAGACCTCCAGCGTCTCCTGACGGACGGCCTTCTTCAACCGGTGCAGGATATCGGCCTCCGTCCGGATCATCTCGTCAAGCTGATCATTATAAATGGTAACCGTCTGATCGGCTTCCTTGGCAAAGCGCAGGACGGACTGGATATGATCCAGAAGGGCGCTTGGCGTTTCGCCGTGCTCCGGATACGCGCAGGCCGCGACGCGTACCTGCAGCGGGAATGAGAGATTCCCCACCACGACCGGCTCGGCAAACAGGCTTTTCAGCCGGTCGGCAAAGGATACCGCGCCCTCGCCGGAGAGGGAGACGCCCAAAAACACGTCGCCGTTGATGCGGTACAGGTACGAGCCGAAGGGACGCGAAAGCCGGCGCAGAACTTCATGCAGAATCTCGTCTCCGATGTCGGCGCTGAACAGCTCGTTGTACTGGCTGAACGAGCAGATATCCACGCAATAGAGACTGAAACGCCTCTTTTTGTCATAGGAGATCAGCATATTCGTATCCCGAAGGAACTTCAGACGGTTGCCCACCGCGAATATCGGGTCGGAATAGGCCAGCTGTTCCACCTGCCTGCGATAGCGGTTGAAGGTCTTGGACAGCTCCATCATTTCAAGGTCGGTGTACTCGTCAAAGACAACGTCGCTCTTTCCCTCGATCAGTTGCCGGCATTTCTCTGTCAGCGTGCGGATGGGGGACTCTCCCGATACGCGGTCGTAATATGCGCGGATTAGGCTGGAAATCTGTTCCGCCGCCCGGCTTTTGCCCGGCTCACAGCGGATATATTGATACCGCGGCATCAGAAAGCTCTTTTCTCCGTCAATCCGCACCTGCAGCAGGAGTTCCAGGGACAGCCCCTTGGCAAAGTCGTCGTGCTTCTGTTCGTCCATTTCTTCCCGCAGCGCGACGATATAGCTTCCCTCATCCAGCCTGCCGGCGAGAAAGAGACTGTGAATGTACTCGCTCATCCTGTCCGGGACGCTTTGCAGATAGCGCTTCTCCTCGTCCGGTCCGATCAGCCGGGCGGCTTGGGCGTACCCCTCGATGGAGAAGTAGAACAGCGTAACAGGGGAGACTCCATCCTGAAGCCAGCCGTCCAGCGCGGCCGTAAATCCTTTCCGATTGTAAAGGCCGGTGGCCTGATCCACGCGGTCTGCTTCCCGCAGCGCGCGTTTCTGCCGGATGCTTCTGTACAGCAGACCGACAAGCGACAGCAGCAGCGCCTGGAGCAGGACGCACAGCAGGATCAGCCCCAGCCGCTGCTCACCGCTGAGCCATCCGGCCGTGGGCTGAATGCTGAGCGTCCACTGAGTGGGCAGGTTGAACACCGTTTTCTGCGCATGGGAAAAATCTGCGTCCGTACGGGAACCGGCTACAATTTCCTTGCTCCCGTTTTGCGGCTCCACCCGCCAGAGCTCATAATCATACCCCTGATCTGACAGAGCGTTTAGCCCGAGCTGCTTGAGCACATAATCCCGTTCCAGCGCCACCGCCACTTGCCCCAGGTACGCGTCTTCCTCGATGATGGGCTGTAAAAACAGGAACACCTCCTGCCCTTCGGGGTCGTTCTGCAGTACGACAGGCCCCTCCACCACAAGCTCCTTGACGACCTTGGACATCGTATAGATATAAGAAAAATTCCGCAGCTCCTGTCCCGTCAGCTTCTCATACTTGCTCCGCGGCAGCATTGCCGTTAAGACGTCTCCCTCAAACAGGCCGACCATACGGACCTCGGGCCGTTCCATCAGAGGCGCGGCCGCGGCTTCAAACCATGCCGCCGCATCCGGCTCCAGGGATTTCATCGCGTGAGCAGTCTGAGCCAGGGCCGTGGCTTCATTGACGGTTCCCCGCATCTGCAGGATGATCTTTTCCCTGTAGTAGAACAGGATATTTTCAGCCTCCCTCTGCCGCAGTCCCACGACAGCGCTATATATCCAAATCACCGAAGCGACGCTCACGGAAAGGACCAACAGAACGACGGAAAGATATACCAATATTCGATGAACCCGTTTTTTCATACGCTGCCTCATTTCTGCTGAATATGATAATATCCTTTTCCATTTTGCTTCACATAGTAAAGCGCCTCGTCCGCGTCGGCGATCATCTGCTGAAGCTCCATACCCGGCCTGTAGACCGAAACGCCGACGCTGCACTGGACCGGGATGCTCTGACCTCCCGATTGAATATTCGTCTGGAGCCGGAGCACCAGCTCATCCAGAACGCTGCGCAGCTCCTTCTCATCGTCCAGGCCTGTCAGCAGCAGAACAAATTCATCCCCACCGTACCGGCCGACCACACCGTCATATTTTTTCTCATACTCCCGGAGAATGTACCCGATGCTTTTCAGCGCGATATCGCCGCCTGCGTGTCCGCAGCTGTCGTTGAGATGCTTCAGGTTATCCATGTCCACAAAACACAGGGCCCGGGTCATCTGAGGGCCGGCCTTTTTCAGCAGGGCGTCCGCCTGATTTAAAAACACCGAACGGGTGACCACGCCGGTAAGGCTGTCGGAGAGGCCGTCGCTGGTCAGGCGCGGAACTTCCTGAAAATCGGCCGTCTCCGGACGTTCATCCCGGTAAATCCTGTTCTCCAGCTCCTCCACCGAATGGACCAGCAGATCGATGACCTTCATCTGGCCGGCGATGTACCGCCGAACAAGCCATAAAAGGCCGATACAGAGAAGTGCTGTAAGTCCAGCGACCAGGAGCAGGGCAGGAAGCGTCTCCTCAAAGGAAGTCCAGAAATTGACCGAACACAAAATATCCCAGCTCGTATTCTCCACCCGCTGATAGGCGGTGTAGTACAGCCTGCCGTTCCTGAGATTCCAGAAGGCGCCGGGCTGGGCGGATAAAAGCTGCTCCTCCAGCCGGTCCGCCGTGGTGCCGAACAGTACGCTGTTTTTTAAAACGTCCGTGATGGAATCCCCATAAGGAAGTCCTTCTGTGGAGGACATGACCTGTCCCTGGGACCCGATCAGCGTCGCCTCCGAGCCTCCGGTTTCAGCCGACTGTCTTAGGATCTCCACCGTCTCGTCAAAGTAAATGGCGCAGAACAGGCATCCGGTGATGGTGCCCCGCTCATCCAGCAGCGGAACCGCCACGGTGTAATTGAGCGTTGCGCCGTCGGCCCCCGCGGCAAAGCTGTCCGTCACCTGACGCTGTCCAGTGGAAAAGAGCCGCTGCATATAGTCCCGGCTGGCAAGGCTGGCAGGTTCGGAGCCGTCGGAATAGACGAAAATGTCGGAATCCACATAGCAGATCATCATATATCCGAAAAAGGGGCTCATTTGATCCAGTTTTTTCACCTTGTCAATGGGTGGAATCCCGGGGGCATAGAACTCCGGAAGGCTCGCTAAGGATTCCAGCAGGTCGACCGTCCCGTCGACCCGCTGGGAGATCCGCGCGTGGCTCGCGGCCAGCGACGCCTCCGTGTCCGACCGCATCCGGCTCACCGAGAGAACGCCGCCGCCCAGGAAAACGACAAGCAGGACCAGCACGCAGAATACGATGCTGTAGCGGGTGATGGGGACAAAGGAAATATCCCATTGGCCGTTCTTTTTTTGGTTCCTTTTCATCATGATAATCGGCCTTCCTTTCAATTGGTTGATGCGCTGTTTTAACGCTGGCTGGTCAGCCCACGCAGGCTGCGGATACCGCTTTCAGCTGGTTGATGCGTTGTTTTAATGCTGGACGGCTTTATTGCCAGAGCGACGCCCCGTCATACACCTGCATGGCGGCCTCCCAGTAGCCCAGCCTTTTGCATTCCGAGACTACGAGATGACGGACCCGCTCAAATATATCCGCTGTTCTTTCGGCAAACAGGCCGGCGTCGCCGCCAAGTAAAATATCGGCGGCTTCGGCGCATTGCCGGTATAGTTCACGATTCTGTGGATTTTTGTCCCTGCTCACCAGCTTCGGAATGCTTCTGCCGATACTGAAGTTCCTGGCCAATACTCCATAAATTGACCGCAGCGCGTCATACTGAATGTGCTCTGTGATAAAATCCAGCAGGGTACGGGGGATCAGCTGATGCTCATAGGGCTGTTCCAGCTGCCCCAGCATAGTCTCTCGGAGCCGCTGGACGTCCTTGGACTTCACATGAGCCGCCGCGTGAGCCGCGGCTCTCTCCACCGTCAGAGACAGCAAATCCAGACTGTCCAGATACCGCCGCACGTGGCAGGCGATGGATTCCGGGGCGATGCGTATCTTTTGAAGGGCTGCCAGGTCCATCTCCACGGAAATACCCCGCCGGGGCGCTGCCGTCACCACGCCCCATTCCCGCAGCATCCGCACTGCCTTGACGGAGGTATCCCGGCTGACGCCATAGTATTTTTGAAGCTGGTCGTGGGTGGGCAGGTGGTCGCCAGGCTGGTAGCGCCCTATGGCGATGAGGCCCAGCAGATCCAGACACATCGAGGAATAGCGCTCCTGCGCCAGGCAGAGCTGTTGATCCAGCCCGTCCGCCTCTGCCAGCATGGGGCAGGGGGAGCGTAACTGGAGAAACTGGACCTCTCCCGCCTGCTCCGCGATGGCCCGGTATTGCGAGAAGATAGCGTCCAGCTCCGCCCTCCCAGGGGCGCCGCCGCTTTTTACTGTCTGAAACAGCGTTTCGATATGGGCGCGGTACCGCGTCCGGTCCTCCAGCGATCCGAGCGGGGGCTCTTTTCCCTGGAAACCCAGGCTGTCCACCGCCCGCAGAAGCAGCTCATTCTCGTTGCGGGCGATGAAAAAGCGCCCCAGGCGGCTGGAGAGCCGCCAGAATTCCTCCGGACGGTTTGGGTCCATCTTACCGAGCATCCATTCCGGCGTGCGCCAGTCGTCGCCGGCGCAGAGCCGCAGCCCGCGCAGATAGATCGGATAACAAAGAAGGTCTGCCGTCCGCATCAGGTCGTCTACCTGCGCGGCGTTTGTCTTTCTTGTATTTTGCAGCGCCCGCCCCTTTAACGAGGGAAACGGGGAAATAACCCTGGGGCTTTTCCGCGGCATGATCTCCAGAAAGCCGTCCTGCTCCAGCAGCTTCAACACCCGCCGTATAGTCCGCTCCGAGGTGCCCAGCTGCCTGCACAGCGCCGCTCTTCCGGGCAGCTTGGAGCCTACGGGAAGAATGCCGCATTCAATTTTGTTTTTGATCTGCCAATAGGCTCGGTCATATTGGATCACGTCGTTTTTCATATCCGCACCCGCCGCTTTCTCTAAAATTGTGCCGCGCTGAATCAATCAAAGTCTCTGCGTCCCCGCTCTAAGGCGGCGTTGCAGCTTTCATCGATGGCCGCGGCCGCCTCCTCCGGCGATTTTGTCCCTATCAGCAGGTCGTTGATGCTTCGGTAAAACACATCCCGCACCCCCTGCCAGTTGAGACTGCCGCGTATATTGTCCACCGCATTTGGAGTGTTATCGCCGTAAGCCTTCAGCATCCAGATCTCATCCTGATACCGCTCGATGACAGATTCGTTGACTGGAAGCGTGCCCAAGGTATATTTCATTGAATCCTCATCCGTACTGAGAAAATGGAGAAAATCCTTGGCAACCTGAATCCTGGTTTCATCCCCATTGTCGAACACGCACAAACCGTTGCTGGAAGCGGTGCAGTATCCCGCGCCCGACAGGTCGGGAAAATTGGCGGTAAACACATCCAGCCCCTTGTTTCTGGCGTCCCACAGGTTGGTCAGATTCCCCACGCATATAGCAAGCTGCCCGTTGTAAAACAGGTTGACACATTCCAGCAGCTCCAGGTTTTCCGCTCCCTTCGGAGTGAAGCTCTGCGCGTCCATTTCCTTGATCCAGGCAAGGGCCCGGATGCCCTCGGGGGTATTCACCGCGAAATTTCCGCTGTCGTCGTACAGCGGACAGCCGTAGGCCCGCAGCAGGGTCATGATGTGACTGTCCCCCTGATTGTTGGCGGCGTACATCATAAACGCGAAGGTGTTTTCATCGGTTATGGACTCCGTCAGCCTTTGGCAGATGAGGTTGAATTCCTCTGTGGACCAGTGGGCGACGGAATCGCCCGCTGGGATATAGTCCTTGAGGCCGGCGCGCTCCATCATGGTCCGGTTCACCATCAGCGTGTTCTGAAGCTGGTGGAAGGGCATGGTGTAGACATGTCCTTCGATGGAGTTCTGCCGCCAGATGGACTCGTCGATATCGGCGCGCAGGTCTGCGTCGATCAGGTCGTCCAATGGAACCAGCCAGCCTCGCTTGACATACAGCGGCACGTTCCAGGAACCGGCGAAGAAGATATCGGCGGCCTCCGGGGTGCCATACTTGTCGGCCAGCTGGGACTGCTCGTCCAAGTAGTCATAGCGGCTGATGGAAAACTCCACGTCGTACTTGTCATATTGCGCCTGAAAATGCTCCGCCGCCTCCGTGAGCATATCGTAGACCTCCGCCTCGCCCATGCCGGGAATACTTCCAAGCCCGATAGGCGGCGTTTTGATGATCAGCGATACTTTTTCCCGTTCCGTGGTTTCCTGCGTCTGGCAGCCGGCCAGAGATAGACAGAGCGCCGCCGCAAGCAGGGCGCAGAGCAGGCTTTTTTTCTTCATAGTCGTTCCTCCCGATCTCTGATAATCTCCATTTTTTTGAGCAGCAGCTTGATGTCCAAAGGCTTGGTCGCCACGTCGTCCATGCCGGCCGCCAGTGCTTTTTCAATATCCTCGCTGAAAGCATTGGCGGTCATGGCGATGATCGGGACCGTCCGCGCGTCGGATCTGGACAGCGCGCGAATGCGCCGCGTGGCCTCATAGCCGTCCATTACCGGCATCTGGACATCCATCAGGATCAGGTCAAACCAGACCGGCGAGCTGCTTTCAAAAGCGTCCAGAGCCTCCTGCCCGTTCTGCGCCTGTGTCAGCTCGCATCCCTGTTCCTCCAAAATGGACACGACGATCATCCGGTTGATCTCGTTGTCCTCCACGGCCAGGATGCGTTTTCCTTTCAAAGTCCAGTCCGTATCCGGGGGATCGTTCGCCGTATGTTCATCGCCTGGCGGCTTTGCAGCCGGGAAGGGGATAGAAACGGTGAACACGGTTCCTTTTTCCAGCTGGCTCTCCACCGAGATGGAGCCGCCCATCTTCTCCGCCAGGGTCTTGCTCAGCGCGGTGCCGAGGCCCGTCCCGTTTTGAGAGGCGGCGCGCCGTTCCTGCTCGAAGGGCAGCCAGATGCGCTGTAAAAATTCCGGGCTCATGCCGCAGCCAGTATCGGCCACCTGAAACACGGTGTTGGCCACGCCGCCGGATAATTCCTGGCGGACGGTCAGCGAGACCTCTCCGCCCTCGGGCGTGAATTTCACCGCGTTGCCCATTAAGTTCGCGAGGATCTGCTTGACGCGCAGCGCGTCCCCCCATACAAGCGGCTCCTTCAATTCTCCGCAGCCAATACGAAGCCGCAGACCTTTGTTCTCCGCCTGGTTTTCCAGCAGGATATGTACTTCTTCAATCAGAAGCTTCAAATCCATCTCCTTGGGATAGAGCTCCAGCTGCCCGCTCTCGATCTTGGACATATCCAGAACGTCGGTGATGACGCTTTGCAGAAACGACGCGGATACCTCCGCTTTTTTTAAATATGCCTCCAGCTTGCCGGGGTCGTCCAAATTCTGGCGCATGAGATATTGCAGCCCTACGATGCCGTTGAGAGGCGTACGGATCTCATGGCTCATATTGGCCAAAAATGTCGATTTGGCCTGTTCGGAGGCTCGCGCAATCTTTGCCGCGTTCATGGTGTGATAGATAAAATAGGCGATAAGCAAAATCAAAACGCCCAGCACAAAGAAAAACGGAAGGGAACGGGAGATCAGCGTCCTTACCTGGTCCGCCGTTACCTGCGTGGAGACCCGCACCACCAGATACCACTCGTTGTCCGCGTGGTGGTCCGGCGACTGGAACAGGGCGTAGTAGGAGCTTCCGTCCAAGCTGTATTCCACGAACAGGCTCTCACCCTGTTCCACCGCCTGCCGGCAGGATTCCAGGGAGTCTCCGTTTTTAAACCTGGCGTGCTCCAATGGCGTCAAAAAGTTGTTGTCCAGTGTGCTGTACTGTTGGCTTGCCGTAATGATATCCCCGGACTTCTGCATGACAACCGCGATGCCCTGTCCGTCAAAGCTTTCCAGCCGCATTTGATCGGCAATTTCGGCAATGGGCACCAATCCAACCGCGCCTCTGATTTCTTTTTCCCCACAGAAAACCGGCGTGTCCAAACGCACGCCATAGACAAGAAACTCGCCCCATTTTTCCCGGCTGACCTCATCATACCGAATGGCGAAGCCGCCGCCTGCCCGCTCGAATTCTTCCGCCCAGGGCATTTCCTGAAGGGAGGTTTTCAGATAGGAACTGTTGTACACCTCGTCGTCCGCCGTGACCAGGTAGAGCGTATCGAAGGAAGTTGTCTTAGCCTCCACGCCCAGATTGTACATCACATCCTCGAACCGGCTGTCTCTGGCCGTGTCAATCCGACCGAGAACGACCTTAAGATATTCCGTCTTACTGTCCATTTGGTTGACGATATTGAGATGGTCGTGATCCGCGATTTGTTCCATAAAGGAGAGTGTTGTGGAATAAACCGCCCGCTCGATGCTTTGATAATACAGCCAATAGCCTCCGCCCAGGGCTCCAAAGGTGATAAGCAGAATCAGCGCCCATACCCACCATCGGCACCAGTTTATCTTCAAAGCTTTGCGCATCTTTTCATCCCCTTCTGATGTTTTTCTCTTTTATGGCGGAAAAAGCCGGCACAGGACGATATAATCATTCTGTCACTGCCATGAAATGGAAGACGGTTTCTGGGAACCTATATAGACTAATGAAAAACAAAGCTCACAGCCAAAAAACATGTGACTAGGTACTTATGCAGTCTAATTATATCATCAGCCGCGTTGTATTGCAAGATTGGGAAGGATTTTATTCTAGGCTCCGTTAGCTTTGCCGGCACGGGAGCCGGGATGAAGAAAAAACGCCCCGTGTTTGCGGGGAATACCACAAGTACAGGGAACAACGCGCGCCCCGCACGGTAAGGCGTTGTGTCTGCGGGGCGCCGTTTTAAAAGCCGTTCAAACCGTATGCGCGGCCGTGCGGAGCGGCTGGGAAGCGCTTATTGACCATTTGACAGACGAACAGTCCGGACAGGTGAGAAAGAGCTTGCCGTAAAGCGCAAAAAGCTGGAACTGGCAAAGAAATGGTTTGCGGAGACTGACAACCTGATTACAGCTGTTTTGAAAAGCTGGCGGCAGGAATCTTGACTGACGGGCAGTTCAGACAGTTAAACGGACCGTATCTGGCGGAGCAGGAAACGCTGAAGGACCAGAGCGCGGAACTTGAGGAAGATCCCGCCGGTCAGCGGTACGAGCTTGACAACACGCGGAATTTCCCTGCCGTCGTTGACCATCGCATAGAGGTGCCGGAACTGATACTGTAAGTCCTGAGGGAATTTGTTCTTCATATCGCGGTGTATGGGACCGCATTTATGTATATGAGGATCATCTGGACATCGAGGTGCTGGACCCGTTTGAAGGCAGAATAAAACGGCCTGTTGTCATCCCTGAGGATAATAACAGGCCTGTTTTGGATATAAGTGGTGGAGCAACACAGGCCAAAAACAAAAATGTTTTACTTCGTGGGTGGATTCGCCGTGACACGGTGGTTGTAACCAAATTTTACAACAGTTGAGCTTATGCTTGACTGTTGTTTTTTTGTTCCATCAATTTCTTCCTCTTATGCTTTTTTTGAGGATAGCAGGTACGAATACCATATTCATTTTTATTTAAGCAGTATTTCTGATTCGCGTGTGCCACTTCAAAATACTTATTACATAAAGGACAAATCCTAATTTCTTTACTGTAGTTATTTAATAAAATTGCTAATTGGTAAAATGCGGCATCAAATAGACTTTCTGCTTTTACCTCTAAGTGTATTTCGTCTTTAACAGATATTCGATTGGTGAATAATATTTCTTGATATTTGTTTTCAAAGAGACTTTTGAATTCATCTTTTTTTACATCTTGTAGTTTTATAAATTCTCTATCTCTCCATTCTGTTTCAGGTCCTGTTTTCGGTGGAAGTGATATATACACCGTTTCTTTTGGTAACTTATCCTGACCGACCAAATTTTGGAATAGTAAAAAAGCACAGTATGTCTCATTTAAAGAATAAATAAAATCCCATATAAAAAAACCAATGGTTTGCTTATAGTCTGGCTGAATCATTAATTTGAATGGAGTGTTAGTCTTTGCTGTAACAATTGGTTTAAAAGGATACCCATTTTTTCGGCACCACTTAATTATTATATTTAAGTCATTGTCACTTATAATCTTGTCATTATATTTCTTGGCTAATAATTCAAAAGGTTGGTTAGACAATTCTCCTTTTAGTGTTAACATTTGTAATAATAAATCAGGTGTTCTGCATTGAATGGGAGTGATCAATTTATGTAAATCTAAACCGCAATCATACACCGCACATATCATTTGCGTAGATGACTGACCACAAATTTCATAATTTCTTAATTCTATTTTATCATAGTAAAAATCACTTGGCAGCCGTTTAAGGTTGCCATTTTCATTTGTAACGATCATCTCGGCATCAGCTTTTGTACCATTAATTTTTCTGTTTTTCATGGAGTCCCCCAAAAGTTTATGTAAAAGTTTATTTTTAACTGATTCTAATAAACCTATTGTACGTTACAATAATCTCGAAGTCAAGTTGTTGGGTTTATAAACTCTATTTTGGGGTGTCGGCAATATGGATTATTCAAATTTTCATATCAATCGCAGGCAGACCCAGCAATTGGCCTTTGCGATCATTGCCGACATCGAAGCATATGTTGCGGAGCATTGCGCGGAGTACGAGGCGTTTTTAAAAGCTGAGGAACAGCAGGAACGGGGTGAAGATGATGTTGTAGATTAGTTTCTTTGGACAACGAAAATCCACAGGGAAATTAATTTCAATTTGAAAGGAAGTTTTGAAAATGAAAGTAGTAATTTACGCACGTTTTACTAATAAAAATCCGGCAGAGGAAAGCATAGAAATGCAATTAAGATCATGTCATGAATTTGCCAAGGAGAACAACTATACTGTTGTTGGTGAATACATTGACAGAAATCCATCTGGATTATCTAATGGCTGCCCGGAATTCCAACGTATGATTGCCGATAGTGCTAAGAAGCAATTTCAAGCGGTTTTGGTTTATCGGATAGACCGGGTATCTCGCGGCTCTTATGACTATGGGATGTACAAGGTACAATTAAAAGTGGGCGGTGTAAAAATTCTTTCCGTTTTTGAACATTCACAAAACGATTCCTGTGAAATTTTATTAGAGGAAATGCTCAAAACTATAACAAAAATGTATAGTGATGAGTTGAGCTATAAAATAAGATAGGGACAAAAAGAAAACGCCTTAAACTGCAAAACGAATGGCGGAATCCCCCTATTTGGGTATTGCACCAATACAGAACAGCATTATGAAATTGATCCATTGGCGGCGACCGTTGTCCTTGAAATCTTTACTCGGTATGCGGACGGACAGCCTGTGGGTGCAATATGCAAGGATATTAATAGTCGGTATGTGTTTGGAAAAACCAAATGCAAACAATTTACCACGGAGTATATTTACAGCTTAATAAAGAACCGCCGATTTATGGGCGAATACCGTTTCGGTGATGTTGTTATTCCTAACGGTATGCCCGCCATTGTTTCAGAAGAGCTTTTCAATAAAGTGCAAGACCGTTTGAAAAATCACAAAAACAGAAAAGAGGACGAGTCAAATGAAAAAGAATAGTATTGAAAAAATCATCCTATCTATGCTCAGCGGCACAGCTAAGCCGGTAAACGAAGAGCAAATGCTGGAAACAATAAACCAAGGGTTCGATAAGTCCATAACCGGAATGGTTTTTCTGCCATCTGGAAACGGCTTTTTAATGTCGGAGGAGGATGAAAATGAACTTTCATAATATACCAGATTTATTGATTCAACTGGCTTTGTGGTGCGTCTGGAAACGCGATAATGACCGTGGAAAAATCCCTTATAATCCACACACGGGCTACAAAGCAAAGTCAAATGACCCCAGTACCTTTTCAGACTTCCAAACTGTCTGTAAAGCATTTGAAACGGGGAAGTATGACGGTTTGGGAATCGGTATCTTTCATGGTATTGGTGCTATTGATATCGATCATTGCGTTGTAGAGGGTACGATTTCCGATATGGCAAGCGATATTATAGACAAAATGGGAAGCTATACGGAAATCAGCCCAAGCGGCAACGGAATCCGTATTATTTTCACGGCGGATAATTTTCAATATAATTCAGAAAAAAGGGCTTGAAATCTATATTGCAGGTGCAACGAGCAAATTTGTAACCATTACCGGCAATGCGATCAACAACAATTCTATTGTTGACGGTACAGCAAAACTGCAAGAGGTGTTGGACATGTATATGCAGAGAAATATACCGGAGACAAAAGCGGCAGTAGAGCCTGCTGCTTCGGCCTCTCAATCTGACGATTTTTTGCAGATTGGCATTGATAAAGATAAAAAGCTGAAAGCCTATTGGAACGGTGCTCGTCCTCATGGAAACGAAAGTGAAGACGACGCGGGGCTCATGGCAAAATTAATGTACTGGTGCAATAATGACACTAACGAAGCGATTAAAGCATTTCGTTCCAGTCCATATGCAAGTCAAAAGGACGACGAACACAAGAAAAAACTTGACCGGTCTGACTATCTGCCCAATTTAGCGGCGGCTACACAAGCTGATCGGACAGCCCTGCAAGACAATGAACAGTGGCGGAAAGCGCATGTAAATGATCAGGTGTCAAAAGAGGGCAAAACAAGCAGGGGTTTGAATATCATCTCCGCACCTGATCTGCAAAAAGCTGATTTGCCACCCACCAAATACCTTGTAGACAGAATTCTGCCAGAGGGGACAAGCATGCTTGCTGCCGCGCCCAAAAGCGGAAAGAGCTGGTTTGTGCTGTTGCTGGGTCTAAAAATCGCGGCAGGTGAAATGTTTTTACAGTGGCAGACACAGCAGGCTGGAGTGTTATATTTATCCTTTGAGGACACTCTGAAACGTCTGCAAGGGCGCTTGAACCGATTGTTGGATAATAGCCCTGCCCCGCCGTGGTTTTACTTTTCCACCGAAATCATAAATCTGGAAGATGGTTTGATGGAACTCATTGATGAACACCTCAAACAGCACCCGGAAACAAAGCTTGTCATTATCGACACCTTTCAAAAAATTCGGGGGCAGGGTCTGCGCGGTGAAAGATGGTACGACCATGATTACCGTGAAGCGGGTATGATAAAAGAGGCTATGGACAAAAAAGGGATTAGTGTTCTGTTCGTACACCATACCAGTAAGACCAAAGACAAGGAAGACCCCTTTAACGAGATCACAGGGACAAATGGAATTTCGGGGGTCATGGACACCATGTTTGTGATCAAGAAAGCTTCCCGCCATGCGCAGCAAGCAACATTACATATTACAGGCCGTGATGTTGAACAGGACGAAATTTTGATCAGCTTTAACGAAAATACTTGTCAATGGGAGTTTGTCGGAGACGCTGACGAAGTAGCAAAACAAGAGGCAAAATTTGAATATCAGACCAGCCCTATTGTCAAGACCATACGGGCCTTGCTTGCGGAATCCCCTAAAAAGCAATGGAACGGATTTGCAAAAAACCTGATTGAAGCTGGGGAAAGGTTATTTCAGATACCTATTGCGCAATCCTCCCAAAGTCTCGGCAAAGAGCTTAGCAGGATAAAGGACTTGTTATATGAGCAAGACAGAATTGTTTATAAAATCAGTCCCAATGGGAATGCCGGGCACCGTCATCATTTTTATTATGATGATTATATCCCTGTAAATGATTCGCATGGAAATGATTGCGAATCCGTTGAGTTCTAAGCATACTTTCAAACATTGTTTTTATTGATTCATTTGTTACAATCTTTCAATGAAATCAATGTTCGATATGCAAGAGTGTTATTATAAAGACAGCCGCCGATATGCAGTTATCAGCGGCTGTCTGTTTACGTGTGTAAAGCAAATTTAAACGATTGGTGCAATATCCGCAATATGATAAAGGGAGTTACCAATAAGGAAATCCACAGAGCCATCAGGAGCGTTTTCAAATGAAATATCGTAACCACTGAGTTCATCTATCTGTAAAAGGAAATCCTGAACATCTGCTGGTGTGAACATACATTTGTTTGGTGATCGATATTCTGTATTTGTATTGACTGGCTTTAGTAATCTTTTCATGACGAATCATACCTTTCTAATGGTGTACAACGGTGTATCAGCCCGGTTTAAATTATGCAGGGGGTCTTTTTCTATATGGCTACTGTTCTACCCATCTCGGTTAGATGTCATGGTTCTACGGGGGTGCTTGACAGTTTCAAAACCTCTTGTGGAACCAAAAGAAACAGTCCTTTGTCCTTTTTCACATATATATACAAGGTCCATTTTGAGGTGTTTTTGACTTAAGCTACCCGGTGGATTTATTGTTCTTCCTCTATCCCCAATAAGATATTCACAGCTTGTTGGAGTTCAGTCTTGGCTCGGTATGCTTTGATGACTTTTCTTTCCTGGTCGTTGAGTTCATCGGTAGACAGGCGAACGTCGAGCAATTCACTGGGTGATACTTCGAGCGCCCTACATAGTTTAGCAAGGATATCCGCGTCAGGACGATTCTGTCCCTGCTCCCAGTTGGAAATCCGGCTGTTGGTGACACCAATGATTTTAGCCAATTCCTTTTGGTCTAACTTTCTGTCTAAGCGGAATTTACGGATTCTCTCGCCTATCTCATATTTATCGTTCTTATCTTTCAATTCGTATCACCTCACTCTGTTATTATACCTGAAAAATCCCAAAAATCAATAATATAATACAGGAAATCTGTAATTGCGTCTTGACTTTACAGATATTCTTTATTATACTTAAATTAATCCAGAATATTTGTAACAGGGTGGTGGTTGACTGTGTTGGTATATAAAAAAGTCCGTACCTATCTGGAGGAGAACGGTTTGAAACAAAAAACAGTGGCGCAAAAAGCCGGTATCCCAAATTCAACGTTTAATGCGATACTCAATGGCAAGAGGACTTTGTATGCCGAAGACCTGCGGGCAATCTGTTTGGCTCTTAATGTCAGTCCCGAACTGTTTATTGATGTACACCATAATGATTAAAGATATAAAACAGGAGGATGATTAAAAATGCGAAAGGGTTTTTTCATCAGGGATGGAACTGAACATGCGGGAGTGCATATCTGTTTGTATTACATAATTGAGGAGGATTTACAATATGGGTAAATATACACAACCAGAAGAAATTGAAATCATTCGGGACGCTATGACACTGACAACTGCGATTCAGATTGAGCAGGAAGAATTAAACAGGTTAAAATCTGAAAGGTTCAAAACATTGCCTGCGGCTCCAACCCGTAAAGTATTGAATGTGCCACAAATTCAGCCGCAGGTGCCCCCGCCACCGAAGACACAATACAGTTACTCAAATTATTTATCGGACAGCCTGAGACATTTCAAAAGCTGGATTAGAGAAAAATTAAAGTTTGTTGTTATCGTCGGCGCCGTTGTGCTTATTCTCTTGATTGTTATTGGAATTTCAATAGGTAAAGTTACCAACTCTGGCGGTTTTCTATTATTTCAACTCATTTCCAGCATTTTCGGACTTGTGTTTCCTCTGACCGGAATCCTTTTTATTGTGTCTATGGTTAAGTTTTCTAAAAAGAAAAAGGACATGAATCTACAATTGGCGCACTCAGCCGAATACTTAAAGGCGGTTGAGGAAGCAAAACGTTTGGCCGCTGAGCAACAGCAAAAGGCACAGGATGAGGTTGCACAGCAGCAGGCGCAGCTTGACGCAAAGCATAAATCTGACATGGAACACTATAACACCGTTACAGTTCCAACCTACAATAAGGAACTTGCCCATTGGAAAGAAACACAGGCAAAAAAGATTGCAATGCTTGAGGATGATTTAAAAATAAATGCGGAAACCTTGACAAATCTTTATGAGACTACGAAGCTAGTTTCTCTCACCTACCGTGAACTGTGGATTTTGCGCTGGCTCTATGATGATATGCGTTCTTCCGATTATGATGTTCGGTATGCGACAGAACTATTAGACCGTGACAGACAACGACTGGTTACAGAGCAGTCTGGCCGGATAGTCCGAGAAGCTGTAAATGACATGCATTCTTCTATGATATCAGGCTTTCATGCTGTTTACGAAGCCGTTGAAGATGGTAATGAAGAATTGGCAAAAATGCGCCGCGATCAAAACAGGGCTAATGTTGTTGGAATTATCCAAAGGCATAATCTCAACAAAATGACAAAAGCGCAAAATGAAATGTTAGATCAGCATTTTAATAAAAAATAAGCCAAACCATAAGAAAATGTCCATGTTTATTTCAGGGCAGAATGCAAAAGTGATTTTTGCGTTCTGCCTTTACTTTTAAACTGTATGTATCTTTTCAAATTCAAAAAATAGAGGTATAATAAATAAAGCTACGTGATGATGAATTAAAAGGGGTACATGATATGAAAAAAATGAATTCCCTACATATTGAAATCGCGAATGTCTTAATAGATTGCGCAGGCCAGAGACAGACAATCTGTTATGAAGAATTGTGCAAAAGGGTGCATTATCCCTCTCCTCATGCAATTGGCAGAGAGTTAGGTAAATTATCCGAGTTCACCTATGACAAATATGGGTTTTTTATTTCAGTGCTAGTGGTTATGAAAGAAACGCAGGGTACTGACAATCCAATGCCAAGTTCAGGATTTTTTACAATGTATGGAGAGAAATGTGGCAAGCCTAAGGACGGTATTGACATTGTTCAGGAACAACGGGAAAAGGCATTTGAACAGGATTGGAGCAATCTTATAGACAATATCAGAGCTTCCATAAAATCTTAACAGGACTTATAAGGTCGCTTTTGGAAAGATGCAGGAAATTTCATCTTTTCGAGGGCGATTTTTCTTTTATCCCATATAAAATATAACATCTCTTTACACTTATAGTTTTTTCAGCCGTAAAAACAGCTGTATTCCTATGGAAACACGGTCAAAGATATAAACGAAACAGTTGACTTCTTTTCGTTTATATCTTATAATATGTACATATTAAACATAAGAGGTGTACAAAAATTGATTTACGGTTATGCAAGATGTTCTACAAACGAGAAAATGCAGGACATTAATCGTCAGGTTAGGGAACTAAAACAGCAGGGTGCAACCGACACAACGATTTATTTGGAGTATGAGAGCGGTACAAAAGAAAACCGCACGGAGCTTAACAAGCTGCTCAATATCGTAAAATCCGGTGATACCGTTATTGCAACAGAGGTCAGCCGAATTACCCGCAGTACGAAACAACTTTGTGATATCATTGAACTTGCAAAGGAACGGCATATCAAGTTGATTTTAGGAAACTTTGTTGTGGATTGCAGTAAGGAGCTTGACCCTATGACAGAGGGAATGCTCAAAATGATGGGTGTGTTCAGCGAGCTGGAACGAAACATGATAAGTCAGCGTGTAAAAAGCGGTATGGAGAATGCGAAGTCCAAAGGTAAGACCATCGGCAGGCCCCCCGTTACAGCAGACGACATTCCCGGTATCTTTTATAAGCACTATCCAAAATACAAAAAGGGAGAAGTCAACAAGAAAGAGTTATCACGCTTGTGTTCCCTATCTTATCCTACGGTGTATAAATATTTGCGAATTATAGAGGGGTGAAACAATTGGATGTTAAAATCTATTCCAGAAAAGCAGTTGAAAAACTTTTGCGGGATGGATTCCCAGACAATGTAGCTGTTATCAGTTTCTGTGACCCAAGGACAAAACGCACCGATCAAGAATATAAACCTGTGGACTATTCTAGTATAACTGATCGTGTGTTCCAAATAGCCATACATGACATAGATCGAGAAATTCTCGGTGATTATGGTCTGACCTATGATACTTATTTTCCAGAAGCAGATGACTTGGCAAAATTTATCTATGCGGCAAAGGTGGACGGGCTGGATATTATTTGTCAATGCGAGTATGGGCAGAGCCGGAGCGCGGCCTGCGCGGCGGCGATTCTGGAACACTTCTATAAAACTGGCATTTCTGTTTTTTCTGATTATAGATATTATCCGAATCAGATGGTTTATCACAAAGTATTTGACGCGCTGGAATCAATTGAGATGTGAATAATGAAAGGAAGTAATAATATGTTTAATGTCTACTATATAAACTATGCAAAGGCTTTTGAAATATCTATGCTGATCGATAATCGAGTACAGACCCAAGCTTCACGAGAAAAAGATAGTCATGTTGAGGGAACAGCTAACGCAGATATTGACACTTCTGGATTATCTAAAGTCCCCTATTTAGGCAAGCTGATTCCCAAATTTGAGATGGATGGAGAAATAAACGGTGTCAAATCTAAAAAAGTTATAGATACTTTTAATGTAGTATCTACAAAATCAACAGTATTAAATCCCATATATGAAAAGGCAAAATGTGAGAATGACTTATCAAAGCTAAAATCAGGAGAACTTGTGAAAATTGAAGGACTAAATTTAGAAATAACGAATCCTGATGATGTAGCCGGAACAAAGGCCTTGTTAAGTGGTGCCTTGAATCAAATCCCAATTGATGGTATTGGTACTATGGATATAACTTCAATAATAAGTGTGTTTTTAAAAGATTCATCTTATATAATTGAAGGAACAGTACAATCCAAAAAGAACGAGTACAAAGTTATGTTAAAGATTCCAATGCAAGCAGAGAATGAAATGGAAAGCTTTTATAATGTATCCGATATTGAAATCGGAGAAGTTTCTATAGTCGGTGTTTATAAAGGAAAATTTAGTAAAAACGATCTTGAAAAGAAAATAAACAGAATGAAATCTTTACAAGAAAAGGGTGATAGCTCACCAGAGAATGCAGATATAACTGATATTGAAGATGGACAAGAAATGGAACAAAAATCAAATAATGAAGATATCCACTATATTGATATTATTGCCATTGTTCAAGATATAATATTGTAATTTAGGAGATTGTTTCATGGACAAAATTGATATTTATGAATATGATAAGCGAAATCGAAATGACTTAGATGATGTAATATCGGAAATGCACGGTGAAATGGTTAGTTGGTCATTTTTTGCAAAGGAACAAAAGTCATTCAGCTTTCCACCCGGAACAAAGCAGGTATATATAGATATTTCCACTTTATTTTATAGTGAGGATAAGGCGGATTCTCTGATTAGCATACTGGAAATTATTATAAATAGTATTCTGTCTTATCCTCAATCAATAGATATATTTCTTATAACTGAAAAACAGTATTCTCAACTTGTTAAGGATATGCTTTATTTTAAAATTGGTGAAATTTACCGATTGGAAGATAAACTCGAAATTGATAATGATCCCATAAAAAACATTGTTGATATTTCTCAAAATGAATTTAACAGTGTGATGGATTACCTAAATGAAAATTTATTTGGGAATAATTTATTTAAGACCCGGTTAAAAGAAGAACTGTCTAAATTCCGTTTGTTCAATGTACTGGGATATCAGCCTATATTTTCAGTATTGATATGTGGAGCTTCAGGAATCGGTAAAACTGAAATAGCAAGGTTACTGCATAAAAAATTGGCACCAAACGAGCCACCAATAAAGATAAACTTTGGTAACTATAGTGCCGAGCATGCTTTAAGTAGCCTTATCGGTAGCCCAAGAGGGTATATCGGAAGTAGTAAAGGAGAATTATCGGACAAGCTATCTTTAAGCAGGAGTAAAGTTATTTTAATAGATGAATTTGAAAAAGCAAGTAAACCCGTGTATAACTTCTTTTTGCAATTACTTGAAGATGGCTCTTTTACAGATTCCATGGGTCGTGATTATAACTTAGAAAAGTACATTATTGTATTTACATCGAATATGCCCAAAGAAAAGGTTGGTGAATATTTATCACCTGAATTAAGGTCTCGTTTCAATCTAAAATGTGCATTATATCCGTTAACTTTAGATGATAAAATCAAATATGTCGATTTTAAGATAACACAGATGGTTGACCGGGTAAAAGATAAAACTAAAATAATAGTCACCGATACAGATATCGAATACATTAAGAATTTTGACTTTAACCGAATTGCAAATATACGGGATGTTAATGCTGAAATTATGCGCAGATTGACAGAGAGAATATATCCTCAACTATTTTAAAAAAGCGAGTTCTGAAAGGATGGTGAAAATATGTTAGCCGTAATTTACGCAAGATACAGCGACAAAAGCCAGACGGAAGAAAGCAATTGAGGGACAACTAAAAGAATGCTATAGATATGCCGCAGCCAACGGCTACAATGTCATTGAAGAATATATTGATCGGGCACTGACAGGGACAAGCGACAACCGTTTGCGTTTTCAGCAGATGATTGACAATAGCTACAAAAAGCAATTTCAATATATACTGGTTTATCAGCTTGATCGGTTTGCACGAAACAGATACGACAGCGCACACTATAAGAACATCCTAAAAAAGAACGGTGTCCGTGTCCTTTCCGCCCGTGAAAATATCAGTGACGACGCAAGCGGTATTCTTATGGAAAGTGTACTTGAGGGCATGGCAGAATATTATAGTGTTGAATTGGGGCAGAAGATCACAAGAGGCTTGGATTTAAACGGCGAAAAGGGGTTCAGCACCGGCGGCAATATTGCGCTTGGTTATAAGACCGTACGGATAAATCCCGAAGATGAGAACAGTAAAAAAATTTACGTTGTTGATGAAGAAACAGCCCCGCTTGTTCGTCGTATTTTTCAGATGTATGCTGACGGCATGAGCGTGACAGAAATAACAACGCAAATGAACGCAGAGGGGCACAGAACTTCAAGGGGCGCGCCGTTTAATAAAAATTCGTTGCGGAAAATGCTGCAAAACAAACGGTATATTGGGATATATACATACAAAGGCAAGGAATTACCCGATAAAATACCGAGAATCATATCGGATGAACTATTTGAAAAGGTGGCGGAAATTTTGGATAATAACAGAAAAGCCCCTGCCAGAGCAAAAGCAAAGGTTGAATACCTGCTTACAACAAAGCTGTTCTGCGGCCATTGTAAGGAAATGATGACGGGTTTTTCTGGTACTGCAAAAAGTCAAAAGGTGTACCGTTATTACATCTGCAATGGAGCGAAGAAAAAGCTGTGTCAAAAGAAAATGGTCGGTAAAGATTGCATTGAAGACCTTGTGGTTAATGAATGCCGTAAACTCCTAACCGACAAGAACATTTCCAAAATAGCTAGAGAAGTGGTTGCCGTATGTGAAGCTGAAAAGGACACCACCAATTTAAGAAGACTAAGAAATGCCCTTTCTGAAAATGAACGAAAACACAAAAATCTGATGAATGCCATCATGGAGTGTGATATAGACAGTGTCCGAAAATCTTTATATTTAGAAGCTCCTGAATTGGAAAAAGAACACGCAATGCTGGAAAAGGAAATCGCGCTTGAAGAAAAATCCTATCCCATGTTGACAATCCCCAAAGTGAAATTCTTCTTGAACGACTTGAAAAAGGGAAACATCAACGATATAAAATACCGTAAAACTTTAATAAGCGTGTTTGTGAATGCAATCTACTTATACGACGATAAGATCACACTCATTTTCAATTCTGGTGATAAGCCTGTTACCATCAATGACCTGTTATTGTCGGAAATAGAAAAAGAGCATAAACAAAACGAATTTTGTTTATGCTCTGGGTTAGGTCAGTTTACAAGAGACTACACGCAGACCGTGAAACGGGCTGCTGACAACAAACGGCGCTATGCGCCCCGGCCAGGGGGAGGCATAGCGCCGTTTGTTGTGGGGGAATCCAAAGGGGGCAAGGCCCCTTTTGGCACACGACTTTGCGTAGCAAAGTGTAGTGTGTTATACGCTCTGTCGGCGTTGCCGTGAAAATGCCGTTGCCACCGGGGAGGGCAAGGGCATTTGAAGCGGCAGGAAAACAGGCTGTGCTTGCGGGGCGAAAGCCGCAAGCGCAGGGCTGGTTTCGCCAGCAGACAGGGCGTATATGAAGCCCCTGTCCCTCGTCCTACGTCTGGACTTAGGGTCAACTTGGCCCGATGTTGTATATACACTCGGCAAAAGTAGCAGAACGGACGGCAACCGTCAAGGCTGAAATGAACGGGCTTGCGCCCGGCCTTGACCGCCGCCGCCCGTCCCGCTGAATGGGTAGACAAGACGGACAATCCCATACTGTGCTTGTCCGCCGTTAAAGCTATTGTAGGGCTGTTCTTCTTCTCAAAATTGAAATGGGCGGGAAAGCCATTTTGGGGCTTTCCCGCCTTGATTGCCCATCAGCAAAGACAGTCGAGGCTGTCAACGGCGGCGCTGTAAGCGCCGTTCATCTTGACCGTTGACTGGCTTGGCTGGCTTTGCTATCTCCCCGGTTATGCGATTGCGACTTATGCCAATAAAGCGTACTACACAATATTCTCACCCAATAAAATCTTGGGCATTGTGGTTAGGCAACGGTTCCACCTTTTATAAAATTGCTCCAATCCTAACTTTGAAACACGGGCATGAGTTTCTTCATCTTCAAGCGTCCAGTGCAAAATATAGGTGACTTTTCCTACCCATTTTGTTAAGCGGATAGGTGGTTTCCCGTCCTTTACGGCGTTGAAATCCTCTTGCCGGTGTGTGCGTTTGATATATTTCACATCAATTACTCCGGGTTGTGAAAGATAAAACTCGGCAACCTCTTTCATCAAAGTTTCAATTTCATCTTGTTTATCAATTTTCGCTTCATATATGCAAATTTCATTAAACACTTTAGTATCCCCTTTACTCCGCCTTTTCCGCCTAAGGCGTACTTGTTATTTTCTCTTTCCCCTTTGCGGCACATAACTTTTCGCCAATTCGGATTTTTGAACAATCCGGGTCAGCCATTGTTTTTCTTCCTCTGTCAGCTTGCTATAACGTAGCTTCGTCTGCTTGCAGAACACCATCAGCAGTTGTTCCGCCCGACTGCCCTTAAAGCTGGCTACTTCCTCCAAATCTCGCTTGAGTTCGTCCACAATGGTATTCTCCGGGGCGCTGTCGCTCCTGCCCCTGTGGGCTTCCCGTATATCCTCCATGATAGCGTCTATATCGTGATGTACTCGGCTGCTGAAATAGTCGCCCTCCCGCACATGGGCGGCTTGCAACACTCCGGCGGTTTTGTCATGCTCCCCCGGCTGGTACTTCTCCACGATTTCAGCCCTCGCCACGTCTACCCATGCGTTCAAGTTTTGTATCTGCGTAGCGGCGATACCCTCCACATAAATCTGTATATCAGCCAGCAGCTTCACGAAATCCGGGTGCGCCGCCAGTTCACAAAGCAGGGCGGTATCAATTCGCCCACTTTTCAGCAGGTCAATCATCTTGTCACTCAAACGCAGGTCTGCAAGATCGGCGTTTGGGTGATTTTTTGTTTCGGTCAGCCCCAGCAGATAGTCGGCTGTCACGCCGTAAAACTTCGCCAGCTTGATAAGGGCATAATGGCTGATGTCTTTGAAGTCGTCCGCTTCATAGCTGCCCAGCGCAGACTTGGAAAGCTGGGTCTGCTCCGCAAGCTGTTCCAGCGTCAGCCCACGCTCCACACGCAGGTCTTTTAGGCGTTCCTGTATAGTCAACGCCAATCTGCACACCCCCTTATTTCATGCTTTCTTGACACTCGCTGCACTCTCTGTCATGGATAGAAATGATACCCCCGCATTGGGTACAAGTATATTTTCCTTTCTGCTGTTCCATGAACCTTTCTAAACCGTGCTGACGAACAAACTCGCTATTCTCCATAAGGCTCGCCTGATACCTTTTGTTGTAGCTTTTTTCAAGGTTTTTTATCAGCTTGCAGGGATAATCGGGACACTCAAAACAATAGGACAGCCCTTTACCCTTAATACAATCCTTTATCTTGCATTTGCGGCAGTGTTCCGGTTTGCCCATATCGCTGTTCAAGCAACCAGCGCACGGCTTTTTATGATAACAATGCTTATAGCAGACCAAACAGTTCATACCGCAAGGGGCAAACATAGCCGTGCCAATTTTTCCTGTTGGCATTTTCATAGCTCGCCCTCCTTGTCAGCATACGGTTTCTTTCATTCTACCACAAATCCGAGAGCGTGGAAATAGTGTGTTTTTCAGCGTGATTTCCAACCTTTCGGATATACGGGAGGGGCAGTCAAAAAAGTGTAGACTTGTGTTAGTTCATCGATGGACAAGCACAAGTGAATGACCGTCCGAAAGAGATATTACCGGCTGGGGAAGCACGCCATGACACCGCCACTTGTGGACAAAATGTCCAGAAGTCAGTTCGGGCCAACTTGGCCCGAAGTGGGGAGAGCGTACCAACGCCGGGACACGCCGCAGGAATGGGGTAGGAACGGCTTTCGGGAAAACGGCAGTAAAGCGAAAACGGAGGAACGCATGAGCAAAAAACTACCAGAGATAGAGCGCACTCCGGGCGGCGGCTTGCCCCGTATTACCCCGGCGCAGCGCAGACGGGCAAACGCCCTTGTTCGGAAAACTTGTTGCAACTATGAGAACGGCAACTGTCTGCTGCTGGACGATGGGGAGGAATGTGTCTGCCCCCAAACCATCTCTTACTCCGTCTGCTGCAAGTGGTTCCGCTGGGCGGTCTTGCCACAGGACAAGCCGCTGGAAGCGGAGATTTTCCATAGCGACAGCGTGAAGCGGTGCGCCGAGTGCGGGGCGGCTTTCGTCCCCCGTTCCAACCGGGCGAAATATTGCGAAACCTGCGCCAAACGGGTACATAGGCGGCAAAAGAACGCCAGCGACAGGAAACGCCGCTGGAATACGGACAAATAGGGGCTGTCAAAAGCCCATAAATCAAGGACTTTTTGGGGCTGTCCGGGGTAGGGCTGTACGTTTGTATTCCCTGCCCCGGAAACCGCCCTCTAACCGTCCGCAGGAGGGAGGATTGATAGATTGCCGCAATACGCAATCCTGCGATTTGCAAAGCACAAGGGCAACCCGGCAAGGCCGCTGGAAGCCCATCACGAAAGACAGAAAGAAAAGTATGCCAGCAACCCGGATATTGACACGGCAAAGAGCAAGTACAACTTCCATATCGTCAAGCCGGAGGGCCGTTATTATCATTTCATTCAGAGCCGTATTGAACAGGCCGGGTGTCAGACACGCAAGGACAGCACTCGGTTTGTCGATACGCTCATAACCGCCAGCCCGGAGTTTTTCAAGGGCAAGCCCCCAAAGGAGATACAAGCCTTTTTCCAGCGGGCGGCTGATTTTCTTATCCAGCGGGTAGGCCGGGAGAATATCGTTTCGGCGGTGGTTCACATGGACGAGAAAACGCCCCATCTGCATTTGACCTTTGTGCCGCTGACAAAGGACAACCGGCTGTGCGCCAAAGAGATTTTGGGCAACCGGGCAAGCCTTACAAAGTGGCAGGACGATTTTCACGCCTACATGGTGGAGAAATACCCCGACTTGGAGCGTGGGGAGAGCGCCAGCAAGACGGGCCGCAAGCATATCCCCACCCGGCTTTTCAAACAGGCGGTCAATCTCTCAAAACAGGCAAAGGCCATTAAAAAGGCGTTGGATGGTATCGGCCCGCTGAACGCCGGGAAGAAGAAAGAGGAAGCCCTCTCCATGCTGAAAAAGTGGTTCCCGCAGATGGAGGACTTCTCCGGGCAACTGAAAAAGTACAAGGTCACGATTGCCGACCTGCTGGAAGAAAACAAGAAGCTGGAAGCAAGGGCAAAGGCCAGCGAAAAAGGCAAATTGAAAGACACGATGGAACGGGCGAAGCTGGAAAGCGAATTACATAATATCCAGCGGCTTGTGGAGCGTATTCCCCCGGACGTGCTGGCCGAACTGAAACGGGAACAGCGACACGGAAAGGAAAGGTGATTTTTATAGGCAATATGGAGCATATCAGATATAAAAAAGAAACAGAGGTCGTGACCTTTCAAGGGAAAGAAATCACGCTGGAAAATCTCTCCCCGGTATTCACGCCGGAGCAGGAAGCGGCGAAACGCCGGGAACTGGAACAGCAGCTTTATGACGTGTTCCGCAAATACGCCGACAAGCGGCGGGCGGAGGAAACCGGGTCGTAAGGTTTTCCAACGACAACATTGATTTGCGGGGCTGCTGGCGGTATAATAATATTGTCAGCAGCTCCGTTTCTTTTTTGAAGAAAAGGAGCGACAAATGAACAATCGGATAGATGCAATCTATGCAAGACAATCGGTGGACAAGAAGGATAGTATTTCTATTGAAAGCCAGATTGAGTTTTGCAAATACGAATTGAAAGGCGGTAACTGCAAGGAATACACAGACAAAGGGTACAGCGGCAAGAATACAGACCGCCCGAAGTTTCAAGAGTTGGTGCGGGACATTAAGCGGGGCTTGATTGCAAAGGTCGTTGTTTACAAACTTGACCGTATCAGCCGTTCCATTCTGGACTTCGCCAACATGATGGAACTGTTCCAGCAGTACAACGTGGAGTTTGTGTCCTCCACGGAAAAGTTTGATACCTCCACCCCGATGGGGCGGGCCATGCTGAATATCTGTATCGTGTTCGCCCAGCTTGAACGGGAAACGATACAGAAGCGGGTAACGGACGCTTACTACTCCCGCAGTCAGCGGGGCTTCAAGATGGGTGGGAAAGCCCCCTATGGCTTCCATACGGAACCTATCAAGATGGATGGTATCAACACAAAGAAGCTGGTGGTAAACCCGGAAGAAGCGGCCAATATCCGGCTCATGTTCGAGATGTACGCAGACCCGGCAACCTCCTATGGAGACATCACCCGGTACTTTGTGGAACAGGGCATTTTGTTCTACGGCAAGGAACTGATACGCCCCACGCTGGCGCAGATGTTACGCAATCCCGTCTATGTGCAGGCAGACCTTGACGTGTACGAGTTTTTCAAAAGCCAGGGGACGGTGCTTGTCAATGACGCCACCGACTTTACGGGCATGAACGGGTGTTATCTGTATCAGGGGCGGGACGTGAAGCCGGACAAGCTGCACAATCTCAAAGACCAGATGCTGGTGCTTGCGCCCCATGAGGGAATTGTCCCATCAGAAACATGGTTAGCCTGCCGCAAGAAGCTGATGAACAACATGAAAATCCAGTCCGCCCGGAAAGCCACCCACACATGGCTGGCAGGGAAAATCAAGTGCGGGAATTGCGGTTATGCCCTTATGAGTATCGTCAACCGGGTAGGCCGTCAATATCTCCGCTGCACAAAGCGGCTGGACAACAAAAGCTGTGTCGGGTGCGGCAAGATTTACACCGCCGAACTGGAAGCGATAGTCTATCAGCAGATGGTGAAGAAGCTGGAAAGCCACAAGACGCTGACGGGCAGGAAGAAAGCGGCAAAGGCCAATCCGAAAATCTCCGCCCTGCAAGTGGAACTTGCCCACGTGGACGGCGAGATTGAAAAGCTGGTGGACAGCCTGACGGGGGCGAACAACGTCCTACTCTCCTATGTGAACGTGAAGATAGCGGAACTTGATGGGCGCAAGCAGGAACTTGTGAAGCGGATAGCGGACTTGACCGTGGAAGCCATCAGCCCGGAACAGGTCAGCCAGATTTCCGGCTACCTCGACACTTGGGACAGCGTATCCTTTGACGACAAGCGGCGGGTGGTGGATTTGATGATTACCACCATAGCCGCCACAAGCGAAGTCCTCAACATTACATGGAAAATCTGACGGGCGGCACGCCTCCCGTCAGACCGTTACCCTGTGTAGTCCCTTGTAAACTGTACTTTGGTGGAGGCGAGGAGAATCGAACTCCTGTCCAAAAACCCATTCACATGACTTTCTACGAGTGTAGCTTATTCTTTAAAAGATTCTCTCAGCAAAGCTCCAATAAGCAGGATCATTGCCTCGATATTCCCTATACATCAAAACAGCCGGGAAGCTCTGTTAAGACGTTCACCACTAAATAACGCCCAATCCCGATCCGTGGTCCTACCGAGTTGGACGGCCGCCTAAGTTAGGCAGCTAACGCTAAAGAGCGTGTGTTGTTTTTTGCATTTAATGTTTAAGTGCGGATTGTTGAAGAGGTCCCGCACCCCTACTCGCTTATCATGCTGCAAGATCCCTGTCGAAACCTTTACGCCCCCGTATCAGTATCTGGAATGTTCCTTCTGCGCGCGCTGGATATCGCGCGCCGCGTCCTTCTTCGCCAGATCGCTTCGCTTGTCATAGAGCTTTTTGCCCTTGCACAGCCCAACCGACACCTTCACCTTCGAGCCGCTGAAATACAGCGACAGCGGTATCAGCGTCAGGCCCTGCTGCTTCACCTGGTCGTACAGCTTGAGGATCTCCCGCTTGTGCATCAGCAGCCGGCGCACGCGAATCGGATCCCGGTTGAAGATGTTTCCCTGCTCATAGGGACTCACATGCATCCCCTTGAGGAAGATTTCGCCGCCGACAATGTCACACCAGCTGTCCTTGAGATTGACGTTTCCGCCGCGGATGGACTTCACTTCAGTGCCGAAGAGCTCGATGCCGGCTTCATAGGTCTCTTCGATGAAATAATCGTGCCTTGCCTTCCGGTTGAGCGCAATCACCTTGGTTTCCTCTTTGCCCGGCATGCCGTCCACTCCTCTCCTGTAAAGTCATCCGGTTTAAATCTCTGTCCTGCCCTGTAAGGCACGGTACAATGTGACCTCGTCCGCATATTCTAGGTTTCCGCCGACCGGGATACCGTAGGCAAGCCTGGTCACCTTGACGCCCAGCGGCTTCAGCAGCCGCGAGATGTACATGGCCGTCGCTTCCCCCTCCACGGTCGGATTGGTCGACATGATGACCTCCTTGACCGCGTCCCCATGTATGCGCGCCAGAAGCTCCTTGATGCAGATTTCATCCGGACCGACATTGTCCATCGGGGAGATCAGGCCGTGCAGGACATGATACAGGCCATGGTATTCCTGCGTGCGCTCAAATGCAATCACATCCTGCGGGTCTTCCACAACGCAGATGACCGACTGGTCCCGGGCTTTGTCCGAACAGACCGGACAGAGCTCTCCCTCCGATAAGTTTTGACAGATCCGGCACCGTTTAATCTTCTCATGCGCTTCCAGGATGGCGGAAGCAAATTCCTGCGCCTTCTTTTCGGGCATGTTCAGAACATGGAACGCCAGCCGCTGCGCGGATTTCTTGCCGATGCCGGGAAGCCGCTCAAACTGCTCAATCAGCTTGACCAGCGGCAGTACCTGAACATTCATCGGTTAAAACAGGCCCGGAATCGTGAAGCCGCCGGTTGCTTCGTCAATTCTTGTGTTGGATTCGGTTTCCAGCGAACGCATCGCCTCATTGAAAGCCGCGACGATCAAATCTTCCAGCATCTCGATGTCTTCCGGATCAACAACCTCCGGCTTCAGGCTGACGGATTTGACTTCCTTCTTGCCGTTGACCGTGACTTCGACGGCGCCGCCGCCTGCGGTTCCAACAAAATCCTTCTCTTCCAGCTCGGCCTGTATCTTCTGTACGTCTTCCTGTACCTTCTGCGCCTGCTTGATCATCTGGTTCATGTTGGACGGTCCGCCGCCATATCCCTGTGGTAATCTTGCTTTCATGTTGAATTCCTCCCAATTAACGAATCTTTGTTTTTATGCTGTCAACACCCGCGTCGCGGGCCGTATGGATCTTGTGTTCGGCAGATGTGCTCTGCACGAATGGTTCCCATACACACCGTCCTGTTGGCGGCGATACGGGCGTTCTCCTCTTCTGCTGAAGCGCTCATATGGATTCTTATTTTATCGCAATTCAGCCGCAGTGTCAATGCCTATTTTCACACAGATGCGCCGGCTTTCAGACAGGCGTACGAGCCCATCAGAAACTTGGCGGCTCTCCGGCGAAAACAGGCAGGCTGCTTCTAACGGCAGGAAACCGCCGCTGCATCCATAGTTCCTTACTTGACCGTGGTATCGATGCCCATCTCCTGCGCCGTATGCACCAGCTTTTCGAGTGGATCGAGCTTAACAGCTTCGGCCTTCGCTTCCCTGCGGTATGGGCCAAGCCGGTAGGTTTTTCCGGTCTGCTGCTGGATGGCCTGACGCAGCGTATCCTTTGCATAATTGCTCTGGCGGATCAGCTGCAGGAACAGCATGTCCGGCGCGTCGATCAGCACCAGATCCCCCTGCAAATAGGCGCATGAGCCGTGCAGCGCGCCGTGCAGCGCGGGATTGATTTTGTACAGCGCCTCCATGATCTCCGGCCAGCTCGAAAGCGGCTGCAGATCGGATGGCGCCGCCCCTGTTTGACCGGCCTTTTCCGGTGCCGGGGACGCTTCGGCTTTTCCAGCCGCGGCCGCCATCTCCTGCGGATACTCGGGCAGTGTCTCCTCGGGCGGTTCCTCCGGAAGCGGATCGGATGGCTCCTGCTTTTGGGCCGCCGGCTTCTTCTTGACCTGCGGGGATGGCTGAGCCTGTGCGGATGGCCGAACCTGCGGCAGGACGCCGCTTTTCAGCTGATTCTCCAGCGCTTCGATGCGCCGAAGGATCGCTTCTCCGGAGCTGTCAAGCTGCGGATTGCACAGCTTGATCAGGCATATTTCAAACTCCATGCGTTTGGAGGGTGTTTTGTTCAGTTGATTTAAGGTGTTCTGGAATGCCGTCAGGATGTGCAGAATCTGTACAAGGGTATAGCCTTCGGCCGCTTCTTTGAGCGCTTCCAGCTCGTCCGGCATCCAGTTGATCAGCCGCTGGGCGTCCTTGACCGATTTGAGCAGCATCAAATTCCTGTAGAAATCGATGCATTCCTCGCAGAGCCGTTCAAAATCCACAGAATTCTGATGCAGTGCGTTGACGATCTCCAGCGCGTCCGCGATGTTCCCGGAACCGATGGCTTCGCTCAGCTTTAAAAGATGGGCATGTCCGGTGATTCCCGCGGCTTCGGTCACCGTCCTGACCGTGATATCCCCGTTTGAGGATGCGGCCAAATCCAGCAGCGACAGCGCGTCGCGCATACCGCCGTCCGAAAGCTGTGCGATAAACCGCGCGGCGTCCTCTTGTAAGGAAAGCTGCTCCGTTTCGGCAATCTGCAGAAGGCGGCCGGCAATCTTTTCAGGCGGGATGCGTCCGAAATCAAACCGCTGGCAGCGCGACAGGATGGTCGCGGGCAGCTTGTGCACCTCGGTTGTCGCCAGGATGAACAGCACATGCTTGGGCGGCTCCTCCATGATCTTGAGCAGCGCGTTGAACGCGCCGACGCTCAGCATGTGGGCCTCGTCGATGATGTAGACCCGATACTTTGCCACAGCAGGCGTAAAGTTCGCCTCATCCCGCAGCTGGCGGATGTTCTCAACGCCGTTGTTGCTGGCGGCGTCGATCTCGACCACATCGAGAATCGAACCTTCCTCGATGCCTTTGCAGATATCGCATGCAAGGCACGGGTCTCCGTCGTTCGGATGCAGGCAGTTGACCGCCTTGGACAAAATCTTCGAGCAGGTGGTCTTTCCGGTTCCGCGGGAGCCGGTGAACAGATAGGCGTGCGCCGTCTTCTGCTCGCGCACCTCATGCTTCAGAGTGGCGACAATGTGTTCCTGTCCGACGACATCCTCAAACACCTTCGGACGATATTTTCGATACAGCGTCTGATACATCTTCCCACCGCCAAACCTGATTTTAATTCCAAAAAACCGGATATACATAAACAAAAAGGGCAGTCACATGAAAGACCTTTCAATCCATCAAGTGCGGCATCCCTTCTCTCAAGCGGATAGATAGGCTGATCTGCGGCACACGGATAATTCCGCTTAATGCTGCTCGGTTCCCCGCCTGACATGGTTCGCGGCCATCCATTGCACAGGGCCCATCTATCCGCATGACAAAAAGCATACAACTCTGCCCATTTCTTCATCTCTTTTTATCAAGCTTTATTATTATAATACATTTCCGAACAAAACTCAAGAGCTAATTATAAATTTTTTTGCGGGGGAGATTTATCTTGCTAAAATGAGGTGAATTATCACAGTTACAGCCAAAAAGCTTAAATTGTTGTCGCGAAATACCGGATACAGCTTGACAACAAGGATTGTTGGTTATAGTATTAAGTAAAATTATATACGGAAGAACCGGACATAGCGCTTTCTCTCATTCAAAGTATATACAAGCAATGGTTTGAGGAGAATTTAAAAGGAGTGAGATCATTGATATTAAATCTGATTGGTATAACTGCCTGCTGTGATAAAGAAAAATGCTTTCATGAGGTCAATTATTTTATAAGCCACCTGGGCTACCGTGAGGTATTGAGCAGTCCGGATGAAGTGTGTGCCGAGGAAATGCGTGTAAATGGGTATAAGAATGAACTTATGTGCTGTAAAACGGTGAAGCTATTTGTCGAAAGCATACCGGACATGTTAAAGTGTGCGAATACGGGCGGTCAAGATGAATACAAATTGGTGGATGGTAACGGCAATACGTTTTGGTTGACCATTGATGAGGTAAATACTTCGGAAAAGTACATAGTAGTTCAAAAAAATCATAGTGATTTTTCATCCCTTGTCTTAGGTGGGATCGAACTGACCTGCGTGTTGGACTATGATAAGCTTCCAGATATGGATAAGTTGGAAGCTTTGGGATTTCAGGCATTCCCATCTTTTCATGAAACGCATATGGAGATTCTAAAGAGAGATGAAGACCGGTTGCATTTACGGTTTTCCGGCGGATTCCATCCGCTGGTTACTGATATCAAAATGACAGGAATTTTTAAAGAAGAATCTATTATGGAAGATGATATTGCGCCGGGCGACTATTTCATGCGGGATGGTTATGTAGGAGCGGTAGAATTTGAGACGACGGATCGTGGTTATGTTGTGAAAATATCAGATAACTTTACATCTCACAAACTAATAGGCTGGTATGAAGGGATTAGTTTTGAAGAAATTTATGAGTTGGAGAAAGATCCCGGCAATACAAAGATAGAAGATCATATCAATGAATACACGATTTATTGTACGGATATATCTTTTGATTTCAAAAGCAACATAAAATAAAAGGCTATGTAAAATACAATTCCACAATTTAGAGGGAGCATGTTACGGCTCCCTCTTTTTTATGGAAAGATAAGACAGACTTCGCGGACAAGTATCACGGAAATAAGACTTGACTTTTGCCCAACATAATGCTAGTATTATGTTAGGCAAAAGTGAGGTGATGATTTGACGTCTAAAAAAATGGGACGCCCAACAGACAATCCCCGTCCATACAAAATTGGTCTTCGTATCAACGAAAAAACAAAGCAGATACTGGAACAGTACTGTATGCAGAAATCGGTCAACAAGACGACGGCAATCGAACGCGGGATTGCAAAACTGGAGGACGACCTGGAAAAATGAAAGGAAGCGGCTCCCTCTCATCAAAGTCGAAGCCACTTCCCACATACCAACAACTGCTGAAAGCAAATTGCTGCGTAAATATTATAGCATGCGCTACAGTCACTTTCAAGCGTTGTTGGATGACAATTTGAAAGGATGCATCATATATGAAATCTGACATCACCCGTTTTCTGGACAGCCAGAAAGAAAATACTTGACTCTTATAGTACAAATATTACAAGACATGAGGTCGCTGTGAAAGTGAGGTGAGCGATTCAGTGCCCAGCAAGAAAATGGGGCGTCCTACGGATAGTCCAAAAACCTTCATGCTGAGAGTGAAGATGGACAAGGATACCTTGGACAAACTGGATCAATGCTGTGAAATGCAGGGGACAAATCGTTCCGAGTTTGTTCGAAAAAATATCCATGAAAAGTATAACGCGCTTAAAAAATAAAAAACAATTCTTACAGCTAAATGAGGTGATGATTTGACGTCTAAGAAAATGGGGCGTCCAACAGACAATCCCCGTCCACATAGGATCAGTATCCGTATGAACGAGAAGAGCAAGCAGATACTGGAACAATACTGTATGCAGAAATCGGTCAACAAGACGACGGCAATCGAACGCGGAATCGCAAAGCTGGAGGACGACCTAGAAAAATGAAAGGGAGCGGCCCTACACTCGTCAAAGCCGAAGCCGCTTCCCCACATAGCAACAACTGCTCGAAAGCAGATTGCCGCGTAAATATTACAGCATGCGCTGCGGTTGCTTTCAAGCGTTGTTGGACGACAATTTGAAAGGATGCATGTTTACGGATTTTGATTTTTAGGCAGAGCAAAATAAGACTGAACGTTTCGAAACTCGTATGTTCATGTATGTGAAACTCAAAAAGTGGGGTGATGAAACTGAGTCCAAGAACAGGCAGGCCAAAGGTAGACAATCCCAAAACGGTTGATCTGAAAGTCAGATTGGATGAAAAGACCAATGAAGAACTGTTGATGTATTGCAATAAACATCATCTGACTCGCGCTGAGGCTCTGCGCAAGGGATTATCTGAACTTTTGTCCAAAGAAAAATGACACGAAGCGGTCTGTCTTAGCAAGTATATTTTCATATTTGATCTGAAAAGGCAAATAAATAGCTTGACAACTTGTATATACGAGATGTATAATTAACTTGTATATACAAGATCGGAGGTGAGTTTAGCATCACACACAAAAAACCGGGGCCTCATCCAGAAAAGCCGTTGGACATCTCAATCAATCTCAGAATTGATCAGGAAACAGAAAGCAAGATAAAATTCTGTATGGAAAAACTGAATACAACTCGTTCTGATGTTTTAAGACAAGGTGTCTATGACTTGTATGAGAAACTCCAACAAAAATGAAAGGAAGCGGCTCACCACTCGTCAAAGTCGAAGCCACTTCCCCAACACCAACAACTGCTCGAAAGCAGATTGCCGCGTAAATATTATAGCATGCGCCGCGTTCATTTTCAAGCGTTGTTGGATGACAATTTGAAAGGATGCATCATGTATGAAATCTGACATTGCACATTTTCTCGACAGCCGGATAGAAGCGATTATCCGTGATCTGCGGAAAACCAACAGTGAATACGCTTTTGCAGCTGAGCGAAGCAAAGAGCTGTATCTCAATATAGAACCGGTTATCCATCGGGAAAGGGATATCACGCTCTGCGCGGCAGACCGCTTGGATTTTCAAGAATACTTTAAACAGGCGTTTATCGTTACCGCCATCGAACAGCAGGCGCTTTACAGGCAGGGATATCTCGACTGTGTCGGCCTGCTCTCCAAGCTGGGAATCCTTACATAGCGGACGCACGGATATTAAATTCGAACAGAATTCATTGATAAAAGAAAGAAGGCTTTGCCGACCGGCAAAGCCTTCTTTCTTTGTGCGCTTTTCCCGCCGGGACAAACCGCGGGAAAAGCATTTTTCACACATCCATACACAAATACAGCACGAAACGGTTAGAGGCTGGTTTTCCTGTGTTTCCGGGATACCGTCCATCCGCCCAAGCCGAGCAGGATCACGGCCGCGATGCAGAGCATGCCGCTGCTGCAGGCATCCGCGCCGGTCGACGGGTTCGGCTTGCTGCCGGATGCGCTCAGCTTCACAAGGCAGTCAATGGCTTTCTGAAGCTGGCCGGCCGCCGCGTCCACCTGCTTCTGGCTGGCCTGGTCGTCGTCCAGAACATCCTTGGCGGCTTCGAGCGCCGTATCCAGCGCGGAGACGCTTGCCTTGGTATACAGGGAGCGGTCAAGCTTTTCGGCCTTTTCGATCAGGGCGCTGAGCGCGTCTTTGCTGACCGGCGCTTCCCGGTTCCAGAGGATATCCTCGGCAAAGATCGTGAACAGCTGCGGCCATGCGGCCCAGTCATGCGCGCCGAGAACCGGGTATTCGCCGTATGCGATGCCCAGCTCATCCAGCTTTTCGAGCAGCTCGACCACAGAAATGCCGCCGATGTCATTTTTGTAAGCCATGTCATAGAGACCGTAGCCGATCATCAGGGTCGGATAGTCGAGATTCTTGAGCTCATCGAAATTGATATCCTTGGTGTTTCCCGCGCTCCAGATACCGAAATAATCAAACGCGGTCGGATGCGCGTAATACAGCGCCGCGGTCGTCATACCGCCCATCGAAAGGCCTGCAAAGGCGCGGTCGGACGGGCTGCTCGAAGCGTTGTAATTTTCCTCGACAAACGGCAGGATGTTGTCCATCACATTGCGGATGATGTCGGCAAAGTCCCAATCATAGTCCTGATTGTTCATCGTGACGACGATGGCGGGTTCGGTTTTGCCCTCGGCCACAAGGTTGTCCATGATGTTCGGCACACAGCCGTCGTTCATCCAGTCAAGCTCATGACCGCCGCCGCCGTGAGAAAGATAGATCACCTTATACGGCTCCTCGCGGTCCTTGTCGTATCCATACGGCAGATAGACCGCGAGCGGGCGCGCCGTACTTCCATCCAGATAGGTGTCGAATACGACTTTGCCGTTCTGCGCGCTTCGCGGAAGCTGCACCGAACGGTCGTCGACCTGCTTTTCGGCGTCAAACGGCATGTACACCACGCTGTGATTCGCTTCGCGGCCGTTTTCGGTGTTGACAAGCGGCTTGTTGGCCGGATCGGTTTTTCCTTCGCCGTCCACGATGTATTTGTAGGTGAAGGAACCGCTCGGCAGCGGCATGGTCAGCGTCCAGACGCCGTCGCCGGCCTGCTTCATGTCTTCGGTGTATTGACCAAGCTGGGCTGGGAACATCTCTTTGGTCCATTCATAGGGGGTGTGCTTGACGCTCTGTCCTTCTCTCTCAGTGTAGAAATAGAACTGGTCGCCGGCAAGCTGCACCGACTGAGCGGATGCATCCTTGTAGACAAAGGTCGCCGTGTATCCGGTCGGGGAATTCTTGTCGGCCTGTACGGTTACGCCTTCCTGATAAACCGGTTCGGCCGCCGCAAAGGCCGCGGACGGGATGGCGCCGAGAGCCATAACGGCGGCAAGGGCGCCGGCAAATACGTTTTTCCAACTTCTTTTCATCGGTCTTCCTCCAGTATTCTTTGATTTTTCTTGTATAGGATGTTATAATAAAAGTACAACAATTCATGAATAAATTCAACGATAAAATAGAACGTAAGGTGGAACAAAACAAAGAAAATCTGGTCATTTATCGTATTCTCGCTACAAAACAGGGCGAATATGGTAAAAAATCGCACCCATACGTAAAAGTCACAACCAAATCCCCGTATTTGTATGAACTGCTATGTTATGGATGGCTTGTGCCGGGCAGTCCGCCTGTGAAGACGCAGACGCACCGCGGCGGATGTCACAGAAGACAGCACGCGTGGGTAAAAGAATGCCGGAGCGGACGCGGACTTACCGCGGCGGAGTGCCACGGGAAACGGCACCACAGACAGGAGGGTACAGACCGATGATTCGAGTACTATTGGCAGATGACAACAAGGTATCCCTGGAATATTTTTCGACGCTGATCGACTGGGAGCACTATGGGTTTCAGGTGGTCTCCACCGCGGTGGATGGAGAGGAAGCGCTGTATGAATTTCACCGGCTGCGGCCGGAGGTGGTCATCACCGACATCAAGATGCCCACGATGACCGGCATCGAGCTGGCTGAGAGAATTCATGAAACGTCGCCGCAGACCGTCGTCCTCTTCCTGTCCAGCTACAGTGAATTCACCTATGTGCGGTCGGCGCTGAAGCTCAAGGTGTTCGACTACCTGCTCAAGCATGAGACGGACCAGCGCACCCTGTTGGGAAAGCTGGAGACGGTGCGCACGCATCTGGAGCAGCTCAGCCGGCGCAACCGCCATCAGATGGAAGGGGAGTTCCTTTCGTTGTTCCGGGAATGCCAGGAGGATATGCAGCCAACGCTGGAAAACACCTACCGGGAAACCTTCCCGGAGCGGTACGACCTGCTGCTGCTGGAGCAGGACCATGTGCTGGAGATGATCGCGCACAAGCTTGGCTGCCGCACCGGGCAGGTGCAGGAGAGCGCGCTCAAAAAGCTCTGTTATCAGGAGGATTTCACCGCGGTCGTGCGCATCGACGACTACCGCTATCTTGCGCTTCTGAAGCCGCAGGAGCATCCGATCGAAACGGCCTACCGGATCAAGGAGCTTCTGGAAACCCGGATGGGGGAGCGTTTCTCGGTTCTCGTGCTGGCAGGCGGCCAGCCGGTCATGGCGTGTATGCGCGCTTATCTGAACAACAGGGACCGGCTGAATCAGAAATACTTCTTCCCGGCGTCGTCGGTGCTGCATGAAAGTTTCTTGCAGCCGCCCGCCGCCGGACTGGAACCGGTTGACGAACCCGCCGTCCTGCGTGCGCTGGAGGATGAGCGTTTCGATGAAATCATGCGGCTGATGGACCGGGATTACCTGCGCATCATCCAGGCGAAGGATTACGGGCAGTTCAGCGAGCTGAGCGACCTGCTGCTGGGCGGGCTCCTGCGGCATCATCTGAAAACGGCCGACTTCTCAAACGGGCAGGTGTTCTGTGCCTATGACGAGCATATGGCGGTCTTCTGGTATGACGCCTACTCGGTCTATCAGTGGATGAAACAGCAGTACGCGTCGCTGGCAAGGCTGCTGGTATCCCGCCCGGCAGGCATGGGCGGCAGCAGGATTGTCAGCGAAGCGGTGTCCTATGTGAACCGGCATTACATGGACGGTTCCCTGAGCGTCGAGCAGATTGCCGACAAGCTGGATATCAGCGTCAGCCGGCTCAACGACATCTTCAAGAAGGAAACGGGCGGCACCATCGGCAAGCTGATTGTCAAGATCCGCATGAGCCACGCAAAGAAGCTGCTGGATGAGGGACGCTGCAAGATCACGGAGATCGGCCCGATGGTGGGATACAATACGCTGTCCTATTTCTCAAAGGTATACCGCAAGGTTTACGGGCTGTCCCCGCAGGAATACAAGAGGAAATGCGATGAAGATAAAAGAGCGCTTTAACACCATCACCAAAAAGAGCATCCTGATGATCTCCGCCATCGGCATCGCGGTGATCCTGCTGATCAATATGGGGTTCCCGGCCATCTTTTACGAGATCATGAAGCCCCACTTCTCCCAGTCGGTTTCGAGCGTCATCAATGCCTGTGCGGTGCGCCAAAGCTACATCTGGCGCAGCAACAGCGTGGCCTACAGGCTGTCGTTCGACGAGGCGTTCCATCAGCTTGTTGCCGATTATGACAACGAGGATGCGGGCAGGGACGCGCTTTATGAGGAAATCCAGAGCTTCCTTCCGGTCAACCGCGTCGGCTATGCCAAGGGGAAGAATCCGGGCGCCGGCGCGATCACCTCCACAAGCTACAACATGGTATACACCGAAGAAGGGGATTCCTTCTATATTCCGGAAGCCGCCGGCTACGCGCGGGTCGTTCTGGAATCCGGCTGGCTGAAAAGCCTGCCCGGGGATCAGGAGAGCGCGAGCTATTCGCCGGTTCTCTATGGAGAAAAGGAAAGCGGGCTGCAGGCGCTGTGCTTTGCGGTCCCGTTCGATGCGGGCGGCCTGCGCTGCTATGCGGTGCACATCATGAACTTTGCCGAACTCGAAGCGCAGTTCGGCGAGATGCACGCGCTGGACATTGACGATTATCTGCTGCTGTGCGAAGGGGAGGAGCTGTACCGCAGTCTTGGAGAAGGCTCCCAAATCGACCTGGACGCCTATCCGGCGGAGATGTACGAGGGCCTCCAATACGAGACCAGAAGCTTCGACAAGCCCGATGGCATCGATTTTATGGTGCTCTGCTCGTATGAGGAGGAGGACTTCCGCTTAGCCGTGCATGTGCCGAAGGAAACGCTGCTGCTGCCGTACAGCCGGATCTTCCTGCTGTTCCAGCTGTTTCTGTGCGCGCTTGTGCTGCTGCTGCTCATCATGGTATGCTTCACGCTCAGGGGCATTTTAAGCAGGCTGACCAGGCTGGACCGGCGAATGAACCGGGTGCGGCAGGGCGATTACAACGTGGTGCTCCTGGATAAGCACACCGATGAAATCGGCAATCTCGCGTGTACCTTCAATATGATGCTGCAGACCATCAAGGAGGATATCCGCCGGCAGGTGGAGCACGAGAAGAAGGAGCAGCAGATGCAGTACAGCCTGCTGGTTTCCGCAATCGACCCGCATTTTGTCTACAACACGCTGAACACCATCACCTTTCTCGCGAAGATGAACCGCAACGATGAGATCGTCGAGGTGAACAACGCGCTCATCGGCACGCTGAAGGACCGGCTGACCATGAAGAACTGCAAGACCTTTGACAGCGTAAAGGTGGAAAAAGAGGTGCTGGAGCAGTACATGCTGATCCAGCGCTGCCTGTGCCACAACCAGATCGATTACCGCTTCATCGTCTCAAAGGAGGATGAAGCGCTGCAGATCCCCAAGAACATCCTGCAGCCCCTGGTGGAGAACGCGCTGCAGCACGGCATCCTGCCGCATAAGGACCCCCAAACGCGCAGGATTATCGAGGGCAGCATCACCATCACGGTGACGCGCGAGCAGGAACAAACCGTCATCCGGCTTGCCGACAACGGCGTCGGTATGGACAAGCAAACCATTGAGAAGTTTTTTGTGCAGCTGCCGGAGTCCATCCAGAACAAAGGCTCCCAGCACATCGGGGTACACAACGTCCGGATGCGGCTGTCCTATTTATATGGAGACCGCTGCCGCATGCGGGTGGAAAGCGCGCCGGGTGAGGGCACGCGGATCACCATTGTGCTGCCCTGAACCCTGAAAAGCCGTTTTTGCCGCCGCGCATAAAGAACGGATGTCCACCGGATTCCAGTCACAGCCCATGATCCCATCTGCGGTCTGTTCGCTTGCGGATGAAACAGGGGAGTATTGCGTTTAGCCGCAATTCGCGTGGTTATACATAAAAATTTGCACGGTCCGTTGTCGTGCCGGTGCGAATGCGGTATGGCTGTACGGCAATGGATACTGCCGGTCCCGGATAACAGGTGGGTGTGAAGCGTCGTGGACGCTGTTTTGGAGGCTGTCTGGCAGGTGTGCTGATCCGGTGCGGGGGCAAAGCGGCCCATGTATCTCATGCGGCCCCGGACACCAGGCGGGAGGAGCGGCGCGGAACGGAAAGCTTGGTTTCCTCGCGCTTTACAGTTTTTAGCGGCTGTTGGATGACAAAAAACATCTGTGATTGACAGGATGTTGAAGTACGATGCATAGACAAAAATACCAATAGATCATGAAGAGTTTTTTGCCGAATAATTTCGATTCACTATTGTTTTTCGATAAAATAATGTGTTATAATGTAAAAAATAGTCCGTGTTTTATATGGAAATGCGGAGTCATACACGCACACAGATAGATGCATGCGGCAGCGGCTGTATATGACGCTGCTTCATCTATGCGAAATCATACATGCGCACAGATAGGCGCGGCTGATTCAGTTTGTAGCACCCATGTCCATCAAGGACGGTGTATACATATTCCTTTTGCGTGCTGCCTGAACCAATCCGGGCAGCGGCCAAAGGGGCATTCCCACAGCAATTCCCGCTGTTTGGGACGGCGCGGCGGGAACAGGCAGAATGCTATGGCGTCCCAGTGGTATAAAATGATAGGAGGTCATGAAAAACATGAAAAAAACAAGACGTGAGCTTTGGACGTGCGGCCTTGTGCTGCTGGTTTGCATGGCGATGCTGATTGCGACAACGCTTGCATGGTTCAGCGATACGGTATCCAACAAGGGCAACCGCATCCAGGCAGGAACCCTGAACGTGCTGTTCTCCGCATCGAATGCGGTGGGGGACGACGGCGATCTGGCTGAGGGCACCACCGGTATCCTCGACCTGTCCGCCGATGACGCAAAGCTGTTCGATGAATCGAACTGGCAGCCAGGCGATACCCTGACCCGTTACCTGCGTGTCAAGAACACCGGCAGCCTTGCGCTCAAATACGATGTCAACCTGCTGCTGCGGGGCAATGGTAAGCTGGACGATGCCATCGAGGTATCGGTCGCACCGCTGACCGGCAGCCCCGGCGTCAGCCTCGGCGACGCGACCGGCACTGTCAGCACGGTTGCCGCAAATGTGGAGAACATCAAGATGAACGGCGCGCTGACGGCGGGAACACCCGAAGCAAAGCCGTACCAGATCTTCCAGGTAGACGTGAAATTCCTGGAGAGCGCCGGAAACACCTACAATGCCCAAGAAGCCGGCGCCTATGAATTCGGCCTGGATGTCGTGCTGACCGCAACACAGAACAAGGATGAAGCGACGGTCATCCCGGTTCGCAAAGCGTCCGACTTCACCGATGCGGCCGGTTCACCGACCTATGTCCTGATGGACAACATCAGCGGCGACGTCAAACTGAGCAAATATGCCAACATCGACCTGAACGGCTATACGCTGGACGGCAATCTGACTGTCAGCATCCCGGCTTCCGAAGGAATCGGAACGATGGACATCGGCACCGCGAAGAATCCGGGCAAGATCACCGGAACACTGCGGGTGGATGTGCTGAACGGCACGGTCAACGCCTACGATGCCTACGATGAGAACGGCCAGATCATCATCGATGCGGTTTCCAGTCACTCCTTCCATTTCTATGGAAACTCAGCCGCAACCATCGAGCTGAAAGCTGGCCGCCTGGTCATTGAAGACGGAGCAGTTGTCGGCAAGGTGCTGATTCCGGAAGAGACCACCGCACAGACCATCGTGGTCAACAACGGCACCATCGACTATCTCGACTCGAAAACACAGGGAGAAAGCACCGTCATCACCGGCAACCGCCCGGGACAGATCGAAGAGGGCGCAAATGTGGACCTCTCCAGCTTTGCTTGGGACGGTTCCACCACAACCCCGGTCACACCGGAAGGCAATGTCTACACCGTCTCGACCCCGGAAGAGCTTGCATGGATAGCCGCCGAGGTCAACGGCGGAAACAAGATGTCCGGCAAAACCGTCAGGCTTTCGGCGGATGTCAACATGGGTTCTAAAAACTGGACACCGATCGGAAATAAGACCAATAAATTTTTTGGGACTTTTGACGGCGCGGGACATACTGTATCCAACCTGTTGATTGACGATACCTCGCTGGAAGGCGCGGGCCTGATCGGCTTCGCCAGCTCCCCGGCGCTGATCAAAGGCGTCACGGTGCACAATGCAAAGATTACCGCGCAGGCGTCGGCAGGTTCGGTGGTCGGCAGCTACTTTACAGCCAATATTGAAGACTGCCATGCAACAGGCCTCATTCAGATCACCACAAACTACAAAGCGGCCGGACTTGCAGGCGAGGGCTATGGCACCGTCAAGAACTGTTCGGTAGATGGCGATGAAGGCAGTTTTGTCAAGGGTGTTTACCTGAAAGCAAATCTGGAAGGCGATAATGTTGGCGGACTGATTGCGTTTACTGGAGAACTCAACGGAAAGGATGTCATTGTCAACTGCCATGCCGATATTAAGGTTGAGGGAACCCGCAAAGTTGGCGGTCTGATCGGTTACCTGCATTATGGATGCAACGTCGTAAACTCCTATGCATTGGGCGATGTCAGCATTGATGCACCGGATTCCTACTTAAGCAGCTTCCTGAATAAGAATGCAATTATGATTGGTGGGCTGGTCGGAGAATTCGATGGCCGGACTGTGGAAAGCAAAATTATCAACTGTTATGCAACAGGCAAAGTTACAGGCTCGACCAATGCTGCAGTCAATCAGAGTCGAATCGGTGGTCTGGCAGGAGGTAGTTCCAGGACATCCAATCCTCTGATTACCATCACCGACAGCTATTATGCAAACGATGTGGGCAGCAATTACACCACCAACTCCTATGGCACGCCCGCTACCAAAGCTGAGATTATGGCGATGATCAACGGATAAATCTGCGCAGTTTTTGTTCTGAACAGGACCTTTAAAAACCGAATACATGCCCCCAGATGCAGAAGGATATGAACTGCGTCTGGGGGCATGTTGTATATTGAGGAAACAAGTATCTATACGAAGGAAGCGGCAATGGCCGGGTTGTGGACTTAAGAAGATGGGAAATGGTTTACGATGAGCATCGATTCAGAATTGATGAAGAACCGCAGGCAGCCGGCAGATGATGTGCCGGCGATTTGACATTGGAACATATGGAACACACAGCGATTTTATAGGTGAACGGGCGTGCCATCCAAAACCGATTGCAGATAGGCGCTGATATTTTTCATCCGCGGACGGAGACATAAACGAAACGCGATATAGGCGCATAGAAAAATGGCAGCACCTGTTTTGACGAATGTCCGTTCCTATGGTATAATCATTCAGGCACAAAACAGCATGTAACCATTGACACAGACATAACGGTTGCGATTGAAATGGGGAAATGATATGCATGTGTTATGCTTGGATTTCATCAACAGCCAATGGTATCAGACACATAGACCATTTAAGGAACTGTTGACAAATAAAGCATGGATTACGGAATTCTGCCGCCGGTGGAATCTGCCGGTTTGGGATCCTGAGACAGAAGATCCGCATGCGCTGTTTGCACTGCGGGATTTTTTGTTTGACGCCGCGGTAAGCTTCTGCAAAGACCGGATGCTGCATCAGCACCAACTGGACACATTAAATGATCAGCTGAGAAAAGCGGTTTTTTACGAACAGGTCGAACAGCCGGACGGCAACGGGTGCCAGCTGCGTATCTGCGCACAGCGCAAAGGGATGGATATCGTGGCGGATCGGGTTCTGCGCTCCTTTGCGGAATTGATCACATTGTATCCGGCGAAGCAGCTTAAAATCTGTGCGAATGAAGAATGCGACTGGATTTTTTATGACGACAGCAGAAATCATACGAGGAAATGGTGTGACAACACCTGTGCCAGCCGTGTCAAGGTACGCAACTACCGCGCGAGCCAGCGGAAAAACGCGCAGCCATAAAAAAGTATCGGCACCTTTTTTGACGGATGACATAGAATGATATGAACGGGATTCCAAAAACGGATGACCTTCGTTTTTTCGATACAAGCATTCCCGGACATCCAATTGAAAAGGGGCCATGAATATGCAAAAGCTCATACAGCCGCTGAATCATATGCACATCAGTTCCGGATACAAAGCATCCGGCTATACTGCGCGGTTCAATATGGTACATTATGCACTGGACAGTTATTCTTCCAGCGGAGATGTGGTCGTACGTGCCAGCGGCACCGGAACGCTTTTGTCCAGCGGGCTGGACCACATATTTGGAAACTTTATGGTGATTCGATACAACAGCGTCTACAATCATCATACCGGCAAAACTCAGGACATCATTGCACGATATTATCATCTGTCTAAAATTCTCGTTAAAAATGGAGCCAGCTTCTCTGCCGGCGACAGCCTGGCGCATTACGGCGCGACGGGAGAATATGTAACCGGTGCGCATCTGCACTTTGAATGCGATACCGATGTCAACTATCCGATGAATACGCCGTCGCTGAGCGGAAACAGCAATTATCTGAAAGCGGGCATTGACACTACAGTGGACCCAACGGATCTGTTGTATACAAAATCCGGAACACAGAGCTATTCAGCGGATACGGATTCCTACAACGGCAAACCGTATGTGGAACCGGCTGACCGGACACTGCCGGTACTGACTCCATCAAGCGGAAGCAATGGATCATCCGGCTCAAGCTCGAAGCCCAATACCGGAGGAAACAGCGGCCCATCGGGATCCTCTGGATCCAATGCAAAACCCAGCGGAAACAATAACAATACAGCATCAGAAGATGGCTGGATATATCGGATTTACCAGCAGCGGGGCTGGAATGACAACGAAGCCGATGCGGTAAAAACCGCAAAGTCGCTGGGCGGATATACATTTATTCGATATGAAGCGAAAAGCAGCAGCGATCCTACAATGATTTACCGAATTGTCCAGCAGGTCAACTGGACCAATACATTGGAGGAAGCAAACCGGTGGATCACAGACAACAAGATTTATGACAGCTTTATTGTGTTGGAGAGGAAAGACATCCACATCGGCGACAATGACGATTGGATCTGGAGAATCTACCAGCAGCAGGATTGGAAAGATAATATATCCGATGCGGTTCAGGCGGCAAAGCAGTATGGCGGCAATACGGTTATTCGATATGAAGCCAAAACCAAAGACGATCCTACTAAAATCTATCGAATCATCAAACAGGTTAACTGGACCGGTACACTGGAACAAGCGAACATTTGGATTGAAAACAACAAGGTATATAATACCTTCCTTCAGATTGAAAGAAAATAGATATTTTAGAAAGAGTCCTCTTTTCAGCCGAAAAGAGGATTCTTTTTTATGTGGGTGCATAAGAATATTGGTTGACAATATAAAATGGATTTTATATAATAGGTGTAGCGCCGGGAGGAAAAAGTTAACAATGCGAACCCTAAGTGCACATGGATTCCCCGTTACCTTCGCAGATGGGGATATATGCGCATTTATAAGGACTTGAAACGGTAAAAAACAATTTTTCTGATGCTGTTTTGCTCCTTCGCGCAATGATGCTTTTAAAATGGCCATAATAAGCCATTTATCTCGGATGCGGTCGCACCCTGCGTGGGTGCGTGGATTGAAATATAAACTTAACCAACCCGCTTAAATAGCGGGTCTGTCGCACCCTGCGTGGGTGCGTGGATTGAAATACATCCGCAAGCTCTTTTCAGCATGATTTTCATTGTCGCACCCTGCGTGGGTGCGTGGATTGAAATAACAAAATTTTTGCTAAGTTAGGGTCTGACATGC
>NZ_CCYH01000026.1 GCF_000820765.1 Candidatus Soleaferrea massiliensis AP7
AATGCAACGGATGCGGATCGAATTGATTGGAACAGTCGCACCCTGCGTGGGTGCGTGGATTGAAATCAGTAAATGGATCATTTGAACCGAGTATTGCGCAGTCGCACCCTGCGTGGGTGCGTGGATTGAAATGATGGATACCAAATGAATTTGGAGAATAACGAGGGTCGCACCCTGCGTGGGTGCGTGGATTGAAATCCTCTCTTTGATCCTTTGTGTCCAAAGCGAGTGGGTCGCACCCTGCGTGGGTGCGTGGATTGAAATCTGCCGAACAGATTTCGGCGTAGTATTGTTTTGGTCGCACCCTGCGTGGGTGCGTGGATTGAAATTAGCCAGGTCTCCAATCGTGTGAATGCCATAACGCGTCGCACCCTGCGTGGGTGCGTGGATTGAAATGCCGATCCGTATGCGGTGATTGATTTTGCGAACAGTCGCACCCTGCGTGGGTGCGTGGATTGAAATAAAGACAAGACCGTCTACAATTCCCCAACCGCCAGTCGCACCCTGCGTGGGTGCGTGGATTGAAATTACTCATCCAACTCATCTTCACCAGAAATAACCAGTCGCACCCTGCGTGGGTGCGTGGATTGAAATGTCTGCTGGCTTGCCTGCGGCATTATATCTGCTTTAGTCGCACCCTGCGTGGGTGCGTGGATTGAAATCGGCAAGGGTTATACTCGTCGCTGTCGTTCCGGTGTCGCACCCTGCGTGGGTGCGTGGATTGAAATCTATCAATGAATATTACGTTGATCATCCGGATCAGCCGCACCCTGCGTGGGTGCGTGGATTGAAATGTCGGATAGATTTCCCCTGTCTTGACCGGTTTATCGTCGCACCCTGCATGGGTGCGTGGATTGAAATAACGTTGTGAAATGATCATATTCCCATTGCAAAAAGTCGCACCCTGCGTGGGTGCGTGAATTGAAATCCTGACAATGGTCTCTTTCTTCTCCTTCCACCCCGTTGCACTCTGCGTGGGTGCATGGATGAAGAACCTTTTGCTGTGGAACTTTTATCAGACCACATTTGCCGTACTCATTGCATCTAAACATCACAGAAAACAGACTGCATTAAAAAAGACAGTCTCCTGTCGCTGTATAGCCACAATAGGAGACTGTCTTTTTTCTTATGTATGATCAACCGGATGTTCAATTCTCTTCATCCTGTAAAAATTCCCGGATGGCAGAAAGGAAGGTATCCCCATATTTCTCTAATTTGCGCTGACCGATACCCGAAATATCCATCAATTCCTCTTCAGTTTGCGGTACGACAGCAGCCATTTCCCGCAATGTCGCATCGGTGAATACGATGTAAGCCGGAACACTCTGACGGAATGCAATGGATGCGCGTAGCTTTTTGAGCCGGTCGAAAAGCACTTTGTTTTCAGGCGGCAGCTGTGATGCCGCTGCCTTTTTGGGCTTTGGCGCCTCTTCCTTCGGCAGCTTCATCTGGATTTTCTCTGCGTCAAACAAAGCTTTTCGAGCATTGGAACCTAGGCATAAGACCGGATATTCACTGTCAGATGAACGGAGATAATCGTGCAGGAGCAGGAACTGGATGATTTCCCGCAGCCTCTGCTCCTTCGTCTCCTTCATGATGCCATAGGTTGACAGATGATCCAGCCCCAAGGATAAAAGCCGCTCGTTTTTGCTGCCGCGCAGGGTATCCACGATCATTTTAACGCCGTACCGTTCGCCCATGCGCTTGACACAGGATAAAATTTTCTGTGTGTCCACCGTGATGTCGACATCCTCGAAGTTTTGATTGCAGTTGGAGCAGTTGCCGCAGAAATTCGCGCTGCGTTCTCCAAAATAACGCAGGATGTACTCACGCAGGCATTCGTTGGTGCTGCAGTAGAAGGTCATGGCCCTCAGCCGCTGCCGGTCCTTTTCCCGGACCTGTTCGGACAGCTCGTCATCCAGCTCCTCATTGTCCGAGCTGTGCTCGATCAAAAACTGATTGGTTACGACATCCTGCCCGCTGTACAGCAGGATGCAGTCGGCAGGCTCACCATCGCGTCCCGCGCGGCCGGCTTCCTGATAATAACTTTCAATGTTCTTCGGCATATTGTAATGGATGACAAACGATACATTGGATTTGTCGATGCCCATGCCGAATGCGTTGGTCGCCACCATGATGGATTTGTTGTCATACAGAAAATCATCCTGGTTCCGTTTGCGCTCCTCATCGGAAAGGCCGGCATGATAGCGGGTGGCCTTATAACCGGCATCACACAGCTTTTCGCAGACCTCCTCAACATTTTTACGGGTCAGGCAGTAGACGATCCCGCTGGTATCGGGATGTTCCTCCAGATAGGTCAGGACACTGGTGAATTTATCGCGCGGTTTCTGCACCTCAAAATAGAGGTTCTTTCGGTCGAATCCGGTCGTCACCATGACCGGATTCTCCAATTCCAAAATCTTTACGATGTCGTCTTTTACCGCGTCGGTAGCGGTGGCTGTAAACGCACTGATTACCGGGCGTTCTTCCAGCTGATCGATGAAGGTGCGGATTTTCAGGTAACTGGGACGAAAATCCTGTCCCCACTGCGAGATGCAGTGGGCTTCATCCACGCCGACCATGGAAATCCTGACATGATGCGTTAAGTCCAGGAAGGATTCCGTCATCAGCCGCTCCGGAGCCACATAGATGATTCGGTAACGCCCGCTTTTTGCGTATTCAAGCGCGGACCGATACTGAGCCGCCGTCAGAGAGCTGTTTAAAAACGCGGCCGGAATGCCGCTCTGGTTCAATGCGTTCACCTGGTCCTTCATCAGGGAGATCAAAGGGGAGATGATCAGCGTCACGCCGTCCATCAGCAGTGCGGGCACCTGAAAGCAGAGCGATTTTCCCGCGCCGGTCGGCATAATGCCCAATGCGTCCCTTCCGGAAAGGATGCCGTCAATCAACGTTTCCTGTCCCTCCCGGAAGGCGGTATAGCCGAAGTAATCCTTTAAAACCTGATACTTGTCGTTTCCCATATTCGCTTCTCCTTTCCGGTCAGATGACAATGCCTCCATTCGGGCTCAGTACCTGCCCGGTGATGAAGCCGGCGGCATCCGAACAGAGATAGACGATCAACTGGGCAATGTCCTGCGGCTTGCCCAGCATTCCAAGCGGGGTTTCCTCCTTCAGCGCTTCCAGCGCAGCGGCGTCCAGTATGCCGTTCATCTGGGTATCCACCACGCCGGGCGCCACACAGTTGACCCGGATGCCCGAAGGCCCAAGCTCCTTGGCCAGCGCTTTGGATAAGCCGATGACGGCGGCTTTTGCGGCGGAATAATGCGCTTCACAGGATGCGCCGCAGATTCCCCAGATGGAGGAAAGGTTTACGATATATCCATTCTTTTGATGGATCATATGCGGCAGCGCGGCCTGGACACAATGATAGACGCCTTTGACATTGACCTCGAACATCCGGTCCCAATCCGCTTCGCTGATGTCCTGAAACAGCTTCTGCTGTGCGATGCCGGCATTGTTGACCAGAATATCGACCGGGCCAAGCTGTTCGGCAATCCGCGTGAACATGCCTTCTACAGCTTTCCGGTCGGCCACATCCGCGCAGAATGCGGCCGCGTCGGCTCCCTGTGCGCGCAGCTCATCCGCTAAGGACTGCGCCCGGTCCATCGAAGCGCTGCAGTTGATGGCGACCCGCAGCCCTTTTGACGCGAACAGGCGTGCCGCGGCGGCTCCAATGCCGCGCGAAGCGCCGGTGATCAGTACCGTTTCCCGTTTCATGATTCTCCCGCCTTTATAAAATAGAATAGTACCATTATACCTGATTTTGTCGAAAAACGCAAAGCCATCCATACAGATACGTTTCGAAGAGCTGTGGACGCGGATGAAAAACAGCGGGCATGCTTTCCATAGAGCACGCCCGCTGTTATGTTTCATATTGTCAGATGGTTTGTGCCGAAGCATTAGGAAAAATAGCTGTCAACAATTTCTTTGGCTTTGTTCATATCCTGATCGATCTGTTCCGCTTCCCCAACGATAACCAGAAATACATAGTTGCCCTTGGTGATGACAAGCCCTTTCTGCGCTTTCTCGTATTGATCCGGCAGATACTGTTCAAAGCTCTGGATCACATCCTCTTTGCGCTTTTCGAGCGCGGCTTTCACATCCTCAGCCTTGCCGTCCTTTGCCTTGATCGCAATGACATTGTCCGATGAGTTCATCACCATGGCGAATTTGCCATAGAATTCCTCGACATCCTCTTTTTTGACGCCGAACAAATCCTGCAGGGTCTGTTCATCCAGCTCGCTTGGCATCTGAATGCCGATCTCCGTATCGATCTTGTCCACGATTTCCTGCAGGGTCGCGCTGTCCTTCAGACCGCCGGAACCCGATGCGTTTCCTGCGGAACATCCAGTCAGCAGCATAAACAGCATCAAAGCGAGCGCGGTACATTTTTTAAACATAACATCCATCCTTTTCATTTTGATTTAACCTTAGTATGCTTCCCACATTTGCCTTCATGCAGTATCGAGGCTGAGGCAGCAAATAAAAAGAGTATAACTTCCGTCGTTCGGAGGTTATACTCTTTTTAAAAGATTGTGGTGCAATCATATAAAGGGCCATCCACATTGTTCATGGATCACACTCTTTATGTTTAGTAGTATACATGATCGGCCCTGCATTTGCAAAACAAAATCTGGTAAAAACATAAATAATTCGCACATTATTTGAGATAATGTTATTTAAAATAACCGCGGCATAGAAAATATGAGAAAAGCCCATTTCAGGCCCATTTGACGCACCTCCGCACGGTGGTGTTGCTTTGGCTTTCAATATGAAATTGTTGGAAGCCGTCCGGCGGACAGGTCTTCAGCTGACAGGCATTGTTTTTACCTTGAAACGTCTGCAAAAGAAAAACAATACACTCCCATTCATTCGGTATGCCTTGATCCGGAACAGAAAAAAGCCGTATGCCTGTGCGGCAGAGCTGAAAAAAGGTTTTTCCATTCATGCTCGGCGGAAAGGATGCAATGGCACCGTTATCGCGTTGAAGGATACTGTCTTTTCAGGCGGTTTCCTTTCTCACCAAAGCTGGCAGCGTGGTGTTCCCGTTACGGCCAAGGCCGATTGAACACGCGGCTTTCAATGTCCGACCAATATGCCCGTTAAACGATGAACGGCTGAAATCCGTTTTCCGAATTTCAGCCGTTTTGATGTTACTTTGAAACGATATCGGTTTTATCGAACCGGAAGTGGCAGGGGAGACCGTTTACCGTGGGATGGTCCAGTTCGCCTTCAATCAGCGGTTCCATATAGTCGTACAGCTCATCCGTGATGCCGTTGCCCGCTTCGTTGATCCAGGCATCCGGAACGTTGCGTTCGAGATTGGCGACATCCTGGATATCGCAGTGTCCGATTTCAATGGCATATGGATCGTTCGAGGTGCGCCGTATGATCATGATCTGGCCGGAATGGCCTTCCAGCGCGCACCTTACGCCCGCACGTCCAACCATGGCCGATTCCTCGATATCCGTTTTGGAGAGCAGATGTCCCGCGCAGCGCTGCGGCAGATTCAGCTCGATCGAACGAACCTTACAGCCGAACTCACGCATGACCAGCTTTTCCAGATATTTTCCGGAGCCTGCCAGGTATTTGTGGCCGAACGCATCGGTCATGCCGCTCTGTTCGTCCATGGCGACATAAAGGCCGTTTTCAAACCGGATGCCTTCGGATACCGCGATGATAATCGCCTTGTGGTCCTTCTGCAGCTCGGTGACATCCGCGACAAACTGGTCGGGGTCAAACGGGGCCTCCGGCAGATAAACCAGATGCGGGGCGTCGCAGCCCAGCAGATGCGGCATGGCGGCGGCGGCGGTCAGCCAGCCGGCGTCCCGTCCCATGATTTCCACGATGGTGACCGCCGGCATGTGATAGACCTCGCAGTCGCTGATGATCTCGGTCATGGTGGTGGCGATATATTTCGCCGCGCTGCCGTAACCGGGCGTGTGGTCGGTTTCGGGGAGGTCGTTGTCAATGGTTTTGGGAAGCCCAATGACCTTGATATCCTCTCCGACCTCTTTAAAATATGCGTTCAATTTATAGGCTGTATCCATCGAGTCGTTTCCGCCGATATAAAAGAAATAACCGATTTCATATTCGCGGAAAATATGGAGCATCTCTTCAAAGATCTGGCGGTCGTCGCCGATTTCCGGCAGACGGAACCGGCAGGAGCCCAGCGCCATCGACGGCGTGATCTTGAGCAGTTCCAGATCCGCCGGATCTGAAAGCTGTTCCCGCAGGTCGATGATTCTGCGCTGCAGGAATCCTTCAATGCCGTTTAAGGCACCATAAAGACGTCCGATTTCTTCGTGCTGCATGGCTTCCATAATGACGCCGGCCAGCGTCGCGTTGATCGCTGCGGTGGGTCCTCCGGACTGTGCAACCAGTAAGTTTTTAAACGACATCAATATACACTCCAAGTAATCAGATTTTTATTCATTATAACACAATCGGATTCGGTTGACAACCGTCGAATCAGAAGGTTTTTACAAAAACCGTCCCCATATGACAGCAATCGGTATGATGAAATCCCATATGAGGGAATGGAAGCCGAACCGCGGGACGGCTGGAGACCATGGTCCATGACAAGCTGCCCTCTAATAAATATAAAAATGAAAACCTCGGCTGTTCGGGTTCAACATACAGAAGCTTATTCTCATATAGGCAAAGGCGTGCGGGTAAAGCAGGGCATATCCGATATAGATGGCCGGGGTGTATCGCGGAAGTATATTCTCATCGAAACGACAACAAGGGAATATGGATCAGACAAGCTTATGGATATGGACAGCCGTGGACACCGGATACGGGTTTTCTCCCGCTGATTTACGGCAGACTGTTTCATCCGGCAATGATAGATGAAACATGACCGGCATCAAAGCCGGATGCAGTGCTGCCGGTCGTTCATCTTCTTCAAAACAAGGCGGATATGCCGCGGCGTTCATCATGATCAATCCAGATGGTTCCAGCAGCCCGCAGGTTGAAAAGCGGGGCGGAATGGTATATAATGAGTTAAAACCGTTATCCTGAAACCGATGGAGGAATCCGCCGATGAAGTTGATCCTGTCACCCGCCAAAAACATGAAGCGCGGCATCCTGGAAAGCTGCCGGACAACCGTGCCGCTGTTCCCGCAGCAGACACAGCGGCTTGCGCAGCTGCTGAAGGGCTATACGGCATGGCAGCTGGAAAGCCTGATGCGCGTCAATCCCGGCATCGCGCTGCAGGCGTTTGAGGATTTCCAGCGTTATGACAACGCCTTTTCCGGACAGCCTGCCATTCTGAGCTATCATGGGCTTGCGTATCAGTATCTGCAGGCGGAAAGCTTCACCCGGCAGGAGCTGGAACGCTCAGATGCGTATATCCGGCTGCTCAGTGCCTTTTACGGGATGCTGCGGCCGCTGGACGGCATTCAGCCGTACCGGCTTGAAATGCAGTGCCGGCTCAGGGTGGATGGGAAGAGCCTGTACCGCTTTTGGGGAGACCGGATTTACCGCGAACTGTTCCGGGAGAAGGAAGCGGTGGTCAATCTCGCGTCGGAAGAGTACGCGAAGATGGTCACGCCTTACCTTTCTCCCGATGACCGGTTCATCACCTGCCGGTTTGTGACGCGGAAGGGGGACGAAGCTCCGAACGCTCCCGACCATGGCAAAGATGGCGCGGGGACGCATGGCGCGCTATGCCGTTCAACATGCGCTGGAAAGGCCCGAGCAGCTGCAGGCGTTCGATTGGGAAGGATATCGGTACATAGAGGAATTGTCATCCCGCGACAACTACGTATTCCTGCGGGATGAGCAGACAGGAGGAGAAGAGCTGTGCTGAAAGAGGGAGCAAAGGCGCCGGATTTTGCGCTGCCGGACCAAAACGGCGCCATACACCGGCTGTCCGATTATTCGGGCCGCAGGGTCGTGCTGTATTTCTATCCAAAGGACAATACGCCCGGATGTTCGAAACAGGCCTGCGCGTTCCGGGATGTGTTCGAACAGATGAAGCAGACCGGTGCGGTGCTCATCGGCATAAGCAGGGATGGTCAGCGTTCCCATCAGCGGTTTGCCGAAAAGTACGCCCTGCCGTTCCTGCTGCTGTCGGATGAGCAACTGGAGGCCATTCAGGCATACGATGTCTGGCAGGAAAAAAAGCTGTACGGCAAGGTTTTTATGGGTGTTGTGAGAAGCACTTTCATCATCGATGAAGCCGGTACAATCATCAAGGTTTATGAGAAGGCAAAGCCGGACAGCAATGCGGCTGAAGTGCTGGCCTATCTGCAGGAGGGGCAGTGATGCCGGTCTCATGGAACCCATGGCACGGCTGCCACAAGATCAGTCCCGGATGTCTCAACTGCTATGTATACCGCATGGACGAGCGGCATGGCAAGGAAAGCACGCTGGTGCGCAAAAATGGGGATTTCCGGCTTCCGATCAGCCGCAGCCGGTCCGGGGAATACAAGGTTCCATCCGGCGAAACGGTGTACACCTGCTTCACCTCGGATTTCCTGGTCAGGGATGCGGACTCCTGGCGCGGCGAAGCGTGGCGGATGATGCGCGAACGCAGCGATTTATACTTCATCTTCGTGACAAAGCGCATCGACCGGCTGGAAGCCTGCAAGCCCGATGACTGGGGAGACGGCTATGACAACGTGGAAATCTGCTGTACGGTGGAAAATCAGGATCGGGCGGATTTCCGGCTTCCGATCTTTCGGGATGCGCCCATCAAGCATAAAGGCATTGTCTGTGAGCCGCTGCTGGAACCGATCGACCTGCGTCCCTATCTGGGGGATTGGGTTGAGCAGGTGATTGCCGGAGGAGAATCCGGGGAGGAAGCGCGGCTGTGCAGCTACAACTGGATTCTCGATCTGCGCCGCCAGTGCATGGAATTTGATGTTCCATTTTATTTCAAGCAGACCGGCGCGCGCTTTTTAAAGAACGGGCATGTCTACAGGATTGCACGAAGATACCAGCACAGCCAGGCGCGTAAAGCGGGCGTCGACTACAATCCGAGCCGTATACAGTTTACCATCCCACGGTTTTCCAAGACGCATAAGAAATATGAGCACGGCACCTGCTGACCTGTCTTGAGGCCTGTGCCGTTAAACAAGCATCATAAGTCGATACCTGTTCCAGACTGCCAGAATGAAGACTGGGACAAGTCGTCGGCATGATCAATGAAGATCATGAGATTATGAGAAATGATGGGCTGTTGATGTGGGCCAATGCCAATATGAAAGCGCATCATAAATCGATGCTTGTGTCCAGGCTGCCAGAATAAATATTAGTTAAAATCATCGGCATGACCGGTGAGAATGACGGGATCAAAAACGGGTGCGGGCAATTGCCGATCAATGAAAGAGGTGAACAGATGATGCTGATTTCTGCCATAAAAGTCACATTGTACCTGCCGTGGGCGCATTCCCTGAAGGATAAGCGGATGGTGGTGCAGAGCATCCTCGCAAAGCTGCGGCATCATTTTCATCTGTCGGCCGCCGAAGTCGCACGGCAGGACCTGCATCAGACAGCGGTGATCGCCACAGCGGCGATCGTGCCGGACCAGAAAACAGCCGACCAGCTTTCTGAAAGGATTATCCATTTTATTGAAGAAAACTGTGAAGCGCAGATAACCGATATCTGCACGGAAATCCGATAGATTTCGATAAATTAAGGAGGAGAACGGCATGGGAGAACTGTCAAAGCTGCCGAACATCGGCAAGGTATTGGAGCAGCAGCTCCATCAAATCGGCGTCGATACCCCGGAGCAGCTCATAGAAATGGGCAGCAAAGAGGCGTTCCGGCGCATCCGGATGATCGACGATTCCGCGTGTATAGCAAGACTACAGGGGCTGGAGGGTGCGATTCAGGGGATTCGATGGCATGATCTGCCCGAAGAGACCAAGCAGGATCTCAAAGCATATTTCCACACCTTTGAAAGGACAAACAGAACCGAATGATGACAAACAAGGTATAAGAATTTGTACGGTTCGAACAGTCCTGTACACAGGTCTGCATCAAGGTGGAATTAATGGCTGTCACAGGAGGCTGCTTTTCATCATGCATCGGAAAGCAGCCTGTCAGAAAACAAACGAATGATGAGATTCTGGCAACGGACTCAGATGCTGCGTACAGAGTGGTTTGTCTGGCCTTTCACCTTTGTGATGAAGGGCCGGATTGATATCGGCAGACCTGTTCAATCGGTATAAAAAGCGATCAAGTAGGTGGGAGAGTACGGATGAAAAATTATCGCAGAGAAAACCCTCGGTTCTCATTGTGCGGCCTGAACTGCGCGTTGTGCCCGATGCATCTGAATCATTACTGCCCGGGCTGCGGAGGCGGAGAGGGGCATCAGCCGTGCGCCATTATAAGGTGCAGCCAGCAGCATGAAGGGGTGGAATATTGTTTCATGTGTGATGCGTTCCCCTGTGAAAAATATGATGGCGTGACGGAGTATGATTCATTCATCACACACAGAAATATGGTCAGGGACCTTAAAAAAGCGCAGCGGATGGGCGTTCAGGCATACCAGTCTGAACTGGATGAAAAAGCTGTGCTGCTGCGGGAGCTTCTGGACAACTACAATGACGGCCGGAAAAAGACCTTCTACTGCGTAGCGGTGAACCTGCTTGAGCTGGGCGACGTCATATCTGTCATGAAGCGGCTTGCATCGGGGACTGACACCGATGCACCTGTCAAGGAAAAGGCCGCGTTCGCCGCATCCTGTTTTCAGGAGATTGCCCAAAAGCGCGGTATCATCTTGAAACTGCATAAAAAGCCCAAAAAGAAATGACGGCATCCTGATTCCGCAAAATGATACTTGATAAAACATAGTAAATATTCGGCGGCGAGAAAATTCTTTTTTCAGCCGGAAAAGCCCATGGAATCAGTATTTTTGCTGTATGCAATGCAATTCTACAAAGGATAATATGGTGCCCGAATGGTGCCCAAGCGAATAAACAGAGTTATGAACAGCAGCATGAAATAATGAAACGATTTAAGATATTTGACATTTCCATGAGCCAATATGAAAATAAAAATAGCTGGTTATGTGTTTGTTCGCCTAAGGCGGATAAGGCGCAGGACGACAAAATAGAATTTCAGAGTGATAACCCTATGAAAATAATTAAGTTTAGTTTTTGTAAACTTGTAGGAGGAAAAAATGGATTATAGAGCAAAAGCAATAAATTGTGTCAAGGATACTGTATTGCCTATCTACATGCAGTGGTTTCAAGAGTGTAACTTCGATTTGAATACATTTTGTCAGAAATATGGCGAAACTGAGTTTTTCTTTGCAAAGGAGATTGAAAAGGGGCACATCTATGAAATGGGTTATCCCAAATGCGTATGTCAGGAAGCATTGGATGGAGGAAAAGAGGCTGCTTTTTGTGAATGTTCCAGACAGAGTATGATATATATTTTGCAAAATATGATGCCCCAAAAGCACATAGAAGTGGAAATAATAGAAACTGTCTTAAGCGGTGCTGAAAAATGTAGATTTAAAGTTACCGTCGAATAATACAATTTCCAGTTTATCGTGCTGATTTAACTGCGCATTATTGGTATAAAAAATTAAAAAATGCTTGACTCTCCCGTTAGGGGAGCATGTAAGATGGAGACATCGAGAGAAAGGGGACGATTCCATGCATCGTATCGGAGAATTTTCCAAGCTGGCCAAAACCACCATCAAGACCCTGCGCTATTATGACGAGGTCGGTTTGCTGAAGCCAGCTTCGGTGAATCCGGAAAACTCCTACCGGTACTACCGGACCGAACAGCTGCTGGACCTGTGCATGATCACCGCGCTGCGCCAGACCGGCCTGTCCATCTCAGATATCAAACGCGTGCTGGACTCCGGCGAGCTGGAGAGTGTCCTTTCCCGGCACCGTGAGTCGGTCAGCGCGCAGGTGCGGGAATTGTCTGAACAGCTCTCGAGGATAGAATCCATCTTATCTGTTCACGAGGAGGAATTTTTTATGAAGTATCAGGCGATGATCAAACAGCTTCCGGCCGGCACGGTTTATTACAAACGGGGCGTCATCGAAGACTTTTCCAAGATCGAAGCGTTCATTCTCAGCTCCGCAGACGAATGCCTGGCGGCAAATCCGAATATGCGCTGCACCGAGCCGGATTACGGCTATGTCACCTATCTGGACCCGGAATTCAAGCATCAGAACATCGCGCTGGAATATGCGCAGCAGGTTGTGAGCGCCGGTGTGGAGACCGATATCATCAAGTTTAAGGAGATCAAACCGGTCGAAGCGGTCTGTGTCTATCACCGCGGCCCCTATGAAACCATCGGCGAAGCCTACGCCTGGGCGCTCAACTGGGTCCAGCAGAACGGTTATGAGCTGGCGGAAAACCCGCGCGAATGCTATATCGACGGCAAATGGAACCGCGAAGACCCGGCCGACTGGCTCACCGAAATACAGATCCCGATTAAACGTGCGTAAATCCGATCAAAAAGGATCCGAAGCATCCAGCTTCGGATCCTTTTCTATGTCCTTTCTATGTGGAAAATCCATCTTCTGTACAGCGGTTTGAGTTTATGAGCCATGAAACCCGGTGGACATTGGTGTATGTATCCGGCAGCTGTGCCGGCACACAGCAGCTTTTTGTACACCGCGTTTTGCAATGACAGCATATCTTTCGGCAGAGCATCAGGTTTGACACTCTGTACGCCACATGCGGCAATGACGGCAGATCTTCTGACGGGAATATCAGGCTTCTTCTTTTTCGCACATTTACAGGCATCCCCGGCTTTTAAGGCGGCGGATTTTGTGGTATACTGAAAAGAATGAAAAGGGGGAAATGCCATGCAGAAAAACCGCCTGTTTGAAATCGTCTACCTGCTTCTGGAACGTCCGGGCATGACCGCGGCGCAGCTTGCCGAACGGTTTGAGGTGTCGCCCCGTACCATCTACCGCGACATCGATGCGCTGAGCGCGGCCGGCATCCCGGTCTATGCCGAAAAGGGGCGCGGCGGCGGCATCCGGCTGATGGAGGATTATGTGCTCAACAAATCCATCCTTTCCAAAGAGGAACAGGATGAAATCCTGTTTGCCCTGCAAAGCATGAAGGCGGCCGGCGCCGTACAGGACGATGCCCTGTTCAAGCATCTCAAGGGATTTTTTCAGCGGGAACAGGCGGACTGGATTCAGGTTGACTTCTCAAGCTGGGGCAATATGGACGGAGAACGCGAGCGGTTCGATGTTCTCAAGCAAAGCATTCTGGAGCGCCGTGTGATCCGCTTCATCTATTACAACACGATGGGTGAGCAGAGCAGGCGCCAGATCCAGCCGCTCAAGCTGTGCTTTAAAAACAACGCCTGGTATCTGGTTGGATTCTGCCTGGACAAGCAGGAGATGCGCACCTTTAAGCTGCACCGCATGGAGCGTGTCCAGCTGACCGATGAACGGTTCAAACCCAGGGAAACGCCGCCTCAATTGTATATGCCCAGTGCAAAGCCGCATCAGGTTGTCCATCTGAAGCTGCTGTTTTCCCCGGAAGTGGCGTACCGGGTTTACGATGATTTCCATGCCGCGCAGATCGAGAAGCAGGAGGACGGCCGTCTGCTGGTCGAAACCTGGTGGCCGCTGGACGACTGGGTTTACGGGCATCTGCTTTCATTCGGCGGAAGCGTGAAGGTGCTTTCCCCCGAACATGTCCGGCAGACCCTGTGCGGGGAAGCTCTGCGGATTCTCGAAGCCTGCCGGGAAGATACGCTGCCGGATGCCGGCCATTCTGAATAGGCGGCGTTTTGTGAATAGAAACATAGATTTTAGAAAGAATTTTTAATATGACAGAACGTGTCCGGTTTTATCTGCTATAATCGTGTCAGAAACAAAGAAGGGAAGTGTCCAATCATGGATGAAAGAATCTTTTGCCAGAGCTGCGGCATGCCGATGACCGATGCTGAGCATTTCGGCACCAAAGCCGATGGAAGCCTCGAGGAGGATTACTGCACCTACTGTTACCAAAACGGCGCTTTCACCAATGCATGCACCATGGATGAGATGATCGATTTCTGCGTGAATATGGGAATGGACTCCGGTATGTATCAGGACCGCGAAGAAGCAACAAAAGGGCTGGAAGCATGGTTCCCGACCCTGAAGCGCTGGAAGCAGGCGGACTGACAGGATGGTTGAATATGTCCCGGCAAAGAGCATCGTGAACCGTGTCCAGAACGGATGGTTCGGCGTCGATTACAACATGAACATCTACCGCGGGTGCAGCCACGGATGCATCTATTGTGACAGCCGCAGCGACTGCTACCGCATCGACCGGTTTGACCAGGTGCGCGTCAAGGAGGACGCGCTGCGCATCATCCGCGACGATCTGCGCCGCAAGGTCAAAAAGGGCGTGGTGGCGACCGGCTCGATGAGCGACCCATACAACCCGCTGGAACGGGACCTGCAGCTGACCCGCCACGCGCTGGAGCTGCTCAGCGCATACGAATTCGGCGCGGCGATCGCGACCAAGAGCGATCTGATCCTGCGGGATGTCGATGTCCTGCAGGAGATCCGCAAAATTTCACCGGTACTGTGCAAGATGACCGTCACCACCTGTGATGACGAGCTGTGCCGGCGCGTCGAACCGCATGTCAGCGTGTCGTCCGCCCGCTTCGCCGCCTTGGAGAAGCTCAGCGCCGGGGGCATCTTTACCGGAATCCTGATGATGCCGGTTCTGCCGTTTCTCGAGGACACCCCGGAAAATGTGCTGGGGATTATTGACCGGGCGGCGCATGCAGGCGTGCGGTTCATCTATCCGGCATTCGGCATGACCATGCGTCAAAATCAGCGGGAATGGTATCTTTCCAAGCTGCAGGAGCTGTTCCCGGAGGATGGCCTGCGCGAACGGTACGAACGCCGGTACCCCTATCAGTATCAATGCGTCAGCGACCGCGCGAAACCGCTTTGGAAGCTGTTCACCGCCCGCTGTGATGAGAAGGGGATCCTCTACAAGATGCCGGACATCATCCGTGCTTACCGGCTGGGATATGAGGACAACCAGCTGAAATTTTACTGAGATTATGATAACAGCAAGATTTTGAATAGAAGGGATCGACCGATATGACCGATAAACTGGACTTTAAAAAAATGGACCGCGCATTCTATTCTGCTAAACAGCAGCCGGCTGTCATAGAACTGCCGCCCATCCCGTATCTGATGGTGGACGGCACAGGCGCACCGGAAGACGCATCGTATCAGCAGGCGGTTCAGCTCCTGTATTCGATTGCGTTCACCATCAAGATGGCAAAGATGGGGGAATGGCAGCCGCAGGGCTATACCGATTTCACCGTGCCGCCGCTGGAAGGACTCTGGGACTGCGGGACGACCGGTTTTTCCGATAACCGGCATGCATGGAAATGGACCTCCATGCTGCGGATGCCGGAATTTGTGACGCCGGAGGTGCTTCAATGGGCCTGCGAGCAGGCAAAGAAAAAGCATCCCGACCTGGATTTCAGCCGTGTGCGGCTCGAGACCTATGAGGAAGGGCTGTGCGCTCAAATCATGCACGTCGGCCCGTACAGTGAGGAACAGCGTTCCATCGATGCCCTGGGCGCATTTATCACTCAGCAGGGACTGACGGACGACTGCAGCGCGGCGGGAAGACGGCATCACGAAATTTACCTCGGCGACCCGCGCCGGACAGCTCCTGAACGGCTGAAAACAATTCTGCGCCATCCGGTCAGATAGGTCTACCGTCAGCGGGATGATGCCTTTGATCGCATGGTAAAGACTGAGCATTTCAATGGATCGATTTCATACATATAAGGCACCCCATAAAAAAGATTAAGGACATCTGCAGTCATCCTGCGGATGTCCTTTCAGCCTGTCAAAAATCAAAGAATGGCTATATTTATGCTGAGTGTTGAGTTATGCCGCAAAGGTTGTTGTTTTGCCAAGCAGGACGCTGAATTCCGTTTACTGATTTCTACTTTTCAGTATGTGACGACTAACGACGAAAAATGAAGATGGCTGAACTTTTTGGGAACGATCTTAAAGATATTTAGAAGAATTTTTCTAAAAAATGTCGTACCATTTGAGTTAGCTGTAAACTTACGTACCAGCCAAAGTATTGGGGTACCATAGGAGCCGCCTATAACCGTGAAAGCGTCCGCTGCTAGCTATGCCCAACCACCTCAGCCAAAAGCAAAACGCCGCCCGCAGGCGGCCGACCACCTAGCGGTGGAGCAATCGCCTACGGCGTTCTACGATCGCAGAAGCGTTTTTTACTCAGAACCGCCCGCAGGCGGCCGAACCAAATAACGGGATATCAGAGGGGATTTTCAAGGGGGCCATCTGGTCCTAAGTGGCACTTGGCGAACACAGTGTCACCACCGCACCACGGCGAAACAATACCCACCGTGCCAAATAAAACTGGAAAATATAGTTAAGATTCTGGGCCGCTTCGTTGCAACGCCCCCAGCCCAAAGTTGTATTTTCATAAACATAACCATACTGAGGTATTTAAACAAAGGAAGGACATCCGCAGTCATGACCGCGGACGTCCTTCCTCTGTTTACGAGCCGAATATGCCCAGATGCTCCAGCAAAATCTTAATTCCCATTAAAATCAGCACAATGCCGCCGAACAGCTCGGCTCCCGATTTGAATCTGCAGCCGAACAGGTTGCCGATTTTGATCCCCACAGCCGACAGCACGAATGTGATGACGCCGATAAACCCGACTGCCGGCAGGATGTCCACCTTCAGAAACGCAAAGGTCACACCGACGGCCAGCGCATCGATGCTGGTGGCAATCGCCAGCGGAAGCATGGCCTTCGGCTGAAACGAACAGGAACACGGTTCGTCCTTTTTGCGGGATTCCAAAACCATGTTGCCGCCGATAAAGGCCAGCAGGACAAACGCAATCCAATGGTCCACATTGGTGATCAGCGACTGAAACTGCACGCCCAGCGCAAATCCAATCAGCGGCATCAGCGCCTGCGCGGCGCCGAAATACGCGCCGGCAGTCAGAACATGCTTCGGCCGCACCCTGTCGACGGACAGCCCCTTGCAGACCGATACCGCAAAGGCATCCATGGACAGCCCGACCGCGATGATAAACAATTCCCATAAACTCATGTCGTATCCCCCTCATTTTTTATCCGGCCGCGGAAGGATATGGAGCAGAGGACATAAAAAGAGACCCATCTGCCGCCGGACAGATAAGTCTCGTCATTTCATACAAAACCAGGAACTGCGTTCCAGTATGTTGGCTTTGTCACGTTTACACGCTGACTACTCCCTTATTTCTGAGATATTATACCGTAATTTTTGCCAGTTGTCAAGCCTTGATCCTCCATCAGATGTTTCTTGACGATGACCCTTCATAACAGATAGTCCCGGCAGCTTGGTTCCTTTTATCAGGCTGATTCAGCAGTGCAGGCCGAATTTGACAATGATGCGCCGGATTTTCCTGCACCAGGGCTTTAGGATCGGAATCAGAAACACAACCGTTGCGACGGCGTGGGAAAGCGAGAATGGAAGCCCGGCGCCATATCCAAGCAGCGCGGACTGCCAGGTGATCGGGCTGACGAAACCGACGATATACCAGGAATCCAGTATCAGACCGTAGGCCAGCGCGGAGAGAAACCCGTAGATGTATACGGCGGCCGGCTTTTGAAACCATCCATGCTCGTTGAGCATCCCGGCCAGATAACCGACCAGCCCCCAGGCGTACATCTGCAGAGGGGTCCATGGCCCCTGTCCGAGGAACATATTCGATGCGAGCGCCGCGAGCGCGCCGGTCAGAAAGCCGCTCTGCTTTCCAAAGCAGATGGCGCTGACGATCACAATGGCCGAAACCGGTTTGAAATTCGGAAACGGCGCGAAGATGATGCGCCCGGCCGCGGCAATGGCAGACAGCACGACAATCGGCATGATGTCGCGCGGACGCGGCTGCTGCCGTTCAAATCGCAGAAAAAACGGGACGATGGCCGCTCCCGCTGTCAGAAGTATCAGCAGCGATGTGAACGGAAGCTGGAAGAATGCGCAGAGCAGCAGCACGATCGGAACCAGGCACAACATCAACGGTTCTATGATTTTCAGCAGCTTTGTCATACGCCCACATCCTCCACCGTGACGCAGCCGTCTGCGAAGCCGCGGGTCATGCGGTTGGTCTCGGTCGTGTAAAAGATGTTCGAGGAAAAGAAGGATCTTCCAGAATCGGTGCAGGAAACCGCGCCGTCGAACAGCATGGAGCAGCGGTCGGCAATCCGGGCCGCAAATTCCACGTCATGCGTCACCATCAGGATGGTTTTGCCATCCTTCTTCAGCGAGGTCAGAATATCGCCGAACTCATTCTTCGCCGCCGCGTCGATGCCCTTGGTCGGCTCGTCCAGCAGCAGGATGTCCGGAGAAAGCAGCAGGATTTTGGCAAGCGCCGCCTTCTGCATCTCCCCGCCGGAAAGATCGTATGGATGCCGGTCTTTGAGCGCGGTCAGCGAGAAGGTTTCCATCATGCCGTCAATCTCATCTTTACCGTAATGATGGGAGGATGAAAGCTCTCGCAGCTCCTCATAAAGCGTATCCGCCGTAAACAGGGATTTCGGGTCCTGTGACAACAGCCCGATCTTTGCGGTGCCCTCACGCTTTACCCGGCCGCGGTTCGGCTTCAAGGTGCCGCACAATAGCTGCAGCAGCGTGGATTTGCCGCTTCCGTTTCCCCCGACAATCGCATGGATTTCCTGCCTGTGGAGTGCCAAGGCGGCGTCGCGGATCACAAACGCTTCATTTTTTTCATACCGGTACCAGAGGTTTTTGGCGGACAGCGCCGCTTCGGCACTTGTCTCATCGTTCTGTGCCGCGGCATCCTTGGAAATACATTTGACATCTCGCCGGTTTTCCCCCAGCCAGGTGCGGCCGTCCCTGACACACAGCGGGTCGTCCCGCCGGCATCCAAGCTTTCGCGCCGTGCGCACGCAGGCGGGTAGCGCTTCGGCAAAACCGCGCTGCTCTGCGTAGACCCACCGGACAAAATCCGCTGGCGGCAACTGCGCTTCCAGCCGGCCGTCCAGCATATACAGGACCGTATCGGAAACCGGGAGCACATCCTCCAGACGATGCTCCGACAGGATCACCGTTGTGCCAAGCTCCTCGTTGATGCGCTTGACCATCTGCAGAAATTCCTTTGCGGCAATCGGGTCGAGCTGCGCGGTCGGCTCATCCAGCAGCAGGATATCCGGCTGCATGGCCATCACCGACGCCAGGTTCAAAATCTGCTTCTGCCCGCCCGAGAGAGTGTACACCTTTTTCTGTATCCAGTCCCCGATGCCGAAGAAGTTGGCGGTTTCGGCCATCCTGCGCCGGATGATGTGGGATTCAAGGCCCATGTTCTCCAGCCCGAACGCCAGCTCGTGCCAGACACAGTCCATGACAAGCTGGTTGTCGGGGCTTTGCGCGACGTAGCCGACGCGCAAAGCCTGCCCGCGGCTGTCCCGTTTGTCCCGGTCCTGTCCAAGGACTGTGATTGTTCCGCTGTGCGCTCCGGCGGGCGCGGTTTCGGGCTTGATGCTGCGCAGCAGCGTCGTTTTGCCGCTTCCGGTCGGGCCGCACAGCAGAACGAACGCGCCGGCGTCCACCGCACAATGGACCGAGTGCAGCGCGGGCCTTTTCGCACCGGGATAGGTAAAGCTGTAATCTAGAAACGATATCGCAGGCAAAGTACCGCCTCCTTTCCTTCGAGCAGCAGGGGATAACAGAGCAGAATCGCGTAAGGCAGGCTGAACCACAGCGGAAAATCTGCCGGGGACAGCAGCGGATAAAACTGAAACCGGTTTGCACAGAGAAACAGAACCGGGATGCTGAGTAAGAGCAATGCCAGCAGGACTGCCGCCGAAACGCCGTCGTACAGCGTAAACCGCTCGTTGGCATAGTGGCTGCGCCTGCCGCTTCCGTATCCGCGGCTGTGCATCGAATCCGCTGTTTCCAGCGAGTTTTCCATGCTCCAGCTCATCAGGATCGACGCGATGCGCACCCCCTGGGCCATCTTCTGTTTGCGGCCCTGCTTTTCCCCGCCGGTCAGCGACCGCTGCGCGGCCGCGATCTCGTGCGATTTGCGGATGGTATCCGGGATGTAGCGGAACACCATGGCCAGCATCATCGAGATGGTCGGCAGCTTTCCGCCAAACAGGCTCATGAACTTGTCGCTGGTCATTACAAGCTGATAACAGGAAAACCACTGCAGCACGCTGATCAGCATGAGTCCCGAACAGAGCCCGAAGAGGATGGCCTCCACCGTGATGGGCCGTCCGCCCAGATAGAACAGCACCGACAGCCCCAGCCCGTTGAACAGGGCGTTTGCGGCCGCGATGATCAGCATCATGACCAGATACCAGCGCAGCCCCTTCAGATAACTGCGCAGCCCCCTCAGATAGATGCAGTAGCATCCGCTGCACAGAAAGGAGAGCAGCACAAAGAACGGATGCATGGTACACATGGAAAGGATGATCGCCCCCGCGAAATACAGGAAGATCACCGCCGGATGATAGTGGGTGAAGAGATGTCTTTTCATATCATAAATCGTTGCCGTTGTCGCAGGTGTACTGCCAGCGCACGGCGTCTCCGTCCTGCAGGATGTAGCTGCTGCAGCTCTTGCCGCTGACAATGCCGTTGACGCGGTAAATCCATCCGCTCTTGGAACCAACGGCCTTTTCGGCCAGCGACTGAATCGAGTAGACATAGGTGCCCATCGCGGATGACGACGCGCCGATCACCAGACCGCTTTTCTTCAAAGCGTCGTACACCGACGCGCCCTTCTCCAGCGTGATCGAGGTGCTTCCCAGGATCACGCCGTTCTGGGACACCGATTGCGCAATCGCGTTTCCCTTTGCAACCGCGGTATGGCATTCCACCGACAGGGAAACGGAGATGGTGTTGGATTCCACCTTCGAACTGCCGCCGGAGGGCTTGGAGGGTTCCGGCGCTTTGGAGGGCGCGCGGGAGGCTTCCGAAGCCTTGGAGGATGCGGCGCCGGCGGGCGCCTTCGAGTTCGAAGCGGACGGCTGCTTATTTTTCCCCGAGGATGAAGCGGCTGCGCTTGAAGCGCGGCTGTCCGGGTCTGTGTCATCCTGCGCGTCGGGGACGTCCTGTTCGGATGTCTGGGATTCGCTTGAAGCGGAGGACGGTCCGGCATCGCTTTGCAGGGATGAAGACGCCGTGCCGAATGTCCGGGAATTGTCGGAGACGGATGCGCCGGACAACGCGCCCGCAGCTTCCGCAGGCGCGTTTGAGCAGCCGGCCAGCAGCGACAGAACCAGCAGGATGCCGGCAAGACAGGTTAAAAACTGTTTCATCTAGGTTCCTCCAGTTTTTTGGTGTTCATGAAGGATATGTATTCCTATGCTCCCTGTGAAAGCTTCCGCCGCCCTCAATCCTTTATGGGGCGGCGGAAAAAGGAACAAAGGACGGATTACTTCTTTTTGGATTTGCTTCTCAGGACGACCAGCAGTACAACCGCGATGACCGCCGCCGCGACCAGGACAATCAGAAGGACCATGCTGACCGAATGGTCGCCGGTGGCCGGTGTGCCTGCGCTGTGAACAGAGCTTGCCGGGTTCGAGCTGCTCTGTCCATCGGAATTGCTGTTGGATGCGCTTGAAATGCTCGAAGAGGGCAGTTCGGAGGAGCCGCCCTGCGAAGTACCTTCGGAGACGCTGCTTTCCGACGACACGTCGGAGGAGGTGTCGCTGGAATTATCGCCGCCGTTATAACCGACCGCAAACAGCTTTCCGGAATCGTTCGTGTAGTACAGCGTGCCGTTTTCGTCGGCGATCACGCTGGCCATGCAGTAGTTCTGATCGTCGCCCGACGGCGTGAAGACAACCCTCGCTTCGGCTTCATCGGAACCGTATTTCACGGCATACAGCGCGCCCGGATTGGCGTTTGAAGTGAAGTAGGCATAGACCTCTCCGGCATGTCCGGTGGAGAGCAGCGGGGCGGACTTGATGTCGGCCGGTGCGGCCGCAGTCTGTACGATCTGCATGGTGGAAAGGTCGATGATGCTGAACACGCCGCTGTAATCCGCTTTCTGTCCGCCGACATAAGCCATGCCGTTATGAACGGCCGGCGTGCTGGTGCTGTAGGCGGAGAAATTGACCTGTGTATGCGCGCCGAACGTGCCGTCCTCCAGAACCTTGACCTTGTGGAGCGTGCCGTCGACCGATACCATCAGGACCTCGTCGCCGTTTCGGACGACGGTTGTGCGGACCTTTTCGCCGAGCGCAAGCGATGCGCGCTCGTCACCGGTTTTGGCATCCAGGGAGATCAGGTTGCCGTCGTCTCCCGCGACAATGACCGCGCCGTTCAGATGCGCGGCGCCGCTCCAGTAATAGCCGGCGTTCTGGTTTTCATGCACCCAGACCACCGCTCCGGTATCGCCGTCGATGCAGCGGTAAACGCCGTAGTAGCTGCTGCTCCAGTCCGCGCAGGCGGTGCCCGCGTAGATATAGCCGTCCTGGCTGGTTAGCGTGGTCAGGGGCTGATGCCGCCAGGGATCGCCCTCAGGCGCCCATTCGGCCGGTGTGTCCGCGGTCCAGACGGTTTCGAGCGTACTGGCGTCCAGCGCCTGCAGGCTGCCGTCGTCCAGCGGGATGACCACCTTTCCATCCAGATACAGCGGGCGGCAGGTGTAGTCGATGGTGCCGTCGAGATCGGTCTTTTTAACGATGGAACCGGACTTGTCCACCACAAACAGCCGGCTGCCGACAGCATAATAGAGCTGATCATTCACCATAACCGGATCGGAGATGGCGGTGGACCAGTCGGTGGACGCTTTCAGTTCAAGCGTCCAGTTCAGCTTGGCTTCCCCGGCGCTGCGCGCGGTCTTCGCATCGGTGCGTGCAATGTTGTCGTCACTGCCGCGGAAATTGGGCCACTGTGCCGTATTGTCCGCCAATACGGCGGATACGGCATTCTGTGACGCCGGCAGGACGGAGGACTGTGCGGCATCCGCTCCCTGTGCGGCGGCGGAAACGGAGATGCAGGAGACGGTGGCCAGCAGGGCCATACAGGACGCGAGCAGGCGGTTTCGCAATGATTTCATCATAAAAACTCCCTTTCATAAATGCGGCATTGTGAAGTAAACATATGAAAAAGCTTGAAGAGACGCTTGTTCCATGAAGATTCCATCCCTTTTGGCCTTCTTCCCCACCTACGGCGGAGAAGAAAGCAACTGCAGAACTGTTTTTTCATGTTAACTTGACAAAGCCATAAATGTGTCTGTTTTTGTTCCTTTGGAGTTGCGTCATCCTTTTAAGAGGCTTTTCTCTGGCCGGGAAACTCCCGGACCCGGCCAAACGGCGCGATGGGTAAAAGATGTTTTCCAACACAAAAAAAGTGCTTTCCCGTATGAGAAAGCACAACGAATTCTATGAAACCGCCGCAGTAAATCAATCCCCGGCAGCACAAACGTTCAGATACGATATTCCGTGCTGCCGCAGCGGCAGATCAGTCAAAGTCGGTTGCACCTCTTCATCGCCCAAGGACGCAGTAACCTGTAAAAAATACGGCAGATCTCCTGACTGATGACGGGGAGAACAAAGCTCCCGCCGGAAACGCCTTCTCAGAGCACACCTGCCCCAATGGCATCCGTTTCCGATACGTCAAACACAGTAATGGCGGTTGTGCCGGATTCCAACCGGCTTCCCTATTAATCTACTTGGCCGCGCGGCCTTTCGAACCGTATCTTTCCATATTGATAGGACTGTTTTTATTTTATCATATCGGCCGTCTGTTTGCAAGTCATCAGGATGGCAGAAAAGAACAGCCTGAACGGGCCGCCTTTTAGAACATCTGTGCGTATGCCGACAGACGGCACGAATATACATCCGCGCTTCAGAGGCCTTGGGCAAACGCCCTGCCGGTATTACCGGGTCCCGGCTTCACCGGCGGATGGCCCTAATAATCGGCGGCCTCCAGCTCCTGGGTGATGATGCCCTCCCGGTAAGCGGCCAGCAGCGCGTGCAGGTCGTCGATGGTCTGCGCGACCTCGATACCGATATCGGTGTCGCCGATCATCATGCGTTTGCGTTCGGTCTCGAACACCTCGGTCTGGGATTCGATATCCTTGTTTTCCTCCAGCGCCTTTTCGACCGATTCAAACGGACGGTGCGCCTTGATGCGCATGCCGTGGGAATTGTAGATCAGCGTATAGCCCGCTATGCCGGTGGATTTCTGATAGGCCTTGCAGAAGCCGCCGTCAATCACGATCAGCTTTCCGTTTGCCCGCACCGGGCTCTCCCCGCTGATGACCCTGACCGGCGTATGCCCGTTGATGACATGGGACGGGGCCGCATACAGCCCAAACTCGCGCAGGATCATGCTGCAGGTCTGTTCGGTGCTGCAATATGTATAGTAAGGATTTTTCGGTTCTTCCCAGGTGCTTTCATCCGCGACGAAAGCGCGTTCAAAGGTTTTGATCGTCCGCCCCGACAGCGGCGAGCGTTTGCCGCACCACAGATACCACATGAAATCCAAACAGTCGGTGCTTTCCTCATCAAAATAGGCCTGCCGCGCCATACGGTCGGCATAGTCCATATAGGCCTTGCCCTGATAGGTCCTGCCGCCGAAGGTGACGCCTTCCAGATTGCCGTCCTCATCCAGCGGGATGCAGCCGTGAAACAGCAGGTTTTGATTGTAACAGTTGTACATCGAGCCGTGGGAGTACAGGAACGACACATGCCGGTGCAGCCGTTCGCTGTTGCGGAAGGCAAGCTGCAGTTCATCCATGACAAGCTGTTCCTCTTCGGTGAGCGCGTAAGGCGCTTCCAGGTCAACGGTCGGGAAGACGGCGTCGCGCAGCGCATATTCCTCGCCGGCTATGCGCACGGTCTGCTTCTGCAAATCCATCTTGTCGAGCAGGAGCCGTTCCTCCATGCCATATTCCGGATGCCGGCGGATGATCTGTCCTTCCAGCTTGAACAGCATCACAGAAACGGCGCGCACCGCGGCGGCGGACAGCTCCATTTCCGGATAGGTCTTCTCGGCAAACAGCATGAGGCTTCGCAGGCTGATGCCGTAGCCGCTTTCCAGAACCTCCATATTTCCATAGGCGATGTTGTTGCGGATCACTGCCGCGACGCATGCCGCGCTCCCCGCGGCCGCTCCCATCCAGAGGATGTCGTGGTTGCCCCATTCGATATCGAGCGAATGGTATTCCATCAGCATGTCCAGAATCCGGTCGGCATGCGGGCCACGGTCGAAGATATCCCCGACGATGTGCAGCCGGTCGACGGCCAGCCGCTTGATCAGCGCGGCCAAAGCCAGGATAAAGTCGCTCCCGCTTTCGGTCTTGATGATCGTATCGATGATCTTTTCATGGTAGACGAGCTGGTTGTTGTCCTCATCCGGCTGGGCGTGCAGCAGCTCGTCGATGATATAGCTGAACTCCTCCGGCAGCGCTTTGCGCACCTTCGAGCGGGTATATTTGGAGGACAGGAGCTTGGCAAGCTCGATCAGGTTCTGGAGCGTATTTTCATACCACTGCGGGGTATCGCGCCGTTCGCGCTCGACCATCTCGAGCTTTTCCTTCGGATAATAGATCAGCGTGCACAGATCGGACTGTTCGGATTTGTTGAGGATGTCGCGGAAAACCAGCTCCACCTTTTCGCGGATGACGCCGGAACAGTTGTTGAGGATATGCGCAAACGCTTCGAATTCGCCGTGCAGATCGCTGATGAAGTGTTCGGTGCCTTTCGGCAGGTTCAATATCGCCTGCAGGTTGATGATCTGTGTGCAGACCGCCTGTTTCGACGGGTACTTCTGCGCCAGAAGCTGCAGATATTTGAGCTGTTCCTGGGACAGCATCAGAATGTCGTTCATAGTGTGCTCCTTTGTACTTTCACGAAAGGCGTGTGAAGATCTCCCCACACGCCCTGAATGTTTATTTCCGTTTTAAGGACCATTCCCTTTAAAGATTATTATAGTACTTTCGGCGCGGCCTGTCAATCAAGGACATCCATCTGCCGCCGGCGGCTGACGGCGTGTTCAGACAAGGATTTATAAGATCCGCAGAGGTGCGGCCGCGTCAAAGGGCAGAAGGGGAGACCGGCCGATCTGCATGGATCGCTCCGAAAAATTTGACAGCAATTCCGCTCTGCTGAAAATGAGGCGTAAATCTGCCGAAGATGAGATCAAAGCTGGTAAACCCGTTTTTATCAGCTTTCTGTTAAAATTCCTGTTCCGTATTTCTAAGGATTCCTGTATTTGATAGCTCAACCGCCCGGGGTTTTAAATAATTAAAAAAGGCACTTGACGTATCAGGAAATCTGTGCTAATATAAATGCAATTGGTTAGCTAAAGCTAACTATTGTATCGAACTACATTTTTAATATACGCATAATGGCTAATTTTTTTACATGCAAGTTAGTGGTGGCTAACTGAAAGGAGATGTCACATGAGCATAGTAATTATTGGCGGAAACGACAGGATGATCACCCAATATAAAGAGACCTGCAAAGCGTACGACTGCAAGGCCAAGGTGTTTACACAGATGCAGGCCGCGATGAAAAAGAAGATCGGCACGCCCGACCTGTTGATCCTGTTTACCGGGACGGTATCCCATAAGATGACCGCCTGTGCGCTCAGCGAGGCCAGACGCGCAAGCGTCAGCGTTGCGCGCTCGCATACCAGCAGCATTGCCGCGTTGAAGGACATCCTGCGGCAGCACTGTGTATCCGCCTGTGGGAAGGGGGACTGCAGATGTTTGACTCGCTGCTGATCGAACACTGCTCCCCGACCCTTGCCGGCCTCAAAACAGCGAACCTGTTCGGCCTTGCCTGTTCCAATGGACAGGACATCTCCAAGCATGTGCGCCAGTGGGACACGCGGCTGAACGCACGCGGCGTCCAGTGCCGTCAGCTTTATCGGAACAAGAACCGCGCGCTGGTGCTGGTCTACCGCCCAAACCGGCTGGCTAATGACCTTCAAAGGCCGGGAGTCGCGGCGTTTTTATCGCCGCTGGGATACGACTGCAACGATCTGAACGGGGCGCTGCGGCATCTGGGCGGAAGGATTGCGCAGGTCGGCGACTTCCCGCATGAAATCGGCCTGTTTCTCGGCTACCCGCTGCATGATGTGACAGGGTTCATCGAAAATGAAGGCCGGAACTGCCGGTGCTGCGGCTGCTGGAAGGTATACGGGGATGAGCAGGAGGCGAAGAGGATGTTCTGTAAATTCCAGAAATGCCGGCAGGTTTACAAGAAGCTGTTCCGCGCGGGCAGGTCCGTCCTGCAGCTCACCACGGCAGTAAAAATTTGAACACATCATTCTGTTCCCAGTCCTGTCATTTTTCAGCCCAAGGTCACATGGAGGTTGGCACTCAAATTTGTCTGATATTAAAATCATCATTTCAGAAAGGTTGTGTCTATATGAAACAAATCGCAGTCGTATATTGGAGCGGAACCGGCAATACCGCGTCCATGGCGCGTTTTGTCGCGGATGGTATCAAGGAAGCCGGGGCCGAAGCGCAGTTATTCACCGCATCCGAGTTCACGCCGGACATGGTGAAAGAATATAGCAGGATCGCGTTTGGATGCTCTTCCATGGGGGCTGAAGAATTGGAGGAAAGCGAGTTTGAACCGATGTTTGCATCGGTGGAAGATGATCTGAAGGGTAAAAAAATCGTTTTGTTCGGCTCATATGGCTGGGGCGACGGCGAGTGGATGCGCAGCTGGGAAGAGCGTGTCATCGCGGACGGAGTCACGCTGGCGGCGGATTTTGTGATCGCCAACGAAGCGCCTGACGATGAAGCGGCAAAAGAATGCCGTAAACTTGGCGCTGCGCTTGCAAAAGCCTGAGTTTGGTCTATTCACAGGCGCCATATCCCCACGCTTAAAGGATGCAATAGAAAATGATGCATTTCTGGCGCAATCAATTCAAAACACCATACAATGGTGTTGTTTGAAGATATCCAGTAACATTTCTATAGATCAGAATATGTTCGTATCAGCTTTCCATCCCCCGGAAAGCTGAATTCCCCAAACAAATCCCATACAGAAGGGCTGGTCAGCTGTAAACTGACCGGCCCTTCTGTATCTGCACGGGTCTTCTGTAAAGGTTCTGAGCTGTCGATACCGCGGCGGCCGGAAGATATACGGGAATGCCCAGAAGGTGCAGGAGATGTTTGGTCGGTTCCACAAGTGTCGACAGGTTTTTGAAACTGCGCCATGCGGGCGGGCTTGTCCTGCGGCTTGTCATCACGGCCGCTGAAGCAATATATGTTTCAAGATTATTTTGGGCAGAAAGTTACAGATCCTCAGCAATCATCGTGGAAACTCAAGAATGAAATAGACTGGCTGGAATCGCTCAAAGCCAATCCGGACGAGAAGGCGGTGCATCTGCTCATCGAGCGCATCGATGTCAATCAATCCGAAGACAAAGAAAAAACGGATATCAGCATACAAAGTACGCTGATATCCGTCTTAGGTAAAGATGGTGGAGATAGAGGGGCTCGAACCCACGACCTCTCGGATGTGAACCGAACGCTCTGACCAACTGAGCTATATCTCCAAATCACTGACATCTATTCTACACTTTTTTGAGCGATTCGTCAAGTGCTTTCAAGAAATTTTTTTCCTATAGGGACGCCGGCAATATAGGAAGCTCTGCTGCCGGCGTCTCTGTGTCGTGAACTTACATCAGATTTTCATCATAAACCGCGCGGGGGCCTCCGATAAATTTCGGCCTGGTCCTTGCGCAGACGATATTGGCTTCACCAATCTTTGTCATTGACAGCCGGACCGGAACCGCCACCCGTTTCAGATGCATACCGATCAGCGTTCCGCCGATGTCCATACCGCAGTGTGCGCGTATTTCTTCGACCACTGCCGGGTCTTCAAAATGCTGATATGCCGTGGTGGGGAAGGAACCTCCGGCTTTGGGCTGCGGGATAACATTGACTGCCTCCAGATGATACCGTTCAGCCGCCCTACGCTCTAAAACGATGGCCCGTCCCAGATGTTCGCAGCACTGTGCCGCCAGAAAAATGCCGCGTTCTTTTAAAATCGGGTAAATACCCGCGAAGACAGCAGCGGCGATTTCCATGCTGGAATATGAGCCGATCTGATGTCCGCCAACCTCGCTGGTGGAGCATCCCACGATAAACAGGTCGCCGGACTGCAGTTTTGCGGCTTTCAAAAGCTGAATTACCGCCTGCTCCGCCTGTGTTTTAATAAGATCCAACATTTTTGCAAGACTCCTTTTCTCAATATATCTCCATTTTCAGATGAATGCATACGGTTCTATCAAATAAAAGACATCCTGTCTAGTATTATTATATCAGATAAAAGCAGATAAGTAAATCTTTGCTGTGCCGGATGATTCAAACGGCCTGTATCCAGTCTCCTGGACACAGGCCGTTTATGTTTACTAGATCTTTTTAAGCTCTTCCAAAATATGTTGAATTTTTTTCTGCGGGATATGTCCTTTGGACATTTGGAGCAAATTTGCCAGCGTCATATTCTGTACCATGTAAAACATGGGGCTGCCAACCACCATTGGGAATTCCTTCGGAAATTCCTGCTGAAAAAGCCTGCGCGCTTTTGGATTGCCCATGATCTCCCGGACCGTGATTTGATTGTTTTTTAAATGCACCGTGACACCTCCCTGTCTGATCGCTTCCTTTATTGTATGATAGGATGGCGCAAACAGTTCGTACTACCTGCCGGACGCAATTTCCCACAGGTAAAGCGACGCCACGGTTCCATAGGGAGAATACCGTTCCCGATAGGTTTGAAACGCCTTTTTATCCAGGCTGTCAAGCCCATGCAGCAGCATGATGCCTTTGCGGATGCCAAGGTCATGGAAACTCAGGACATCCGGTCGTCCGAGCGAAAAGATCAGCAGCATTTCAGCAGTCCAGATGCCGACGCCGTGCAGGGAAGACAGGTAACGACAGGCCTCGCCGTCCTCCATCTCATCGATTCGGTCTAAATCAAGCTGTCCGGAAACGACTGCTTGGGCCGCGTTCAGGATGTATCCGGCCTTGCGATGGCTGATGCCGCATCTCTGAAGCTCTTCAGCCGTATGCGCGCAGACAGCCTGCGGCGTGGGTTCCCCCAGCAATTTCAGCATCCGTCCCCAGATCGTTTCCAATGCTTTGCCGGAAATCTGCTGACCGGCGATGCTGTTGATCAGCGAGGAAAAGATATTCGGCGACATCTCACGCCGTACCGGCCCGATACGCTCGATGGCCTTTCCAAGCTCGGGATCCCGCTGGGCAAGATAGGCGGCTTCCACGGGACCGCAGGTCAAACTATGGTTCTTCTGCTGCATCGTTATGCTCCAATCATCTTCATTATTCCACCATTATATCATATCCGGCGGAAAAAGAAAACCTGCGGGATAGGGGAGACATCGGCAAATCATTGAAGTTTGGTATCACAGAATCAGTCTTTGCAGTAGTGCGCGATGGCACGGCTTATGAATGAAGCAAGCCCGTCGCCGTAGCGGTCAATGTTGGCACGGAACCGTTCGTCCGCAACATACATTTCTCCGAGTCCTGCCAGGATTTCGTTTGTGCAGGTGTAGAAGTGGTCGGTGATGAAGGTCTGCCAGCCGGCAACCAGCTGCTGGACCTTTGAATCGGATGGTTCAAGTTCCATACATTCCGCAAATGCCTGATAGATCTTTTCAAATTCTTCGGATATCTGTTCCCACTGTGTGTCGGTATATCCGCTGGTCTTCGCGGTGCTCTGCCGGTAGGCGTCGGTGTCTCCCCATCGTTCCTTTGCCTCCTTGGCGTAAAGCTCCTGTGCTTTTAAAATCTCTGTTTTATCAAATGGTTTAAATTCCATATGATTTTCTCCTTTCAGGGTATGGTCTACAAGGCGGATCAAATTGTCCAGCCGCTCGTGCTGCATCTGCAGCAGGCGGCGATGGGATTCAAGCGCCTTATATTCGTCGAAGGAAGGATCGTCCAGTATTTGACGGATTTCCTTGAGCGGAAACCCGAGTTCCTTGAAGAACAGAATCTGCTGCAAGCGGGAAAGCGCTTTCTCGTCGTATAACCGGTAACCGGCATCGGTTACCCGGCTCGGATGCAGCAATCCTATTTCATCATAATAATGCAGTGTGCGCACACTGACACCGCTCAGCCTGCTGACTTCACGGACTGTTTTTTCCATCGTGATGCCTCCCTTCTGTTTCACAGTATACCCTATGACGTAACGTCAGAGTCAAGAGATTTTTCAAAATAAATCAAAGATTGCACGCCGGAATAAAAATTCTCCGCTGTGCAGGTTGACGGATGCTTTCTATGCGCTTATGAAACAGCGCGCTGCATGACAGGACAAACGGCGGGATTATTCGAAGAAGAGTAGGGATAGGCGTTGCCAAACAAAAATATCCGTTATTTTGATTGAACTGAGATGTGTTAAAACAATCCCGCAAAGAATAGAAAAAACAAAAGGACCGGCAAAACTGCCGGTCCTTTGTAGTGCTGAAGGATGATCTGTTAACCTCTGAGAATTTCGAATTTCAGAGCGACCAGATCGAAGATGTTGATGATGCCGTCGCCGTTCAGGTCAGCGGCCAGGGTCTGTGCCGCGGAGAGATCAGAACGGCCCAGGATGAAGGACTTGATCGCAAGCAGATCCTGCACGCCGGCGGTATTGCCGGTGATGGTGCCCTTGACGCTGAGGGTGACCGTGTCGGATACATCACCGTCGACAACAGCCTGTACCTGATATTCCGTACCGACTGCGGTGTCGTCCGAAACGATGCTGCCGTTCTCGTCAACAATCTGGACTTCGCCGCCTGTGACGGTGAACAGATCCTTGATCTGTCCGGCAGTGGCGCCCTTGTCGGCGGCCAGAATATCCTCTGGGAGGATCTCGACGCCGGATTTCGGTTCCAGAGCGGACGGCGTGCTTACAAGCTTCGCGTCCGCCCAGTCGGCGTGTGCGTTGCTCAGGTCGCCGCCCATGGTTTTGGCGACCAGCTTGAGTTCCTTCGCGCCGGTGACGTTAACGTTGACATATGGAGATTCGATCGGTGTGCCGGTGCCCTCTTTCTGGAGCGCATCGGACTGATAGGCCAGCTTGCCGTCCACATAAACCAGGAACTGGATGCCGCCCCGATTGCCGACGTTGCTGCTGTAGACCTCGTAGTCGTAGTTGATGAAGGAGGAGAAGGTGCTGTAGCCCTTGCCGGTCAGATCATAGATGATCGTGGAATCCGCATGGGTTCCAAGACCGTGCTCGAAAACCTTGGCTTCTCCGCCCTGGAATACGGTCAGCGGGTTGCCGATGCAGGACAGGTTCTTATTGGTCCTCTCAGCGCCGTGCGTTTCACTGACCCAGTCGAGTTCATCGAGGTAGCTGACGCCGCCGTACTGTTTGCTAAAGGTGACGGTGTAGGTGCGTTTCACACCATAGCTTTCCGCGGTGATAACTGCTTTGCTGTCATCCGAGAAGGAAGACGCCTGCTGAATCGAAACCTTGACGTCATCCCGCGTGGTCTTGACGGCGACGGTTTCAGGTGTTCTGCGGGTATTCGGAGAGGTGTAGGTGTATGCTTCCTGAGCGGCATTGAAGTCGCCGATGGAAACGCCGTCGATCAGAATATCCGAAATCGGCTCTGGATTCAGCACTTCATCGCTGATGTCCATTGCCTTGTCGGCCGAGAACGCCTCAACAGGGGACAGCTTATAGCTGTACTGATAGCTGTGGGTAGGACGAGGCATATCCTTTTCTTCATACCAGCCCTTGTCCAGCCAGCCCGGGTCGTAGCCGACGCCCATCTGAACATGGTTCAGATTCAGGACGACGTTTTCGGTCTTTTCCGCTTCGTACGGATGCTTGGTGCCCAGCGAGCTCAGTTCGCTCAGGGTGTAGTGCTGTGCGTTTACTTCGAACAGATCGCCGATGCTGCTCGCAATCAGACCGGTGCCGTCGTTGTTGGTCAGCGCGACCCAGCGCGTATCGGTCTTGTTGCCGGAGGACTGGACCTTGCCATACTTGGTGAACTGCTCTTCGACGGTGCCGGAATAGACGCCGACGAAGGATTTGGTCTTGCGGTCGGCATAGTTGTCCGATACGATGCCGTCGATATCGCTGCCGCGTCCGAACCAGGTGATGTTCTCAAAGTCCTTGCCGAGCGTCATCACATTGCCGACTGCCGGCAGAATGTCGTTTCCGTTGAAGCCGGACGGCGTCATGGTGTTGTCCACAACAACCTGTCCGTTCGCGTAAACGGTGAAGATCTGGGAATAGGTGGCCGAGCCTGTCGACGGAGCCAGATTGCCTTCCACAGTGATGCGGACGGCCTTGGTTCCGATGGTCTCGAGCTTGGTGGAAAGACCGCTGCGGTTCTGTCCGGCAAACTGCCAGGCAGATGCGGTTCTTCCAAAGACGCCGCTTCCGCGGTCATTGTCGTTCGGCGGACGCCAGAAGTTCGGTTCCGGTCCATTGATATCGTCTTGAGCAAACAGCTCGGTTCCCTTGTAATTGAACGAGGAAATCGTACCTGCCGCGCGGTTGAAGGTCAGGGTGAAGTCGTTGCCGGAAATGACATAATTGCTGTCGTTTTCGGTATAGTTGACATCCGAAAGCTTCGAAAGGTCGGAAGCCTGCAGCGGTGCGCTGGCGAAATCAAGCTCCAGCTGCTCCGCGGAGATTTCGTGGCCTTTGGCGGCCCATTCGGTGGCCTCTTTGAGGAGGAATTTCGCGGTCAGGAAGTATTCCTTGCCGTCAGCCGGTGTGATCTCATCGAAGTTCAGCGTGATATCCTCCGTGGAAAGCGGCGCGATGTCCAGAACATCTTTGCCCTCACGGATGACCTTGCCGTCCTCGGTGATCTGCCATACAAAGTCATAATCCGAAGCGTTTGCGAACAGCGCGCGGCTGCGGATGCTGATCGATGCGCTGTCTTTATCGAAGCTGTTCAGGTTCATGACATAGTCCTGATGGACACGTTTGATCTCCACCATGGCGCCGTGCGCAACCCTGTCCGGGCTGACGATGCCGTTCTGGCAGAAGTTGTTGGAGTTCGGCGCGTCGCCCCAGTCACCGCCGAAGCCCCAGTAGCCTTCGTCCACGATCGGGGTGAACGGCGTGCTTTCACCGTTGAAGTCCTGCCAGAAGACGACGCCGTCATCGCCGGCGGTTCTGCCTTCGTTCTGCAGCTCGGCAGGCGTCAAAACCTTATTGTAGACACGTGCGTTGTCGATGAGTCCGTTCCAGTCGCGTCCGGCATTCTGCGTATCGCGTCCGACTGCGAATTTCTGATCGCTGAGCGCGAATCTGCCGTTGGCGTCGGCCTTGTCGACAACCTTGGAAACAGCCGGTGCGGACATGTCGTCGATGTAGATCGAGACGGTGCGGGTGGAAGGCTCATAGGTCGCGGCGATGTGATGCCAGTTGTTTGCCCAGTTGGAATCGTCATATTTGACGCCGACGGTATTCCAGCCGCCAAAGTAGGTCATGAGCTGGACTTCGCCATTGATGGTTCTCAGCTGGAACTGGTTGTCGCCCTTTGCGAGGATGTTCTGCGGACCCGTGCCGCCGTCCGGGTAGACCCAGGCTTCCAGTGTGATGGTGCCGTTGATGTTCAGCGCGCTGACATTCTTGTTGGCGACCGCGACTCCGCTGAGCGCCTTGTCGCTCTCCGCGCCGGATACGCCGGCTTTGGTAAGAGCCTTGTCGCCGCTGAGCAGAACGGTTTCGGTCTGGTATTTGTCCTGGGACGAGATGATATGGGTGGTCAGATCGGTGCTGCCGCCCTCTTCGCTGGTTTCGCCTTTGGTATTGAAGTTCTGCCACAGCACGATGTTTTCATCGTTTTCTGTGCGGCCTTCGTTCGAGAGCTCCTCAGCCGAAAGCGCTTTGTCGTAGACGCGCGCGTTGTCGATGAGGCCGGTCCAGTCGCGGGAACCGCTGTTCTGGGTGTCGCGGCCGATTGCGAAGTTCTGGCCGGACTGCTGGAAGGAGCCGTCCGCATTGGCCTTGTCAAAGACCTTGGTGGATGCCGGTGTGCTCATATCGTCATAGTACATCGTGGCGGTCTTGGTGGCTGCGTCGTAGGTGACCGCCACATGATGCCAGTTGTTGAGCCAGGTGGACTGGTCATATTTGTATTCAAGCTCGTTCCAGCCGCCCTGTACGGTGTTGAACTGAATCGTGTTGTTGACCGCTTTGAGCTGGAATTGGTTGTCGCCCTTCGCCATGATGACGCGCGGGGCAGTGGTGTTCTCCTCCGGGAAGATCCATGCTTCCAGCGTGAGCGATTTGTTCAGGTTCAGCGCTTCAGGTGTCGGCTCGGTATAGGCGACGCCCCGCAGAGCGAAGTCGTCAGCGGCGCCGGAAACACCAGTGGAAGCCAGCGCGTCGAGGCCGCCGGTCAGCTTGGTGACAAACTGGTTCTTGTCCTGAGATTTGATCTCAGAGATGGTGACGGCGCCGGTGGAATTCTGGGAAGGCGCGTAGCCGGATTCGAGGTAGGTGTTGACGGTCTGGTCAACCCAGTCCCAGATAAAGCCGCCCTGGATGTTGTCTTTGGATTCAAAGGCATCCCAGTACTCTTTGTAGTAGCCGTTGGAGTTGCCCATTGCATGGGTGTACTCGCAGGCGACATACGGCTTGTTGACGTTGGATTCGGTAAGTACCTGCTGAATCGAAGGATACATGTTGGATTTTATATCCGCCTTATCGTTGTCGCCTTCGTAGTGGATCGGACGCATCTGCAGGTCACCCTTGAGCATGTCGTCGACATAGAAGCTCGGCGTGCCGGTGTACTGACCTTTCAGCCATTTTGCCATCTCGCGGAAGTTTTCGCCGGAACCGGCTTCGTTTGCCAGCGAGTGGATGACGACGCTCGGGAAGTTCTTTGTTCGGTAGAACATATTGGCAACCCTGTCGATGGCCGACGGGAGGTAATCCGGATTGCTGCCCGGAATCGAGCGGTCGCCGTGGGTTTCGAGGTTGGACTCGTCACAGACATAAAGTCCCAGCTCGTCCGCCAGGTCATAGTAGCGGAAGTCATGGCTGTAGTGCGACATCCTGATCGCGTTGAAGTTGTACTGCTTCATCAGCACAACGTCCTTGATGATCGTTTCCTCGTCGATATAGCGGCCGGTATCCGGGGACATCTCGTGGATGTTGGTTCCCTTCAGCAGGATCGGCTGGCCGTTGAGGATCATCTGTGCGTTCTGAGTTCCCTGGTTTTTGATCTCGATGACGCGGAAACCGAAGCGGTAAGCCGTGGTTTCAATGACGCTGCCGTCCTTGCCGCGCAGTGTGATCAGCGCTTTGTACAGGTTCGGGTACTCAGCGGACCATTTCGCGGGGTTCAGAACGCGGGCCGAGAGCTTCAGCGTCTTGGTCGGCCTGCCCAGCGAATCGGTGGCGTCAAAGCTGCCGACTTCCTTGGAAAGGTCCTTCGAAGCGAAGCTTTCGTCAGAGACCTTCCGGCCTTCCTGATCATAAAGCGCCACGTCGACGGAAAGACCGTCTTTCAGCTCATCGGAAGCGCCGAGGTCACGGATGCTGGTGTAGATGTCGAGATCGAAGTCGTTGTAATCGGTTGCGGGATCGATGCCGTCGGTGGTTTTCTTCGGCACAATCGTGAAGTCGCGGATTTCAACGTCCTCTTTGGCGGTCAGGTACACATCGCGGAAGATGCCGGCAAGACGGATCATATCCTGATCCTCGTACCAGCTGCCGCTGGACCACTTGAACACCTCGACAGCCAGCGTATCGTTGCCGTCATAGTTCAGGTATTCGTCGATCTTGAATTCCTTGCTGGTGAAGGAGTCGGTGCTGTAGCCGACCTGATGTCCGTTGACCCAGACATAGCAGGCGGATTCCACGCCTTCAAAGGTCAGAAAGACATTTTTGCCCTTGAAGGACTCGTCCACATTCAGCTTGGTGCGGTACATGCCGACCGGATTGAACTGCTGCGGCGCGTTCGGCTTGCTCGGCGCCGGATTCTGGGCAATCCAGGGGTAGTCGGTGTTCGTGTACTGCGGCGCGTTGTAGCGGAAGGTCTTGTCCTCGTTGTAGGAAGCCTCCCAGCTCTTCGGAACCGTGATGACATCCCAGTCGCCGTCGTTGTAGCCGGCATTCGTGATGTTCTCATTATCCGGCCTGCCTGCACGGGCAGAAGGGTTGGTGACAAAGTAGAATTTCCATTCCTGACCCGCAGCGGTATTTAGAGACTGGTATGCCGCCCCGGAAAGGTCTCGCTGCAGCATGTTCTGCTGGGAGTCAAGTGCCTTCTGTTCATCCTTAAATGAGAAGAATGAAGAACGCGGATCCTCGCGTCCCACATGCAGGTTCTCCACTTTGGAGAACTGGCTGGCCGAAGAATTCCATTCCCTGCCGGTCCATGTGACGTCAGCAAAAGCTGTCAGGGCGAGGGAGGAAGACAGGACTGCCAAAGTGGTAGCTAAGGCGGCAATCCTAGCGGCCGATTTGCTTTTTTTCATTTTTTGATCCACTCCTTGATTTTATTTTATCTTAACACCGGTTCCGGGCAGGCGTTCTGAACAGATATTTTCTATGTATCCAAGATGTCTGCCGGCCGGGGCCCAGTGATAAAATCAAAACGAATTGTGAAAATTCCAAGATGCCTTGTTACATTATATCGGAGATTGACTTAAATTGCTATTGACAGATTCGCTAAGAAGCTTCGTGTAAATTGTGTAAAATTGATAAAAAGATACCGTTTCCATTTATGCACAGGAAATAAAAAACGCAATTTCCAGATAACGAATGAGAATTTTCCATAAAAAAACTGGCGTCGAGGACGCCAGCGAAGAAGAATAGAAAAATTGAGGATGGATCAAGCTTGATGTGACGGTTGGCGAAAAGAATCAAATTGCATGGTGCGACAAATTACTACAAAATTCCTCAATTTCTTCATTACTATTATACATTAAATCGCTAATGAATTCCATTGATAAACCATCTGAATTTGCGATGCGTATTTTGTGCATGTTGTCGAATAAACAGGTGGATTTGATCGGGCTGAGCTGTCATATCCGAAAGGGGACAACACATATATATGACAATAGTGGGACAGGAATTGTGACAGACATTATCAAAACAGAGGTGAATACAACTTGAGTTGGTACAATAAGACCGTTGACGCCGTATCCAGGGAGCTGGAAACCAACCTGCATACCGGGCTCAGCTCCAAAGAGGCGAAGAAAAGGCTCTCAAAGTTCGGCTATAACCGGCTGGAGCAGAAGAAAAGAAAGAGCCTGATCCGGCGCTTCTCCGAACAGTTTTCCGATTTCATGGTGATCATCCTGCTGATCGCGGCCGGCATCTCCTTCTTCACCTCGGTCCTGCAGGGGGAGACCGACATCGTCGATCCGCTCATCATTCTGGTCATCGTGTTCTGCAATGCGCTGCTCGGCCTGATTCAGGAGAGCAAGGCGCAGAAGGCGATCGAAGCGCTGCAGAAATTGTCCGAGCCCACCACGCGGGTGCTGCGCGACGGCGCGCAGGTGACCATTCCGACCGAAGAGGTGGTCCCCGGCGATATCCTGATTCTCGAAGCGGGGGATTATGTGCCGGCCGATGCGCGGCTGTTTGAGGCAGTCGAGTTGAAGGTGGAGGAATCCGCGCTGACCGGGGAATCCAATGCGGTAGAAAAGGACCCGGCGCTGCTTTTGGGTGAAAAGACCGCGATTGGGGACAGGCGGAACATGCTGCTCTCCAGCAGCATCATCGTGACCGGCCGCGGCTGGGCGATTGCCGTTGACACCGGCATGCACTCCGAGGTCGGCCAGATCGCGCGGATGATCGACGAGGACGACACACCGGAAACGCCGCTGCAAAAAAGGCTCGCAAAGACCGGCAAGGTGCTTGGCATCGCCTGTATGATCATCTGCTTTGTGATCTTTGTGCTGGGACTGATGCAGCACATCCCGGCCTTTAAGATGTTTATGCTCTCGGTCAGTCTCGCGGTGGCGGCAATTCCGGAGGGCCTGCCCGCCGTCGTGACGGTCGTGCTGGCTATCGGCGTACAGCGCATGGTCGGGCACAACGCGATCATCCGCAAGCTTCCGGCGGTGGAGACGCTCGGCTGCGCCAGTGTGATCTGTTCGGATAAAACCGGCACGCTGACCCAGAACCGGATGACCGTGGTCGAGGTGCAGACCGCCGATAAGCGGGCCGAAGCCCGTTCGAAAGCATATACGCAGATCATCACGCTGGCCGCGCTTTGCAACAACACGGCGGTGACCGACTCCGAGCTGGAGGGGGACCCGACCGAAACGGCGCTGGTCAAAGCCGCGCTCGACAACCGGCTTTACAAGCCGACGCTGGATAAGCAGTATAAGCGGGTGGGGGAGATCCCGTTTTCATCCGAACGCAAGATGATGACCACCGTGCACAGGCTGCCGGACGGGAAGTACCGCGTCATCACCAAGGGCGCGCCGGATATCCTGCTCGAGCGCTGTACCGGCTATGCGGGAGAAATGAATGTCCGCGAGCTTGGATATTCCAAGAAGCGGGAGCTTGTGTCGGTCAACGAGCAGATGGCCAAAAAGGCGCTGCGGGTGATCGCGGTCGCCTATAGGGACCTGGACGCCCTGCCGAATATGAAGGATACCGCAGGCATGGAAACGAACCTGATCTTCAGCGGCTTTATCGGAATGATCGACCCGCCGCGTCCCGAGGTGCAGGAAGCGGTTCTGACCTGCAGGCGCGCGGGCATCAAGCCGGTCATGATCACCGGCGACCATGCGCTGACCGCGACGGCGATTGCCCGGGAAATCGGCATTCTGGGAAGCGGCAAGGTTATGACCGGGGCCGAGCTTGACAGCATCAGCCAGGAACAGCTCATCCGGGTTATCGAGCAGTATACGGTCTTTGCGCGCGTCGCGCCCCAGCACAAAGCGCGGATCGTCAAAGCGTTCCAGGCGCGCGGCGAGGTCGTGGCGATGACCGGTGACGGCGTAAACGACGCGCCTGCGCTGAAGATTGCGGATATCGGCTGCGCGATGGGCAAGAGCGGCACCGATGTCGCAAAAAGCGCGGCGGACATGATTCTGACCGACGACAACTTTGCGTCGATCGTCTCAGCGGTCCGGGAAGGCCGCGGCATCTATCAGAATATCAAGCGGTCCATCCATTTCCTGCTGTCCAGCAACATCGGGGAGATCCTGCTGATCTTTGTGGCGTTCCTGTTCGATCTGCCGTCCCCACTGCTGGCCATCCAGCTCTTATGGGTCAATCTGGTGACCGATTCTTTGCCGGCCCTCGCGTTGGGTGTGGAAGGGATCGACCAGGATGTCATGAAACAGAAGCCGATCTGTCCGAAAAAGAGCATCTTTGCGGATGGACTGACCTTTACCATTATAATAGAAGGTATTTTCATCGGAATGCTGGCTCTGGCCGCGTTTACGATCGGCCGCATCTGCTTTGATACCGGCGCGGAGCCGGTCATCGGCCGCACGATGGCCTTTTGTGTGCTGAGCCTGTCACAGCTTGTGCATGCCTTCAACACCCGCAGCGATCATTCGCTCTTTAAAATTGGCCTGTTTTCCAACAAGTTTATGATCGGCGCGTTTATCATCTGCTGCCTGATGCAGGTGTCGGTCGTATCAATACCGATGCTGGCGGGCATCTTCAAGGTATCCTGCCTGAATTTCCTGCAGTGGGAGATCGTCGCGCTGATGGCTCTGATGCCGCTGCTCTTTGTAGAGATATTCAAAGCAATCAACCACAAAGGCCGTCGGGAAAAGATGCCGGTGGTAATCGAACGATGAGTTATCAGCCTGCAAAATAGGCAACATCATTAAGCTGAAATATAGAGTGAATGACTGGGAGCGTTAAGCTTCTTCAAAATCGGTGTCAGCTGATATGCCAGCTGAAGTATCGGGGTACTGTAAAAACAACTTGTAGCCGGGGAAGCGTCCGCTGCTAGCTATGCCCAACCGCCCAGCCAAAAACAAAACGCCGCCCGCAGGCGGCCGAAGCGGAAAACGGGATATAAGAGGGGATTTTCAAGGGGGCCATCTGGCTAGGAGCGGCACTGTGTATGGCCCCCTTGAACGGCCTTTCTTGGTTACTTCTTTGGCCGGCAAAGAAGTAACTGCCACACTGCCAAGTGCCACTTGGTAAACAGCGTAAGGCCAC
>NZ_CCYH01000027.1 GCF_000820765.1 Candidatus Soleaferrea massiliensis AP7
GGTTACTTCTTTGGCCGGCAAAGAAGTAACTGCCACATTGCCAAGTGCCACTTGGTAAACAGCGTAAGGCCACTGAGCTTCAGCGGTACAAATCCACCTTGCTAAGGAGCCCTTGACAAATAAAGTACAGCAGCCGCGCCACCACAGAACAGTATCCAAGATTCCAAGCGGAACTTGGCGGTAACTGGAAGACTGCTGAGTCTCAGCGACACAACAACCATCCCGCAAAAATAAAAAACCAGCCCACACCGGGTTTAAGAAACTGAAACGCAGAAGGACGTCGTGCGGCAACGCATGCCGTCCTTCTGCGTTTCATGACAGGTTTTCGCGGGAATATCTTGTCAATCCCCAGTGCTTTGTGGTATACTATATATCGTATTGCGAAAAAACGGGAGGAATGTCGGCTTGCTGGATTTTATAACGGAACAGGAAGACCTTTGGCAGCGCCTGCAGCGCGCGGAAAAACCGGTCGTACTGTATGGGATGGGAGACGGCGCGGATAAGATTATGAAGGTATGCGCCGCTTACGGCATCCCGATAGCCGATGTTTTTGCAAGCGACGAATATGTGCGCGGCCACTCATTCCGCGGCTACGAGGTTCTGCGGTTCGGCGATGTTTTGAAGAAGCACGGACGCTGCATCGTTCTGCTGGCATTCGGCAGCGCGGACTCAAGGCTGATCGAACGGTTTGAATGGATGCGGCGGCATACCGAATTCTATGCGCCGGATGTGCCGGTGATTGGGGGCGGCCTGTTCAACGCGGCCTATGTCAGGGAACACGCATCCGAACTGCGGAGTGCCTATGAATTGATGGCGGACGAGCAGTCCCGCCGGGTGTTTGCGGCGACGGTCAACTACAAGCTCAGCGGGAAGATCGATTACCTGCAGCAGGTCACCACGCCGAAGGCAGAGGTCTATACCAGCCTGCTCAACGTCGACGAACGGGAGGTGTTTGTCGATCTCGGCGCGTATGACGGCGATACGATTGAGGAGTTCCTCCAATACACAAAGGGACAATTCGAAAGCATCCTTGCGGCCGAGCCTGACCCGAAGAACTATCAAAAGCTCCTGCAGCATATTGAAAAGGCCGGATGGAAGCGCGTTATCCCGATAAACCTTGGCATCTGGTCCGGGAAAGACACGCTGTCCTTCCAGGGCAAAGCGGGCCGCAACTCTGCGCTCGGCGAAAACGGCGGAATTCAGGTGCCGGTGGATTCGATCGATCATATTTTGCAGGACAGATGCCCGACCCTGATTAAAATGGATGTGGAAGGCGCCGAGTATCGGGCGCTTGAGGGCGCAGCCGAAACGATCCGGCGGCATCACCCGAACTGGATGATTTCCGCCTACCACCGCAACGAGGATCTGTTTGCGCTGCCGCTGCTCTTACACCGATTGGATCAGGACTGCAGTATCTATCTGAGGCATCATCCATATATTCCGGCGTGGGAGACCAATTTATACGCCGCGGCGCGGCGATGAACCCGATGAGGACAGAAGGAAAATCCGAAGGACCCGGCTGGCATCCAACAGACGCGTCAGGTGTTTCCGGAACGGCTGGAGAAGGGAGACGCATTCCTATATGGCTGTGCGGTGTTGAAATGACCGGAATCCACTGGAATCGATAAAAATATCCCATTTATTATTGACAAATTGGATTAGATATTCTACAATATTACATATATTATTCATATTGTGTCGGCAGAAATCAGGACGGCTGAAAGAGGTAGTTATGAAGACTTTAACCATGAAGGATATTGCAAATCTGGCAGGCGTGGGGCTTACAACGGTTTCCCGCGTCATCAATAACGAACCATATGTCAACGAGCATACCCGGCAGCGGGTTATGGAGGTCATCAACAAGTACAACTACATCCCGAACAACAGCGCGCGCAACCTGAAAAGAACGCGTTCCAATACCATCGGTGTGCTGGTCAAGGGCATCACCAACCCGTTCTTCTCCAGGATGATCAAGGTGATTGAAAGCGAGATTACCAAGCACGATTATACGATGACGCTGCATCAGGTTGACATCAACGACGATGAGATTGCGAACGCCATCAGCCTGGTCAATGAAAAAAGGCTGGCAGGCCTGATCTTTCTGGGCGGTAATTTCAGCCACTCGCAGGATCGTTTCCTGCAGCTGAAGGTCCCGTTTGTGCTGACCACCATTATGGTTGACAGTGATAAGGTGGACAAGGATGTCTTTTCCAGCGTCTCGATCAACGATACGAAGGAATCCTTCGATGCGGTCAACTACCTTTGCAGGCTGGGCCATCGCAAGATCGCGATCATAGCGGCAAGCCAGAACGATACCAGTATCGGCCGGCTGCGTCTGGACGGTTACCGTCTGGCGCTGGTCAGGAACGGCATCGATTTTGATGAAAACCTGCTGGAGCATGGTGAATTCACTCTGGAGTCCGGCTATATCGCCATGAACCGTCTGCTGGACCGCTGCGAGGGCATCACCTGCGTCTATGCGATTTCCGATTTTCTGGCGCTCGGCGCGAGCCGCGCGATTCTGGAACGGGGACTGCGCATCCCGGAAGACATTTCGGTCATGGGCTTCGACGGCATCGATCTCGGCGAATATTCGACCCCGTCGATCACGACAATCGCGCAGCCCGGTGAAGAGATGGCGCTGCAGAGCGTCAAAATCCTGTTTGATCTGATCTATAAAAAGAATACCAACCAGCACGTCATCTTTAAAGCAAAGCTGATTGAGCGGGAAAGCTGCCGTGAGGTGCAGCAGGCTTCTGTTCAGACGAATTGACAGCTCTTTGGCAGAATTAGCTGCCCAAGTTATTATAAAACGAATGAGAAAATTGACCAATACAAATTGGCAAAAGGATTTTAAAGGAATTATTGCCGGCAATTCTACAGAATTTTAAAGAATGCTCCAAACTGAAGGCAGGAGCATTCTTTTTTATAATATGGAGGATGGTTCACCTTCCATCGACAGGTTTCTTCCTTATTAATATAATGAAAGGATGCGCACCTGTAAACACAAAAAAAGAATATCCCGCGCCACTTTGACGCGGGATATTCTCTTGCTTTCATTTTGCCTCTTAAGATTTGCTATATTATAAACCATTCGGATTGTTCTGCGTAAAGCGCCAAGTGTCGGCGCACATCTCTTCGATGCCGCGGGTAGCTTCCCAGCCGAGTTCCTCCCTTGCCTTGGTCGGATCAGCATAGCACTCCGCGATATCGCCGGGACGGCGGGGAGCGATCTTCTTTTTGATTGAAACGCCGCTTGCCTTTTCGAACGCTGCAACCACCTGAAGGACGCTGTAACCGTTGCCGGTGCCGAGATTGTAGGTCATGACGCCGTCCGTTGCCAGGACTTTGTCGACCGCTTTCAGATGTCCAAGCGCCAGGTCCACAACATGGATGTAGTCGCGGACGCCGGTGCCGTCGGGTGTCGGATAGTCGTCGCCGTAAACGCTCAGGCATTCCAGCTTGCCGACTGCAACCTGCGCGATATAGGGCATCAAATTGTTTGGGATGCCGTTCGGATCCTCGCCGATGCGGCCGGATTTATGCGCGCCGATCGGGTTGAAGTAGCGAAGCAGCACAATGCTCCATTCCTTGTCGGCAACATACAGATCTCTCAGGATGTTCTCGATCATCAGTTTGGTGCTGCCGTACGGGTTGGTGGTTGAAAGGGGGAAATCCTCCCTGATCGGCACCGATTTCGGTGTACCGTAAACGGTTGCCGAGGAGCTGAATACGATCTTCTTACAGCCGTATTTCTCCATGACCTCGCACAGGATCAATGTGCCTGTGATGTTGTTGTGATAGTATTTCAAAGGGATGCGGACCGATTCCCCGACTGCCTTAAGGCCGGCGAAATGGATAACCGCATCAATCTTGTTTTCTGCGAACACTTTTTCAAGGGCTTCCTTGTCCAGCAGGTCAACCTCATAGAATTTGACCTCTTTGCCGGTCAGCTCCTTGATTCTGTTTAACGCTTCCGGTTTGGAGTTGACGAAATTGTCAACAACAACGATGTCTTTGCCGGCGTTCAGCAATTCCACACAGGTATGGGAACCGATATAACCTGTGCCGCCTGTCACTAAGATTGCCATAGAAAACACTCCTTTTCTGATTCCAGTGAAGCCGATCGTTATGATGGATTCCAACAAGCTGCCAGACTGACAAATTTACCGCCTGACGGCCTTTTCACGATACAGCAGTTTTCTGAGTGCCTTTTGTTTACAAACCCAGTATAACACATCCTGAGACGCTGTCAATCAATTCTGGAAAAGTGGATAGATAAATCTATTATCTCGCAACAATAATACATAAAACGAAAAGAATTTAGAAAGATGGCTTTTATTTTACGATTGAAAATTATATAATAAGATAGAGAATAGAATCCCCGATAAACCGTTCTTTTATGCTTGAATTTAAAAATATCGTGATTTTTTTATAGGAAAAGCGCACAAAAATTTTGTTTTGGAAAAAACTTTCGAAAGTGAGGAACACACATGTCCCATGTTACATTTAAGCAGGTTCAGAATCATGCCGAGATCAAAACCTACATCCAGAAAGCGGATGAAGCGCTGGAAAAACAAGGATACACAGAGCATTCCTTTGCGCATGTCACCAAGGTTGCCGAAACGGCGAAGGATCTGCTCATCCGGCTGGGATATTCCGAGCGGGAAGCCGAGCTTGCGCAGATCGCCGGTTTTCTGCACGATATCGGCAACGTCATCAACCGGGTGGACCATGCGCAGAGCAGCGCGGTGATGGCGTTCCGCATCCTTGACCGGATGAAGATGCCGCCGGATGAGGTGGCTACGGTGATTGCGGCCATCGGCAACCACGATGAGGAAACCGCCTTTGCGGTCAGCCCAATCGCGGCTGCGCTGATCCTGGCGGATAAAAGCGATGTGCGCCGCACCCGCGTGCGCAACCGCGATTTTGCGACCTTCGACATCCATGACCGGGTCAACTACGCGGTTGAAGATTCGAGGCTGATTCTGGACGCCGACACGCGCAGCATCACGCTGGATTTAAAGATCGACACGAAGATCTGTTCGGTGGTGGATTACTTCGAAATCTTCCTGAACCGCATGCTGCTGTGCAGGCGCGCGGCGGACTTTCTGGAGTGCCAGTTCCGGCTGAATGTGAACGGCACGGCGCTGCTGTGATAACTTCCATTCTGATGAAATACTTTTTTCAGTGTGATGGATCTCATAATCCTGGTTTGATATTGTCTGTGGCTATTGGTACCCGAGTGATATTTTTACGGTTTCAAGCCGATTCTGTATACTTGTCAATGAAACTGAAAGAGATACATCCAGTGAAAGATACAGATCAGGATAGATATGGACTGAGAAGGATACAGACAAGGGGAGACACAGACCGGGATCCATACAGAAAGACCGTAAGATGCGTTTTGAAAGCATGAAAAAAGGCGGCCGTTCAGCCGCCTTTTTACTGCCGGGGAACTGCTGTCAATATCCAAGCAGTCCATCCAGGGATTCATCCTGCAGAACCCAGGCCTCGTTGACGTCGATTGTCCGGTATTCATCCTTGGTATCGCGGACGACGACCGTCTGAATACCGGCGTTGATAATCATGCGTTTGCACATTGCGCAGGGATTGGCATCCTTGACGATCTCTCCGGTCCCGTATTCCTTGCCGACCAGAAACAATGTCCCCCCGATCATATCGTTGCGGCTGGCGGCGATGATGGCATTCTGTTCGGCGTGCACCGACCGGCACAGCTCGTAGCGCTCGCCGCGCGGGATGTTGAGCTTTTCCCGCGTGCAGACGCCCAGGTCCGAACAGTTTTTGCGTCCGCGCGGCGCGCCGACATATCCGGTCGAGATGATCTGGTCGTGCTTGACGATGATCGCGCCGAAGTTCCGCCGGATGCAGGTGCCCCGTTCCGCTACGGTCTCCGCGATATCCAAATAATAGTTGATTTTATCTCTGCGTTCCATACTGCATTTCACTTCCTCTTTGTCCGGACACAACGCCCGGTACGTTTCTTTATCCTCTATCATAATATGTACGTGCAGTTTTGTCAAATCTGTGCTATACTATGGAAGAGAATTTCAAAAAATATGATTGCAGGAGGCAGCTATGCAGAATTTATCCAACATCTCCACACTCAAGGAACTGCTTGGCCGGCATGGATTCCGATTTTCCAAAGGGCTTGGGCAGAACTTTCTGGTGAATCCGACGGTCTGTCCAAGGATTGCCGAGGAGGGCGGCGCGAAAAGTGGCGTAGGCGTCATCGAGGTCGGGTCCGGCGTCGGTGTGCTGACGGTGGAGCTGGCCGCCCGTGCGGACAAGGTGGTCTGCATCGAGCTGGACAGCCGGCTGATGCCGGTGCTGGATGAAACGCTCAGCGGGTTTGACAATATCCGCGTCATCAATGAGGACGTGCTGAAGGTCGATCTGAAAAAACTCATTGCGGAGGAATTTCCGGATATGCCGGTCGCCGTCTGTGCCAACCTGCCGTATTATATCACCTCGCCGATTATCATGACGCTGCTGGAGGAGCGGCTTCCAATCGATTCGATCACCGTCATGGTGCAGAAGGAGGCTGCGAAGCGCATCTGTGCGAAGCCCGGCACGCGGGATGTTGGAGCGGTCAGCATCGCCGTGCAGTATTACAGCGAACCGAGGCTGCTGTTCCATGTCTCACGCGGCAGCTTCTTGCCGTCCCCGGATGTGGATTCTTCGGTTATCCGGCTGGACATCCGAAAAGAACCGCCCATTGCGGTCACGGATGAAGCGTGGTTTTTTCAGGTGGTGCGGGCCGCGTTTTCGCAGCGGCGAAAGACCGTTCTCAACGCGCTTTCCTCTTCGCTTGGCATTTCAAAAGAGAAGGTGTCTGAAGCTTTAGAGCGTGCGGGTGTCGCAGCGTCGAGCCGGGCCGAACAGCTTTCGATGCTTGATTTTCAAAAAATTTACCAGAATCTTCATGCCTGAGCTGCCAGAAAACACAGGATAATCGTACAGATATTTTCTCCGTTTTTGGAGAGAATATCTGTTTTTTTGTCTGTATATGTTCCCGCCGAAAGCGAACAATAAAACTGCACGAAATATAGAAAGGATGTGCAGACTTATGAGCTTTAGAGATCGCAAAAAAAATGTGGAACATGCCAACCGCGTAAACAACGACCTGAAATGCTATGAAGGCTTCAGCCCACTTATCGAGAACCGTTATGGTTCCCACAACTATGCGCTGAACCCGATTGAACAGACGTTGGAAAGCTACCGGGCCAAGAATGAAATGCCCGGCAAGGATTAAACGCGGAGGGACAGCATGAAGAAAAAGGATGATATCGAGCTTCTGGACGAAATCTATCAAAATGCGCATATGGGCATGGAGTCCATCGATGCGCTGCTGCCGAAGGTCGACAACAACAACAAGCTTTACAATGAGCTGAAAACACAGCGGGACCGCTATTTAAATTACTGCGGTCAGGCGGAAGACATGCTGAAGGGATATCAGAAAAGCCCGAAGGATGTCGGCGCCATGGAGAAATTTTCGGTGAAAACGGGCATTGCCATGAACACGATCATCCAGCACGATACGCCGCATATGGCACGGATGGTGATCGAGGGCAATACCATGGGAATTGTCAAGATGACGGGACATCTCAAACGCCATCTTCACTGCGATTCCAATATCGTGAAGCTTGGCAGGGATGTCGTCAAATGTCAGCAGCAGAACATCGAGGAGATGAAACGCTACCTGTAGCCAGGCGCTGATTTTTTAAAATCAGCATATCAATGGTATTTTGTGCAGACTGGAGAGAAAAAAACATGTCAGATGAAAAGATTATCAGGGGAAATGACACCAAGATTGACCCAAATGAATATGTTTATCCGACGTATATCACCCAGGCGATCACGCAGATAAACGGACGGGGCGAAGGCCGCGTGCCGCTGGTGAACGAATGGAACGTATGCTACAATAGACGTTTTGTTGAGGTCAACAAGAAGTAACACAGCAAAAAAAGGGCGGGATGGAATATCATTTCATCCCGCTCTTTTTGCAGCTTTAGCGTAACAAAGCCACCGGTTCTGCGGAGAGAACACAAAGCTTTAGCTTTCAGGATAAGGGAAGCGAAGAACAACAATCATTTCGTACAAAGTGAGAAGCTGTGAGAGATAAACTGCTTTTAACAGCTGCAGTGCGTGCGATGCGATTGACGAATTATTCAGTGCCTTTTAAGAGGACAGCCCCCTTCCAAGGCTGGAACATACCACCAGTTCAACTGATGGTTTTGATTGTGAGTGAGAACGGCTGTAGAATCATTCTGAGGGAAAAGGACATTGCGGAAAAACCATCTTTACCACAGGATAGCGCTGCAACTGGTGGCTCCAATTGTAAGTTGCATGGTGACTGTTTGCTGAAGACCGGCAGTCAAATTATATGGAATAAGCAGCACTTGGATAGAGGCGGTTATTTCCATGTTCGTTTTTTCACTGGAGAAAAAAACTTTTTGCGACAGATAGTTTCCGAAAAGTGCCTACTTGACTTCTATTTTCCACTGCTTTATGATAAGATAAGGATAACGAAATGCAGGCATCTCTGCAGAAAGGAAAAGATCATGACCGCAAAGGATTGTTTAAAGATACTGCGCACGGTGAAGGATGCCGCCTTCGCCACGGTCGACGGGGAGGGAAGGCCGCAGGTCCGTATCATCGATGTCATGCTCGTCGAGGATGAACGGCTTTATTTCTGTACCGCACGGGGAAAGGATTTCTACCGGCAGCTGCTGGATACGGGGTGGACAGCCGTCACCGCCATGAACCATAATTTTCAGATGGTGCGGCTGAGCGGGCAGGCCGAACAGCTTCGGGAACAAAAGAAATGGATTGACCGTATCTTTGAGGAGAACCCGGTCATGAACGAGGTGTATCCCGGTCAGAGCCGGTACATACTGGAACCCTTCTGTATTGAAGCCGGACAGCTGGAATTCTTCGATTTGGGGAAAACGCCGATCTATCGGGAGAGCTTTGCGATCGGAAACGCCCCAAAGCCTGTCAAAGGGTTCGTTATCACGGAAGACTGCATCGGCTGCGGGACATGCCTGCAAAGCTGTCCGCAGGCATGTATCGAGGCGGGAAATCCCTATCTCATCCGGCAGGAACACTGCCTGCACTGCGGACTTTGCGTTGAAGCCTGTCCTGCCGGGGCCATTCAGAGAAGGGATGTGTAAAAATGTTACAAGAAATGTGGTCGATGCTCACACAGCGCACCGGATTTTTTCTGAATCTGGCGTGGGAGCATCTGGAAATCTCGCTGCTTGCGATCCTGATCGCCATTGTTGTCGGCGGGCTTGTCGGCATTTTGATCAGTGAATATCAAAAATCCTCAAAGCCCGCGCTGGGCGTCATCAATTTTCTCTACACGATCCCATCGATTTCGATGCTGGGTTTCTTAATCCCGTTTTCAGGAATCGGCAACGCCACCGCGGTCATTGCCCTGACGGTGTACGCCTTGCTGCCGATGGTGCGCAACACCCACACGGGCATCACCAACATTGACCCGGCGCTGCTGGAAGCGGCAAAGGGCATGGGAAGCACAAGGCTGCAGATCCTCTTTAAAATCAAGCTTCCGCTTGCCATGCCGGTCGTGATGTCGGGTATCCGCAACATGGTCACGATGACGATTGCGTTGACGGGTATCGCCTCCTTCATCGGAGCCGGCGGCCTGGGCGTTGCGATCTATCGGGGTATCACAACGAACAACGCGGCCATGACCATGCTGGGAAGCCTGCTGATAGCGGCGCTTGCGCTGATCATGGATGTGATCCTCGGCTTCATAGAGAAACGGATGAAGAAACGCTCCGCCAAGTCGAAGCGGACGAACCGGATTCTTGCCGTAGCTGCGGTGGTTCTGTGCGCGGGCGTTGTCGGCGGCGGCATCCTTGCGTCCCAGAAGAAGGACACCATCCACATTGCGACCAAACCGATGACTGAGCAGTATGTGCTCGGTGAGATGCTCGATATCCTGATTGAGCAGGACACGGAGCTGGATGTGCAGCTGACACAGGGCGTCGGCGGCGGAACCTCCAACATCCAGCCTGCCATGGAAAAAGGGGAATTTGATCTCTACCCCGAATATACGGGCACCGGCTGGAATATGGTCCTGAAAAGGGAAGGGCTCTATACAGAGAACCTGTTCGACGAGATGCAGGCCGCATATCAGGACGAGCTGCAGCTGCAGTGGATTGGCATGTATGGATTCAACAACACCTATGGCCTGGCAGTCCGGCGTGAAATCGCGGAACAGTACGGGCTCAAGACCTATTCCGATTTGAAAGCGGCCGCGGGTCAGCTCACCTTCGGTGCGGAATATGATTTCTTCGAGCGTGAGGACGGCTATGACGCGCTGTGTGAAACCTATGGCCTGCGCTTCAAAAACACCGTGGATCTGGATATCGGGCTGAAATATCAGGCCATCAACCAGGGCAAAATCGATGTCATGGTCATCTTTACAACGGATGGACAGCTCAGCGTGTCCGATGTCGTCGTGTTGGAGGATGACCAGAGCTTCTATCCATCCTACCTGTGCGGAAACGTCATCCGCACCGAGGTGCTGGAGCGGCATCCGGAGCTGGAGAGCGTTTTCGAAAAGCTGACCGGCATCCTGTCCGACGACGCCATGGCGCAGATCAACTACGAGGTGGAGACGGAGGGGAAGGAACCCAGAGCCGTTGCGGAAGCCTTTCTGCAAAATGCGGGCTTACTACAGTGAGGAGGCGCAGCATGAATACTGTGATTGCATTCAAAGATGTCAAAAAGGCATATGGCGACAAGGTCGTTTTGGAACACTTCAATCTGTCCGTCGAACAGGGGGAGTTTGTCACGATCATCGGCTCGTCCGGCTGCGGGAAGACGACCATCCTGAAGATGATCAATGGGCTTATCAAGCCGACCGGCGGCAGCATCCTGCTGCATGGGCAGAACATTGAGGAGAAGGATATGATCCAGCTGCGCAGAAACATCGGCTATGCGATTCAGGGCAGCGTGCTGTTTCCGCATATGACCGTGGAACAGAACATTTCCTATGTCCCGAACCTGCTGAACAAGAGAGATAAACAGCGGACCAGGAACGCCGTCAGCAAATGGATGAAGATTGTCGGCCTGGATGAGGAGCTGAAGGAACGCTATCCGTCCGAGCTGTCCGGCGGGCAGCAGCAGAGGGTAGGCATTGCCAGATCGCTTGCGGCGTCCCCGGACCTGCTGCTGATGGACGAGCCGTTTGGGGCCGTGGATGAGATCACCCGCGGACAGCTGCAGGTGGAACTGAAACAGATCTACGAGAAAACGGGCATCACGGTTCTGTTTGTCACCCACGATATTTCGGAAGCCCTGAAGCTCGGCACAAAGGTGCTGGTCATGGATCATGGCGTGATCCAGCAGTACGCGCCGCCCGATGTGCTCCTGCATGCTCCGGCGACGGAGTTTGTGAGGCGGCTGGTGGAGAAGGAACGCCGTGTCTGCCGTCTGCCGGAGGAAAAGCTTTTGGACTGCGCATACAGCGGCGCATCCAGCGCCATAGAATAATGCACCGATGATAGGAAGCAAAGGACGGGGACGCCTGAAAGATGGCGATGCCCGTCCTTTTTTCTGTTCATGAAACCATATGATGGAACGTTATGCCAAATTAAAACGATGAACACCGTCATAAAGAAGTATACCACCCGTATGCAATCTGTTTTTATCGTACCGCAGATATTATCCCCATGTGGTCATCTGTCCACAGCATACCAGAGCATTTCGGTCAGCCCGCTTAGAAGTTGGAGCGAGAGAAACAAATATACTACAGATGTAGAAAAATTAATAAATTATTCAAAAAGGTGTTTACTTTTCTACATCTGTAGTATATAATAAAATAAAAGGATTTCTCTGTGGGAAACATCCTTTCATTCAGAATGAAGAAGCGGATTCCAGAATGGAGAACGCTGCTGATTGGTTCAATTTCCTGCCGAGAAGAAACGTTTTGCAATAGTAGACCATTCTTTCCATTAAAGAGGAGGCTTTTGAAATGAAAAAGTGTTTCCGTGTTATTCTGGCGTTTGTTTTTATCAGTATGGTACTGACCGGCTGCAGCTCCAGGCAGAAGGGCGAGCCCATCACCGCAAATGTTTATCGTTTTACACCGTATGCAGATTGGGAAATGGAAACGGAACATCCCGATAATGGAGCGGATTATTTCGGCATTGTTTTTCTAATAAAACCCAGTGAAGCAGGACTTTGTGTAGCCTATACCGACCGGACAGTTCATACAAATGTTCCGGAGGCGAAAAAGAGAGCAGAACTGGCGGGACAATCGGTCGGAACAATTTCCTATGAAGATATAGTGAAGGATGAATGTGTAATCGGGGGACGTCAAATGTACCGCGTTGTCATGAAATGTATCAATTCAGATCCGGGTTTAGATCTGGATTTAAATCCAAATCCGGCAGAAATGTGGATTCATGTATATTATTTTGATACGGATCATGGTCTTGGCGAGGTCAGCATCTCTTACAATGCGGATGTCGATTACGATCCGCAAGAAGATCTCAATCAGGTGCTGAATTCATTGGAGTTTCTGGAAGAATAAAGCCGTATACATATGAGTGGACACTGCGCGTTGGTGGGACAGAGCTGTGTATGGACAGAATCATGGCAGCCGAAAGGACGGGAAACCATAGCGGGTCCATATCGAATTTTATCTGCAAAAGCCGCCGCTTAAAAAAGCAGGCGGCTTTTGATGTATTTGCTTATTGTGACAGCTTCGTTCCCAATACAGTACGCATAAAAATCCATGCATATGCCGCCTGTAGGCTGAACTGCTGTCATTGATTCCTGCTGGCAGACAGATCCCGCCCCGAAAATACCTGCGGCCATCTTCCAACAAAGTGGTTTAACCCGCTTTTCCGCTCACTGATTGCAAAAGGTGCTTATCATGATTTTTTGTCCGAATCATTTTCCAGAAAGCTCTTGACAAATTGGTTAGACGATGCTAACATATATACGGTTAGGAAAGCCTAACCGTATATATGTCCTTGAAGGTTAGCTTAGACTTACCGAAAAAGAGAGGGATGAACATGATGCCATTGACGTTTGCCAATGTTGGTGAGGAGAACATGATCCGAAAGGTGGGGGGCAATCCCCAAGTTAAAGCACATCTTGAAAACCTCGGCTTTGTGCCGGGGGGAAATGTAACGGTGATTTCGACCATAGGCGGAAATCTCATTGTCAATGTCAAGGAGTCACGCATTGCCATCAGCAAAGAGATGGCAAAGAAGATCATGGTGTGAGAATTGGCATAGTATCATAAAGTCAGGAGGCTGCAGTATGAAAACATTGAAAGAAGTAAAGGTTGGAAACACAGTCACGGTCGTGAAGCTCCATGGAGAGGGCGCCGTCAAGCGCCGCATCATGGATATGGGGCTTACCAAAGGCACTGCCGTTCAGGTGCGGAAGGTGGCTCCGCTGGGAGACCCCGTGGAGGTGACCGTCCGCGGATATGAGCTTTCCCTGCGCAAATCGGACGCGGAAATGATCGAAGTGGAGTAGCTTGCACCGCGTAGAAGCTCATTTTTTGGGCTTGTTAGTTAGTTATAACTAATTACATATGGAAAGGAAGAACGGTTATGGAAATTAGAATCGCTCTTGCGGGAAACCCAAACAGCGGCAAAACCACGCTGTTCAACGCGTTAACCGGGTCTAACCAGTTCGTGGGAAACTGGCCGGGCGTGACGGTGGAGAAGAAAGAGGGAAAGCTGAAAAAGCACGGAGATGTTGTGATTATGGACCTGCCGGGCATCTATTCGCTGTCCCCTTACACACTGGAAGAGGTCGTGGCAAGAAACTACCTGATCAATGACCGGCCGGACGCCATCCTGAATGTCATAGACGGTACAAATCTGGAACGCAACCTGTATCTGACCACGCAGCTGACCGAGCTGGGCATTCCGGTGGTTGTCGCGGTCAACATGATGGATGTCGTGCGCAGGAACGGCGACAAGGTTTATATCGAGGAGCTGTCCCGCCAGCTTGGCTGCAAGGTGGTAGAGATCTCCGCGCTGAAGGGTTTGGGCGTCATGCAGGCGGCTGAAGAAGCTGTCCGCGCGGCCCAGGGAGAGAAAACCGTGCCGCAGCACAGCTTCAGCGGCGTTGTGGAGCACGCGCTCGCCCACATCGAAGAAGCAGCGGTTCACAACCTGCCGGCCGAACAGCAGCGCTGGTATGCGGTGAAGATCTTTGAGCGCGATGAAAAGGTGCTCGAGCAGCTGAAGCTCGACAAGACGGTGCTTGCACACATCGAGCAGGACATCAGGGCCGCGGAAGAGGAGCTGGATGACGATGCGGAGAGCATCATCACCAATGAGCGGTACGTCTACATTGCGTCGATCATCAAGGGCTGCTATAAGAAAAAGAACCTGGGCAGGCTCTCCGTCTCCGACAAGATCGACAAGGTCGTGACCAACCGTTTCGCGGCGCTTCCGATCTTTGCGGTGGTCATGTTCATCGTATATTTTGTATCGGTTACGACGGTCGGCACCTGGGCGACGGACTGGGCCAACGACGGTTTGTTCGGGGACGGCTGGCATCTGTTCGGCATCGGTTCCTCTGCGTATGAGAAGGCGGCGGAGGAATATGCCGAACCCGGCGCAATCGTCGAGGCGTTTGAAGCGGCGGCGGAGGACGCCGGCATCGAACCCGATCAGGCGGCCAGCCTGACCGCCACCGCGCGCCTGTACGACGACGAAGGCAACATAGAGGAAGAGATTCCGGTGGACTTTGCCGCCTATGAACAGGCGGCTGCGATGGAAGAACCCGATCCGGCTGCGTACGGCGTATGGGTACCAGGCATTCCGGGAATGGTTGAAGACGGGCTGAACGCGATAAACTGCGTTGACTGGCTCCAAAACCTGATTGTCAACGGCATCATCGCAGGTGTGGGCGCGGTGCTCGGCTTTGTGCCGCAGATGCTGGTGCTGTTTTTGTTCCTCGCATTTCTGGAGTCCTGCGGATACATGGCCCGTATCGCGTTTGTCATGGACCGCATCTTCCGCAAGTTCGGGCTTTCGGGCAAGTCCTTTATCCCGATGCTGATCGGAACCGGCTGTGGTGTTCCGGGCATCATGGCTTCCCGTACAATTGAGAATGACCGCGACCGCAGGATGACCATCATGACGACCACCTTCATCCCCTGCGGCGCGAAGCTGCCGATCATCGCACTGATCGCCGGCGCGCTGTTCGGCGGCGCGTGGTGGGTCGCTCCAAGCGCCTACTTTGTCGGCATCGCGGCGATCGTCGTCTCCGGCGTCATGCTGAAAAAAACCAGGATGTTTGCCGGAGAACCGGCTCCGTTTGTCATGGAGCTTCCGGCCTACCATCTGCCGACGGTCATGAATGTTCTGCGTTCGATGTGGGAGCGCGGCTGGTCCTTTATTAAAAAGGCCGGTACCATCATCCTGCTCGCAACCATTCTGATCTGGTTTACCTCCAGCTTCGGATGGGAGAACGGCTCGTTCGGCATGGTCGGTATGGACAACAGCATCCTCGCCGCTATCGGCAATGCGATTGCGTGGATCTTCTCGCCGCTTGGCTGGGGCAACTGGCAGGCGTCCGTGGCGTCGATCACCGGCCTGATTGCAAAGGAGAACGTGGTCGGAACCTTCGGCGTCCTGTTCGGCGGATTCGAAGAGGTCGCGGAAAACGGCTGGCAGATCTGGAGCAATATGCGCATGGCGTTTACACCGCTCGCCGCCTACTCATTCCTGGTATTCAACCTGCTGTGCGCGCCCTGCTTTGCCGCCATCGGCGCGATCAAGCGTGAGATGAACAGCGCGAAGTGGACGTGGTTTGCGATCCTGTACCAGTGCGGCTTTGCTTACGCGGTTTCCCTGGTGGTGTATCAGCTGGGCATGCTCTTCACAGGACAGGGCAGTATCATCGGTTCCGTCGCGGCGTTTGCCATCGTTGCGGTGCTCGCATATATGCTGTTCCGACCGTACAAGGAGTCAGGTGCATTAAAGACAAAGGTCAAGGCGACATCTCATTAAGGAGGGACCTGCCATGTTAAGTTTCTTTGCTTCCTACGGAGGGACGATCATCATTGGGGTGGTTCTGGCCGCCATTGTTGCCCTGATTGTCGCAAAGCTGATCAGGGACAGGAGAAAAGGAAAATCATCCTGCGGCTGCGGCTGCGAAAACTGCCCATCCTCCGGTATGTGCCATAAAAAATAGCTTTCATCCAATCATCTAAATTCTTCTGATCCCGGCATGCGGAAATCAATCCGCATGCCGGGATTTTATTGTTCCGGAAATCACCCGCTGTGCCGGAGCGGTATCCCTGTATGTTAGGGCTTCAGGCATTGAGTAAAACGAACGAGCATGAAAATGGTTCGCCGCGGCTGAAAGGATGTCATATAACAACCGTCTCAGCAGTGGCAATGTGTTTGATGCGTGGGACATGTTGTTCCGTACTTCTCAAAATGCGAACCGGTTTTATGCCCCCTTATAGGAATGCTGTATACCATCCGTTCAACGGTCGATTTGATTGTCCAGCCGGATGATGAGGAGGAAACTCCCGGTGTCCGCGTACAGAGCAAGCCGGTGGAACAAACCGTACATGGGACGCAGTATATTTCATTTTAACGGTTGTGTTGCATGAGCTTTTCCTGCGTAGTGCCAGCCTTATGAACGCATATCAGCCGGACAGCCCACAAAAAGTGATAAATGAACTTTTTGTGAATGCTATTGACTTGGAGTTAAGTCCAGGTGTTATGCTGTTTACACAACAGGGAAACAGCATAACACCTGGAAAGAGGGAATACGATGCGGCCAGGGCGGGTTGGATAGGACGCTCCAGTGAAAAAGCGGGGCCGTCGCCTGTTGAAGATATGAGATTAAAAAACGATCACAAGACAAGAAGAGGAGGACATTGCTTGAAGAATATACTTGTTTTATCCGGAAGTCCCCGAAAGGGCGGCAATTCCGATATACTCTGCGACCAGTTTATCAAAGGTGCGGATGAAGCCGGAAATGTGACGGAGAAGATCTATGTACGGGAACAGGATATCGGCTATTGTACAGCCTGCGACGCCTGCAGAAATCGCGGCGCGTGTGTGCAGAGGGACGATATGTCCGCAATTCTTGACAAAATGGTAGAAGCGGATGTCATTGTAATGGCGACGCCGGTATATTTTTATTCCATGGATGCCCAGATGAAGACACTGATTGACCGTACGCTTCCGCGATACACCGAAATCGAGGATAAGGATTTTTACTTCATAGCGGCTGCGGCTGCGGGAAAGGCGGCGATGGAGCGGACGATAGACGGTTTTCAGGGGTTCACAGACTGTCTGCCCGGCGCAAAGGTAAAGGGCGTCGTTTATGGTTCAGGGGCTTGGCAGAAAGGGGATATCCGGCGCAGCAAAGCGATGGAGGAAGCATATCGGATGGGAAAAGGAGCATAGTACGCCCCGTGTTCGCCAATTCCGCGATGGAATTGCCTTTAAACCCAGCGGCTGAAAAAACTGATCCGAAATGCCGCCGGGACATCCGGACGGCATGGACAGGATCAGAATCTAAACAACGGAAACCTTCTTTCAATATAAAGACAATATGGGGGATTCTATATGCTGTATCATCCTTCAAAGGAGACATACAGGACCTGTCTTTGGATTTCACATGCACTGCGGTGCCTGTCGTTCCATCCTGAGAACGGCTATGAAAAGATCGGCTTTCAGAATGACGAAGATTTGTGGTCCCAGGTATTTCTTCTGGTCGGCAACGGTTATCTGGTGCGGTAAACCGGCATTCCTGTTATATAGCGGCTGTGTTCGCTGTATATCTGTTTATGAACCTGACGTTCTGCAGTGAGCATGTCCATTGATGAACCTGACGTTCTGCAGTGAGCATGTCCATTGATGAACCTGACATTCTGCAGTGAACGCATCCATGGAGGAACTTGACATGCTGCGGCGAGCGTGTCGATGAGAACCCGGCGAAACGGGTCTTGGATATGCCAGACAAGACAGGTACATATCCACGGATCGACTTCTGCGCCGGACGCCGAAGATAAAAATCAGCGGACAAGATACGTACATATTCACGAATTGATCGATCTGCGGGCGGATGTTAGACTTTTCCCGGGGAATATGGTATCATCATGATGACTGGCCGGATGCGCATGCGTCATATGAACAGATGAAGAGATGCATGGGCGTCATGCGTATCTATCTTGTATAGAAAACAGAAAGGGGAGAACGCAATGAAGTATCGAACACTTGGACGGACGGGCCTGCAGGTCAGCGAAATCGGATTGGGCTGCGAAGGCTTTTCCGGCCGGGATGAGACGTTTACGAAAGAAATGTTTGGCCTTGCTTTGGAACACGGCGTCAATTGTATGGATCTGTACAGCCCGGACCCGGAGATGCGCAGCCGAATCGGAAGGATGCTGCGGGGAAAAAGGGAATCGTTCGTCATGCAGGCACATCTGTGCACCGTCTGGAAGGACGGGCAGTACCAGCGCACCCGGGATATGGAAGAGGTCAAAGCCTCCTTTGAGGACCTGCTTACAAGGCTGCAGACCGATTATATCGATATCGGCATGATCCATTATGTGGATTCCGTCGATGAATGGAAGGAAATTGCGGATGGGGAGGTCATGCAGTATGCCTTCCGGCTCAAGGCGGAAGGCAGGATTCGGCATGTCGGTATCAGCAGCCACAATCCGGCTGCGGCGCTGGCGGCGGTCGGAAGCGGGCTGGTCGATGTGCTGATGTTCAGCGTGAATCCCTGCTACGACCTGCTGCCGCCCGATGAGAACTGTGAGTCATTGTGGCTGGAAAGCAGCTATGAAAAGCCGCTTCTGAATATGGACCCGGACCGTGAAAAGCTGTATGAAACCTGCCAGCGGCTCGGCGTGGGCATCACGGTCATGAAGGCGTTTGGCGGCGGGGACCTGCTGAGCCCCCATTCCCCCGCCGGAATGGCGCTGACGGTCAACCAGTGCATCCACTATGCCCTGACGCGTCCGGCGGTGGCTTCGGTGATGTCCGGTGTCCGGTCCGCCGAAGAGCTGCAGGCGAACCTCGATTACGAAACCGCATCGGACAGCGAGCGGGACTATGCGTCCGCCTTCGCTGCCCTTCCAAAAATCAGCTGGCAGGGGCACTGCATGTACTGCGGCCACTGCGCGCCCTGCCCGCAGGGCATCGATGTGGCGACGGTGACTAAGTTCCTGAACCTTTCGAAGGCGCAGGGAGCGGTTCCGGAAACGGTCCGGGAACACTATGCCGCCCTTGCGCATACGGCGGACGCCTGTATACAATGCGGCGCGTGTGAAAGCCGCTGCCCGTTCGGTGTGCCGATCCGGGAAAATATGAAGGAAGCCGCCGCCTTATTTACGGGATCATCCGCCAAGTGAAGCGGATGCCGCAGTGCTGCCATCTGCCCCCACCGGCGCATCAATGATTGCGAAGCTCTTTGCGCCGGTTTTCAGGGAAGACAATTTAACAGCGCGCTTCGCAACTCCGGTGATATCGGACGAAACATGATAAATTGATGGAGGAATATTTGTATGTCAACAATTGCATTGAAAAGAACAGCAATCAGGAATAAGTCTATCATGACAGTGCTGACGGTCGTGGCGGCCATCGTGCTGCCGCAGGTCTTTCACGCGGTCGGAATGGTCTCCGGCACCGGCGCCATGCTCGGCTCGGCCTTTCTGCCGATGCACCTGCCGGTGCTGCTGGCGGGACTGATGGGCGGCCCGGCCGTCGGCGTCATTGCCGGCGCTCTCAGCCCGGTGATCAGCGCCGGCATTTCCGGCATGCCCGCCGCCGCGGTGCTGCCGTTCATGGTGATTGAGCTTGCCGGATACGGACTGGTCGGCGGGTTCCTGGCAAAAACCAAGCTGCCGGTTTTCGCCAAATTGGTGCTGACGCAGGCCGCAGGCAGGGCACTCAGAGCCGCCGCCGTGCTTATCGCGGTCTACGGGCTAGGCAGCCAGGCGGTCCAGGCGGTGCAGATCTGGAACATGGTGACCACGGGACTTCCCGGCATCCTGCTGCAGTGGGCGCTGATCCCGCTTCTGATTTACCGCATAGAGGGGATGAAAAAGCGTCATGACTGATTGGGAACGCGCGAGGAACCTTTTAAAGGATGGAAGCTATACCTGCGTCCTGTGCAGGGGAGAGGTCCTGCACACCAGCACCAAGCGCGGCGTTGCGCCCCTGGTGGATTGGATCGATCTGGGCGCCGACCTGCACGGCTGCTCTGCCGCGGATAAGATTGTGGGCAAGGCGGCGGCGCTGCTCTTTGTGCTGGCGGGCGTCAAAGCCGTGTATGCGCCGGTCATGAGCCGGGAGGCCACACAGGTGTTTTCCCGGTACGGCATCCTTTACGAATGCGACACAACCTGCGAAGGAATCATCAACCGGCTTGGAACGGGATCCTGCCCGATGGAACAGGCCGTTCGGGATATCGAGGAGCCGATGAAGGCTCTGGAGGCTGTCCGACGCACCATGGAGCAGCTCAGAAGCAAACAGGAAGGAAAGTGAAACGAATATGAAGAAATTGGGATTCGGCCTGATGCGCCTGCCGCTCATCGATGAAAACGATCCGGCAAGCGTGGACATGGACCAGACCATACAGATGGTGGACACCTTTCTGAAACGCGGATTCACCTATTTTGACACGGCATATATGTATCACAACTTCAAAAGCGAGACGGCGGCCCGCGAAGCGCTGGTGAAGCGGCATCCGCGGGACAGCTTTACGCTGACCTCCAAGCTGCCGACAATGTTTTTGAAGACCAAAGAGGATATGGCGCGGATTTTTGACGAACAGCTGGAAAAGTGCGGCGTCGATTATTTCGACTACTATCTTCTGCACAATTTGAATATCTCACATTATGCGGTCGCGCAGAAGCTGGGCTGCTTTGATTTTATCCAGCGCAAGAAGCGGGAGGGGAAGATCAGGCGGATCGGATTTTCCTATCACGACAACGCGCAGCTGCTGGATGAAATCCTGTGCGCGCATCCGGAAGTGGATGTGGTTCAGCTCCAGCTCAACTACCTGGACTGGGACGATCCGAGCATCCAGTCCCGTAAATGCTACGAGGTGGCGAGAAAGCACGGCAAAGAGGTCATCGTCATGGAACCGGTTAAAGGCGGAACGCTGGCCAAGGTGCCGCCGCAGGCCGAAAAGCTCTTCAAAGAGTATGCGCCCGGCCGGTCCGCCGCATCCTGGGCGGTCCGCTTCGCGGCAAGTCATGACGGCATCCTGACGGTACTCAGCGGCATGAGCAGCATGGAGCAGCTCGAGGACAACACCGGCTATATGCAGGATTTTATCCCGCTCAGCGAGGAAGAACGCGCCGTTGTCAGAAGGACGGTGGAAATTATCAACGATTCCATCACAGTGCCCTGCACCGCCTGCGGCTACTGCGTCGAGGGCTGTCCCAAACGCATTCCGATCCCGCAGTATTTCGCGCTGTACAATGCGGAGAAGCAGGCGGGAAGCAAGGGATTTTCCCTCCAGCAGGCTTATTATGAAAACTATACGCACACCCACGGCAAAGCATCCGACTGCATTGCCTGCCGGCAGTGCGAACGCCAGTGTCCGCAGCATATTGCCATCATAGACGGGCTCAAGGCGGTCGCGGATGCCTTTGAAGAGGATATGCAGTAGGAATTTGTTATAGATAGAAGAATGAAAAGGGGAGGTCATTCCATGACCATCGCAGAGGTAAGCAAACGGTTTGGGCTGACAGCGGATACGCTGCGTTACTACGAGCGCATCGGGCTGATTCCGGCGGTGCCGCGCACATCGGGCGGCATCCGCAGCTATACGGAGGAGGACTGCAACTGGATCAACTTTGCGAAATGCATGCGGGGCGCCGGCCTGCAGGTGGAGGCACTCATCGAATATGTTGCGTTATTCCAGAAGGGCGATTCCACCCGGGAAGCCAGAAAGCAGATTTTGATCGAGCAGCGCGACCAGCTCCGCGAACGGGTTGAACAGATGCAGCAGACGCTGAAGCGCCTGGACGGAAAGATTGAAGGGTATGAACAGTGGATTGCATCGTCCGATGAAAAGCTGCGCTCTTCCCAGAGTAAGCAATGACCGGCGATCAAAGGGAAGCGGGAACCAAGTAGGAACCATATTTTCTTTCTAGATGATGGCTCATCCTGCAAAGCGTATAAACGCCGGATGGTTCGGTCGGTTCCGTATATGCTGTGTATTCCTCCCTAAGAATACACGGCATATGCTGATGTTCGGGATTTGTTTAAACATAAAGACGATGGTTTAATCTGTAAAGCGGATAACCATCAAACTGCTTAATTGTTCGGTCGGTTCCATATAGGTCTTTACTTTCCCGCAACAATATACGACATATGCCGGCGTGCAGGAATTGTTCTGCATATGAAGATGATGGTTCATCCTGCAAAGCGGATAAGTTTAAAACAACCCAGCCTGTACCTGATCGGCTTTTCACTTTCCTATGGAGAATACACGGCATATATAGGCTTTCATAAATTGTTCTGCATAAATTGTGCCGGTCCTGATTGAATGGATGCCAGTTGGGCAATCTAATGCCGGAGGTGTTTCTATGAATCCAAAGGTCTACGAGTTTGAGACGACCATCTACAAGGTTCCGGAAATCGACGGCGCATATGTGGAGTTCCCCTATGATGTGCGGGAAGAGTTCGGCAAAGGGCGTGTGCGGGTATCCGCGACGTTTGACGGCGTATCCTATGAGGGCAGCCTGGTGCGGATGAAAACGAAGCTTCACATCCTGGGCCTGCGCAAGGATATCCGGGAGCAAATTGGAAAAGGACCCGGCGATACGGTGAAGGTTACCATTCGTGAAAAAACCGAACATTAAAAGCGTACTGCCGCACAGAAAAAAATGATGCGGCAGTACGCTTTTTATGTTATAATAAGAGCCAAATATCTTGGAACCGTGAAGGAGGATGCCTGTATGAACCAGGAACTGCGCAGCCGGCTGGACAGCTGGCATGAACAGGATCAATATGAATCCATCGTAAAGACCATCAGGGAAATCCCGGAAGAGGAACGGGATTATGAGATGACCGGGCATCTGGCGCGGGCGCTCAACAACCTTTCGGAATATGAGGAAGCCGCGGCGCTGCTGCTCTCGGTTCAGGAAGCGGGGAAGGATGATCCGCTCTGGCATTTTCGCCTTGGATACGCCTATTATTATCTGGACCGCGAAGAGGAAGCCGCCCGGGAATTTGAACGCACACTGGAATTGGATGCGTCGGATGAGGATGCGCGCGAGATGCTCGATTGGTGCAGGGAGGAATTGGAAGAGCACACATCCCGTCCCCTCGAACTCTATGAGGAAGAGGAAATCCGTGCTGTCGAAGCGCACATTGAACGCCACTTTGGAACGTTCGAAAGCGTCTTTCACGAACTGGCGTCGCCGGATATCCATGTCGATCTCGCCGTCATCCAGCCGGATGAAAAACGCGATTACATCACGCTGGTCACCATGGGGATGGGCGCGCACCGCATGTCGGTGCCGGACGCGCTGTCCGAAGCCGGTTTTGACCGTGCGGAACTGCTCATCTGCCTGCCGAAGGACTGGGACCTGCGGAATCACGATGAAAAATGGTACTGGCCGCTGCGCTGGCTGAAGATACTGGCACGGCTGCCCGGCGATGAGGACACCTGGCTGGGATGGGGGCACACGGTGGAGAACGGCGGGCCGTTTGCAGAAAACACGGATCTGGCCGGTGTTCTGCTGACAAACCCGTTTGCGCCGTTAAGCCCCGCTGATGCGCAGGTTCCGGACCGCGAAGCAGCGGTCTGTACGCTGCCAGGCGGCGAAAAGGTACGGTTTTACCAGGTGATTCCGCTCTATCAGGAAGAGATGGATTACAAGATTGCCAGCGATACCGAAAGCATTCTGGAGCGGTTTGGAGAGACGCTTTCCCCGGTACTGAATATCGGCCGGCCGTGTGTCTGCCGCACCTGCGAACTGGAGGCCGGCGATTTCAAGAACAGCGCGTATGCTTCCTGTGAAACGGCCGTCACCCTGTGGCATCAGCCCGATGTGACGCTCAGCATCGATTTTCCCGCCGAGGAGGACAGGGAGACCTGTTTAAGACAGTACCTGCCCGTCCTGCGGGAGCGGGTTGCATGGCTGCAGGACAGCCGCACAGCCATTGTAAAGGCTTTGCTGGACGAAAATATGCTTTCATTGGCGGAGGATTGGGCCAGCAGTGCAGAGGAAGCCGAGGATGAGGAGCAGGAGTGCTATATCATGGAGGATGGGGAAAAGGTGTTCCTGCCCATCACACAGGAGAATTTCTGTGACAGTCTGCGGTTTGAGGGAATTCACATCGATTTTCCGGGAGAACTGCCGGAAATGGAATTGTACCTCTACTGTTCCCCGGATTACTTTGCCGGCCACTGCATCTGGGTTTCCATCGATGAAGCGGGACAGATTACCTGCAATGGACTGGCAGGATAAAGCGCTGTACGCAAGCCAAACACGGCCCTGCCGCGTAAAAAGGAATGCGGGACGCCTAAACAGGAGAGGAGAGAATCTATGAATCAATGGAACAAGATGGATCCGTCACAGTGTCCGGATATGGAAACGATCAGCCGCAGCGTGGACAACAAGCTGTGGGAGGACCTGTGCGGGTATCTGCATATACAATACCAGGCAAAACCGCTGATTTCATACAGCCGGTGTGCCAGTATGCCGGGATGGAATGTAAAATACCGCAAAGCGGGCCGCGGCCTGTGTACGTTGTATCCGTCTCAGGGGACCTTTACCGTGCTTGTCGTGATAGGAGACCGCGAGCGCGGGGAAGCAGAGCTTATACTCCCATCATGTACGCCGTACCTGCAGCGGCTGTACCATGATACCGCAGAGGGCATGGGTCAAAAATGGCTGATGATCGATGTAAAGGACGAACAAATTCTTACCGATGTGAAGAAAATGATTGCAGTTCGCAGAGAACCGGGAAGCCGGAAAAAGTAACATGCATTTGATAAGGTTAAACTGGTATCCGATTGATGCGAACGATGCTGTCCGAAATGGGGCTGTGCTTTTTGCTCTGACGCTATTCGGCTTCGATGCCGCATGCGCAGCGGATTTCGCTTTTGCTGTGTGATATAAAACGGGAGAGGTGAACGCGTTGAAAGATATCTACGAGGAATTCGCATATGACTACGATGAATTTGGAAACATTGAGGATTATCTTGGCAGTGAAAAGGCGTTTTTTGAACAGCTGTTTGCCGAGAACAACGTAGAAACCGTATTGGACTGCGCCTGCGGAACCGGGCAGCATCTATATATGCTGTCTGAAATGGGATACCGTGTCTTTGGCTCCGACTATTCGGCCTCCATGCTGGATGTAGCGGCTAAAAATCTGGAAAAGCATCGCAGAGAAATCCCTTTGCGCCAATGTGATTTCAGGTTTTTACAGAAGGCATACACAGAAAAATTCGATGCGGTTGTCTGTCTCACAACAGCGCTGCCCCATCTGCATACCGATGAAGACCTGGTTACGGCGCTTGTGTCCATGAAGGACAGACTTAAAGCGAATGGACTGCTTGTATTGACACAGGGAACAACGCATAATACATTATCGCTGCCGTCGATCGAGGTGGTGGTGAACAGGGATGATTTTTCCCGCATCTTTGTCAAAGAGCACGACAGCCGGTTTCAGACCATACACATCTTAGATCTGTACCATTCTCAGAAGCGGCGGGAAAACAGGCAGTACGACATTGTCTACAGGATTCTTCTGGATGACGATTACAGGCGGCTGTTGACGGCTGCCGGATTTGAACGGATCCAGATTTACGGTGATTACGATCGAAGTCCCTATGATCAGCAAAGCGGACGGCTTATCGTCGTTGCGCGATGATCAGAATGAGCTTCATCCTGGAGCAGACAGAAAAAGACCGCCATGCAAAGTGTGCGGACGGTGCGGAAGAATCAAGGAGGTTTTATCTGGATGGATTTGAATAGCTTTCTGCTGGAAACGGAATATGTCGATTATCGTTCTTCCATTATCGTCGGCAAAGCGGCGGAATTGTTCACCGAAAGCATGTCTGAGACCGAAAAAGCAAGAATTGCCTACGCGTTTGTGCGTGATGAAATCCCGCACTCTTTTGACTGCGACGCTTCAGTCATCACGGCAAAGGCATCCGATGTTTTAAAGTATCAGACGGGCATCTGCCACGCAAAGGCCAATCTGCTGGCCGCGCTTCTGCGTTCACAGGGAATACCGGCGGGCTTTTGCTTCCAGCATATCACGCTTGCGGACGACGATTCATTGGGTTACTGCGTCCACGCGTTCAATGCGGTCTGGGTGGAAAATCGATGGATCAAGCTGGATGCCAGGGGAAATACAAAGGGGATAAACGCTCGGTTCTCCTTGGCAGAGCCTGTTCTTGCATTTAAAAACCGGCCAGAGTACGATGAGTATTTTTGGAAAGGCATCTTTTCCCGTCCGCATCCTGCATCGATGGAAATGCTTGAGCGGGCGAGAGATTTGCAGGATATCATCGAACAGATCCCCGATACGTTGGCATAGAACCCTGATATTGCGGAGGATTAAAAGCAGAATTGGCAGTCCGCTCTATTTCCTGCACGCCATCTTTATGCTCCCGATATCATGGGCGATTCCAAGCAGAAACGAAGCGTATTGATGAAGGTTTACAGTCTCCACAGCGGTTTGCAGTGGAATTCTTATCCAACAAAGCGGGGCAGAATTGTAGCTTATAAAGGTTAAACTGTTTAGAAAGACAGCAAAATCAGCAGAAGATGCAAAACAACTTTTGCATGAATACCAGACACAATATTTTTAATTAGAATGCTGCAGAAAGGGGGGAAGCAGATGTATATCATCCGTCCGCCGTGCTAACTTTCCATATGGATTCGAGGACCTCCATATAGAATCTGCATACGGTCAACCGATCACAAAATTCAGATATTTAAATTATGGAGGTATCACAATGAAAAAGAGTTCTTTAACGCTCCGTCCCGTCAGCGACGCGGATATCGATATGTTGGCTGGATGGTTGAACAAGCCGTATATTTTAACATGGTATCATGACGCGGACGAATGGCTTACCGAAATAAACGGAAGGCTTAGCGTCTACGCATGGCTCCATCATTTTATCGTCATGGAGGGGGATACCCCCATCGGTTTTTGTCAGTATTACGACTGCTACGACGCCAGGGAGCTGGAAGACTGGTACCATGTCACCCGGCGCGGCGATACATACAGCATCGACTATTTGATAGGCGACGAAGCCTATCTTGGCAAAGGCTATGGAAAATCCCTGATAGCGCTTTTAACCGATACCATTCGGCAAAAGGAAGGCGCAAGACGCATCATCGTACAGCCGGACAGGGCGAACCACGCCTCCAACCATGTATTGATGGCAAACGGCTATCTGTATGATGAACAGATGGAGTATTACTGTAAACTGCTGGATTAGCCGCTTTAAAGCTGAAACCGGCAAAGAGGGATAAACACAAAGCCGGGCATCCAAGATGCCCGGCTTTTCTGTATCTGTATAGCGGTCAATCGGACCGCATCCATTCAGGAATCTCTTGACGGGATTTAAAGGCTCTGCGCAAATTCCCGGCCCAGCTCCTTGGCTTTCTGAAGATCTTCTTCCGATGGAACAAAACAGACCTTGTAACCGTCGCCGAATACCTTCATCTTCAAGCCGTTTAGGCGGGCGGCAATGTTTGGAACCGCCTCGCCGCTCCATCCAAAGGAACCGAAAGCAAGACAAGGCTTTTTCTGGTTGTTGATGGCGTCCACGTGGCTCAAAAGCACCCATACCGGCGGCACCGCATCGCGGTTGATGGTCGGGGAGCCGACTGCAAACGCGTCACAGCTGTTTAAAAGGGCCGAAAGCTGTGCCATATCGTGTTCGATGATGTTGCAGACATCGACGCGGGCATCGCTGTAAACCTCCAGAATACCCTCCTTGATCTTTTCTGCCAGCTTGCCGGTGTTGCCATAGGCACTGCAGTAGAAGACAGGGATGGTCTTGACCGGATTCTTCTGCGGCTGGCTCCAGACCTTGTACATCTCCTTGGCATATTCCAGCAGGCCGTTTTTGGTCAGAATCGGGCCGTGGCTGTTGGCCACGAATTCGATATCCAGCCCTTCCATCTTCTGAAGCCCTGCGAGCACATACGGCTTGAACGGGCCGAAGATGGCGTCGTAGTATCCCTTAAACGCCTTTTCATAGGCATCCTTGTAAACGATGTTGTAATCGAAAACCAGCGGCTCGCAGTAGTGACTGCCCAAAAAGTCACAGGAGAACAGGACCTTGTCGTCCTTGTCCCAGGTGAACATCGAATCCGGCCAGTGCAGCATCGGCGCGCTGATGAATTTGAGCTCCTTGCCGCCAAGATCCAGCGTGTCTCCGTCCTTGGCAACCCGCACCTTCAAATCCTTGTTGTTGGTGATGTTTTTGAGATAGATCGATCCGGCGGTCGAGACGACAATCGTCGCGTTTGGAATCAGCTCGGCCAGCTTCGCCAACGCGCCGGAATGGTCGGGCTCGCAGTGGTTCAGGATGATGTAGTCAATTTCCTCGAGCCTGCATACGCTCCTGATGTTCTCGAGATAGGCATCGAAATATGTAAGATGGCAGGTTTCAACCAGCGCTGTTTTCTCCTTGCCTTTGACGATGTAGGAGTTGTATGAGGTGCCGTAATCGGTGGCCATGACGATATCAAATACCCGCAGGTTCGGGTTTAAAATTCCCACAGAATAGATGTTGTCGGTGATTTTGCAGACTGACATAGACGTCCCTCCGTTTGAGATTTTTTTAACAATGAAACCTTTAAAGAATCGCCCTCTCTGGCAGGGGCGGTTTATAAGCGGTGGAAAGGGGGCGTCACGCCCCCTTTTTCGGACACTTAGTTTTTGTCAAACATGTCCTTGGTCGCGCCGCAGAGCGGACAGACAAAGTCTTCCGGGACGTCTTCCCATTTGGTACCGGGAGCGATGCCGTATTCCGGCGCGCCGTCCTCTTCGTTATAAACCCAACCGCATAATGTGCAAACATAGCTTTCCATAATCATGCTCCTTTCGGATAATTGTGATATCAAAATGGTAGACTGTTTTCGCAATATTGGGAATGCATCCGCCATTTTTTCACTCTGTTGTGTTGAATCTGCTAAAATTATACCATAAAAGTATACATCCAGTAAATAGACCAATTGGACGAACATCTTTGTTATTTTTGATCCTTTTTATCTATTTTATACACCAAGCGGGATCAAAAGGCATCCTGCATTTCTGCCGGTACATGGAGAACGAAGCTGTCAGCGGTATTCTGCCGAGCGCAATGCGTTTCCCTATACGAAATATGGCGAGTGCGATATATAGAGAACAAATCTGCCGGCGTATTCCGTGTGTACAATACGTTTCCCTGTATAAGAAATGATGGAGACAGTACGAGATGGACAAAGGTGCCGCAGTGTTCTGCCGGTTCATCCGGGTCCATTTATCTAGTATCATCATACTACCGCAAGAATACGCATGTTATTGTGAATTATTCGAAATATTTTTTCAAATATTTACCCGTGTAGGATTTTTCACAGTGGGCAATCTCCTCCGGCTTGCCGCAGACCACAACCTCACCGCCGCGGTCGCCGCCCTCAGGTCCGAGATCGATGACATAATCGGCGATTTTAATGACGTCCAGGTTGTGTTCGATGACCACCACGGTGTTGCCGGAGTCCACCAGCTTCTGAAGCACATCGATCAGCTGATGCACATCGGCGGTATGCAGGCCGGTGGTCGGCTCGTCCAGGATGTAGATGGTGCGCCCGGTTGAGCGCTTGGACAGCTCGGTCGCAAGCTTGACGCGCTGCGCCTCGCCGCCGGACAGCGTCGTTGCGGGCTGACCCACCTTGACATATCCGAGTCCCACGTCGTAGAGCGTCTGCAGCTTCCGCTTGACCTTCGGGATGTTCTCGAAGAACCCCAGCGCTTCCTCCACCGTCATCTCCAGCACGTCATGGATGCTCTTGCCCTTGTATTTGATATCGAGCGTTTCGCGGTTGTAGCGCTTGCCCTTGCAGACCTCGCAGGGGACGAATATATCGGGCAGGAAGTGCATCTCAATCTTGATGATGCCGTCGCCCTCGCAGGCTTCGCACCGGCCGCCCTTGACGTTGAACGAGAACCGTCCCGCCGAGTAGCCGCGCATCTTCGCGTCGTTGGTGTTCGCGAAGATTTCACGGATGTCGCCGAAAACGCCGGTATAGGTGGCGGGATTGGAACGCGGCGTGCGGCCGATCGGGGACTGGTCGATGTCGATGACCTTGTCCAGGTTTTCGATGCCGAGGATCTCGCTGTGCGCGCCGGCCTTCTTGCGCGCGCCGTTCAGCTCGGTCGCCAGCGTCTTATACAGGATTTCATTGATCAATGAACTTTTTCCGGAGCCGGATACGCCGGTGACCACCGTGAAGGTTCCGAGCGGAATCGACGCGTCGATCTCCTTCAGGTTGTTTTCGGCGGCGCCCTTGACGGTCAGGAACTTTCCATTGCCTTCGCGCTTGTGTTCCGGAATTGGAATGAACTTTTTGCCGCTCAGATACTGGCCGGTCTGTGAGTTTTTGCATTTTTTGATCTTGTCGATCGTACCGGCGCAGACGATCTCGCCGCCGTGTACGCCCGCGCCGGGGCCGACGTCGACGATGTAGTCCGCGGCGTTCATCGTGTCCTCGTCGTGCTCCACGACGATCAGCGTGTTGCCGATGTCGCGCAGCCGCTTGAGCGTGGCGATCAGCTTGTCGTTGTCGCGCTGATGCAGGCCGATGCTCGGCTCGTCGAGAATGTACAGCACGCCGACCAGCGAGGAGCCGATCTGCGTGGCGAGCCGGATGCGCTGGTTCTCTCCGCCCGACAGCGTGCTTGCGTTGCGCGCAAGGGTCAGATAATCCAGGCCGACGCTTTTCAGGAAGCCCAGGCGCTCGCGGACCTCCTTGAGGATGCTGTGCGCGATCATCTCGTCGCGTTCGGACAGCTTCAGGTTTTTCACAAAGTCCAGCGCATCGTTGATGCTCATCCGACAGAACGCGCTGATGTTGATGCCGCCGACCGTCACGGACAGCGCGCTTTTGTTGAGGCGTTCGCCGTGGCATTCCGGACAGAGCACGGCGTTCATATAGGAGGTGATTTCGGTGCGCATCCATTCGCTGTTGGTTTCGCGGAACCGGCGTTCCAGATTGTTGACGATGCCCTCGAAATCGGTGTAGTAGGTGCCGTTCACGACGCCGTTTTCGCGCTTCATCGAAAAGCGTTCGCCGCCCGAGCCGTACAGGATGATGTCCAGTATCCGCTTCGGCAGTTTTTTGACCGGGACGTCCAGCGAGAAGTCATAGTGCTTCGCAAGCCCCTCCATATACATCTGCGCGATGCCGCCTTCGGCGTAGTACCATCCGCTTGCCCGGATCGCTCCCTCCCGGATGGTCAGATTCTTATTGGGGATGACGATATCCGGATCGACCTTGAGGAAGGTGCCGAGTCCCGAGCATTTCTGACAGGCGCCGAACGGGTTGTTGAAGGAGAACATCCGCGGCGTCAGCTCCTCGATGCTGATGTTGTGCTCCGGGCAGGCGTAGTTCTGTGAGAACATCATCTCCTTGCCGTCCACGACATCGACGATGATGAGTCCGCCGCTGAGTCCCAGTGCCGTTTCAATCGAGTCGGAAAGGCGCGATGCGATCTCCGGCTTGACGACGAGACGATCCACAACGACCTCAATCGTATGCTTCTGATTTTTGTTCAGCTTGATTTCTTCCGATAAATCGTACAGATTGCCGTCCACCCGCACGCGGACAAAGCCGGAGCGGCGCGCGGCGTCCAGCTCCTTGATGTGCTCGCCCTTGCGTCCGCGGACGACCGGCGCCATGATCTGGATTTTGCTGCCCTCGGGCAGTGCCATGGTCTTGTCCACCATCTGGTCCACCGTCTGCTGTTTAATGGGTTTTCCGCAGACCGGGCAGTGCGGTATACCGATCCGCGCGTAGAGCAGGCGCAGATAGTCGTAGATCTCCGTCACCGTGCCGACGGTGGAACGCGGGTTCTTCGAGGTGGTCTTCTGATCGATCGAGATGGCAGGGGAGAGACCTTCGATGTAGTCGACATCTGGCTTCTCCATCTGGCCGAGGAACTGGCGGGCATAGGAGGACAGGCTTTCCACATATCGGCGCTGTCCGTCCGCGTAGATGGTATCGAATGCCAGAGAGGATTTTCCCGAACCGGAAAGGCCGGTGACAACGACCAGCTTGTCACGCGGGATTTCAATATCGATGTTCTTCAGGTTGTGCTCCCTGGCGCCCTTTATAATAATTTTATCAATAGACAATTAAAAACCTCCCAAACGCTGATTCAACCCGCCGCCCGGCCGGGCGGCGGATGCTTCGCAGGGCCTGCCTGCGACGTATATAACAATTTTCTTATTTGAGATGTTTATCCTTTAAGGATTCTTCAAGCTTCTGGATCTTGTCGCGTAAGTAGGCGGCATGCTCAAATTCCAGAATCTTGGCAGCGTTTCGCATCTCGCCCTTCAGCTTCTCAATCAATGCGTACGTTTCGCGCTTGTTGAGCTTCCGTCCCTTTTTATTCTTGGGCTTGTCGTCGTCATGCACCGAGATTTCAAGGATGTCGCGGACATCCTTCTTGATGGTCCTCGGCACGATGCCGTGCGCTTCGTTATACGCCTGCTGGATTTCACGGCGGCGTTCAGTCTCCCGGATCGCGCGTTCCATAGACGGCGTGACGCTGTCCGCGTACATGATGACCTCACCATTCTCATTGCGCGCGGCGCGTCCGATGGTCTGCACCAGGGAGGTTTCGCTTCTCAGGAAGCCCTCCTTGTCTGCGTCCAGGATCGCCACCAGCGACACTTCCGGGATATCCAGACCCTCTCTGAGCAGGTTGATGCCGACGAGCACGTCGAATTCACCGAGCCGCAGATCGCGGATGATCTCCATACGCTCAATGGTGTCGATGTCGTAGTGCATGTACCGGATTTTGACGCCCATATCTTCGAAGTAAGCGGTCAGGTTTTCCGCCATCTTTTTGGTCAGCGTTGTGACCAGCACCTTTTCGCCTTTGGCGGTTCGCAGGTTGATTTCGGACAGCAGGTCGTCGATCTGCCCCTCGACCGGCTTGACCGTGATCCTCGGGTCGAGCAGTCCGGTCGGCCGGATGACCTGTTCCACAATCTGCTTGGATTTTGAGCGTTCAAAGTCGCCGGGCGTCGCCGAAACAAAGATGGTCTGGTTCAGCTTGTCATAGAACTCGTCGAAGTTGAGCGGACGGTTGTCATAAGCGCTCGGAAGGCGGAAGCCGAAATCGATCAGGTTCTTTTTGCGGGCATGGTCGCCGCCGTACATGCCCTTGACCTGCGGCAGCGTGACATGCGACTCGTCGATAAAGAATAAGAAGTCGTCGGGAAAATAGTCGAGCAGCGTAAACGGGGCGCTGCCGGATTTCCTGCCGGACATGACCGCCGAATAGTTCTCGATACCCTTGCAGAATCCGATTTCGGTCAGCATTTCGAGATCATAGTTGGTGCGCTCCGCAATGCGCTGCGCTTCGATCAGCTTGCCGTTGTCCCGAAAAAACTTCACGCGCTCGTCCGCTTCGGCGCGGATTTTCTCAAGCGCCGACTGCATCTTGTCCTGCGGCACGATGTAGTGCGAAGCCGGATAGATGGCGACATGGGCAATGCTGTTTTTGATTTCTCCGGTCAGCGGGTTGATTTCGGAGATGCGGTCGATCTCATCGCCGAAGAACTCCACCCGGATCGCGGTATCACCGCTGTAGGCCGGAAAGATTTCGACAACGTCCCCGCGCACGCGGAACTTGTTGCGGATAAAGTTGATGTCATTTCGTTCATACTGGATTTCAACCAGCTTGCGGATCAGCTCGTCGCGCTCTTTTGTCATCCCTTTCCGCAGCGAGATGACCATGTTGCGGTAATCGATCGGGCTGCCCAGGGAATAGATGCACGAGACGCTCGACACGATGATGACGTCCCGGCGTTCCGACAGCGCGGAGGTCGCCGAATGGCGCAGCTTTTCAATTTCCTCGTTGATGGCGCTGTCCTTTTCAATGTAGGTATCGGTGTTGGCGATGTATGCTTCCGGTTGGTAGTAGTCATAGTAGGAGACAAAATACTCCACGGCGTTCTCCGGGAAGAATTCCTTGAACTCCGAGCAGAGCTGCGCGGCCAGCGTCTTGTTGTGCGCAAGCACCAGGGTGGGCCGGTTCACCTTGGCGATGATGTTTGCCATGGTAAAGGTCTTGCCGGAACCGGTGACGCCCAGCAGCGTCTGTTCCTTGTACCCGTTCTCGACGCCGTGAACCAGCTGGTCGATTGCCTGCGGCTGATCTCCAGTCGGCTGATACGGCGATTTCAAAATAAAACGATCCATAAAACTAGCTCCTAAAATACTGTGATCAATCACAAAATATGGCGTTTTCCCGTCTCTATCTAATCGCGTCATTCGCTTCATTCGTCATAATAGTGTCATAGACCAGCCGGATCATGATGATACAGCGAACAGGTCCTCAAAAAACCGCTGAATTCGGCAGGTTCTGAGAAAAGTTCGCAACGAAAAAGCCCGCTTGGCGGCTTCTTATGATCAACTGGTTTTACAGTTCATTATAACACAAAATAAAAGTTTATTCAATTGGACAGGTATCTAGTTCATCCCCGGGACGACCACACATTTTTTGTAAGTTATGGTTGCTTAATATGCGATTCCATGATGATCTATGTAAAATTTGGTATTGAAAGTTTGATCCACCCTCATCCTTTAACATGAAGATGTGGGCATAAAAATGATACAATTGCATTTTCTCAATGGAGGGAAAAGAAAGGCTTTCTTTCAGAGAAGTTATTTTTCAGTATACCCAATATCTTGTATATTTTGATGCTGCAATGAAAGGCGCGCGCGGCGGTATGTACATGCCAGGCTCTCGGCACGCGGCTTTGTTTCCTGAAGCGGAAAAAATTATGATGGGCGCATGGCGGACGAAAATTTCTGAAGAAATGCGTGGATATCGTTCAGTATGTCTTTTCGATAAGAAAACCATCTGATGATACCATTTCCGTCATGAATTAAAAAGTGGCGCGGTTTATTCTGACTCTTTAGATCGTTAAAAAACAAAACGGCGGCTTTGAAATTTCTCCAAAATCGCCGTTTTGTTATCTGTATGTAATTTGGTATCAGCAGTCGTCTTCCGATCTGCAGGCTTATCGTTTTCATACGAGTGCTGTCTCTTTGGCGTCAATAGATGGATTCTCTGTCAACTGACGCCGCTGCGGCCGGTAGGAACTTGCTTTTATATGCGGCCAATTCCTTATGAAGATGGACGGCCATCCATACAGTGACCACCGCAGAAATCACGTCCGCAATCGGCTGAGCGAAGAGGACGCCGTTCAGTCCAAAAAAACGCGGCAGAATCAGAATGAGAGGTATCAAGCAGATTCCCTGTCTGCAGGCGCCGAGGATACTGCCCTCCTTTGCTTTCCCCATGACAAGAAACAAAAACGAATATACCGTATAAAAGCCGAAGAGTATAAACGTCATACCGTTTGCCCGCAATGCAAGCGAACCGACACGAATCATTTCCGTATCGCCTTTTGTAAAGAACGCCATGATCTCTTCGGAGAATATGGCGGCAGCGAAACCAAAGATGGCGCAGAATACAGTGGACCAGAGGATGGAAGTTTTCATCGCGTCACGCAGACGGTCAAACTTTTTTGCCCCATAGCTAAATCCGGCGATTGGCTGGAACCCTTTCAGAAATCCAAATACAACAAGGCTTCCCATAGACATGATTTTGGTAAACGGCCCCATTGCGGCAAGCGCGGAACCTCCCAATTCCTTTGCCGCATTGTCTGTCATACCGATCGAAAAACTGGTCAGCAGCTGGAAAACCAGTGTGGGAATTCCAATCTTTAAAATCTCGGACATGATCTTTTTGGAAAAACTGCATTCTCTCACGCGAAAATGGAATATACTCTTTTTCCGGAAAATATAGCACAAATAAACCAACGTGGACACGATTTGTGAAATGGCAGTGGCGATGGCGGCACCGGTAACGCCGAAGTTTAACGCATAGATGAGTACAGGGTCCAATATCACATTCAATACAGCCCCCATCATAAGCGCAAACATGGCCGTTTTTGCGGCTCCTTCACTGGATACGATGTTGTTCATCGTGACATTGAATACATTAAAAATTGAAAAGGTGATATAAATACTGGAATAGGCAATGGCATCGGGCATGACGCTTTCAATTGCGCCGAATCGGCTCAGTATGGGCTTCAGGAAAACAACCATGCAGAAAATAGCAATTGCCCCAATGAAAATACTGCTGTACACGGCTGTGCTGGCCACTTTGTTCGCCGTATCTTTGTCTCCTCGGCCAAGCAGCCTCGACAGATAGGCAGCAGCGCCATTACCAAACAGCAGCCCTAAGCCCACCACAATCTGCCCCAGAGGAAAGGCCACCGTAACCGCTCCCATTTGGTCGGTTCCCAGCCCTCCCACAAAGTAGGAGTCCGCCAAATTGTAGAGGGCATTGATCAGCATACCGATCATGGTTGGCAGTCCCAACGCCAGAAGTGCTTTTGGTATTGGCGCGCTCCCCAGCAATTCTATTTTTGTGTTGCGTCCATTCATGTTGACTCTCCTTTCACTTGACAAAACACGTAAATTATAGTACTATAAATTATAGTAATTGTGTGATAGAAACCATACTACTATAATTTATACTAGTTGTCAATAGAAAAAGGAGGTTATTATGGCAACCATAGATTTGATCGTATTGGGAATATTAAAAAAAGAATCCTTGAGCGCTTATGACATTCAAAAGCTGGTGGAGTATCGCAACATCTCGAAGTGGGTAAAAATCAGTACGCCTTCGATATACAAAAAGGTGATTCAGCTGGAGGAGAAGGGCTGCATCAAAGGACAATCAATAAAAGAGGGGAAAATGCCGGAGAAAGTCGTTTATTCCCTGACAGACACCGGTGAAAAGGTATTTGAAAGTCTGATGTATGAGATCGCTTCGCAGCCCATTCATTTATTTTTGGATTTTAATGCTGTGATCGTAAATCTGTCAAGCCTTTCACCAGAGGGCCAGAAAGCATGCCTGACCTACATTGAGGACAATGTAAAGACCCTAAAGGCGTATCTGGAAGATAATATTAGAGAAAAAGAACATGCGTCGGATATCCCTGAAACAGGTATGGCCGTCTTAAAGCAGCAGTATGTATTGGTGCAAACCATCGAATCATGGATTGCGCCGCTGAAAGAGAAAGCGCTTTTTTTAGATTGAGATTGACGAAAACCGCACGGATTCTCTGTTTTTTACCGCCTGGTAAAAATGTACCGGCGGTCTGACAAACGATGCTTCTCTGGGGCAAACGGTACAGCCTAGAAAGCTGCACTCCCGCCCAAAAGTATTTTTGGTTACCAAAGAGCCATTGATAGGATTTTCGAAACTGAAGAAGCAAAGGACGACTGCCGGCGGCCCCGTTTTTTCTAAGCAGTTTGATATTAAATGGATGGATCGTTTTTATGTACCTGCGATTTAAGACCAGACTGTTTTCGTCCGTAATATTCACCGAATGCCGCTCCGCCCAGAATGAGAAAGGCGCCTGCAAACTGAATCAATGCCAGCCGTTCCTGCAGGAAAGCCGCAGAGAAGAAAAGTGCTGAGAGTGGTTCCAAATAGCCGCACAGAGCAACCGACTGCGCGGTCAGGTGTCCGATTGAGGAAAAATACAGATAGCATCCGATACCGGTGTTGACAACGCCGAGGAACAGAACAGGAAGAAGATCTCCAGCGGCGACAGGAATGCAAAAGCCCTGTTTTAGAAAGGTGAAAATCGCTACCGTGACAAAGCTGGATGACAGCTGCCAAACAGCGTTTTCGAGTCCGGTGATGCTTGCTGAAAGTTTATTGAATACGACCATCACAGCATACATGACCGCAGACAAAATGCCGCAGATCAATCCCCAAGAGAACCCGCCCTGCAGCAGATCGTTTCCATTTATCAGAAAGATGCCAAGGAGGGCGGCAATGATGCCTGTGATCTTTGTTGCTGTCAGCTTTTCTCTGAAAAGAAACGGTGCGGCCGCCATCACGATGACGGGACCGAAATAGTATGTCAGCGTTGCCAGACTGACGCCTATTTGATGATAGCCCTCGTATAAAAACATCCAGCTTGCACCCATCGCGGCTCCGGAGATCATCAAATACAAGGTGTGTTTTTTATTCTGGGGCAGTTGAAATCTTTTTTGGGTTATACAGTATATCAGGAGTAAAAATATGCTGCCGATCATGGTTCTTAAAAAAACAGTCTCATAGCTTGTCAGGGAGATATAGCTGGCTACAAGTCCATTGGAACCGAAAAGCAGCAGTGCAAAGATGTATTTGATATAGTTTTTTCTCATCATGTCACCATCCCAACTTGTAATTTCTTAACGGATAGTATATCATATCTGTATATATCAGAAAAACGAATGTTTATCATCTGTTATATGACAATCTATCATAATGAGGGAAACGATCATGGGAATTCAAAAATATATGGCATTTGTGAAAGCGGCGGAGTGCGGGAGCTTTACAAGGGCGGCTGAATTGTTAAACTATTCACAATCAGGCGTCAGCCGTATGATAGCGGACTTGGAAGCGCAATGGGGAATATCTTTGCTGGACCGGGGCCGGTCCGGTGTTGCGTTGACTTCAGACGGCCTCAGACTGCTTCCTTATGTACAGTGCATCTGTAATGATTACCGTCAGCTCCAAATGCAGGTGGACGACTTGAACGGAATGCAGTCAGGCCTGATTCGAATCGGTACCTTTTCCAGTGTAGCCACCCATTGGCTTCCTAAAATCATCCAGGAATTTCAAAAGGACTATCCCAATATTGAATACGAACTGCTTTTGGGAGATTACACGGAGATTGAAAAGTGGATTCTGGAGGGACGGGTGGATTGTGGTTTTCTCCGGCTGCCTGCGAGGCCGGAACTCGAAACCATCTTTTTAAAACGGGACCGGCTGCTGGCGGTACTGCCGGAGAACCATACGTATGTGGCCTGTGACAGATTTCCGCTGTCCGCATTATGCAGGGACCCTTTTGTGCTTTTGGAAAAGGGCGCAAAGGCTGAAATATCGGAGGTCTTTGACAAGAACCATATCACTCCGAATGTACGCTTTACGACGTGGGATGACTATGCTGTTATGTCCATGGTGGAGAGCGGGCTGGGGATCAGCATTCTGCCGGAACTCATTTTACAGCGCATACCATATAAAGTGGTATGCAAGGAATTGGAAATACCGGCTTATCGCGACATCGGATTCGCCATGAGAGACAGTAAAACGGTATCCGTGGCAGTCAGACGGTTTCTGGAATATCTGCCTTACAGAGATAGATAATAGGAATTTCCGGAGGATGCAAGCCGGATGCCAAAAAACAGATGGCATTTCCAAGACTCTTAGTCTTACAGACAGATTGTGATGGATATCGCAGATTAAGGACGGCGCGGTTCTGCGCTGCAGCGGAAGCATTTCACCTGTAAAATAGCGGAAGGCCACAGATTCCCTGCAGCCTTCCGCTATAAATGCTTTATTGTGAAATTTGCAATTAAAACCCGGTGAAAGATGGGTCAAATGCGCCTGAGTCTGCCAATGAAACAAAATCATCCTCTGCGACAATGATATGATCCAATAGCTGAATGTTTAATGTCTCCAAAACTTCCTTGATCTTCAGTGTTGTATCGATATCATCGTTGGAGGGAATGGCCAGTCCCAATGGATGATTATGTGCAACGATGCAGGCCGTTGCGTTGTCTTTGAGTGCCAGCTCGACAATTTTGCGTATGGAAATGGCAACAGCATTTACATTTCCTTCAATGATCTTGCTGCAGTTGATAACCTTGGACTTGTTGTCCAGACTCAGCAGATAAGCAGCCTCGTTCGTACGGCCTATAAACTTTGGAAGAAGGAATTCTCCAGCTTGCTCGGTGGAATTGATGACATGTCCATTCTTGTATTTGTCATCCAGATAAGCGCGGGAGAGAGGCGCAATCAATTTAAGCAGTGAAGCGGAGTTTTCCGATATGCCCTTCACCTTGACAAGTTCCTCATAAGGAGCATCCAATACATTGGACAGAGAACCGAAAGCATCCAGAAGCGCATGTGCGATTGGATTTGTATCTTTCTGTGGAATCGAATAGAAAAGCAGCAATTCCAAGATGTTATGATCTTCAAAATCATCCATTCCGCTTTGTAAAAAACGCTTTTTCAGCCGTTCCCGATGTCCTTTGTGTGGATTTTCTGTCAATTCCAGTACCTTCTGTCCTTTAAAATTTCTATCTGTTATTTGGTCGGCAGTTTACGGCTGCCGGGTTTCACCAAATCAATTTTGCCTTCTTTGCACAGGGGGCAGTTCTCAGCTTCCCAAGCCTCTACATCCACTGCGATGACGCTCTCAAATGGGACGCCAAAATCGATCTTTCCATTGGTGCGGTCTACAATGGATCCGACGCCAACGATATCCCCACCGGCCTGTTTGACCAGTTCAATGACCTCGCGCACCGAACCGCCGGTGGTGACAACATCTTCTACAATCAGAACCTTCATACCTTCATGAACCTGGAATCCACGGCGCAATGTCATTTTACCGTCTTCACGCTCTGCAAAGAAGTTCTCACAGCCAAGTGTGCGGCTGACTTCATAGGCCATCTGGATTGCTCCCAAAGCCGGACCGATGACAACCTCAACACCCTTGTCCTTGTATTTTTCAGCAAGAGCGGCGCAGAGCTCTTCGCTGTATTTGGTATGCCGGAAGATCTTAGCGCACTGCAGGTATTTATTGCTGTGTTTGCCGCTGGTCAGCAGAAAATGTCCCTCCAGCAGAACACCAGCTTCTTTTAAAATTTCCAAAACCCGTTCTTTTGTAATCACAATCAATTACCCCCTGTATTTGTCATGAACCCACCTGAAAATGATCTGTAGGTCATATTATTTCTATTATATAATATTTCTAGCGTCAAGTAAATAGGCCATTTTATGACCTTTTTGTCACTTATGTGTTACTTTCAGATAGTGTATATGCAGATAACTCTTTTGTGAGACTCGGTTGTTGTCTATAACTGTGTCAAAAGTAAGAACTGTCATAGATCGACGAAAAAGCAAATAGATTGACAATATCCTTATGAGCGCGGTATAATAATACTGTTCATAAAGAATCACGGAAATCCCTGTGCGAATGTCGAGTGAACATGAAATCTCCAGGAGGTTCGCAGTGTCGTATTGATGGGATTTTTTGAATATTGACGGTGTTTGATGGTAAGATTGAGATGCTGTTTATCACCTTCGCATAGAAGAAGCTGTAAAATGGCCTGTTAGGCTGGTTCTTTGTGTATGCGGTCGCACCCTTTGCGGGTGCGTGGATTGAAATGCGGAATCCTTAATTGGAGCAACATCAGGCGGAAAGTCGCACCCTTTGCGGGTGCGTGGATTGAAATTCTTTGTGCGTCCGGGAGATTTCGCAGGCTTCGCGTCGCACCCTTTGCGGGTGCGTGGATTGAAATAACTCGTCTATGCTTTTAGGTTCGGCGCAATCGGGTCGCACCCTTTGCGGGTGCGTGGATTGAAATAGCGCATCGATCAGTCGATCGACCACTACCCATTGGTCGCACCCTTTGCGGGTGCGTGGATTGAAATTAGATAGCCGAAAAGAGGATTCTTTTTTATGTGGGTGCAGTCGCACCCTTTGCGGGTGCGTGGATTGAAATGCGTCCACCGTGATGACCGTATCCTCCGGTCCCGTCGCACCCTTTGCGGGTGCGTGGATTGAAATCCGATGCTTTGCGTCACCATACACCTGAACTTCTGTCGCACCCTTTGCGGGTGCGTGGATTGAAATCGGGCGTCGGCGGCATGGGCTTTAACATCGGCCTGTCGCACCCTTTGCGGGTTCGTGGATTAAAATTCCACAACGCCGTCTTCGCTCGTTTTAACCAGCCGTCGCACCCCTTTGTGGGTGCTTGGATTAAATTTGTTGAAGCAAGTCGTATCCTTCATAAGTACGTAAATTGAAATCAATCTGTCTGATTCCCACAAGTCACAAAACAGGATTGTGCAAACAGTCCGGATCTTTATCAGTACTAAAGAATAAACAACAAAAAATCCCCGCAGATGATCTTGGTCTGCGAGGCTTTTTGTTTGCTAAAATTTCATTTTAGCAAACAAATTCATCATAAAAATAAGATGGAAAATTGATATAATATTTTGAATAGCGGAATTTGAAGAAAAGGGAGAGAGTATGAAGACTTTTGTCATTGGGCAAAACGACTGCAACCAGCGCATCGATAAGTTTATCACCAAAGCCGTGCCGAAGCTGCCCCAGGGGCTTTTATACAAATATATTCGCACCAAACGTATCAAAATGAATGGCAAGCGCTGTAAAAACGATACCCGCCTGCAGCTTGGAGATACGGTTTCCCTTTATATCAACGATGAATTTTTTGAAACGAATCCCGGCGGTCTTGATTTTTTACGGGCCGGCACGCACATTGATGTGGTCTATGAGGATGAAAACATTCTGCTGGTCGATAAGCGCCCGGGGCTTATCGTGCACGAGGACCAGCAGGAACAGGTTGACACACTGATCAACCGGATCAAACATTATCTGTATGAAAAAGGGGAATATGATCCTGAGGATGAACATTCCTTTGCTCCGAGTTTGTGCAACCGAATTGACCGGAACACCGGCGGTATTGTGATTGCGGCCAAGAACGCGCCGTCGCTTCGAATACTGAATGAAAAGATAAAATGCAGAGAACTGAGAAAATGGTATCTCTGCATTGTACACGGGATATTGCCGCAGAAGAGAGGCGTGCTGAAGGGCTATTTGACGAAGGATGAGCAGAACAATACCGTCACGGTGTTCGAGTCTCCAAGACCTGGAGCAAAGACGATTCTGACCAAGTACAGGGTTTTGTCTGAAAAGCGGCTGTTCAGCCTGGTTGAAGTTGAGCTTCTCACAGGGCGGACACACCAGATTCGGGCGCATTTCGCGTCGATCGGCCATCCACTGCTGGGCGATACCAAGTATGGCCGCAATCGGATGAACAAGGGAACGGGATTTAAACATCAGGCCCTGTATTCGTATAAGCTCACGTTTGATTTTCAAACCGATGCCGGTGTGCTTGATTACCTGAACGGCCGGACCTTTACAGTTGAGGACGTATGGTTTGCGCGGGATTTTGAAGCGGGAAAAATAATTTGACAGAACCCCGGCAGGTTCGGTATAATAAAACAATATGTTTTACAAATTCCGACCGGATGTCATATCTTTCGAAACTGCCATTGAAACGTGCTGTATGGCGGTTTGATAAACGACAAGGAGGAAACAATTCCTTATGGTAAAATCCGTAAGCACCGTTCCAGAAGAAATACTGGATGAACAGCGCGCCTTTATGAAGCGTGTTTATGATATCAATATGACTGCATGCCAGCAAAGCGGCTCAAGTCCGTATGCGTTTGTACACAGCTATGGCTGTCAGCAGAATGTTGCCGACGCCGAGCACATCAAGGGCATGCTTGCGGAGATGGGATACCGCATGACCGATGAAATTGGGCAGGCGGATGTCGTCATCTACAACACCTGTGCCGTACGGGAAAACGCGGAAGACCGTGTGTTCGGCAATGTCGGCGCTCTCAAAAACCAGAAACGGCGGAATCCATCGATGATTATCGGGCTGTGCGGCTGCATGATGCAGCAGGAACACATCGCTCAGCGGATTAAAAAGAGCTTTCCTTTCGTAGACCTCGTATTCGGAACCCATGCGCTGCACGCGTTTCCGGAGCTGCTGTACGAGGCGTTGACCAGCGGGCACCGCGTTTTTGAAACCACCGGGTCGGACGGCGTCATAGCGGAAGGACTGCCGACCAAACGCGACGGCCATATCAAGGCATGGGTTCCGATTATGTATGGATGCGACAACTTCTGTACCTACTGCATTGTTCCATATGTGCGCGGCCGAGAGCGCAGCCGGTCCTCGGAAGCGATATTAAAAGAGGTAAAAGAGCTGATAAACGAGGGCTTTAAGGAGATAACATTATTAGGGCAGAATGTCAACTCCTATGGCAGCAAAGAGGACGAGATATCCTTTGCGGAGCTGCTGCGAAGGATTGCGGCCATCGATGGGGATTTCCGTGTCCGCTTTATGACTTCCCATCCAAAGGACGCCACAAAAGAACTGATTGACACCATCGCCGCATGCGATAAAATCTGCAGCCACATCCATCTGCCGGTGCAAAGCGGTTCCAACCGGATTCTGAAACAGATGAACCGCCGCTATACAGCAGAGGATTATCTGGACATCATCCGCTATGCAAAGGAAAAAATCCCGGGCGTGACCTTTACCAGCGATATCATGGTGGGATTCCCATCCGAAACCTATGAGGACTTCAAACAGACGCTCGCGCTTGTCAAGCAGGTCGAATATGACGCGCTCTTCACCTTCCTCTATTCCAAGCGCGTCGGCACCAAAGCCGCCGCTATGGAGGACCTTACGACCGACGCGGAGAAATCCCGCTGGTTCCGGGAGCTTTTGGAGGTGCAGGGTGAAATCGGCAGGAAGCGCAACGCTTCCTATGTCGGACAAACACTGCGTGTGCTGGCGGATGGGAAGGGGCGCTCCGGGGAGGGCTTTTTGACCGGACGCAGCGAAAGTAATACCATCGTTGATTTCGAAGCGGATGATAGCCTGATTGGCCAGTTTGTTCATGTAAAGATCACTGAAGCACGAAACGCGGCGCTGTCGGGCGTGCTGGTTTGAGCATACTTAGAAAGGTTCTGTCCCGGCGTGGGCGTCGGTGCGCCCCGAAGTTTACGGCGGCAAAAGGGCTGGGCAAATAGGGTTCATTTGCTTTACGAAACCTTTGCCGGCGGATGTAAATCAAATTGAGGACTGCTTTGCGAACATGACCGAATATCGCTGAACGCAGCAGGGATGCTGCATTCAGATGCAAGGGCTTTTTGGAAGAGAGCCTTTGCATCTGAATAAAAAGAGATTTGTTCAGTATATTACAGTCAAAGGAGTTATGGATTATGGATATCATTCAAATGGCAAAGGACATGGGCAAGGCCATCCAGGCCGATGAGAGATACATCGCGCTGATGAGCGCCAAAAAAGCAAACGACGAGGATAAAGAGCTGCAGGAGCTGATCGGCAAATTCAACCTCGTGCGTCTGGACCTCAACAACGAGGTCAGCAAGGAAGATAAAGATCAGAAGAAGCTCGAGGAGCTCAATGAAGAGCTGCAGAAGGTCTATCAGCAGGTCATGAGCAATCCGAATATGGCTGCGTTCAACACCGCCAAGGTGGAGATGGACACGCTGCTGAACCAGGTCAACCAGGTGCTGAGCCTGTGCGTCAACGGTCAGGATCCGGATACCATCGATCTGGATGCGCAGTGCTCCGGCAGCTGCTCGAGCTGTTCGGGCTGCCACTAAACTTCATAGAAGCTGATCGTCGGCCTGCCGGTTTTCTCCGGCGGGCCGGGACCATATCATAAGAGAATCCATGCAAAAGGGAGAACGACAATTATGGCAGAGCTTTCACCCATGATGAAACAGTATACCAACATCAAAAAGCAGTACCAAGATGAAATCCTGTTTTATCGGCTCGGCGACTTTTACGAGATGTTTTTCGACGATGCGATCAAAGCGTCGAAGGAACTGGAACTGACCCTGACCGGCAGGGACTGCGGACAGGAAGAGAAGGCCCCGATGTGTGGCGTACCCTATCACAGCTACGAGGCATATGTCAAGCGGCTGGTGGAGAAGGGGTACAAGGTCGCCATCTGCGAGCAGGTGGAGGACCCGGCAAAGTGTAAGGGCATCGTCAAGCGGGAGGTCGTACGGGTCATCACGCCGGGTACGATCATTGAAACCAGTATGCTCGACGAAACCAGCAACAACTTCCTGTGCTGCATCTATCTCAATGAGAAGAAAAAGGCAGGCGTCTGCTTTGCGGATATCTCCACCGGACAGATCTACATCACCGAGCTGGTGGACAAGAATATCCAGAACCGGCTGATGAATGAGATCGGGCGGTTCACGCCTTCGGAGATCATCTTCAATCCGCGGGTGCTGAAATGCAAGAAGCTCACGGACTTCATCAAGGTCACGCTGAACTGCACGGTGGATTATTATGAGGAAGAGGACTTTGCGCTGGAGCCCAATACCCGTGAGGTCCTGAACCATTTTAAAAAACCGCTGCCGGATATCGGGCTGGACGACAAGGATACGGCGATACAGTGCCTGGGCGTGCTGCTCTCCTATGTCTCCAAGACGCAGATGTCCGGTCTGGAACGGCTGCACACCGTCAACTTTTACAACGACAACCAGTTTATGAATCTCGATCTGGTCGCGCGCCGGAATCTGGAGCTCACCGAAACGATGCGTTCCAAAGAGAAGAAAGGCTCCCTGCTGTGGGTGCTTGACAGGACCAAAACCGCCATGGGGAAACGGCTCATCAAAACCTATCTGGAACAGCCGCTTTTGAATCCCGCGCTGATCAACAACCGGCTCAACGCGGTCCAGGTGCTTTATCAGGAAAATGTCCTGCTGCAGAGCCTGACCGAGCTGCTGACCCATGTCTTCGATATGGAACGGCTGATGACCAAGATCGTCTATGGCAATGCGAACGCAAGGGAGGTCAGGGCGCTGGCCTTTACGTCGAGGGTGCTTCCTCAGATCAAGCAGAGCATCGAAGGCATCGACACCATTATGCTGCGGGAAATCTATCAGAATATCGACACCCTGGAAGATATCCATGACATGATAGAAAACGCGATCGTCGACGACCCGCCGGTCAACCTCAAGGACGGGCATGTGATCCGTACGGGATACAACCGCGAGCTTGACGAACTCAGGGACATTGTCCGGCACTCTAAACAGTATCTGACCAATTTGGAGTCGTCGGAGAAGGAGAAAACCGGCATCAAGAATCTGAAGATCGGCTACAACAAGGTTTTCGGATATTACATAGAGGTAACCAAGTCCAATCTGCCGCTGGTACCAAAGGCGTACATCCGCAAGCAGACGCTGGCGAACTGTGAGCGGTACATCACCGAAGAGTTAAAGGAGCTGGAAAGCAAAATACTTGGAGCCAATGAAAAGATCGTCCTGCTCGAGCAGGACCTCTTTGAACAGATACGCAAGGAGATTGCGGCGCAGCTCTACCGCATCCAGCTGACCGCACAGGCCGTCGCCAAGCTGGATGTGCTCTGTTCGTTCGCGTCGGTCAGCGTCAAGCAGGGTTACTGCTGCCCGACCATCACGCTGGGCGATGAGATCATCATCAAGGATGGCCGCCATCCGGTGGTTGAAGCGGTGCAGAGCGGCTCGCTGTTTGTGGCGAACGACACCGACCTCAACTGCGCGGACCGGCAGATCGCCGTGATCACCGGACCGAACATGGCAGGAAAATCCACCTATATGCGCCAGGTGGCCCTGATCACCCTGATGGCGCAGATCGGCTGCTTTGTGCCGGCTAAGTCGGCGCAGATCGGCATTGTGGACGGCATCTATACCCGTGTCGGCGCATCCGACGATCTGGCGAGCGGGCAGTCCACCTTCATGGTCGAGATGAACGAGGTTGCGAACATCCTTCGAAACGCGACCAGAAAGAGCCTGCTGATCCTCGATGAGATCGGCCGCGGCACCTCGACCTTCGACGGCATGAGCATTGCGCGCGCGATTCTGGAATACATCGCGGATTCCAAAAAGTTGGGCGCCAAAACGCTGTTTGCCACCCACTACCACGAGCTGACCGAGCTGGAGGAGATGTTCGACTGCATCAAGAACTACAACATCGCGGTCAAGAAGCGCGGGGACGACATCATCTTTCTGAGAAGGATTATCCCGGGCGGCACCGACGACAGCTACGGCATCGAGGTTTCGAAGCTGGCGGGCATCCCGAACGAGGTGGTCAAGCGCGCCTATGAGATTCTGGACAATCTGGAAAACGGCATCGGCATCAACCTGCCGAAGAACGTCAAGGTCAAAAAGCGGGAGTACAATCCGGACCAGTTCATCATCCAGAATCCGCAGGATAATGAGGTGATCAAGCGGCTGGGGGAAATCGACACCAACGTCCTTTCCCCGCTGGAAGCGCTCAACATCCTGCATGAGCTCAAGCTGATCAGCGGTAAGAAGGACGGCTGACGCACAAATTCGAGACAGTATCTTGGCGTTACTCATCTGTTTTGGTCGAAGCTTTAGTCGTTTTTCAAAAAGGAAACATACATTTTTCAAAATAAGAATATCGAACAAATGATTACAGAAGACAGAATAAGCGAGGTGAGTTTGATTGGCAAATATCCGTGTTCTGGACAAGCAGGTCGCCGAACAGATTGCGGCGGGAGAGGTCATTGAACGGCCGGCGTCGGTGGTCAAGGAGCTTGTCGAAAACGCCATCGATGCGGGTGCGACAACCATCACCGTCGAAATCAGGCGGGGCGGTGTGACCTTCCTGCGCGTGACCGACAACGGAAAGGGCATCGAGCCGGATGACGTGCCGACGGCGTTTCTGCGGCACGCAACCAGCAAGGTGCAGACCAGCGAGGACCTCGACACGATCTTTACGCTGGGTTTCCGCGGCGAGGCGCTCGCATCCATCTGCGCGGTGTCCAAAGTGGAGCTTTTGACCAAAACAGCCGGGCAGCAGAACGGCACCCGTTACGTCGTGCACGGCGGCGAAGAGGTTTTCCGCGATGAAGCGGGCTGCCCGGACGGCACCACCGTCGTCGTGCGGGATATCTTCTACAATGTACCCGCGCGCATGAAATTCCTGAAAAAAGATGTGACCGAAGCGAACGCGATTGCGTCAATCGTCGACAAGATGGCGCTGGCCAACGAGCAGATATCCTTCCGGCTCATCAACAACGGCACCGAAAAGCTCTTTACGCCGGGGGACAGCAACCCGCTGTCAGCCGTCTATGCGGTGTTCGGGCGGGAATTTGCCGGTTCGCTGGTCAAGGTGGATTATGAGGAGAACGGCCTGCGCGTCCATGGATTCATCAGCCGGCCCTCCGCTTCACGGCCCAACCGGCGGATGCAGCACTTCTTCATCAACCGGCGGTACATCAAGTCACAGGTGCTGATGGCCTCGCTGGAGGAAGCGTACAAGCACGCCATCATGGTTGGGAAGTTTCCGGCCTGCGTCCTGAACATTGAGATTCCGCCGAACACCGTCGACGTCAACGTACATCCCGCCAAGCTCGAGGTGCGCTTTGCGGATGAACGCCGCGTCTTCCAGCTGCTGTATGCGGCGGTCAGAAATACACTGATGAGCGCGGAAGATCATGTGCCGATCAGGATTGCCGACCAGCAGAAGGCATTTACATCCGCTCAGCCGAAAGCGCCTGAACAGCTGCATATGACGGCGCAGGCCTATAAGGAAGCATTCGGCGCGCAGCCGGCGGAAAAGCCGCGGCCATCCTGTGAGCCGGCTGAGGATGGCTCTGTAATCGGACAGCGCCGTTCCCAGTATGAAGCGGCGATACCCGCGGAAAAATCCAAAGCACAGGGGCAAACCATTCTGCGGCAGCCCACCGCTGTTGTCTATGAAAGCAGTCGTTCCTGGCCCGAAACCGCCGCCGAGGATGCGCAAAATCAGCAGATGAAAACCGAGGAGATTGAGTGGCGAAGGATCGAGCGGGAGCAGGCCGCGTCGTTGACCCAGCCTGTGATGCCGATGGAAACTCAGCGTACGAACCTGGAGACAGGCGGGTCACAGGATGCTCCCGAACATACAGGGGGTTCGGAGAATACCGGCTTCTCGGACATCGACGAATACCGCGTGATCGGCGAAGCGTTCTGTACCTACATTGTCGTGGAGCATCATGACGAGCTGCTGCTGATCGACAAGCATGCGGCGCATGAACGCATCCTGTATGAACAGATACTGGAAGGTGCAAAGGAGCACAAACAGGTGCTGCTCGCGCCGGTGACGGTCAGCCTGAGCCGGGAGGAGTATGACGCGGCCATCCGTCATCTGGAGCTGTTTGACGAGGTCGGGTTTGAAACCGAGGACTTTGGGGAAGGCATGCTGATTGTGCGGTCGGTCCCAATCAGTCTCAGCGAAAAGAGCGTGTCGGATATCATCTGCGAAATTGCGGATGAGATGGCAAATCATAAGCGGAAGATCCTTCCCGAAGACCTGGACTGGCTGTATCATTCGGTTGCCTGCCGCGCGGCGATCAAGGCGAACGACCGCAGCTCCAAGCTGGAGCTCAGACAGCTGGTATCCATTTTGAAGGAGCATCCGGATATTCAGCACTGCCCGCACGGCCGGCCCATCTATCTGAAGCTCACCCAAAAGGAGCTGGAAAAACAGTTTGGACGGTTGGGCTCATGATCGTGTAACGGCTTATAACACTTATATCGGTTACATAAGGCTGAGATATATAAACTGGATTGTAACGGTTTTGCGGTACGATTTCCGTTACCATTCCGCTGCCCGGTACATTTTATGAATCCGTCATCATCTGCAGGTACGGTGTTTCCCAGCAATTTCATAAACATTTATTGACGTACTGTCGCACAAAAGGACAGGGAATAACCTGAACCCAAACGTTAAAGCGGAGACAGCATCACAGCCGGATAACCAATCCTGCCGGCTCTGGCAATGATACCGTTATATCCATCGTTTCAGAGTTTTATCGCGCGGCATGCCTGTTCGGCCGCGTTCAATACCGGGCCTAAATGCTGTACGGGTATTAGTCAAAATGATAAAATAATTCTATGAGACTTGTTTTTATGAAAGATCATGGTATGATAATGATAGAACACAAACCGGAGTGAGAGTATGATCAATCTTGTCGCAGTGGTCGGACCGACGGCGTCCGGCAAAACGGCGCTGGGCGTCGCGCTGGCACAGCGGTATCATGGGGAGATTGTCTCCGCCGATTCGATGCAGATCTACAGGGAGATGCAGATCGGCACCGCGAAGCCGTCCGCTGAAGAGATGCGGGGCATCCCGCACCATCTGATGGATTTTGTCGATCCCGCAGAGAATTTCAGCGCGGCGGATTATGTCCGGTGTGCGAAGCCGGTCATTTCCGGCATCCACGCGCGGGGGAAGCTGCCGGTACTGGTCGGCGGCACCGGCCTTTATGTGCGCGCGCTGCTCGAAAACATCCAGTTCAAAGAGGCCGAAAGCGATTCCGCTGTTCGGCTCAGGCTGGAGGAAGAGGGCCGCGCATACGGACCGCTCACGCTTTGGGAAAGGCTCAAAGCAGTGGATCCCGTCCTTGCTGAAAAGCTGCATCCGAACAATCAGGGCCGGGTTATCCGCGCTCTGGAGGTGTACGAGCTGACCGGCATCCCGATGAGTGAGCATCAGCGCCGCTCGAGACTCGCGCCGAGAGAATACAATACCTGTATGATCGGCCTTGCGTACCGCGACCGGCAGAAGCTGTATGACCGCATCAACCTGCGGGTTGAGAAGATGATGGATGCGGGGCTTTTGCAGGAAGCACAGCGCCTGTACCGTCAGAGTCTCAGCCGGACAGCCAGGCAGGCCATCGGCTACAAGGAGCTGTTCCGCTATTTCGACGGGGAGCTTTCTTTGGAAGAGGCGGTCGATAAGATCAAGCAGGAGAGCCGCCGGTATGCGAAACGACAGCTGACCTGGTTTCGCCGGGAAGAACATATAAATTGGATTTATATGGATGATATGGACGAAATAGAAAATTTATTGGAAATTTGCGGAAAAAGTATGGAAATTTGTGGGATACTATGATATCATGTAGGAGAACCAAGCGGATAGCCGCGAACTATTTGGAAGGAAGTGCAAAGATGATGAACAAACCAATCAATCTGCAGGACGTGTTTTTAAATCAGGCAAGAAAGGACAAGATTCCGGTCACCATTTACCTGACCAACGGATTCCAGTTCAAAGGCGTGGTCAAGGGCTTCGACAACTTTACCGTGGTGCTGGACTGCGAGAGCAAACAGAATCTTGTATATAAGCATGCCATCTCCACAATCATCCCTTCACGATCGATCAACATTGTGGAGGCGGTCGAGAAGGAAGCGCAGGCAAACGGAGAGAGATAGGATGGAGAAGATTGTCAGACGGCTGGCGGTAATCCTCATCATCCTGATCGTGCTCGGCATCGGCGGATATCAGCTGTTTCGCTACCTGAATCCGCCGTACAAGTTTGAAACGGCCTATCAGGCGACGATGGATGATTTTGTGGAGGGCAAGGGCCTTATTATCCGCAATGAACAGCTCATTGAACAGCAGGCCGGCGATTACGCCGTTGCTTACACCCAGTCGGACGGCAGCAAGGTCGCCAAGGGCGGCAAGGTCGCGCAGCTGTATACCGATGACAGCGACATCCAGTACCAGACACAGATTGACAGTATGAAGGAGGAGCTCGAGCTGCTTGAGAAAGCCGAGCAGTCGGCGGTCGTCTATCTGACCGATGCCGACATGACGGCCAAACAGCTCAGCGAACAGCTCTATGGGCTGTCCGACCTGATGGACGGCACCTGTGCCGACAGGGCGGAGAGCGTGCACGGCGAGCTGCTGTTCGAGCTGAACCGCCGTCAGGTATCCTTGGGCACGGTGAAGGATTTCTCCGAGCGCAAAAGTGCGCTGCAGACCCAGATTTCCGAACTGGAAGGCAAGCTCGGCGCGGGCGTGCAGGACATCACCTCCGATGAGGCGGGCTACTTTACCAGCGTTGTGGACGGGTTTGAGGACCGTCTCAGTGTCTCGGACCTTGACCGGCTGAAGGTTTCCGACCTGGATGCGATGATGGATGAAAAACAGCAGATCTCCGGCACGGCCGTGGGCAAGATCATTGTCGGTTATGACTGGCGCATTGCGGTGCCGGTCGATCCCGCGGATGCGGAGAAATTCTCCGAGGGCAGCACACTGACCGTCAGCTTCGAGGACCTGCCGGACGTCAAAGCGCCCGGAACGGTCGTCGGTCTCAAGCAGGACAATACCTCTGACAAGGCGTATGCGATCATCCGGCTGGATTATATGAACGCCGCGCTTTCCCGTATGCGCACCGCCGAGCTGAAGATCACGTTCGCGAGCTATACCGGCCTGCGCATCAATAAGGATGCGGTCCGGCTTCAGGACGGCACGGAGGGCGTTTATGTCAATGAACAGAATTATGCGGTCTTTAAGCGCATCAACATCATCTATCGGACCGACGCGTACGTTCTGACCAGCGACAAAGGCATTTCAGAGGAGGAACTCAGCGCGTACAGCTGGGTGCAGCTCTATGACAATATCGTGGTGGAAGGCAGGGATTTGTATGAAGGAAAACCGCTTCGATGAGGAGAAGCGCGCCCTTAGAGAACGTTTAAAAAGTGTTATGGACCAGGTTCACAATCAGATGGTAAAATCGAACAGAAGCATCGATGATCTGCGCGTGATGGCTGTCACTAAGACCATCGATCCCGAAATCATCAATGAGGCGATCCATCAGGGCATCGCGCTGCTCGGCGAAAACCGCGCGCAGGAGCTGCTGGAGAAGTACGAGATCTATGACAAACAGGGAGTCGACATCCATTTCATCGGGCATCTGCAGACCAACAAGGTCCGGCAGATCGCCGACAAGGTCTGTATGATCGAATCGGTCGACAGCCTGAAGCTGGCTTCGGAGATCGACAAGGAGATGGCGAAGCGCGACAGCGTTATGGAAATTCTTGTCGAGGTCAACATTGGAGGCGAGCAGAGCAAATCCGGCATCGCCAAGGAGATGACCGAACAGCTTTTGGAACAGATTTCCTCGATGCGGCACCTCAGGGTGCGCGGACTCATGACAATTCCGCCGGTTTGCGAAAAAAAAGAGCAGGTTCTTCGATATTTTGAAGATATGTACCGGTTATTTGTTGACATCAGGGCCAAAAACATGGATAATATAGATATGTCCTATCTGTCGATGGGCATGTCGGGCGATTATCTCGAAGCCATTCAGTGCGGCGCAAACATCATCCGTTTGGGTACGGCGCTGTTTGGACGGAGGAGCCGTCCGGTCAACGTGTAATGTAGGAGGAAAAATAGGGATGAGCTTTTTTAACAAACTCTTTGGAAACCCCGACGACGAATTTGAGGAAGAGACAGTCGATGAAATAGAAGAAAAGGTTGAGGAGGAAAAACCGGCGCCGTCCTTCAGCGAGCCGGCCCGCAACCGCGCAAAGATCACCAACATCCACCCGACCACGCAGCTTCAGGTTGTGCTGGTCAAGCCGGAGCGCTTTGAGGAGGCAAGCTCGATTGCCGATCACCTGAACGCGAAGAAAACCGTAGTGCTGAACCTCGAGGCAGCCGGCAAGGACACCGCCCGCCGCCTGATTGACTTTCTAAGCGGCGTCGCCTACGCGAACAACGGCCAGGTCCAGAAGGTCTCCAGCAGCACCTTCATCATTACGGCGCACAACGTCGATCTGATGGGTGAGATTCTGGACGAGATTGAGAACGGCAACCTGTATTATTGAGATGAACCTGAACCATCTGAATGAGGAGGACAGGCTGTTTATCTCCCGCATCGGCGACCTGTTCGCCATTTCGCAGACGCGGAATATTCCGAAGTACATAGGATTTTTGAATGAACGCGAGGTCTTTCTGGCCTCAGAGCTGATCCGGCAGCAGGGATTTACAGGCTGCCGGTTCTTCGGCGGCTACGAAGGCGCCGCCAGGGTGGTGCTTGGCGCGCTGCCGGATTATCTACAGGATTCGGAAGCGTCCTTCCCGGTGCGCTGCGTCGGCGTGCGCTACCCGAAGCAGTATGCCTTATCCCACCGCGACTTTCTCGGCACGCTGATGCATCTGAACATCGCGCGGGAATGCGTCGGGGATATTGTGGTCGGGGAAGGGCAGGCATACCTCTTTGTGCTGGAGCAGGTCGTGCCGCTGATTCTGGATGAGGTTGTCAAGATCGGCTCGGTCGGCGTGAAGTGCGAGGAGACGCAGCCGCCTGAAATCGAATCGGAGCAGGCCTTTGAGGAGATTTCCGGAACCATCGGCTCCGAAAGGCTGGATGCCGTTGTCGCGCTGGCCACAAGGCTCAGCCGACAGAAGAGCTGCGAGCTGATCAGCCGCGGGCTGGTCCAGTTACAGTATGAAACCGTCTCGAAGCCGGATATCCCGCTGAAAGAGGGGGATGTCTTTTCGATTCGCGGATATGGAAAATACAAACTGAGCAGGATAGGCTCGCTCAGCAAAAAGGGCCACCTGCATATCACCATTGAACAATACCGTTAAGGGGGTTAAGGATACGATGACACCGAACAACATCAAAGAAGTCCGGTTCCGAAAGAGCTTCCGCGGCTACGATGTCAGAAGCGTCGAGGCCTACAAGGAAGAGGTTGCAAAGGCGTATGCGAATCTTCTGGAGGAGAAGGAAGATCTCGAAGAGAAGCTGCGGGTCGTTGCAGGCCGTCTGCAGGAGTACATCAAAGAAGAGGACAGCCTGAGCAAGGCGATTCTCTGCGCGCAGAAGACCGGCGACCAGCTTGTCGCTGAGGCGGAAGAGAAGGCTGCCCGGATTGTTGAGCACGCGAACCAGCAGACCGAGCAGATGATGGAAAATACCCGCCGCCAGATCGAACGGGAGCAGCTTTCGCTGAACCGTCTGCAGCATGAGGTTTCCAACTTCAAAAGCAAGCTGATTTCCATCTATAAGACCCATATCGAACTGATCACGGCGCTTCCAGATGAGGAAGTGGACGAATCCGCGCGTTCGGTCAAGGTGGAAGAGAAGGCCGATGCGCCGGCGAAATCCCGTGCATCAGAGGAAAAGGCCGAGGAAGAAGAGAATCTGGCCTACAATTGAACGGTGCAGACCGCGCAGCGGACAGCTGAAACGCGAATGGAAGGGCCGCGTTTCAGCTGCCCGGTGCTGCAATGAAATATCAGGGCGGTTTGGGTGGAAAACCTGTCATTGGATGAAGCTGTGCTGTACGGCGCGTTTCCGAGGTTCAAAAGGGCCCCGCTTCGATATCCAGATGCGGATGCCCACTCCCGTATGATACCGTCCGTGCCGGATTATAGACAAGTCTGATAGGCCATTTATGGCAGAATATGCGGTGCGCCCGCTTCGGGCACGCCGCAAAATTTTCGTGGAGGAGTACTATGGGAATCTATATCGCGCTCGTATCCATTGTCGTGCTGATCGGTGTCGATCAGCTGATTAAATTTCTCGTGGATGCCAATATGGTCGTGGGCCAGAGCATCCCGGTGATACAAAATATCTTTCACCTGACCTATGTCGAGAACAAAGGCTCCGCTTTTGGATTGTTCAGCGGACACCGCGAATTCCTGATCATCATCGCCGTGGTGCTGCTGGCCGCTGGCGTCTGGCTGATGCTCAGCAGGAAGATCAAGGGCAACTTTGTCCTGACCTGTGCCGCCATGATCATTGCGGGCGGATTGGGCAACCTGATCGACCGCATCTTCCGCGGCGCCATCATCGACTACCTCGACTTTCCGTTCCTGAATTTCTATATCTTCAACTTTGCGGACTGTCTGGTCGTGGTCGGCGTGATATGTTTCATAGTTTATTTATTATTTGGTGATTACTTTAAACGCAAAAAACATGTAAAATTGGAGCGGGAATCGGTTTGAAAGAACTGAAATTCGAATTGGAACCTGTCTTTTTGTCCCAGCGCATCGATAAGGCGCTGTCCGAACGGATGGACGGCCACACGCGTTCCGCCATCCAGAGACTGCTGGATGACGGCTTGGTGTCGGTCGACGGAAGGACGGTTTCCAAAAATTATAAAATTAAGCCCTCCGATCGATTGATATCGGTCACACTGCCCGAACCGAAGGCGCTGGACCTGCCGGCACAGGACAGGAAGCTTAACATCCTGTACGAGGACGACTGCCTGCTAGTGGTCAATAAGCCGAAAGGCATGGTCGTGCATCCCGCGCCGGGCAACGAGGACGGCACACTGGTCAACGCGCTGCTGTACCACTGCAGGGACAGCCTGTCCGGCATCGGCGGCGTGCTGCGCCCCGGTATCGTGCACCGGATCGACAAGGACACCAGCGGGCTGCTGATGGTGGCCAAGAACGACCAAGCGCACCTGTCGCTGGCCGGGCAGATCAAGGAGCATTCGTTCACCCGCCGCTATCATGCGGTGGTGTACGGAAATATCAAAGAGGATGCGGGAACGCTCAATTACCCGATTGGACGGCATCCGGTCGACCGCAAACGGATGGCGGTCACGCAGAAAAACGCGCGCGAGGCCGTCACGCATTTCCGCGTGCTGGAACGTCTGGGCGGCTTCACCTATCTGGAGCTGACGCTCGAAACCGGCCGCACCCATCAGATCCGCGTGCATCTGGCCCATATTGGACATCCGGTTGCGGGCGACCCTGTGTACGGCCCGAAAAAGTGCATCCGGGAACTGGAGGGGCAGTGTCTGCATGCCAAGATGGTCGGTTTCGTACATCCGGTAAGCGGCGAATATCTGGAATTTGACAGCGAGCTGCCGGATTATTTCCAAAACTTTTTGGATAAGCTTAGACGGATGCAGAATTCCTGAGTGCTCACGTGGAAAAGCAGTTGTTATACCGCGTGTGTTCGAATCACATCAACTGTATCCGGCAGCAAAAAATGCCCTGTTTTTGTTGAAGCTTCGGGCGATGTAGCTGGAAATCCCGTCAAGTGAATCAGGTAAACCGGATGCTTTCAGCACTATGAATGAATAACAAGCAGTAAATGCTATCAATACAACCGAATGCGAGGAAGATGGATGATACAATCACTCAGTGATATTCTGCTGATCACCGATATGGACGGTACGCTGATGTCCAAATCGACCGGTATCCTGCCGTGCAATCTGCAGGCGATCGAGCGGTTTGTGCGGAAGGGCGGCAGATTTACCGTGGCGACCGGCCGTGCGCCGCTGGCCGCGCGGTGCTATCTGGAAAAACTCCCGATCAATGAGCCGCTCGTGATGTTCAACGGCGGCGCAATCTATGATTACAATAAAAAGGAATTCCTTTGGAATGCCGTTCTGCCTGGGCAGGCGCTCCGATATGGTCAGGAAATCCTCGATGCCTTTCCGGAAATTGGATCGGAAATCGTGCTGGGGGATTCCTTTCATATTGTGCGCCAGAATGCTTATATCGAGGAACTGCTTGCCATTGAATATGTCGAAGAAGCGCACATCACGCGCGGCGGCGTTGACCGCGGCGGTTTCAAGATGCTGTTTGCGGGCGAAAGCCGTCAGATCGAGCTGCTCAGGGAGTTCGTGAAGGAGAAGGGCTACGACGGCGTGGACTTTGTGCAGTCCGATCCGAACTACTATGAGATGCTGCCGCAGGGGCATACCAAGGGCACCTCTCTGCAGAAGCTGACCGCGATGCTCGGCATCCCGATGGAGCACACCGCGGCAATCGGCGACTATTACAACGATGAGGATATGCTGCGCAAGGCCGGTATCGGCGCTGTGGTCGGCGGCGCGCCGAAAGAGCTGCTTGCGGCGGCGGATTTTATCGCGCGGCCTTTTGATGAGGGGGCAGTCGCATCCCTGATCGAGCACCTTGAAGCGTTATATCCGATGTGATATTTTCAGTATCCAGGCAGACAGACCGTACTGGCCGGATTTCTTTCGTAATGGGCTGCATTCGTTGGACGGGGTTGTCCGACGTTTCGATAAACGGTGCCGCCCCAATGATATTCTATAAAACAAACGACAACCGCAGAGAGAAATATGCGGTGAAATAGAGAGACAAGCAAAGGGTTTAGACCGAACCTGAGATTCACAGATACATCCTGCCAAATGTGTCATATGGCGCAGAATCAGAAATGGAGTTGAAGATTTATGAATGACAGTTTAAAAAGGGAGCTGGAGCTGACAGCCGGCAAGATCCGTCTGCATGCTGTCGATGCGATCTACCACGCGAAGTCCGGACATCCGGGCGGCTCGCTCTCGATCGCGGACATCCTTGCCTATCTGTATTTTGTTGAGATGCATGTCGATCCGAAGAACCCGAAATGGGAGGACCGCGACCGGCTGGTGCTTTCAAAGGGCCATGCCGCGCCCGCGCTCTATGCGGCGCTTGCGCTCAAGGGTTTCTTTCCGGTCAGCGAGCTTAAAAATCTGAGGAAGCCGGGCTGTATGCTGCAGGGGCATCCCGATATGAAGGGCACCCCGGGCATCGATATGTCAACCGGCTCATTGGGCCAGGGCATCTCCGCCGCCTGCGGCATTGCGCTGGCGGGCAAGCTGGACAACAAGGGCTACCGCGTCTATGCGGTCCTCGGAGACGGGGAGCTCCAGGAGGGCCAGGTCTGGGAAGCCGCGATGTTTGCGGCGCACCGGAAGCTGGACAATCTGTGCATCTTTGTCGACAACAACGGCCTGCAGATTGACGGCAAGGTCTGTGAGGTCTGTTCGCCGCATCCCATCACCGATAAATTTGCCGCATTCGGCTTTGAAACGCTGACCATCGACGCGCACAGCTTCGATGAAATCGAGCATGCGTTGCAGCACGCCCGTTCGGTCAAGGGCAAGCCGACCGCCATCATCGCCAACAGCACAAAGGGCAAGGGCGTTTCCTATATGGAGCACAACGTATCCTGGCACGGCGCCGCGCCGAACAAGGATCAGCACGCTGTCGCCATGAGCGAATTTGAAAGATTCAACGGGGAGGAGCAGTCATATGTCTGAACAGAAAATCGCCACCCGCCAGAGCTACGGGGAAACCCTCGTGGAGCTTGCGAAGGAACATGAAAACATCTATGTACTGGATGCGGACCTCTCCAAAGCAACCAAGACGGACATCTTCGCCGCGCAGTTCCCGGAGCGCTTTATCGACTGCGGCATTGCGGAGGCCGACATGATGGGGGTCGCCGCCGGCCTTGCAACCTGCGGAAAAATTCCGTTTGCCAGCTCGTTCGCGATGTTTGCGGCGGGCAGAGCCTACGAAATTATCCGCAACTCGATCGGCTATCCGCATCTGAACGTCAAGATCGGCGCCACCCATGCCGGCATCTCGGTCGGCGAGGACGGCGCAACCCATCAGTGCTGTGAGGACATTGCGCTGATGCGCACCATTCCGGGCATGACGATTCTGAACCCGTCCGACGATATCGAGGCGAGAGCCGCCGTCCGTGCGGCCGCCGCGCATGACGGACCGGTTTATATGCGGTTTGGAAGGCTGCCGGTGCCGGTGTTCAACACCAATGAGGATTACCGCTTCGAGCTTGGCAAGGGCGTGCAGCTCAGAGACGGCTCAGACATCACGATTGTCGCAACGGGCCTGATGGTCTACGAGGCTTTGCAGGCCGCCGATCAGCTCAAGAAGGACGGCATCCATGCGAGGGTCGTCAACATTCACACGATTAAGCCGATCGACCGTGAAATCATCCTGAAAGCCGCCGAGGAAACCGGCAAAATTCTGACCGTGGAAGAGCACAACGTCATTGGCGGCCTCGGAGAGGCTGTCTGCGACGTGGTCTGCGGCGGATGCCCGGTTCCGGTCTACAAGATCGGCGTGCAGGACCGCTATGGCTACTCCGGACCGGCTGTCGAGCTGCTGAAGCTGTTTGGGCTGTCTTCGGACAACATCCAGGCGACGGTCAGGGAGATTCTGTCGAAATAATATAAGAACAGAATGCATCGGTTCTGCCCTTCTGCGGGACTTCGCAGGGGGACAGAACGATGTTTTTTATACGATCCAGCTCCATACGAAGGACATGAACAGACACGGCCGGATTTGGCTGCGCCAATGCAGCGCTTGTTCAGGATACAGCGGCCGGTCCGCGCGTTTTGAAGGACGCATGCATGGCCTGTCCCGGTGAAATCTATGTTCCCGGTATGGATATTCCATTTAAAATCCCAGCGCTGAACAAAATTTACAGACGAGAACAGATGTTTTATTCACGGATGCAAGAGAGCCTGGCGATCCGGTATAACCGGACGGCTTCGCCGTTTGGCTATGCCGAGATGCCTTTTCAAAAGCAAGCTGATTTGCGGATTGCTTGATTCCGGTGCGCCCGTCGATTGACGGAAGGAATGAGTTTGTAAATGGACAGGGATATGAAGGTGCTCATCACGGTGGCGGTGCTGTTCATCGTCGCGGTGGTGGCATACAACGCACTGTTCGCGCCGGACATCAAAGAGCCGGTTGTGGTCAATTACCTGTCGGGTGAAAGCGAAGCGGTCTCCGGCTGGAGTTCCGCCGGTTTTGTATCCGGCTCGTCTAATGAATCGTCCGGCGCAGCTTCAGCATTGTCGGAGGAATCGTCCGCACCGGATGGTTCTGCCGCGGAGTCTGAGCCGGTTTCCTCAAAATCATCGAATGAGGAGGAAGCGCCGCGCCAGACCAGCAGCGCGCCCGAGAAAATGCAGCCGGGCGAGGGGAAGATCGACATCAACACGGCAACCTCCGAAGAATTACAGCGGATTCCGGGCATCGGTCCGGCGACTGCCGAAAAGATTCTCGATTACCGTGCGGAAATCGGTGTGTTCACCAGCTTGGACCAGCTTCTGGAGGTCAAGGGAATCGGTGAAAAGAAGCTTGAAACCATACGGGAATATGCGGTTATCGAGTGACCCGGTGCATCGTCTGCAAGGATCTGTTTTTTTAGGAGCGAAGAAGATACGCTTTCTTTCGTTTGGAGGAACATCAACATCCAACGGTAACCGTAAACAAGTAAGGTGGTATGGATTTGAAAAAGAAGGTCATGGTCGGCATGAGCGGCGGTGTGGACAGTTCGGTCGCCGCCATGCTGCTGATGGAACAGGGCTACGATGTGGTGGGCGTCACATTCCGTCTGTGGCATCTGAACGATGAGTTCGACGAGCTGCGCGCGGAAACCTGCTGCTCCCTCGACGACGTCAACGATGCGCGCGAGGTCTGCTATACGCTCGGCATTCCGCATTATGTCTTCAACTACAAGGACCTGTTCCGCGAAAGGGTTGTCGACTACTTTGTGGAAGCTTACCGCAAGGGCCATACGCCGAATCCCTGCATCGCCTGCAACCGCCACATCAAGTTCGACGCGTTCCTGCAGAAGGCCGATGACCTGAGCGTGGACTGCATTGCAACCGGCCACTATGCGCGCATCCTGCAGGATGCGCAGACCGGCCGCTATGCCTTAAAAAAAGCGCTGAATCTGCCGAAGGACCAGAGCTATGTTCTCTTTACCCTGACGCAGAAACAGCTTGCGCGGACGCTCATGCCGCTCGGTTCGTTTCGTTCCAAGGATGAGGTGCGCGGGATCGCCGAAAAAAACGGTCTGGTCGTCTCCCGTAAAAAGGAAAGCCAGGACATCTGCTTTGTGCCGGACGGCGATTACACGGCGTTTTTGGAGCGGTACACCGGAGAGCAGATGAAGCCGGGCCCGTTTGTGGATAAAGAGGGGAGAACGCTCGGTGAGCACCGCGGCATCTGGAACTATACGATCGGCCAGCGCAAGGGGCTGGGGCTCAGCTTCCCGCAGCCGATGTTTGTCGTGGACATCCGTCCCGAAGAAAACGCGGTGGTGCTGGGAATTTCGGACGAGGTGTTTTCCGACCGGCTCACAGCAGGGGAACTCAACTGGATCGAGACGGATTCCCTAAAGGATGCGCGCCGCTGCAAGGCGAAGATCCGCTACGCGCACACACCGGCCGACGCCGTGGTCTCGATGCTGGATGACGGCACCGCCGAAGTGCGTTTTGACACGCCGCAGCGCGCCGTCACAAAAGGGCAGGCCGTTGTGTTTTACGACGACGACACCGTAATTGGGGGAGGTACCATTCAATGATTGCTGCTTTACAGGATACCATACGCAAGCTCAAGAAGGAAAAAAACATCGCGATACTGGCACACAGCTATCAGTCCACCGAAATTCTGGAGGTCGCCGACCTGGTCGGGGACTCCTTTCAGCTGAGCCTGGCCGCCAGGGATATCGACTGCGACACCGTGATACTGTGCGGCGTGCGGTTTATGGCCGATACGGTCAAGATCCTGTCGCCCGAAAAGAAGGTCATTCTGCCGGTCGGTATCGCAACCTGCCCGATGGCCGAGCAGATCGGTCCGCAGCGCGTGCTGCGGTATAAAGAAGAACATCCCGATCACAAGGTGGTCGCCTATATCAACACGACGACCGAACTGAAAGCGGTGTGCGATGTCTGCGTGACCTCGTCGACCGCCAAGAAGATCGTCGACAACATCGATGAGAAGGACATTCTGTTCATCCCGGATTACAATCTCGGCTCCTATATCAAGAAGACCAGCCCGGACAAGAACATCATTCTGTGGAACGGCATGTGCCCGACCCACGCGGCTGTGACCGAACGCGATGTCGAAGAGATGCGCGCACGGTATCCCGACGCGCTGCTTCTGGTACATCCGGAGTGTCCGCCTGAGATTGTAAAACACGCGGATTACGCGGGCTCCACCTCCGGTATCGTCCAGTATGCCTTGGAAGTCGATCGGGACTGCATCATCGGCACCGAAATCAGCATCGCGAACTACCTTGCCATGCTGAAGCCCGAACGGAACTTCCCGGTACTCAGCAAGCGCCTGATCTGCCCGAACATGCGGGTGACCAATCTGGCCGACGTCTACAAGAGCCTGACCGGGGAGGGCGGCGAAGAGATTGTGCTGGATGAAGCGCTGCGCCTGGCCGCGAAAAAACCGATTGACGAGATGATCCGGCTGGGCAGTATGAACGCGTGAAGTGGGGAATCGTTGGAAGGTTCTCTCTGTTCCGGCTAAGATTTGTCAAGAATCCGGAAAGATATTGGAAGATGTGATAAAGTTCGCAGAAAAAGCTTGACAAATCCACTGGAATCGTTTATGATAAGACTAACGAATTCAAATGCGCTTTAAAGCGCTAAAATATTGAGGAAAGGAGAGTACCTGATATGGCAACGTTAAAGTCCAATTGCATGACAAAAGAATATTTTTATTACTTTTTTAGCTTGGGCTTTTACTTTAGCGCAGGCTTCTTTTGGTGCGCAGAAAAGGATCGGTTGCCGAACAGTATACTCTCATAGTAAATTTTAGCGAAATACATATGCTGAAAATGTGAGCTGATACTTTTGGTGACAAAGGTATCAGCTTATTTTTATATCGTCAGACTTTCGCAGCTGCAGAGTGGAGGATCTGATATCAATACCAATACAAAAGATAATATATTTTAGGAGGAAATCATCATGATTGTTATATTAAAACACGGCATTGGCGCTGAACAGGTGGAGGGACTGGTAAGGAATCTGGAATCCTACGGTGTAAAGGCCAGTGTGATTACCGGTGAAAACACAACGATCATCGGTCTTGTGGGTGATACTTCTGCGATTGATATCGATCTTGTCAAATCCAACGATGCGGTTGAAACCGTCAAACGCGTACAGGAACCGTACAAAAACGCCAACAGGAAGTTCCATCCGGACGACACCGTCATCGATGTGTGCGGACTGGAGATCGGCGGAGATGAAGTACAGATCATCGCCGGACCGTGTTCGGTTGAATCCGAAGAACAGGTCTGCGAAGTCGCGAGAAGGGTCAAAGCGGCCGGTGCCACCATCCTCAGAGGCGGCGCATACAAGCCGAGAACCTCCCCGTACGCATTCCAGGGACTCGGTGCCCAGGGTATCGAGCTTCTGCTTCATGCGAAGAAGGAAACCGGGCTGCCGATCATCACTGAAATCATGAACATCGAACACCTGAAATACTTCGCCGATGTCGATATCATCCAGGTCGGCGCGAGAAATATGCAGAACTTTGAGATGCTCAAGGAGCTTGGCCATTCCGACAAGCCGATCCTGCTGAAGAGAGGTCTTGCAAACACGATTGACGAATGGCTGATGAGCGCGGAATACATCATGGCCGGCGGAAACGGCAAGGTCATCCTCTGCGAAAGGGGTATCCGGACCTTCGAGACCGCGACCAGAAATACGCTGGATCTTTCTGCGGTGCCGATCATTAAAAAGAAATCGCACCTGCCGGTCATCGTCGACCCGAGCCATGCAACCGGCATCACCTGGCTGGTGGAGCCGCTGTCCAAAGCAGCTATCGTATCCGGCGCGGATGGCTTGATGATTGAGGTGCACAACGATCCGAAGAACGCGCTCTGCGACGGCGCACAGTCCCTGACTCCGGAACAGTTCGAAGAGACCATGAAGACCGTCAGGCGCACCGTCGAATTCGAAGGCAGGCATCTGCCGGAATGGAAATAAGCATACGAAGAAGACATCCTGAGGTAGGAATCAACGGATGCTCAAGGGCAGAAGAAAACATCCTGAGGTAAGAACAACCGATGCCCAAGTGCAGTATACGACAGCTGTGCGCCTGCCGCATCCGACAGCCATCGTACGGACAGCGGTCTGTTCGATGGCAGCATGAAATAAACAACAGATTGGGAGAGAAGCATGGAACACGACTTTCAGGTCGCCGTAATCGGTCTTGGATTGATCGGCGGCTCGTTTGCCAAAGCAATCAAAGAATACACCGATTACACGGTCATCGGCTGCGATACCGATCAGAAGGTCCTGCAGAAGGCGCTGAACGAGGGGACGATTGACCGCGCTCTGACAGAAAAAAAGGAGATCGGCCGGGCGGATATGACGATCCTCTGTCTGTATCCGCATCAGGCGGTTCGGTTTATCGAAGAGCATCTTGAGGCTTTCAAGCCCGGCAGCCTGATTACCGATACCTGCGGCATCAAGCGGTATGTGGTCGAGCAGGCACAGCGGCTGATCGGCCGCCGGGACCTGCACTTCATCGGCGCGCATCCGATGGCCGGCCGGGAGTTTTCAGGCTACGATTACAGCATCCCAACCCTGTTCGCCGGAGCAAGCATGATCTTGACACCGGGGGAAGATACCGGTAAAATAGAATTTATGAAAGCGTTCAGCAAAGCGCTTGGATTTGCCCATGTGGAAGTCACCACCCCGCAGCAGCACGACACGGTCATCGCGTTCACCTCGCAGATCGCGCATGTGCTCTCCAACGCCTATGTCAAAAGCCCGAACGCGCTTCGGCAGGCGGGATTCAGCGCGGGCAGCTTCAAGGATTTATCCCGCGTCGCGAAGCTCAACGAGACGATGTGGACCGAACTGTTTCTGCTGAATCGGGACTGTCTCGGCTATGAGCTGGACATGCTGATCGAGCATCTGAGCGAATACCGTGATGCGCTCAAGGACAACCAGCCCGAACGTCTGAAGGCGCTTTTAAAGGATGGCCGAGAGCTGAAAGAGCGAATCGGGTAATCCGCACAGACAGCGCATATCTGATTTTCCTGAGGCGATATAAGAGAACATCAAGCAACCGGTCTGTCCTTGCCTGATCAGGCAGGGGACAGCCGGGCATGAAAGGAACCGATCGATTGATGAAAAGGATGACCGTCCACACCAACCGTCCCTATGAAGTGCTGATTGGAAACGGGTTGATCCGGCAGGCCGGCGAATATCTGCGGGAACTCACCAGCGCTCAGCGGGCTGTGATCATCTCCGAGGACCATGTCGCGCCGCTCTATGCCGATACGGTCAAGCGTTCGCTGGAATCCGCCGGATTTACCGCCGAGCTGTTTGTCTTTCCGCACGGGGAGAACGCTAAAAATATGGATACCGTCATGCAGATCTATGCGTTTCTAATGGAACACAATGTCACCCGCAGCGACATGCTCGTCGCCCTGGGCGGCGGCGTGGTCGGCGATACGGTCGGTTTTGCGGCCTCCACCTATCTGCGCGGCGTCGATTTCATCAATATCCCGACGACCTTTTTGTCCCAGATCGATTCCTCGGTCGGCGGCAAGACCGGCGTCAACACGAGCTTCGGCAAGAATCTGGTCGGTACCTTCTGTCAGCCAAGGCTGGTGCTCTGCGACATCGACACGCTCAGTACCCTGACCGACGATGTCTTTGCGGACGGCACAGCCGAAGCGCTGAAATATGGACTCATCCGGGACAAAGCGCTGTTTGCGCTGCTTTCTGCCGGGGATTTTGGAGGGCAGCTGGCCGATGTGATCTACCGCTGCGTCGACATCAAACGAGAGATTGTCGAGCACGATGAGTTTGACAAGGGCGAACGCTTCCTGCTGAACTTCGGCCACACGCTGGGACACGCCATTGAAAAGCAGTACAACTATGAAACCTATTCCCACGGAAAAGCGGTCGGCATCGGCATGTACCAGATCACCAAAGCCGCCGAACGCGCGGGACTGACCCCTAAGGGAACCGCAGAGCAGATCAAAGCGGCTCTGCGGAACTGCTCGCTGCCGGATGCCATTGACATGCCTGTCGAGCTGGTTGCACAGCACTGCCTGCATGACAAGAAGCGAAAGGGGCAAACACTGAATCTTGTGCTTTTAAAAGAGATCGGAAACGCCATGATCCACACCATCGATGTGGCGGCCTTTACGGATTTTTTAAGGGCATAACCGATAGGGAGAAGACTATGGATATTTGTATCACAGCATCCCCTCTGCAGGGCGTGTACACGCCGCCCGCATCCAAGAGCATGGCGCACCGTGCGATCCTGTGCGCGGCATTGTCAAAGGGCGTATCCCAGCTTGAGAACATTGCGTTCTCGAAGGACATCGTCGCAACGCTCGAAGCGGTCAGGACGCTGGGCGCAAAGGCTGAGATCGATGGGGATAACCTGCGGATCACCGGCATCGAGCAGCCGCCCAGGGAAGCGGTGATCGACTGCGGCGAGTCCGGGTCGACGCTGCGTTTCCTGATCCCCGTCGCGGCGGCGCTCGGTGTCAAGACGACCTTTCTGGGCGCTGGAAAGCTGCCGGAACGCCCCATCACGCCGTATCTGGACAGCCTGCAGGACAAAGGCGTCGTCTTTGACTATCAGGGAATGATGCCGTTTACGATCAGCGGGAAGCTGACCGGCGGAAAATTCGTGATTCCCGGAAATATCAGCTCCCAGTTCATTACGGGGCTTCTGCTCGCTCTGCCGCTGACCGGGGAAGTCAGCGAAATCCACATCACAGAACCGTTTGAATCGAAGCCCTATGTGCATCTGACGCTTCAGACGCTCGCGGCGTTCGGCGTTGAACCGATCGAACTGCCGGATGGATATTTGATTCATCCCGGCAGCAGCTTCACGCCCGCCGGGATTCGTGTGGAGGGGGACTTCTCGAACGCGGCGTTCTTTATGTGCGCCGGCGCGCTGTACGGCGCGACGACCGGCCTGGATCTGTCGCTTTCCTCGGTACAGGGGGACCGGCAGATTGTTTCCATTCTCAGAGCGATGGGCGCCGGCTACAGCGGTGAAGGCGGCCTGTCCTTCTTTGAACAGCCGCTGCACGGCATCGAGGCGGATGTCTCGGACATCCCGGATCTGGTGCCGATTCTGGCTGTGACCGCGGCGTTCGCAAAGGGCAAGACGCTCCTTTACGGTGCGGCGCGGCTGCGCATCAAGGAAAGCGACCGGCTGGCGGCGGTGACCGACTGCCTGAAACGGCTGGGCGCGGACATCACGGAGTATGACGACGCGCTGGAGATCTACGGAAAGGAATCCCTTCGGGGCGGCGCGACGGTTCCGTCGTACAACGACCACCGCATCGCGATGGCGATGGCTGTGGCCGGCCTGCGCTGCCGTCAGCCGGTTGTGATCCAGCATGCCGAATGCGTGGAGAAATCCTATCCGGCGTTTTTTGAAGATTATCGGAATTTAGGAGGAAATGCGGATGTCATCAATGTGGGGTGAGAAGCTGAAACTGTCCGTCTTCGGCGAATCGCACGGCGGCGGAATCGGCGTCGTAATCGACGGGCTTCAGCCGGGCGAGAAGATTGATCTGGAGGAGCTGCGGCGTTTTACCAGCCGGCGTACCGCCAAGAAGGAGGACCGGCTTTCCACCGCGCGCGCGGAACAGGACCTGCCGAAGATCCTGTCGGGCCTTGTGGACGGTGTGACGACCGGAACGCCGCTGTGCGCGGTGATCGAGAACACCGACACCAAGTCCGGCGATTATAAGGAGATGCAGCAGCTTGCAAGGCCGGGACATGCCGATTATACCGGGCATCTGCGCTACCGGGGATATAACGATATCCGCGGCGGCGGGCATTTCTCCGGCCGTCTGACCGCGCCGCTGGTCTTTGCGGGCGGCGTCTGCAAGCAGATTTTAGAGCGCCGCGGCATTTCGGTCGGCGCACACATTTCATCCGTCAAGGATGTTGCGGATCGGCCGTTCGACCCGGTCAATCTGACGCCTGAGGAACTGCTCGGTCCCGGGGAGAAGCCGTTTCCTGTCATCGATGACCAGCAGGGCGAACGGATGCGGGTCGAGATAGAGAAGGCGCGTTTGGATATGGATTCGGTCGGCGGCATCATCGAATGCGCGGCGGTCGGTTTCCCGGCAGGAGTCGGCTCGCCGATCTACGACGGACTGGAAAATGTCATCAGCGGCATTGTCTTCTCCATTCCGGCGGTCAAGGGCATTGAATTCGGCCTTGGCTTTGAAGCGGCGCGGCTGTTCGGCAGTCAGAACAACGATGCGTTTTACAACGATGGCGGCACTGTCAAAACCCGTACAAACCATCACGGCGGCATTCTGGGCGGCATCAGCTCCGGTATGCCGATCATCTTCCGCGCGGCTTTCAAGCCGACCCCGTCCATTGGAAAGGAACAGGATACCGTGTCTTTTGTAACCGGGGAGGAGCAGAAGCTCTCGGTCAAAGGCAGGCATGACCCGTGCATCGTGCCCCGCGCGGTTCCCTGTGTCGAAGCCGCAATGGCAATCGCTCTGCTCAGCCAGCTGATTTCATAGATCAATGGAAACATTCAGACAGCAATGTTTTCCATTATGGAATAAACCGAAATAGGGGAGAAGGACTGTGGGATTACAAGAATACAGGGAACAGATCGATCGGCTGGACAAACAGCTGGTGGAACTGTTCAAACAGCGTATGGACATCGTCGAAAAGGTTGCGGACTATAAGCTTGAACATCAGATGGAGATCTTTCACCCCGAGCGGGAGGAACAGCTTCTGCAGAAGGTCTGCCGGCAGGCCGGCGAGCCGTTTGAGCATGAAATCCGGCTCTGGTTCACGGTGCTGATGGACATCAGCAAAAACCTGCAGCACAAGCGGATTTCCGCTTATGTAAAACGCCAGGCCGAAGGCCCCCGGGAGGAGATGCCGGTGCATGTCGGCTTCTATAAACAGGCTGACCGCGAAGATACCCCGGTTCGCACCCTGTTAAAGGACGCGCTGAAGCATCCGGCTGAGATGAAAGAAAACCCGGTCGTCGCCTGCGCGGGTGTGAAGGGCGCGTTTGGCTCCCAGGCCTGTGACCGTCTGTTCACGGAAAAGCAGTCGGTTTTCGTCGAGAATTTCGAGGATGTTTTTCAAGCGGTCGAATCGGGCCAGGCGCATTACGGCGTCATTCCGATCGAGAATTCAACCGCCGGTTCGGTCCTTTCCGTCTACGACTTGATGCAGAAGTACCGCTTCTATATCATGAAAGACTGCAAAATCGACGTTGTGCACGACCTGCTGGGCAAAAAGGGATGTTCCTTAAAGGATATCCGCTGCGTCTATTCGCATGAGCAGGGGCTTCTCCAGTGCAGTGAATTTCTGGGCAGGCATCCCAGTATCCAGCAGAACAGCTTCTCCAACACAGCGGCGGCGGCAAAGTTCGTGGCGGACAGCGAGGACGTGACGATTGCGGCCATCTCTTCACATGAATGCGCCGCGCTTTACGGCTTGGATGTCTTGGAAGCCGGCATCCAGAACAGCAACGAAAACTGCACCCGCTTTTTGCTGATATCCAAAGATCTGCAGATCCCCGCGGGTTCGAATAAAATCGGTCTGGCGCTGGTTCTGCCGCATGAGGCGGGGTCGCTGTATAAGCTGCTGACCCGCTTTTCGGTCAACGGCATCAATTTGACCAAGCTGGAATCCCGCCCGCTTGCAAGGAAGGATTTTCAGTTCAAGTTCTATCTGGAATTTGAAGCCGACCTGCGCGACCGGAATACCTTTGAATTGATCTGCAGCCTGTATCGGGAATACACGGATTTTGAATTTCTGGGAAGCTTTTTATCCGAGTGATGGGTCCGCCCATCCGCTTTACAGCGGCGTTTTCTGCCGCTATGGCTTGATCATTTATGAATAAGATGGAATCAAGAGGCGTTTTGAGACAATCTGTCCCAAAACGCCTCTTTTTATGGATATCATAAAATCCACGGCGTGTACATATATTTTAATGGCGACTGGTACGCCGGCCTGAAATGGTACATATGATGATGTGTCGGGTATTGTTATGCCCGGTAATACCATGCTGAATCATGCACGGGAAATCGGATTCGTTCTGTCATCCGATCGCACAGAATAGATGGAAAGGGGATATTTTATGAATATTAACTGGAAGGTACGCTTAACAAATCCCATGTGGTGGATTTCACTGATTTCGGTCATCCTGATGCCGATATTCTCCTATATGGGCATCACCGGGGAGATGCTGACAAGCTGGGACAAGGTAGGTGCCATGTTCCAGGCATTTATCTCGACGCCTTACCTGATTTTTATGGTCGTCATGGCGGTCCTGCAATTCTTGGGCATCAACACCGACCCCACGACCAAGGGTATCAAGGACAGCGAACGGGCGATGACTTACTCTCAGAGAAGCTGATCATCCGATTTACCAGGCATGCGGCAACATGAGGAGAGGAATTGAGGATTTCATGCCGGATACCAATGCAGCATGCAACACCCTATATTATGAAGAAAAATTCAAGAATCTGGATGACAAGCTCGATGGATATTCCAAGCGGCTCTGCACGCTGCAGGATGATCTCACCGAGCTTGATAAATCCTTCTCCGTCTATATGGAAGGCACCAATCTGACATTGGAGCGGTTAATCAACCTTCCAGAAAACATTGAAAAACTGACTGTATCCTGCAAAGAAATGCGGTGTTCTATGGAAAACCTGCATCACGGTCTCGATGACACCAATTCGAAGCTGTCAGCCGTGCAGAACGATATCGTCAAAATAGACGAAGAGGGAAAATTCAACATCAGGCTGTGGCTCAAGAACAACTGGGTATCGATTCTGCTCGCGCTGAGCGCTTTGGCAGCGACCGGTGCGGCAGTATTGAAATAACCCTGGAGTTTTTTTGATGCCTGAAAGTGTCGAGAGCTTCCATTTTGCATTACGATACAAAATGGAAGCTTTTCTGAATCACGAAAGTATGATTGCAAGCAAGATGCTGCCATTTCGTCCTGATGAAACGGTAAAAACAAGAACCTCGATACAGATGAAACCATCTCTGTATCGAGGTTCTTATTCTTTGCTTATAAAGCGGTATGAGTTAGACAGGATATTTCTGTTCCTGAAGATATTTTTCAGATGATTGCAGGGTGTAAATAACACCTGAGTATGAGAATGCAAACAATGGGATTTGTGACGGTTTGAGATTGGCACAGTTACAGCCGCAGACCCTTGATGTCTTTGATCCGGGACAGAATGATGTTGCAGCTGCAGCTGATCACGCCGGGCAGCGGATCGATGACTTCCCGAATCAATTCCTCCATTTTTTCCCCGGAAGCCGCCACCGCATGGACATGCAGCTTGCTTTGACCGGTGACGCGGTAAATCTGTGTGATGGTATCATTTTGACTGAGCGTTTCGCTGATCTTCAAAAGCATATCCGGGGCTGCTTCCATTTCAAAATAACAGGACACCGCGCCGCTGATTTTCTGCGGGTTTATGATGGTCGTGTATTCTTCTATAACGCCGCGCTGCTCCAGAGATTGCACGCGCATTTTTACCGCAACCCGTGAGATGCCAACCTGCTGGCCAATCTCTGAATAGGACATACGGGCGTTTTGAATCAGCAGCTGAACGATCTTTTGATCGAGACTATCTAAGCCATCTAGAAACATAGTTACAACTCCTTTATCGTCCGATATGTTTTATTATAGAACGATTTTACGCAAAATGCAATATTGAAATTGACATAAGGAATAAATATTGATATAATAATTTCTAAACGGAATATATAACTTACATATAGAAAGGTGACGTGGAGAATGAAAGGGGATTTAACACAGGGGCCGGTTGTCAAGACCATGCTGCTTTTTGCAGTGCCGATGATTTTAGGAAATCTTCTGCAGCAATGTTACAATGTGGCCGATACATTGATTGTAGGACGTTTTCTTGGCCCGGATGCGTTGGCGGCCGTGGGGTCGGCTTTTACCCTGATGACCTTTTTAACATCCATTTTGCTGGGCCTCTGTATGGGCAGCGGTTCGGTGTTTTCCATTCGTTTCGGCCAAAAGGATCATAAAGGTCTGCAGGAAGCGATTTGTGCCTCATTCATGCTGATTGCCAGCCTGACCATCCTGCTCAATATCCTTGTTTTTGCCGGTATGGACTGGATTCTCCTGTTCCTTCGGGTTCCACAGGAACTGCAGGGAATGATGCGGGATTACCTGCTTGTCATTTTCTGTGGACTGGCCGCAACATTCTTCTATAATTTTTTCGCTTCGCTTTTACGTGCAGTTGGAAATTCTGTAATACCGCTGCTCTTTCTGGCGATCTCTGCCATCCTCAATATTGTGCTGGATCTATGGTTTGTGCTGGGATTGGGGCGCGGCGTGTCCGGGGCGGCGGAGGCCACAGTGATTTCCCAATACGTCTCCGGCATCGGCATTATGCTCTATACCTGGATAAAGTGTCCGGAACTGCGCATGACACCTGCCCATTGCAGGATTCGATTGGCATGTATCAAACAAATTGCCAGCTTTTCTGTCCTGACCTGTGTGCAGCAGTCTGTGATGAATCTTGGCATCCTGATGGTGCAGGGGGTCGTCAACAGTTTTGGACCAAGCGTTATGGCCGCATTTGCGGCCGCTGTGAAGATAGATTCCTTTGCCTATATGCCTGTACAGGATTTCGGAAACGCCTTTTCCACCTTTATTGCACAAAACTACGGTGCGAAACAGGAGAAACGCATCCGTACCGGCCTGAAAGGAGCTTTCCTCGCGGCTCTTGCCTTTTGCATAATCATATCCATCGCTATATGGATATTTGCCCGGCCGCTTATGCTGCTGTTTGTCAGTGAAGGTGAAACCGCTATCATTGCCGAAGGCGTACGATATCTGCATATTGAAGGGACATTCTACTGCGGCATCGGTTGCCTGTTCCTGCTGTACGGGTTATATCGTGCATTGGGAAAACCGGGCATGTCCGTTGTGCTTACCATAATCTCGCTGGGTACCCGTGTAGCGCTTGCATATACCCTTTCCGCAGTGCCTGCCATCGGTGTGGCTGGCATCTGGTGGGCGGTTCCGATTGGCTGGATTCTTGCGGATGTGATTGGACTCATCTATTATAGAATGAAAAAAGCGCATCTGTTTTGCTGGAAGGGATATGCAGGTGTATCAAATTTAGAACCATGATAGAAGGTATTCTTGCTGATACGCAATAATATTGTTAAAAACAGTTGTGATAAATGAAATATTTCTCTATCACGCCATCTATCAGAGTGAGTTTTAAATTAAATTAATCTATCCAGGAACTTAGCGCTATCCATCAGGGGAGCGCTTTTCTTTAAGCGGGCTTCTGAGTAACTGAATAATCTTTTAGCTGATTTGGTGTGATTCCCAATACCTCACATAACATCAACGTTTCGTTGGCTTCCAATTTTCTGCGCTTCCTCAAAATATCTGAAAGCTGCTGTTTTGTTAATATCTTGCTTTTCTCCGCTATGTAAGACTTTTTATAGCCACTGTTTGCAATTATATTTTGCAAATTGTCTCTAATATCAATCATATATACAACCTCTCAATTTTTGAGTACATCTTGATACCAAGACTAAAATTATGAGTTCTCAATAGTTTTATACTCAAATTTTTAGTTTTCTGTATTGATTTTCTATTCACTGATGTGCTATACTAAAAAAGGGAGTGATATTTTGACCAAAGAAGAAATAGGCGCGGTTTTAAAAAAATTAAGATTAAACTGTGGTATGACGCAGCAACAAGTTGCGGATGCTTTAAGTAGAAAACAGCAAGTAATTGGACATTGGGAAACTGGATATGCCCAACCAGATGCTGACACACTATTTACACTTTGTGATTTGTATGGAGCATCAATAGATGAAGCATTTGGTTTCAAAAAAGAAAAAGCCTCCGCCGTGGACGATGAGAGCCCATTGACGGAGGAAGAAGAAAAAGCAGCGATGAAACTCTATAATGCGTTTTTAGAAGCTGGAATTATCCAGCCCGGAGGGGGACTCACAGATCGGCAGGTTGAGTTCTTTGACGGTCTGTCGCTCATGATTAACGCAGTATTCGGTGAGAATGAAGGCGCAGATTAAGTCTACATTATCTCCCCGGTTACTATACGTTTTGCGAGTCGCACTATGCTCTTGTCTAATTTTACTGCCATTATTTACAAACCTCTAACTTTAATTACACGTCTGAACTTTAACAGAATATTGTCGAATTATATATATTATTATAATAATCTGTCACCATTATAGCTTATATTCAGGTGTAATACAACAACCAATCTCATGTTTGGAAGGATTTTCTTCCGCAAAATTCGACAAATCAGCAGCGTTTTAAAGAGGTGTGGATTGAAATTGCGCAGAGGGCCTTGTCCGATTTATCTCCGACTGTCGCATCCTGCGTGGGTGCGTGGATTGAAATTGCATCTTGTCGGTATCAACATACCAAAGAGATATAGGCGGCATTTTGAGATGCTGTAGCAGTCGCATCTTGTGTGGGTGCGTGGAGTGAAATTAATGGGGTGTGGATTGAAAAAATAACATTTGGAAACTGTTGTCCCTGCGTGAGCAGAACATATGAAAAGGGTTGATGATATGGATTTTACAGAGCTTGATATTCTACAGGCAAAGCTTGCATCGATGCGGCCTCTTAATAAAGCAGAACTGTCAAGGCTGCGTGATGAATTTGTCATTGAAAATACCTACAATTCCAATGCAATAGAAGGCAATACGTTGACATTGAGAGAGACGGCGCTCATTCTGCAGGAAGGTATCACCATCGCTGAAAAACCTCTGAAGGAACACCTCGAAGCAATCGGTCATAAAGATGCATTTGAATATGTATTATCCCTTGCTGATGCAAAAACACCGCTTACCGAGCGGATTATCAAAGATATTCATTCTCTCGTTTTGATGAACGATGCAGCCAATAAAGGTGTATATCGCAGTCTTCCGGTCACGATTCTGGGGGCCTTGCATACACCACCGCAGCCATATTTGATTCCTGTACAGATGGAACGGCTGCTGACAGATTATGAAATGATGACAAGCAGTATGCATATTATCGAAGCAGTATCAGAATTCCATCTGCGTTTTGAAAGAATTCATCCATTCATAGATGGAAATGGGCGAACCGGTCGGTTAATACTTAATCTAGAATTGATCAAAGCAGGTTATTTACCGGTCAACATTAAATTTACCGACCGGCGTAAATACTATGAAGCATTTGATGCATATCACAGTAAAGAGTCATCTGATTCCCTGACACAGCTCGTTGGAGGATACGAATTGGAGGAACTGAAGAAAAGGATAGAGATGCTGGAAGGGCAGCACAAAGCAGGGGAATGATTGAACATGTTAAAAGCAGCGGCATATGCCCGCTATAGCACAGATCATCAAACGGAAAATAGCATTGCTTATCAAATGAATAAAATTCGAGAGTATTGTGCAAAAAATGATATTGTCATTTCGCACGAGTATAAAGACGAGACCCAATCCGGAACCAATATGGACCGCTCTGATTTTATGGATATGGTTGATGCAGCTGCAGGCATGAGTTTGATGCAGTTATCATTTATGATATCACCCGTGGCAGCCGCGACGTAGGGGATTGGTTTCAATTTCGCAGAATGATGGCCACGCTTGGTGTCAAGGTTATTTCTGTTGAAGATAAGCTTGGAAATATACTGGACCCCAATGACTTTTTGGTGGAGTTGCTTGGAGTTGGTATCGGCCAACATCAAGTTGCTCACCACGCGGCAAAAATCTATCGACGGCGTTGCGGAGAAAGCAAAGACCGGCCAGTTCCTTGGAGGAATCCCTCCGGTGGGTTACGATATCATCAACGGAAAATACGTGATCAATCCATACGAAGCGCATATTGTGCAAACCATCTTTCGGATGTATGCCGATGGCTATGGATATGGTACAATTCTGGATGAACTCTCCGGTGCGAAAGGCAAGCGCGGAAAGCCCCTGGGGAAAAACAGTTTGAATAGTATTCTCACAAACGAAAGGTATATCGGTGTCTATACCTGGAATAAAAGAAAAGTGAAAATGCTTGGCAAGTGGGCCGGCGGGATTCCTAATGAAAATGTTGTACGGTTGGATCATGCAATCGAACCGATCATATAAAAATCGTAGCATTGTATCAAGAATCATTGGATAACTGGGAAAATGATCTTAAAAACATCATAAAATATCACGTAACAAAAATGTACGCCCATGCCAACGGATCTTTCACCGTGAACATAGGCGTACATTTAATTGGTTGCGGAGAGAGGATTTGAACCTCTGACCTTCGGGTTATGAGCCCGACGAGCTACCGAACTGCTCCACTCCGCGATATTTGTTTTTCAGTCTCTCTTGACTGCTCTAATAGTATACTACGGATATCAGAAAAAATCAACCCTTAAAACCATTTATTTATCACTATTTCCAAATCGTTCATATACGCACTGAAATACCATAAAATTATGCTATTATGTGATGTGCCATTCACAATTATACGGCAAATTGATATGTATGCTGTGATTTGTCAAAGAATCGAAGCTGCTTTCATATACTGTTCTATCTGATATTAAATTTGGAGGGATTGGAATGATCAGCATCAGCCTGTGTATGATCGTCAGGGATGAAGAGGATGTCATCGGCAGAAATCTGGAATGTGCAAAAGAAATTGCCGATGAGATTATTGTGGTCGATACCGGTTCGAAGGATCGGACAAAGGAAATAGCATTGTCATACACCCGGCATGTCTATGACTTCGAGTGGATCGATGATTTCGCCGCAGCAAGAAATTTTTCATTTTCCAAAGCAACCGGAGAATACATCATGTGGCTGGATGCGGATGATGTTTTGCTGCCGGAAGACCGGGAGAAATTGATCATCCTCAAAGAAACCCTTGATCCGGCGGTGGATCTGGTCATGATGAAATACAATGTAGCGTTTGATGCCGCTGGCAATCCAACCATGTCCTATTACCGGGAACGTCTGTTCAAACGAAGCTGCAACTACCAATGGGTTGGAGCCGTGCATGAAGTGATCACGCCGTCCGGCTATGTTGTGTATGAAGACATTGCCGTCACCCATAAGAAGCTGCATGCCGGTGATCCTGACCGGAACCTGCGAATTTTTCAGAAGATGAAACAGCAGGGTAAAGCATTGGATCCTCGCCAGCAGTTCTATTATGGAAGGGAGCTGTACTATCACGCGCTCTATTTGGAAGCTGCTGCCGTACTGGAAGCTTTTTTGCAGGAGGGCAGGGGATGGGTCGAAAACAACATCGATGCTTGTCAGACGTTGTCAAACTGTTATCAGGGCCTGCATCAGGAAGAACAGGGGTTGCAGGCGCTGTTCCGCAGTTTTCAGTATGATGAGCCGCGCGCAGAAATCTGTTGTGATATTGGGCGGTATTTTTTCGAGCATCATGAACTTGATTCGGCGATTTTTTGGTATGAGCTGGCGGCGAACCGTCCGCGGACCGATATAAAAGGGGGATTTCAATCCAATGACTGTCATGGATATATTCCCTATATTCAGTTATGTGTATGTTACAGCAGGCTGGGACAGCATGAACAGGCATGCTTCTATAATGAAAAAGCTGCGGAAATAAAGCCATCGGACCCTGCGGTTCTCTACAATAGAGAATATTTTAAAATGCTGGAATCAGCAAAGAAAATGGAATCCGTTGAAGCAACAGATCCAGCAGCAGGGCAAACAGGTTCTTGATGCAGAACGCATAACAAGATTACCAGGATAAACAGCATTTTTCCCGTGTATAGAATAACAGTATGACGAATGAAGATGGCAGATATACCCTGTGATGGCTTGCATATATCTGTTCTCCCATCGGTTTGAATATGGGCAAAATTGCGATAAAGGTGTTCCACAGCAAAGTCATTTGCCAGCCGCAGCGTCTATAAAGTAAGGGAAAACAACAAAAGACACATGTTTTTCTTCACACATTTCGTTTATCTGCATAAAATGGAAAGAACCAATTTTAGATTAGGAGGTCTTTTCATGGATCATTATCGTCATTCTGGCTGTCATGACAATCCTTACATATACGAAAAACCCGAGGTATGTGCCTCTTGCCGTCCACAGTGTCCGCCCCCTTGTCCGCCTCCCTGTCCGTCGCCTTGCCCTCCCTGTCCATCACCCTGTCCGCCCTGTCCATCTCCAACCGGGATTGGCATCACCGGCCCTACTGGCCCGACCGGAGCCACCGGTCCCCGCGGTGTGACGGGACGTACCGGAGCAAACGGATCTACCGGCCCAACCGGAGCTACCGGCCCGACCGGCGCAAATGGTATTACCGGTCCTACGGGACCAATTGGTCCTATTGGAGCGACCGGCCCAACCGGAGCCACCGGTCCCATGGGTCCGACAGGAGCTACCGGTGCCGACGGTGCGGATGGCCCGACCGGCCCAACCGGAGCCACCGGTCCTAACGGAGCGACCGGAGCTACCGGCCCCATCGGCGCTACCGGTCCAACCGGCGCTGATGGAAGACCCGGCCTGAACGGTGTAACCGGTCCGACTGGCGCAACTGGAGCGACTGGAGCGACCGGCGCAAGCGGTGTCCCCGGTGCTACCGGTCCAACTGGCGCTACCGGCCTTGCAGGAGTTGCCGGCCCAACCGGTCCGACCGGCGCCACCGGTTCAACTGGAGCGACTGGAGCAACTGGCCCGATCGGAGTTGGCATCACAGGTCCGACCGGTCCAACTGGGTCCACTGGTGTTGCCGGCCCAATCGGCCCAACTGGAGTGACCGGTGCAACCGGAGTGACCGGCCCGACGGGACCGACTGGAATCGGCGTCACGGGACCAACGGGCCCAACCGGCCCGACTGGCGCTACCGGTGCTACCGGCGCCACTGGAGCAACCGGTCCGACCGGCCCAACCGGAGCGACCGGTGTAGCAGGCAGTGCGGCGGTGATACCGTTGACATCCGGCAGGTCGGTGACCCTGGGTACCACGGCCGCGGGATTGGTCGGCGTACCGGCATTCATCGGTTTCGGCAATGCTTCTCTGGGTACGGCGGACTTGGGAGCCAACATCGATCTGACCGGGGATGCGGCCGCGATGATCAACTATGCGTTCTCTATTCCCCGTTCCGGCATGATCACCGATATCTCGGCTTATTTCAGTGTGGCTGTTGCCGTCAGCATTCCAGGCACAACCATCACCGTTACAGCACAGCTTTATCAGTCTCAGGCGCCCGACAACACCTTTGTTCCGGTGACAGGTTCTGCCGTGACGCTGGAACCGGCCCTTTCCGGAACGATTACAGCGGGAACAATGAGTCACGGCGTGCTGCATGGGCTGAATATTCCGGTAACACCGGAAACCCGTCTGCTTATGGTCTTCTCAGCCCGGGCAGCGGGAGCCAGCTCCGTCAACACCGTCACCGGTTATGCAAGCGCGGGTATCGCCATTTCATAACGAGGGACGGAGATCCCATCGTCATGTTTTCATAGATATATGACCTATCTGCTGCCGGATGGTTCGGACAGAATGCGAGACCTCCGGCACAGAAAGAAAGGCTCCCCGAATGAAGTTTCATCCGGGGAGCCTTTCTTTCTGCTTCTGAAAATATAAATTGCTGTTTATAAATAAACTCTTTACAGATGATATTTTCTTCTGCGGTAGAACCATGCAAACAGCAGAGCCGCTATTAGGAAAGCTGCGGATACAGCGAGTACTAGGATGGAATCCAAAGAAAATCCATTCTGTCCGGAAGGTTCTGCTGCATTTCCGGGAAGCTGCATATTGTCCGGGAGACTTCCGCCCATCTGTCCGCCGCCCATATTGACGGGGACATTTGCCGCCATATTTTTCAGCGATTCAATCTGCTCGTCATCCAGCCCCAGTTCCTTGAGCTGTGCGGTCTGTTCTTCGGTCAGTTCTCCGTCCGTCATGGACTGAAGAATCTGCATAGCCTGCATCATGACTTCGCGGTCCGGCATGTTTTCCATATCACCGAACATCTGCGTTCCTCCGGGCGCACCATTCTGCATATCTCCGGGGGCATCATTCGGGTTTCCGGCCTGTGCGTTATCCAGCTCCCCATTCTGCTGGCTTCCCTGCGGTTCACCCTGACCTGAACCTGCCGTATCTTCGGCGGCACTGCCGTTTTGTCCGGTATTGCTGTCATTCCGCTCATTTCCGAACTGCTGTGCGCCGGCGTCCTGTCCGCCGCCGGTCTGCCGGTTCATGCCTGCGAAACCGCCGCCTCCCATGCCGCCGCCCTGAACGCCCAGATCGGACAGGTTCAGCGAAGCGGTGTCTATCAGGCTGCTTGGATCCGCGGACTGCCCGTCCGTGGTAGATGGGATGCTTCCGCTGAGCTGCCCGGCAATGCTCTGTGAACGAAGAATGCCGAACTGCTTGAGCGCCGGAAGGGAATTTTCATATTCCTCATAGGTGCAGAATGCCGTCGCGTCGTTCTGCACATAGGCTTTGATCAGCTGATCCACACGGTCAATGGTGCTGGTGAAGATGCCCCCGTTGAAGTACTCGTCGACGATCTGCTGCAGATATTCGTGATATTTCTCCAGATATGCGGGAACCTCCAGGAGCTTTCCGATCAATGGCCTTTGTTCCAGCGTGGTGTCGGCGACCGGCGTATCGATTGGCGCGTTGATTGCCGAACTGGCCGATCCGGACTGGAACCCGCCGAAAGCCAGATTGAAATCCCATGGAAGGATGGAAAGCTGGGAATCCTTCTCATAGAGATAGTAGTTGTGTTTGAGATTGCCAATATAGCTGTCATAGTTGACCAGCACGGTATGCACGGCAAAGTAGCGCAGCACCTCATCCACATTGATGTAGGTTTCCAGATCGGTGCCCGCATTCAGGTTCCTGATGGCCTCAATGACCCGGCTGTAATCCGAATCGGACGAATCGAACACCGCGTTGTCAAAGATGTCGGAATAGCTGCTGATCTCGTCGTCGGTGTAGACAAGGTCGCTGCCGCCCGACGAGAAATCTATCCCGCCGGGGCCGCCCATTCCACCCATGCCGCCGAAACCGCCGGGGCCGCCTTGCGCACCGGACGGCTGATTCTGCTGTGTATCCGAAGATGAGCTGTCCGCATTGCCGGCGTTTTGACCGGCGTTCCCCGTGCCGGAAGCGGTATCGTTTGAATCCGTCCCGCCGCCGTTTGCATTGTCCGCTGTGCCGCCGGCCATGTCAGGCGGCGCGCCATTCCCATCCTTGTTCGGCATGCCGGATGGCGGCTGTCCCATATTGCCGCCGTTCATATCAGGCGGGGAGCCCATCTGGCCGTTCATATCGGGAGGAGTACCCGCCTGATTCCCATCTGTGGGCGGTTGTGCACCGCCAGACGGGGTCCCGCTGCCGGAAGATGCGGTGCCGGATGTGTCTGCGTCGTTTCCGATATTGCCGGGTTGCGCCGCTTCGCCGGCCTCTCCCGCCTGTCCGTTCTGCATGTCGGGCGGCATACCGCCGGGCGCTTGGCCGCCGTCCCCATTGTCCTGCGCGTTGCCTTCACCGCCGGCGTCATCCTGGTTCAAAAACTCCTCCATTTTTCCGCCGCCGCGGTTGCCCATGCTTTCCGGCTTATACAGCATGCCGTAGTCGCTGCCGAAATTGCGCAGGGCATAGGACTCCTCGAGCGCCTCTACCGCCAGATAGAAGCCCCAGTCCTCGCCGTTTACCTTGATGTTCGCATATGCGTACAGTGATGACGGCACGTCCATGTATTCCATCATATCATAAGCGAGATATTCCTTCATATACGTATTGTCGGACTGGATGTTGTTGACGACGAATTTGTCCAGCCCGTAGCAGGTCTGTCCCTTGACATAGTGGTCGAATTCCAGCTTGAAGCTGAACCGGTCGGTGTTCGGGTCGCTGGCGACCTGTGTCAGGCTGGAATTCCCCTTCGGCCGGATGCCCACGGTGTTGAAGGTCTCCCCGTTGATTGTGATATCGCAGGAGATGTACTCCTCGGCTGTGGCGTTTTCCAGCATTTCAGCCCATTCATCCTTGTCCACCAGGATATCGATCTCCATCACGCTGTTTTTATCGAACAGCTTGGCGGCGTACTGCGGCTGGCTGCTGGCGGCATAGACGCCGACCGCGTTCGGCGTGAACATCAGCACGCCGGTAAAGATGACCGCCACAGCCAACAGGACACTGATAAAGACATTGATATGTCTGCTTGTGATCATCGAATCCCCACCTTAAGACATGTATTCGCCGTTATAGCTGACAAGCACTGCGTTGGACACACCGTCAATCGACGCGATATGGTTGACAAATTCGGTTGTCATCTCTTTGAGACGTATCTCTATCGTCAGCTCGATGCCGTCCGGAGAGACGGTTTTGGATTTGATCATGTGTTTCTTGACGTTGGACTGCACGGAGTTGTTGACGGCCTTTTCGACCTGGTCGTTCCGGCAGTTCACGATCAGCACATATGGGTTGTCGGTGCTTTTGCGGTTCGCGAAGATCAGCAGGACAAGCCCGACAAAGACCGAGCCGAAGATCGCCAGCGGGATGAGGCCCGCGCCGAGCACGATGCCGCAGGAGATCGACCAGAACAGGAACGCGATGTCCATCGGTTCCTTGATGGCGGTGCGGAAGCGGACAATCGAGAGCGCGCCGACCATGCCGAGCGACAGCACCACGTTCGAGGTGACCGCCAGGATGATCAGCGTCGTGATCAGCGAGATGGCGACCAGCGAGATGCCGAACGAGGACGAATACATAACGCCGTTAAAGGTCTTTTTATACACGAGAAAGATGAACAGGCCCAGCACAAAGGCCAACGCCATGGCGATCACCATATCCAACAGAGAGAAGGACGATACCTTCTCTATAAAGCTCGATTTAAAAATGTCATTGAATGTCATGATAAAACCCTCCTGAATTCTTTATCGGCACGGTTAAGTGAACATATGAAAAAGTTCTGAAGAGGCGTTTGTTTCATAGGATTTCAGTCTTTTTGGCTTTCATCCCCGCCTGAGGCGGGCGGAAGGCCAAAAACAGGACTGTTTTTTCATGTTAACTTAACAAAGCCTTTTTATCCGTAGATTCTGCATGCCGCGTATTTTGAAAAGGTGCTGCACCGCCTGTCCCGTGTCTGAAGAACATCACAGATGATCTCTGGAATGAAGGCGTCGTACTTCACCTCCATGATGACGGTGCCCGGGGCGGAGCGGATGGTTGGAACCGCATCGCTGAACAGCTCGGTCGAGGAAATCCCTGTCCGGATCTGGCTGTCAAAGGTGACGCGAACGTTGCCGGGCGGATAGATAAACGGCTCCCGGACATATTCCACCAGCGTTTTCGGGCGGAGCTGCTGGTTATACATTTTGGTATAAAGCTCCATGAGCAGCCCGCTGTCGGACGCTTTCATCCATCCGATGTCGCCGCTCAGCAGCCGGTCGCATTCCTCCCTTGTAATTCTGCGGGAAAGCTTTCTGCAGAGGCCGTTTTCCTTGCATTTCTTTTCCAGCTTGATGTATGTGTCGCTTTCATTGTAGATGCGCAGTCGGAACTTTTCCCGGTTGTCGACACCGGTCAGCTTTTCGATCAGTGCTTTGTTATCGGCATTGTCAAAGTAAAGACTTCGAATTCTGTACCGCCCGTCCTCACCGGCATAAGGGTCCCGCTTTGCAATGACGGAAAGCCGGCGGCTGATGGCCAGGTAATCCGAAACGCTCACGAAGTGTTTGTACTCATGCCGGTATTTCTTTTTCTGCATGTCATCACAACCTGTTTGATTTTGTTTTGTAAGATATCTGTAAAATCGACAGGTTTTATTGTAGAGAATCCGCGTGACGGCTGGTTGAAGGGCGGTTGAATTGTGAACGAACAGTCCGGAATATTCTGTTCACACGCCCATATAAATAGGTAGAAAGAGAAAATGAGCTTGTCCATTTTAAAGATATCATGCGCCGGGATGTTCTAAAGGATGGGACAGGTTCATATACATTATCAACGCAGAGAATCAGGATGTGGAGGAAAACGGATATGGACAAAGCATCGCGGTATTTCGAACAGGCTGTCCAGAACCTCGGCGAGTCGGTCAGAAGGTATCTGGCCGGGCTTCCCGACCCGATTAAAAGGGACGCGCAGGAGGTCCGGCTGAGGACCGGGGAACCGCTGCAGCTCGGGATGGGGGACAGACTCTATTTTATAGACAAGCAGGGTGCGGCGCAGACTTCTGCGAACGCGGACAGCGTGACCTGCACGAAGGAGACGCTGCAGGAAAGCTTCCGGGCCTTGTGCCAGTATTCGGTGCACAGCCACATTGAGGAAATCCGCAACGGGTTTATCTCGGTGAAGGGCGGGCACCGCGCCGGCATCTGCGGCACGGCCGTCATGGAAAGCGGCGTGCTGACAGGCGTGCGGGATGTCTCCTCAATCAATCTGCGCATCGCGAAGCAGATTCCGGGAGCGGGCAGCGAGGTGATGAAAATCTTTGCGGACGACCCGCATACCGGGCTTCTGATCATCGGCGCGCCGTCCAGCGGCAAGACGACCATCCTCAGGGATTTGACCCGGCAGCTTTCAAACGGCGGCCTTGGCCGGTATCTCAAGATTGCCGTCGCGGACGAACGCTCCGAAATCGCGGGCGTCAGCGCCGGACAGCCGCAGAATGACCTGGGGCCATGCTGCGATGTGCTGGATGGCTATCAGAAGGCGGACGCGATCATGATCGCGGTGCGCTGCCTGTCGCCCGACATCATCATCTGTGATGAGCTCGGCACCACGCGTGAAGCCGAAGCGGTCGAGATGGGGCTCAACAGCGGCGTCACGGTCATCGCGTCGGCGCATGCATCCAACCCGTCTGAGATTCAGAACAAGCCGCAGATCCGGCGGCTGCTGGGCACCGGCGCGTTCTCCAGAATCGTGCTGCTGGACAACCGGGAGCGTGTAGGCAGAATCCGGCAGGTCATACCCGTCGATATGGATGGGACAACCGCATCCCTGAAAACAGGATGTCTTTCCTGATCTTTCAGATGCAGGGGAGAATATGAACAGAAAACCTTGCGTGACATCCAACAAAAATGCACGTATGGTATCCGGTCTGTGAAACGTGTTAGCTTATCAAATGTGGCGTATATGCGTATGTTCAAAGGAAGCGTCCCCCTGCATATCACGAAAAGGGAATCCGGGAAAATGGATAGATGGATTACAACATTCCTATAAAAATATGAAAGAGAGTTCCCCGCGTGAGGTGCGGCGGACAACAGATATATCAAGGAGGGAAGGGCTATGATCAAACTGATCGGCGTATTCTTTATCATCGGCTGTACATCAGCCGTTGGGTTCAAGTACTCGTCCGGACTCAGCAAACGGGTCCGCCAGCTCGAAAGGTGCATTTCGATGATCCATATGATGATCTCCGAGCTGCAGTATTCCCTGTGCCCGACCATGGACCTGCTGAATCATCTGAGCGCAATGGACGAGTTCCAGGATTTTTACTTCCTGAACGCCTGCAAGAACCTGATGAACAAGTCCGTTCCGTTTACAACAAGCTGGCGGACCTCGCTGCTCAGCCATTCGGAAAACCTGCAGCTCAGCGGGGACGACAAGAAGGTCCTGCTGCGGGTGGGGGATATCCTCGGCGCAATGGACGGGGAAAACCAGGTCGGTGAGCTGAAGCTGATCGAAACTACGCTGGACGACCGGCTGGAACAGGCAAGGCTCAGCCGGGAAAAATACGGAAAGCTCTACCGCAGCCTTGGCGTACTGGCCGGCGTCGGTATTTCTATATTTATGCTGTGAGCATGATAAAGGTATTTGGAAATGGGCTGGAAACGCGGTTTCATAAAGCTGTTTCATCCTCTGAAAGATTCGCATCCGATCAGGATCACTCATATGCAGCTTCTTGATGGACCCAGGCCCCCCGTGCACGGTGTGCAAAAAAACCGAAGTACAAGCCCGCGGCAAACCATGAATGCTGACTGAACGCAGCACTGCGTCATGAAATCTGAAAGTCTGCTCCCGGCGGCTCTTTTGCGAAGGACAGCTTCTTTGCATGGAGCAATGCACAGGATCTTACAGATGCTGACTGATGCAACAAAAAGATAACCACACAACAAGAAAACAACCGGCTTGATTCATGCGTTTTGACAGAAGGAATTATGGAATGAATTCCAAAACAGTGGCCTATAGCATCAAAATAAGACGTTTCAAGGCGTACAGAAAAGGGAAGCGGACTGAAAACCAAAACAAAGGTGGTATAACAATATGGATGTGGATTTGATTTTTAAAATTGCGGCGATCGGCATCATTGTGGCGGTGCTCAACCAGGTCCTGATTCGTTCCGGCAGGGAGGAACAGGCCATGATGACCACACTGGCCGGCCTGATTGTGGTGCTGATGATGATCATCTACGAAATCAGCACCCTGTTCGACACCGTCAAATCGGTGTTTGGTTTATAACGATGAATATCATCATGGTGGTCGGCATCGCAATTGTCGGCGTGGCGCTGAGCCTTGTGCTCAAACAGCACAAGCCCGAGTTTTCCATGCTGATCTCTCTGGGCGTCGGCGCGGTGGTGCTGATTCTGATTGTGACCTCGTTCACCCCCATATTGGATACCATACAATCGTTGATTGAAGATACCCAGATGCCGTTTGAATACGGCGCCATCCTGATGAAGGCGCTCGGCATCTGTTTTATCGCACAATTGGCCTCAGACACCTGCCGCGACGCCGGGGAATCGGCCGTCGCCTCGAAGGTGGAGCTGGCCGGGAAGATCGCAGTGATCCTCATCAGCCTGCCGCTTTTTGAGAAGATCCTCTCGATTGTCGGCTCGCTGGTCGCTGTGTAAAAGGTACAAGATCATGAAAAAAATCATCTGCTGTCTATTGATGGCGCTCTTGATTCTGCCAAGCTTCTCTCCGCTGGTTTTGGCTGAGGAGAGCGGCGATGAGGATGAAACCGGCCAGTTGATCAGCGGCCAGCTCCAGTCGAGCGGCGCGAACGACCTGCTTGGAAAGACACCGGAGGAAAGCCAGAAAATCCTCGAACAGCTTCGGATTGACGATCTGGACACCGAGACGATTCTGCAGCTCAAGCCCTCCGATTTCCTGCAGGTCCTCTGGAACACCGTAACCGATGTGGCGTCCTCCCCGCTGAAGATCCTGTGTATCATCATGGCTGTGGTGATGCTCTGCGCACTGACCAATGCCATGAAGCTGTCCTTCGCCGAAAAGACGCTGGGGACCGTGTTCAACACCGTCTGTGTGCTGTGCGTCGCGGTGGCCGTCATCGTGCCGGTCGTCGACTGCATCAACCGCAGTGCGCAGACCATCAAGAACTGCGCGGAGTTCATCATGAGCTTTATCCCGGTTCTGGCGGGCATTATGACGGTCAGCGGGCAGCCGGTCAGCGCGAGCACCTACAACATCTTTCTGTTTTCGACCTCGCAGGTCGTCGCGGATATCGCCGCAACCACCATCGTGCCGCTGCTGTGCATCTTTTTGGCCTTCTGCATCGTCGGCGCGCTGAACTCGAACCTGAACATCAATTCGGTGGCCAAAACGATCAAGACGATCAGCTGCTGGGTACTCGGCTTCATGCTGACCGTGCTGGTCGGCATCCTGACCTTGCAGGGGCTGGTGTCCTCCGGCGCCGACAATGTGGCGATGAAGGCGGCTAAGTTTGCGATGAGCAGCTTTATCCCGGTGGTTGGCGGCGCGCTGTCCGACGCGCTGGCTTCGGTGCAGGGATGCCTCAAGCTGGTCAAGACGACGGTCGGAACCTTTGGCATCCTGGTGGCGGTCTGCACCTTCCTGCCAATTCTGCTGGAATGCTTGATGTGGATTCTGGTGCTGAGCATCGGCGCGACGGTGGCCGAGATTCTGGACATCGGGGAAATCACGAAAATCCTGCGCGCGGTGGTATCGGTGCTGGGCATCCTGATCGCGGTCATTCTGTGCTTCGCTCTGCTGCTGATCATAACAACGGCAATCATGCTGATGATAGGGATGGGATCATAATGGACGTGGTAAAACAGTGGGCGTTCAGCGCCTGCGCGGCTGTGATTGTCGGCGCGATCATCCACATGATGGCGCCGAACGGCAAATTTGAGAAGATCATGAAGCTGACAGTCAGCACCTTTTTCCTCTGCTGCCTGTTCTCACCGTTCATTCTGCGCAGCCCGGCGCTCTCCTTCGATGTGAACAGCTTCTTCGGAGAGCAGGCCGGTTCCTATGCAAGCGAGCTGGAAGGGCAGACCAACGAGCAGCTTTACCGGCAGTTCCGCATCACGCTCAAGGAATACATCGAGAAGAGCCTGGCCGAAATCGACGTGGTGCCGAACATCACGGACATCGAGGTGGACGAGGAGGAGACCGACACGACCAAAATTGTAAAGTCGGTCGAGATGACGCTGGATGAGAGCTATCAGGGCAGGGAAAAGGAGATCGTCGGCACCATCAAGGACGTAACCGGGCTGAAGGACGATGCGGTCCGTGTCATCTTTGACTGAAGGGAAGGGATTCTATGGGTTCGCTGAAGCTGGATAAATTCAAGGAGAAAGCATCAAAGCTGCTGAAATCGGATAAAAAGGTGGGAATCATCCTGATCATCGGCCTTGTCGGCATCGCGCTGATCTTCCTTTCGGAGTTCATCGGCGGCACGCCGAAAAAAGAGGAGAAAGATTTTTCCAATCAGGATATATTGACGAACAACTATGCATATGAATTAGAAGAAAAGCTTTTAAAGGTTGTTTCCACCATTGAAGGAGTCGGCCAAGCACAGGTCATGGTCACGCTGGAAAACGGCGTAGAGTATGTATACGCCCAGGAGGAGAAGACCAGTGTGGACCGCAATGAGGACACCAAGTCCGACAGCACCACCAAGACCCAGGAGAAGGGAAGCTCCGAAGGGAAGATCGTTGTGATCGACGGTCAGAACGGCACCAAGGAAGCGCTGGTGCAGACTGAGAAGCAGCCCACTGTCAAGGGGGTCGTGATCATCTGTGAGGGCGGCGACGACATCATGGTGGAGCAGAAGATCATCGATGTTGTGGGAACAGCGCTGGACATCTCCGCCAACCGGGTCTGCGTCGCCAAGAAAGCGTCTCAGGAATGACGCAGCCAACCGGCTGCCGAATCATCCCCGTTCAACCGAATCCATTCAGAAGGACCATATCAGCTGGATGGATATGAACCCAGGATGCAAAAGGTCGAATCCCGGTTGAAACAGAACATGCCCCAGCAAAGCGAATCCGGCACACCCATTGTTACAGCAGTCTGGTAAGGTAATTTTACCATAAAATCAATATGATGGTTTGTCAATAAAAAGGAGGAATCTCACAGATGCATGCATTATTTGGAAAGAAGCAAATCATCCTGGCGACCCTGATTCTGGCGCTGGGCATCACGGTCTACCTGAACTGGCAGTTTGCGCAGAGCGGCGGAGACCTCGCGGTCACCGAGACCGTCGAGGGGCAGAAGTACGGCGACGCGCAGCTGGTCAACAAAAATTCAAGCGGCAGCGCCAGCGCGGCGAACCAGAGTCCCGACGCCTATTTTACCCAGGCCAAGCTGGACCGCGAGAAATCCCGGGGCGCGTCTAAGGAAGCGCTTGAGAAGACGCTGGCGGATGAAAACACCGACAGCGCTTCCAAGAAGGAGATCACCGAGCAGATTGCCGCCATGGCCAAGGCCGTTGAAAAGGAAGCCGCGATCGAGAACCAGGTCAAGGCCAAGAATTTCAGCGAATGCATGGCCTACATCGAGGGCGACAAGGTCACCGTGTCGGTCAAAACGGCGGGACTCGTCTCCAGCGAGGTGTCTCAGATCAAGGACATCATTCTGAAGGAAACGGGGGTTGCGGTACAAAATATCAATATTGTTGAGGTAAACTAGTTGTGTCTTTGAGATTTTGTGTTATAATAGTAGTAACTCAAACAAATGAGTCTTCACGTCAGCAGTCTGACAGGAGGACAAAGGAGGCACAACAGTGGAGAAAGATATGCACCTTTCGGGCGGGGATTCGCTGAAGATTTCCGAAGGCGTCCTGGAAACCATCACCGGCGTCGCGACAGCGGAGGTCAAAGGCGTTTACGGCCTTGCCGATATCAAAGACAGGAAGGACAGGAATGCAAAGTCCAAGAATGCGGTCAAAATTGTGGTATCGGACGAGGTCGCTGTGATTGACGTTGCGGTCATCTTAAAATATGGCGTCAACGTTGCGCAGGTCTCCCAGGAGATACAACATAATATAAAACGCTCCATTCAGACAATGATCGGCATCACGGTGGCGAAGGTCAATATCCATATCGTCGACATTGTACCGCAAACGGTTAAAGTACATGCATAATGTTTAGATTTAACCCTCCATCATTTCATGGAGGGTTTGTTTCTATGTGTAGAAATATTGGGAAAGATGGTGTATACCTATGAAGAGAAGTGAAGAACGGGAGCAGGCCTTTATTCTGGTCTTTGAAAAGTCCTTTAAAGAGGACAGCATGCGCGAGATCATCGAGCAGTCCCGGGAAAACTACGATAAAGAGCTCAGCGAGTTCGCGGTTTCGGTATCCAAGGACATCATCGTGAATCTGCCGATTCTCGATGAACTGATTGAAAAGAACTCCCGCGGATGGAAGAAGGACCGCCTGCCGAAGGTGACGCTGGCCATCCTGCGGCTGGCGCTCTATGAAATGATCTATCTGGAGGACATCCCGATCAGCGTATCGATCAACGAAGCGGTCGAGCTGGCCAAGAAGTTCGCGACCGAGAATGACGCGTCGTTTATCAACGGCATCCTCGGGTCGATCGCCAAGCGCATCGAGGGCGGCGACTGATGGCGCAGTATCTCGGCATTGACACCAGCAACTATACCACCTCAGTTGCCGTTTACGACAGTAAAACCGATGCGGTGATCCAGTCGAAACGCCTTCTGCCGGTCAAAGCGGGTGGAAAGGGACTCAAGCAGAGCGACGCGGTGTTTTTACATACAAAACAGATTGCCGATGTGTTTAAAGAAGTCGCGATTGACAAAGATAAGATTGCGGCCATCGGCGTGTCCTGCCGCCCGCGGGATGTGGACGGCTCCTATATGCCCTGCTTTCTGGTCGGGCAGGCGCTGGCAGAGGTGCTCGCGCAGACGCTGGACGTCCCGGTGTACGGGTTTTCCCATCAGGCGGGACACATCGCGGCGGGGCTTTACAGCGCCGGCCGCATGGAACTGACCGGCCAAGCCTTCCTCGCGTTTCATCTGTCCGGCGGCACAACCGAAGCGCTTATGGTGAATCCTGGGCAGGATACGCCGTTTAACATCCGGTGTGTGGCGTCCTCGCTCGATTTGAAGGCCGGACAGGCGGTCGACCGGGTCGGCGTGATGCTCGGCATTTCCTTTCCCGCAGGAAAAGAGCTCGAACAGCTTGCCGAAGCGTCGAGGCGGGAATTCCACATCCGCGTGCCGATGAAGGGGGCGGACTGCTGCCTTTCCGGCGTGGAGAACCAGTGCCAAAGGATGCTCGCGGCTTCGGAGCCCGGAGAGGATATCGCGAAGTACTGCCTTACATACATCCTGACCGTGCTGGAACGGATGACCGAAGCGCTGCAGGAAACCTACGGCAGCCTGCCGCTGTTATATGTCGGCGGCGTGATGTCCAACCGGCGCATCCGGGAGAGGATGACCGAACGCTTCGATGCGTCCTTTGCAGCCCCAGCCTTTTCGGCGGACAATGCGGCCGGTACGGCCATACTCACTTATTTAAAGGCGGAAAAACGATGATCGGAATGAACATCCTGACGGTATCCCAGCTGAACCGCTATATCGGCGCCTGTATTCAGGAGAATTCACGGCTGTCGGATATCATCATCAAAGGGGAAATCTCAAATTTCACCCATCACTACAAAACCGGGCATTTCTTCTTCGTTTTGAAGGATGAAAAGTCGTCGGTCAAAGCGGTCATGTTCCAGAGCCATGCGTCCCAGGTTCCATTCAGGCCGCAGAACGGCATGAGCGTGCTGGTGCGCGGCGATATCCGCGTATTCGAACGGGACGGCATCTACCAGATGTACGCCTATGAGCTGCAGCCGGACGGCGTCGGCGCGCTGTCGCTGGCCTTTGAGCAGCTCAAGAAAAAGCTCCGCGATGAGGGGCTGTTCGACGAAGCGTACAAGAAGCCGCTGCCCGAGCTGCCGCGGAACATCGCGGTTGTGACCTCCAAGACCGGCGCGGTGCTGCATGATATCCTGCACGTGCTGGAACGCCGGTACCCGCTGGCGCATGTATATTTATACCCCGTCCAGGTGCAGGGTGACGCCGCGCCCGGGCAGATGATCGAGGCGCTGCGGGCGCTGGAAGCGCGCGGCGGCATCGATGTGATCATTCTGGCGCGCGGCGGCGGCAGCCTTGAGGAGCTTTGGGCGTTCAACGACGAGGGGCTTGCGCGGGCGGTTTTTGGCTGCCATATCCCGGTTATCTCGGCTGTGGGGCATGAAACCGACTATACGATCTGCGATTTTGTCGCGGACCTGCGCTGTCCGACGCCGACGGCCGCCGCCCAGATGGTTGCGCCGGATGTGACGCAGCTTTCCTACCATCTGGCGACGGTGTTCGAACGGATTCAAAACCGGACACAGGGCCTCATCAACGGTTGGCAGAACCGGCTCGAACGGATCAGAAATCAGAATTTTCTGAAAAATCACAAGTTTTTCTTGAATAAAAATAGACAGCGGCTCGATTTTTTGGTAAAATCAATAGATAACGGGATGCAGAATGTTCTATTGGGATATTCGAATTCCCTTTTGACATTGCGCACGCGGCTCGAAGCGGCCGGCCCCCTGCGGGATTTGTCCCGGGGATATGCGCTGGTGCGAAGGGACGGCAGGCCTGTCGTTTCAGCGGCCCAGCTGCGCGAAGGGGATGCGCTCGCCATCCGATTTGCGGACGGCACGGTGCGCGCTTCGGTCACAGGGGTGGACCGCGATGAAGAGGAGAGGGGTGTATAGGCTTGCCTCAGAAGAACATGACGCTCGAGAGCGCGATGAAGCGGCTGGAGAAGATTTCAGAGATGCTGGAAAGCGGGGAGCTTCCGCTGGAAAAGTCGCTGAAGCTCTATGAGGAGGCAAATTCGCTGATCTCGTTCTGCGACGAACAGATCAAGCATGCAAAACTCGTTGTGGAGGAGCTTTCACAACAGAACAAACAGGTGATCGATGGTGAATGATTGGAAAAACCGGCTAAACGACTACACGAATATGGTTGACGCCTATCTGCTCGAGCAGGTGTCGGACGCATCCAGCCTGCAGAAAAGCGTGATCGAGGCGATGAAATACAGCCTGACAGCCGGCGGAAAGCGCATCCGTCCGGTACTGGCGCTGGAATTTGCACGTGCGCTGGGCGCGCAGCCCAAACGGGTGCTGCCGTTCGCCAGCGCCATTGAGATGGTGCACTGCTATTCGCTGATACACGACGACCTTCCCTGCATGGATGACGACGACATGCGGCGGGGACAGCCGTCCTGCCACATTCAGTTTTCCGAATCGACCGCGCTGCTTGCGGGCGACGCGCTGCTCACGCTGGCGTTCGAGTCGATGAGCAGGCACTGCGATTTCTTCGCGCCTGAGCAGGTGCTGGAGGCTATCCATGAGCTGTCGGCGTCCGCCGGTGTTTACGGCATGATCGGCGGCCAGGTCATCGACCTAGAAAGCGAAGGAAAACGGCTGGATGTCGAGCATCTGACACAGATGCACCTGTTAAAGACCGGCGCGCTGATCAAGGCGAGCGTGCGCATCGGCTGCATTCTGGGCGGCGCGGATGACGATTACCTGAAGCACGCGTCATTGTACGCGCAGAAGCTGGGGCTGGCGTTTCAGGTCGTCGACGACATCCTGGATGTGACCGGAGACGCTGAGAAGCTCGGCAAGCCGATTGGCAGCGACAAAGGCAACGAGAAGAACACCTATACCAGCCTGTACGGGCTGGAGCAGTCGAAGAAAATCGCCGAACAGCTCACGGAGGAGGCGTTGCAGGAGCTTTCACAGCTTCGCATCAGGGACGGATTCCTGCGTGAACTGACGGGACTCCTTTTGAACCGGGAGCATTGACAGGGAAGCTAAAATAGGGACTACATGTGAGACACGGAAGGGAAAGGATCCCCTTCCCCGAAAGGATGTCTATATATATGGGGAAATTGATGCATTTGATCGGCAACTACTATTTGATTGTCGCGATCATTGCGTGGGTTTCGGCACAGGTTTTGAAAACATTGTTTACCTTTATCAAGACCAAAAAGGTCAATTTGGAACGGATGGTCGGCGCCGGCGGCATGCCCAGCGCGCATTCCGCCACGGTCTGCGCGCTGGCGGTCGCCATGTCGCGCAAGGCGGGGGTGGCGTCCCCGGAGTTCGCGCTGGCGGTCATCTTCGCCGCGATCGTCATGTACGACGCGATGGGCGTGCGGCGTGCCACCGGCGAGAACGCGAAGGTCATCAACAAGATGGTCGACGCGATGAAGGCTGAGGCGAAAGCCGAGGCCGAAAACGAGAAACCCGCAGAAAAGCACGGCGAAGAGCCGCTCGAATTTTACGAGGACGACGACGATTTTTCCGTCGAGGAGCTTGGCAGCAAGGAACTTAAGGAGTTTATCGGCCATACGCCGCTTGAAGTGCTGGCCGGCGCGCTGCTGGGCATCCTGATCGCCATGCTGATTCCGATTATATAACAGTGGAACGGGTGTGGGTACAGTGTGCCGCCATGGCATCGGCCCTGCGCCGAAGCTCTTCGACAGCCGCACAGCAAGACGATTTGCGGCAGCTGCTTGGTACCCATCCCAAAATCAAATGGAAATGGAGGGGATATGATGTCAGGGCAGAATATCTTGGATGATATCCATTCCCCGGACGATGTCAAGAAACTCTCGCTGGACGAGCTACCCATCCTCTGCAACTGCATCCGGTATGAGCTCATCAAGACCGTATCGGTCACCGGCGGGCATTTAGCTTCGAATCTCGGTGTGGTGGAACTGACCGTCGCGCTGCACTATATCTTCGATTCGCCGAACGACCAGATTGTCTGGGATGTCGGCCACCAGTGCTATACGCACAAGCTTCTGACCGGCCGTAAGGACCGGTTCCAGACACTGCGGCAGGAGGGCGGCCTGTCCGGATTTCCAAGGCAGAATGAAAGCATCCACGACGCGTTTATCGCAGGGCACAGCAGCACCTCGATTTCGGCGGCCTGCGGGCTTGCCAAGGCCAATACGCTGCATCACAACGACCATTCGGTCATAGCGGTGCTGGGCGACGGCTCCTTCACCGGCGGCATGATCTATGAGGGCATGAACAACGCCGGCAAGTCGAGCGACCGCCTTATCATCATACTCAACGATAACGACATGTCGATCTCCAAGAGCACCGGCGCACTGGCCAACTATCTGTCCAACATCCGGCTGAAAAGCTCTTATCAGAAATTTAAAAATACGCTGGACAACGCGCTCAAACACCTCCCGCTGGTGGGAAATAAGCTTCGAGAAACCCTGCTCACCTCCAAATCGGTCGTGAAGCAGATCCTATATCACAGCACCTTTTTTGAGGAGCTGGGCTTTGTCTATCTGGGGCCGATTGACGGCCACGACCTGAAAAGCCTGCTCAAGGCGCTGACTCTCGCGCAGCGGCTGGCCTGTCCGGTCTTTGTGCACATCAAGACGATCAAGGGCAAGGGCTACAGCTTTGCCGAAAACAATCCCGGCGCATACCACGGCGTCTCGAAATTCAATCCGCTGACCGGGGACTTCAGCAACCTGACCGATGAAAACTACTCACCCGTTAGTCCCATGTGCCTTGTCAGCCTGGCGAATGAGGATTCCCGCATCTGCGCAACGACTGCCGCGATGAAATATGGCACCGGACTGCAGTTCTTCGCGAAGAAATACCGCGAACGCTTCTTCGACGTCGGCATTGCCGAGCAGCACGCGGTGACCTTCTCGGCGGGGCTGGCCCGCAATGGGATGCTGCCGGTCTTTGCGGTTTATTCGACCTTTTTACAGCGCGCCTACGACCAGGTCATTCACGATGCGGCGATCGAAAACGCCCACATCGTGCTGGCGGTGGACCGCGCGGGATTGGTTGGGGAGGACGGCGAAACCCATCAGGGCATCTTTGACGCCTCTTATCTGTCCGCCATCCCGAACATGAAGCTCTACTCCCCGTCCAATTACCGGGAGGTCGAGCTCTGCTTGAAGAAATGCCTGTATGAGGAAACCGGCATCTGTGCGCTGCGGTATCCGCGCGGCAAGGAGCCGGTCATAGAAAAGGATTTACAGTCGGTCACCGACAGTTATCATCTGCTGACACAGGAGCATTTTTCCGGCGGTATCGCGCTTTCCAAAAACGGTCCGGCTGCCCCGGCGGACAAGCAGCGGATTCTGCTTGTCTCCTACGGCAGGGAGATCGCACCCGTCTGCGGCGCGGCTAAGAAGCTCTGCGCGCTGGGATACCATGTATTCGTGCTCAAGCTCTGTCAGATCAGCCCGATCCCGCCCGCGTGCATCGAGCTTGCGCTGCCGTACGAACGGGTCTTCTTTGTTGAGGAGGGCATCCGCAAGGGCGGCATCGGCGAGCACTTCGGCAGTCTGCTGCAGGAGGCGGATTACGCGGGACATTATCATATCCGGGCGATCGAGGACCGGTATGTCGACCATGCGCCGGTTGAGCGGCTGCTGAACCGGCTGGGGCTGGATGCCGGCGGCATCGAGTCGTTTGTCCGGCAGAACATTGAGAAACAGGAGAAAAATACGTGAGCGAAAAGATCAGATTGGATATCGCCATGGTGAACCGTTCGCTGTCAGAGAGCCGCGAAAAGGCCAAAGCGCTGATCATGGCGGGACAGGTTTACGTCAATCAGCAGAAACAGGATAAGGCCGGCACCCCGGTAACCGGGGTGGATCACATCGAGGTGCGCGGAGATACTTTGAAATATGTGAGCCGCGGCGGGCTGAAGCTCGAAAAGGCCATGCAGAGCTTCCCCATCTGCCTGACAGATAAGGTGTGCATGGATGTCGGCGCATCGACCGGCGGCTTCACCGACTGCATGCTGCAGAGCGGCGCAAGCCGGGTCTACGCGGTGGATGTCGGCTACGGACAGCTCGCCTGGAAGCTGCGCACCGATGAACGGGTCGTCAACCTCGAACGGACCAATGTCCGGCATCTGACCAAAGAGCAGGTGCCCGAGCCTGTCGGCTTCGTCAGCATCGATGTCGCGTTCATCTCCTTAAAGCTGGTTTTACCGGTACTGAAGGCGTTTCTGCGGCAGGACGGCGAGATCGTCGCACTGGTCAAGCCGCAGTTTGAGGCCGGACGCGAGAAGGTCGGCAAGAAGGGCGTGGTGCGCGATCCTGATGTTCACCGGGAGGTATTGCAAAACACCCTGGCGTTTGCGCTCGAAAGCGGATATCATGTCAAAGGGCTTGATTTTTCTCCGGTCAAAGGGCCGCAGGGCAACATCGAATATTTGATGTACCTGTCGGTTTTACCGGGCGAAGAAGCCTGTGAACCGAATGTGAAACAGCTGGTGGAGCTTTCCCACAGCACTTTGGACAGAGATGCATAGCAGAAGCACAGTTCCTTTATCCATAAACCGTTCGAGGGCATCAGAAATCATTCAGGGGAACCGCAGTAAAAGGAATGAATTCTGGGATTTGAATATACATACCGATCTTATATTCAGAATCATATAAAAAGCAAAACCGAAGAATATAGAAGTCAACATCCGCGTTGCCACAGTTCATCGGTCTTTCTTTTATGAACAGCAGGCTTCAGGATGATCGACTGATGAACGCATACGGTTATTTCCGTCCAGTATCCCTTGAAGTCTGCCATTGGGGACAAACTTATCTGAATCGATGGGGACACCTCAGGCAATCAAGGGGAACCAGCAGGACAGGCCGGATAACAGAACGATACTTTTTCAGGAATGACACGGCGGAATTACCCGCTGTGAACGAGGTTGCAGAGAATGAACGTTGTTTTAATGCCGAATCTGGATAAAAAAAATGCGCTGCAGTGCACCTGCAGTGTAATAGACAAGCTGTCTTCCCTCGGCGTTTCGGTTCTGATGTCGGACGCTTACCGAGAAAGTCTCAGCCGCGGCGATGTGCAGTACGGCGATTTTTATGAGAACGTCCGGCGGTGCGATGCAATTATCGCCATCGGCGGAGACGGCACGATCATCCACAGTGCGAAACATGCGATCGAATACCGTAAGCAGGTGCTTGGAATCAACGTCGGCAGGCTGGGTTTTCTCGCACAGCTGGAAGAAACCGATCTCGATTGGCTGGACGCCTTTGTCAAAGGGGATTACACCGTCGACAAGCGGATGCTTCTGCAGGTGGAGATCCTCAAGAAGGGCGAAAAGGCATGCTTTTATGCGCTCAACGATGTGGTGCTGACCAAGGGCGAGCTTGCGCGCATGGTGGACCTCAAGGTGTTCTGCGACGGGAAGCTTGTCAGCGATTACCGCGCGGACGGCATCATCTTCTGCACGCCGACCGGCTCGACCGCCTATTCCATGTCGGCGGGCGGCGCGATCATCGACCCGGTGTTCGACTGCATCTCGATGACCCCGATCTGTCCGCATTCCCTCTTCTCGCGGACGATCATCTTCTCGCCGGAAAAAGAGCTTACGGTGGAGAACGTCTATATCAACAGTGAAAACGAGCTGTATCTCACCGTGGACGGTGAGAAGGCAATCAAAATAGAGGAGGAAGACCGCGTCACCGTCAAAAAGGCGGATATCTACGCGGAATTCGTCAATCTGGGGCACCGGGATTATTACGAGGTGCTGGGCGAAAAAATAATGAAAAGGGGTTAGAACTGTATGAAGACCAAACGACACGCCAAGATTTTAGAACTCATCTCAGAGCGGGAAATTGACACGCAGGAAGAGCTTCTCAAAGCGCTGAAGACATCCGGCTTCGATGTTACGCAGGCGACGGTGTCGCGCGACATCAAGGAGCTTCGGCTGATCAAGACTCTCTCCTATAATGGAAATTACAAGTATGCGGCATCCACCAACGATCAGGGCGTGGATATGGCTTCGAAGTTCTATTCCATCTTCAAGGAGTCGGCCTATTCGGTCGACTATGCGGGCAACCTCGTCGTGGTCAAATGCTATGTCGGCATGGCCAACGCGGCCTGCGCGGCGCTGGACATCATGCACCTGCCCGGCGTAGTCGGCACGCTGGCCGGGGACGACACCATCCTGATTGTCATGCGGGATGAAGCAGGCACCATGCATATGATAGAAGAGCTTAAAAAAATCATCGATAAATAGCAGAAAAAAGACAGAGGGGAGGAAGGATATGCTATCTCATCTGTTTATCCGGAATGTTGCGGTCATTGAAAAGACCACCGTCGATTTCACCGGGGGACTGAATATCTTCACCGGAGAGACCGGCGCCGGAAAATCGATCATCATCCACGCGCTCAGCGCCATCCTGGGCGGCAGGGTTTCCAAGGATATCGTCCGCAGAGGGGCCGACAAGGCTGTGGTCAACGCGCTGTTCACCGACATCGGCAGGACGGCTGAGGATGCGGTGCGCGAGCTTGGCTTCGAGATGGAGGACGGGGAACTGCTGATCTCCCGCGAAATCTCAGCGGAAGGACGCGGCAGCTGCAGGATCAACGCACAGCCCGCCACGGTCACCATGCTGCGGCAGCTCGGACAGCTTCTGATCAGCATTCACGGACAGCACGACAATGAAGAACTGTTAAACGAACAGAAACACATCCGGTTCATCGACCGGTTCGGCGCATTACATACACAGCTGTCGCGGTACCGCGATTTGTACACCAAGCTACAGGATATCCGGCAATCGCTCGAACAGCTGCAGATGGATGAGGCGCAGAAGGCGAAGACGCAGGACATCCTGACCTACCAGATCGAGGAGATCGAGTCGGCGAAGCTGAAACCCCGGGAAGAGGAGGAGCTGACCGCGCAAAGGGAGCTTCTGCTGAACACGCAGAAGATTTCCGGTGCGCTGTGCTCGGCACATGAAAGCATCAACGGGGATACCGACACGCAGGGCGCGATGCAGCTTGTGCGGCTTGCGCAGCTTCAGCTGCAGGATATCGCCTCCTACCTGCCGATGTTTGGGGAATGCGCGCAGAAGCTGACGGATATCTACTACGAGCTGGAGGGCATCAACGACGAAATCCGCGGCTACCTCGACGACGACGAGACGAATCCCGGCGATCTGGACGCCATCGAAGGCAGGCTGGATCAGATCTACCGGCTGAAGCTCAAATACGGCGAAACCGTGGAGCAGGTGGTTGCTTACTATGAGGACTGCCGCCACAAGCTCGAGCAATTACAGGATTCCGAAGAAGAGATCGCCCGGCTGAAGGAAGCACTGCAGCAGGCACACGCACAGGCGGCGGCATGCGCGAAGCGGCTTTCGGAGGATCGAAAAGCGGCGGCGCAGCGTTTTTCCGCACTGGTATGTGACGAGCTCAGCTTTCTCGAGATGCCGTTTGTGCAGTTTTCGGTGGATGCAAAGCCCATAGAACTTGGCAGGAACGGCATGGACAGCATGCAGTTTCTGATATCGACCAATCCCGGCGAACCGCCGAAGCCGATCGACCGCATCGCGTCGGGCGGCGAGCTGTCCCGCATCATGCTGGCATTCAAATGTGTGCTGGCCGACCAGGATGAGATCGGCACGCTGATCTTTGACGAGGTGGATACCGGCGTCAGCGGCAAGACCGCGCAGCGGGTCGGCGTCAAGCTCAAGGAAGCGTCGCGCAGCCGGCAGGTGATCTGTATCACGCATCTGGCGCAGGTCGCGGCGTTTGCGGACAACCATCTGCTGATTGAAAAGCATCTGGATGAAAACAGCACCCGCACGCAGGTGCACACGCTGTCGCTGGAGGAACGCCAGCGGGAGATTGCGCGGATCATCGGCGGCGCCGACATCACCGCGCTCACATTGAATCACGCGAAGGAGCTCATAGAGCAATCCAATATAAGAGATTTTTAAGGAGAGAGTATATCGATGACAGTATTTGAAGAACTGAAAAGACGCGGGCTTATCGCCCAGATGACCCATGAGGATCAGATCAAGAAGGCGCTGGAAAATGAAAAGGTCACCTTCTATATCGGATTCGATGCGACGGCTGACAGCCTGCATGTGGGCCATCTGCTGCAGATCATCGTCATGATGCATATGCAGAGAGCGGGCCACCGTCCGATCGCGCTTCTCGGTACCGGAACCACAATGGTCGGCGACCCGACCGGCAAGACGGATATGCGCAAGATGCTCACCAAGGAGCAGATTAACAGCAACGCTGAACGTTTTAAGGCACAGATCTCCAAATTCGTCGATTTTACGGACGATAAGGCACTGGTTCTGCGCAACGGCGACTGGCTGCTGAAGCTCAATTATATGGAGTTCCTGCGCGATATCGGCGTGCATTTCTCGGTCAACCGCATGCTGACGGCGGAATGCTTCAAGAGCAGGCTGGAGAAGGGCCTGACCTTCATCGAATTCAACTATATGCTCATGCAGAGCTATGACTTCTTATACTTGCTGCAGAACTACGGATGTACGCTGGAGCTGGGCGGCGACGACCAGTGGTCCAACATTATAAGCGGCGTGGATCTGGCGCGCAAGGTGGAGAAGAAGGAGGTCTACGGCATGACCTTCACGCTGCTGACCACAAAGGAAGGCAAAAAGATGGGCAAAACCGAGAGCGGCGCGCTCTGGCTGGACCCGGAGAAGGTTTCGCCGTATGATTTCTTCCAGTACTGGAGAAACATTGACGACGCGGACGTCATCAACTGCCTGAAGCTCATGACCTTCCTGCCGATCGAGGAGATTGAGGCAATGGAATCCTGGGAAGGCAGCCAGCTGAATGAAGCCAAGGAGCTGCTCGCGTTTGAGGTGACCAAGCTGGTACATGGCGAAGAGGAAGCCTTAAAGGCAAAGGAAGCGGCCAGGGCGCTGTTCGGAGCAGGCGTCGACAGCGAAAACATGCCGACCACCGCGCTTTCCGATGCGGATTTCACCGAAGGCGCCGTCACCGTGGCGGACCTGCTTGTGAAGACCGGACTTGCAAATTCCAAGGGCGCAGGCCGCAGACTGATCGAACAGGGCGGCATCTCCATTGGTTCCGAGAAGGTGTCCGACCCATTCGAGAGCGTCGACAGGGACGACTTCGCGGAAAACGGCTACATTGTGCTGAAAAAAGGCAAGAAGGTTTATCATAAGGTGACGCTGTAAGCATCCTGATACGGACTCTAGATGGGTGGCCGTAACCGCTTCGGCTATTAGGACATATTAGAATCTCCCGGTTCCGCCGTCTAGGCGGGCCGGGAGATTCTTTTGGTTATATGGATAAGTTCAGCGCCAAATGTTTCGCGCGGGATCATGGTTTTGTATGGGTTCCGCATCCATAGCAAAGCCGCTCCTCCTCCACCTCATCCGGGCGTAACCATTTCCCCATTCTTCCTCAGCTATTGCCTCGATCCGGTGTTCCCTTGCGGCTTTTCACGCGGCGTCAGTCCCGCACCAAATTCCCCGGTTTAAATGGAGCGCATCGGGACACTTCATCTTGATGCAGACAAGGCAGCCGCCGTAGGCCGGTTAAATATTATAATATTACTATAGAGGCTCAGCCCTCGAAATGAAAGGACAGACAGCACAAAACAAGGCGGTACCAAAAGCGGTACCGCCTTGTTTCACAGACTATGATATGCGTTCGGCATATATATCCGCATTGATATACCATTCGCCGTCATCTTTTACGGTAACATTCTGCCAATGAAAATGATGATCCTCAATTTCGACAAAAACCCACTTCCTTCTTTCATCGTCAATGTTCGTAAGGACGATCATATCATGTTGTTTTGTCGCTTCAAGTCTCATGATTTTTCCTGTGTAACCATAGGCGACATCCCATGCGTGTGTGACTGGGTTGTAGACCCGAAGCGTTGTGCCGTATTCCGTGATAGGATGTGGGATTTCCGTTTTTGTTTCTCGCGAAGGCAAAATAATGACATCCTGCACCGCCATGCCTTCAAGAACCCATGAAAAATGCCATTCTCCTTTGACCGAACAGGACATGTTGTGGTCCGTATAATCGAGTTTCCAGCTGCCGATAAGTTTCCCGAAATAATTATATTCTTCGGGCAGCTGGGCGCTCTTGCCCTTGCTTGTCAATGTTTCTATAAAGCTGTTCATTTACAAATTCTCCTCACTGAATAATCGGAAATAGTCGGCTCTGCGGTGTGTATCAAGCTGTAGAATATCATTTCTGTAAAAGCCTGACCAACGGTCCGCGATGACAAAATGATGCTTATAACTGTTTTAGCAGCACACGCATCAGCCGGCGGACCGTTCAGGATATTGCCGATAGTGGATATAACTTGATGCATCGCTTTATTCCGCTCAGAAGGTGAGCTGATATCAAGCCCTGTTCAGGCCGGTACGTATCAGCCGTTTAACGGGTGGCTTTTGCGGGCTCTCGGAAGCTTATTCACCATCACCCAGATCGACCGCTTTGAGCGGCTTGCGCATCAGCAGGTCATAGATGGCCGGTACGATAAACAGGGTCAAAAACGTAGCGTAGGTCAGTCCGAAGATGATCACCACAGCCATCGGCTGTAACAGGTCCGAGCCGGAGCCGATGCCCAGTGCCAGTGTTAAAAGGCCCAGAATGGTGGTCAGTGCAGTCATCAGAATCGGACGGATGCGCCGCCGTCCGGTCAGAATCAGCGCTTCGTGCTTCTCCGCGCCGTCCAGCCGCAGCTGGTTTGTGTAATCGACAAATACGATGCCGTTGTTGACGACCACGCCCGCCAGCACCAGGAAGCCGAGCATTGCGACGATGGTCAGGTCGAATCCGCCGGCCCAGAGCGCGAGCAGACCGCCGGTGAACGCCAGCGGCAGCGTGAACATGACGATGAACGGGGACATCAGCGACTGGAACTGCGCGGCCATAATCGCGTAGATCAGCACAATGGCCAAAAGGATCATCTTGACCAGGTCGGAGAGCGTGTTGTTGATCGTCTCGTTTTCACCGGAGATTTCGACCTTGTAGCCTTCCGGCGCTTCATAGTTCGCGAGCTTGGATTCCAGTTCGCGGCTCACCAGTCCGATATTGTGGTCCGGATCGATCTGCGCGGTGACCGACATCGTGCGCGCCCGGTCTTCATGATGGATTGCCGGGAGGCCCTGCGCCTGTGTGACCGACGCGATATCGCCGAGCTTCACATCGACGGTTTCACCGTCCTTTGTGCCCTCGATCGTGTAATCGGCAAGCCTGTCGTGCTTCGGCAGGTTCTCTTGGTCCTGTACGACGATCACATCGTACTCCTTGCCGTCCATCGACAGCGTGGTGGCCTTGCTTTCGGACTGGATGGCCTGCGCAAGCGCCTGATAGACCTGCGCAACGGTCAGCGAGTATTCCATCGCCCTGTTTTTATCGACCGTGATGCGGGTCTCGTTGGTGGTCTCCTCGAGTCCATCGGAAACTTCGACCGTGCCGTCCACCTGTTCCACGATACCCGCTACATCGCGCGCGATCTCCTGCAGCTGGTCGAGGTCGTCGCCGGTGATGTCGATCTGGATGCCCGAACCGGCCATCGCCGAGATGTCCATGCCGGAGGAGGATGCATCCACGGTGCAGTCAAGCCCGTCGGTCTCTTCCTTGATGAGCCGTTCGATCTCCTGGCTGGTATTTTTGCGGCTTTCATCCAGCAGTACATACATGCTGACGCTGTTTTCATCCTGCGACTGCATCGCGCCGACCGTCTTCACGCCGTCAATGTCCTCGATGCGCGAGATGATCTCATCGCTGAGCGCGCGCGTCTGCGTTTTTGTGGTCTCCTTCGGCGTCTCCATCGTGACGGTGATCTGGTTGCTGTTGGTTTCAGGCATGAAGCCGGTGCCCAGCAGCGTGGTGCCGAAGATGCTCAGTCCCAGAAGTGCGCCCGCACAGCACAACGTCATCGCCTTATGCCGAAGTGTGAACCGAAGCGCCCTTTCGTAGACATCCACGACCTTGTCAAACCAGCTGTGCTTCGTCTCCCTGGCCTTTTTGAGCATTGTAGAGGAGAGCGCCGGAATCAGCGTCAATGCGATCAATAGGCTGGCGACCAGCGAGAACCCGATGGTAAGGCCCATATCCGCGAACAGCTGCCGCGAAATACCCTCGGTGAAGACGATCGGCAGAAAGACGCAGATGGTGGTCAAGGTCGACGCGGTGATCGCGCCGGCAACCTGTTTTGCGCCCTGTACCGCGGCTCTGGCAGCCGGGACGCCGTCGCTGCGCAGCCGGTAGATGTTCTCTATAACCACAATGCTGTTATCCACCAGCATGCCGACGCCGAGCGCAAGGCCAGCCAGCGAGATGACATTCAAGGTCACGCCGCAGAAATACATCAGCACCACGGCAAAAACGAGGCTGATTGGGATGCTGACCGCGACGATGAAGGTTGGCTTAAACCGGTGCAGGAACAAAAACAGGATCAATATTGCGAGGATGCCGCCCATCAGCAGGTTCTGCAGCACCGAGTTGATGACCGTGTTGATATAAATGCCCTGATCGTTCAGCGCGGTGATGTGCATGCCGCTGTTGAGTTCTTCGAGCTTCTCCATCGTCTGCCGTGTGAGGTCGGACACCTCGGTGGTCGACGCGGTGCTCTGCTTCTGCATGGTCAGCAGGATGCCGTCGTTGCCGTTGATCTTCGCGTACATCTCTCCGACATTGCTGGAAAATCCGATATCCGCGACGTCGCCGAGCCTGATTACGCCGATGTCGTCGTTCTTGGTATCCATCAGCACAAGGTTTTCTACCTCCTTTTCATCGGCGAACTGGTCGCCGACCCGGATCGAATAGCTCTCGTCGCCCTCGGTCAGGCTGCCGGCGGGCATCGAGAAGTTCTCCGCTGTCAAGAGGTCCTTTATCATCTTCGGCGTGAGCGCGCCGCTCAAGTTGGCCTTCGCATAGGCCTCCTCCTCGGCGGACTCCATCTCGGCTTTCTTCTCCTCCAGCAGCTTTTCCTGGTCGGAAAGCTCGCGGTCGGCCTTGCTGAGCGCGTCCTCGAGCTGGGCTTTGCCGAGATTCAGCTGCTTTTCCCCCTCCAGAAGCTGGTCAAACTGCTTCTGCAGAGTGCTCTGCTGTGTCTTAATCGCCGAAATGCCGCTGTCGGCCTGCGTAATGCCGTCGTCCAGCTGCTTTAACAGGCCTTCAAGCTGTTCTTTAAGCTTGCTGCCCGGCGCCTGTGCCTCGGAAAGGATGCTGTTCATCGTGCTTTCATCGATCAGACCAGCCTCGACAAGCCCTGAAAGCAGTGTCCGCAGCTCACCCGCCTGCACCGATGCGCTTGCGTCCAGCCGCTGGATTACCCCCTCCAACACGGTTTTCAGCGATGCGAGCTGTGTGCGCTGGGCCTGTACATCGCTGAGCGTACCCGCCAGCTGAGACATTCCCTGCTGCATCTGCTGCTTGCCAGACTCAAGCTCCTTGGACTTTTCGGCCAGCTCGCCTGTCTGCCTGCTCTTCTCGGATTCGAAGGTTTCGCGGCCCTCTTTGAGCTTCCGCTCACCTTCCGTCATCGCCTGTTTGGCATCCGCCAGGCCGCTGTCGACCGAACGAAGCACCTTGTCGTTGAGCGCGTCGATCTTCTTCTGATTGAGCGTGACCTTGAGGCTGTCCTCGACCAGGCCGATGGTTTCAACCGATGCCACGCCGTCCACGCGTTCAAAAGACGGGACGACCTCCTCCTTGACGATCTTGGAGATCGCGGCGGAATCCTTTCCATCCCAGTCGACGCTGGCGATCATGATCGGCATCATATCCGGGTTGATCTGCATCAGCACCGGGGAGGATACCGCGTCGTCCAACTGGGCTTTGGCGGTTCCGATCTTGTTGTTCATATCGATCATCACGCGGTCCATGTTGACCCCGTAGCCGAATTCAAAGATGATCATGCTGGTATTTTCCTGGGAAATGCTGGTGACTGTCTGCACGCCGCTGGTGGTGGACAGCACGCTTTCCAGCGGCTTGGTGACCGAAAGCTCCACCTTTTCCGGGCTGGCGCCCGGATAGGCCGTGATGACCGCCGCATATGGCAGGTCAATTTTCGGCAGCAGATCGACCGGCATCATCGTGAACGAGATGACGCCGAGCAGAAGGATTAACAGAACGGAAAGGATGATGGTGAGCGGCTTTTTTACACTGAATTTTGATAACATGTCATTCCCTCGTATATTCTTTTATATGTATATTTGGATCCTGTAAGCTGTGATGCGTTTTACTACAGCACAGCTTACGCGTCTTTAAGTGTATAACAATGCCGGATATTTGTCAAGATATGATGGTAAACAATTGACAAACAAATCATTTCAGGATATACTGAAACGGGTAAGTAATTTGAATGGGAGCGTATGGGTATGAAAGCTATTGACAACAACCAACTGGCACAGCGGCTGGTGGGTTTTTTGATCGTCTTCTTTGCCGCGTCCAAACGGCCGTCCGGCATGTTCGATGATTTAAAGCTGAACTGCCGGCCGATGCATGTGCTGTGTACGCTGCGGTACCATCCTAACCGCAGAATGACCATGTCGCAGCTCGCGGCCGATTTACAGATGTCCAAGCAGCAGTTGTCCAAGCTGGTGAGCGCGCTGGAAAGCAAGGGCTTGGTGCTGCGCGAGCACGATCTCGAAAACCGGCGGCGGGTGTATGTGCAGATCACCGAACAGGGCGGCCAGGAGGTCGAAGAGGTGGTGCAGGGCGTCATCGGCCGTATCGCAGAGGACATGGATGTGTTCAACGAGGAGGAAAAGCAGCGTTTTGCCAGCTGCATTGGGGAACTGACCGGTTTTATTGAGAAGCTGGAATGGAAGCAGTGGTAGTACCTTCACTGTCATCATGCTTAGACAGGTACGGCGGTCTGCTGATCCCATGTCCTTTTAGAAACATTTAATCTGGTCAACACAGTCGTCTGTCCATGCATGCCGACTTATGAAATCGGGCATGGGCAGGCGGACAGGATCCAAATCATGCAGAGAGAAACCTTTACAGAGATGAGGAGGAAGACGGATGTCCAGTTCATTTGACAGAATCTACGAGATTGTCCGGCAAATTCCGTATGGCAGGGTGGCCACCTATGGGCAGATCGCCATGCTGGCAGGCAACCCGCGCTGGTCCAGAGTGGTGGGCTATGCACTGCATGTCAACCCGCAGCCGGATGTGATCCCGTGCTTTCGGGTGGTTAACCGGTTCGGCGAGGTTTCCAAAGCATTCGCGTTCGGCGGAGAGAACCGGCAGGTCGCGCTGCTCGAGCAGGAAGGTGTCGAGTTTACCCCGGACGGACGGGTTGATTTAAAACGATTTCAGTGGGACGGTGCACAGGCCTCCCAGCTGTCATAACATGGCCGGTCCGCATCGTTTGCCGTTGTATACAAAAACGACCGCGAAAGGGGAAATCTGATATGGATTATTTTGAATTGATCGCGCAGCGGGAAAGCTGCCGGAATTTCACCGAAAAAGCAGTGGAGCAGGAAAAGCTGGTCCGCTGCATCGAAGCGGCGAGAATCGCACCGTCGGCCTGCAACAGCCAGCCTTGGAGCTTTGTGTTGGTGAACGGCGGAACGCTTGCGCCCAAGACTGCGAAATGCCTGCAAAGTCTCGGTATGAACAAGTTCACCGACCGCTGCCCAACCTTCGTCGTTGTGCTGGAGGAGAAGGCAACTCTCTCTGCAAAGCTCGGCGGCAAGGTCAAGGATCAGCACTACGCCCCGATTGATATCGGCATTGCGGCGGCGCATCTGTGCCTGGCAGCCACCGCACAGGGGCTTTCAAGCTGTATCATGGGCTGGTTTGACGAGAAAAAACTCAAGAACCTTCTTTCGATTCCACAGAACAAACGCATCCGGCTGGTGGTTGGAATCGGCTATGCGGCAGACGATAAGCTTCGTGAAAAGAAGCGCAAACCGCTTGAACAGATATTGACCTTTGCCGAAGAATAAGCCGGATGTCCAAAAAATGACATCGGCCGGCGAATAGGCGGGATGCTGAAGAGAAATCATCTGCCAGCGATGCATGGAGGGGAAGCCAAGATGAATGGCGTTTTATAAAACCATGTATCATTTTATAGATTGACCGCGTCACGGCTTTACCACTATGCCAACCGCTGATCGGTTGGCTGCATCACAGCTTTGAAACGATACTGCCCGCTTTGAAATGATGTTATCCGCTGTCTGAAGTCAAAAAGGAGAATAGACCATGAAATCCTACCGGAAAGAACTGCATTTTCATTTGCCTGAGCGCAGAGGACTTGTCAATATCACATCACAGGTGCGAGCCGCTGTCAGCGACAGCGGCGTCACAGAAGGCCTTGTGCTGGTCAACGCAATGAATATCACGGCCAGTGTGTTTATCAACGACGATGAACCGGGTCTGCATCGGGATTATGAGGCCTGGCTGGAAACACTGGCACCCGAAAAGCCGTACAGCCGCTATCATCACAACGGATTCGAGGACAATGCCGACGCGCATCTCAAGCGCACAGTGATGGGGCGGGAGGTTGTTGTGGCAATCACAAATGGAAAATTGGATTTTGGAACCTGGGAACAGATTTTTTACTATGAGTTTGACGGGAAACGTGATAAACATGCACTGATAAAAATTATCGGAGATTGATCCAGGAACCTATAAGTATGTATGGATGAGAAAAGGAGCGATGTACAATGATGGAAACCTATCACCTGCGCACCAATCGGCAGGGATTTACGAACATCACCGCCATGGTGCGTCAGACACTGCGAAAAAGCGGCGTGATCAGCGGGCTGGCGGCGGTATACTGCCCGCATACAACCGCCGGCATCACCATCAACGAGAATGCGGACCCCGATGTCGTGACAGATCTGCTGTTTGCGCTGGATGAGACCTTTCCGGACCGGTCTCAGTTCCGGCATATGGAGGGGAACTCCGCCGCGCACCTCAAGGCGAGCGTGATCGGCAGCAGTGTCACGGTGCTGATTGAGGATGGCAATCTGGTACTGGGCACCTGGCAGGGCATCTATTTTTGTGAGTTCGACGGTCCCAGAAGCCGGGATTTTTATGTAAAGATCATAGAAGGCTGATGTTTGTCTCGGATATGACTATTTGCGGGACTGAGTGTGATTCTGCGCAAGCTCTCTATCTATCCAGTCCGGATGACCTCGCAAAGTTTCTGCATAGCATCTTTGCGGATAATAAAAGCAGACAATCAAAGGGGCCAGTTGAACTGGTGGTATGCATCAGCCCTGGAAGGGCGTTATACAGACAGGCCTCTTAAGAGGCACTGAATCACGGCTATTTTCATTACGCGCACTGCAGCTGCTAAAGCAGTTATATATCTATAGCTCCTCACTTTGAGCGAAATGATCGTTGTCACTCTGAAAGCTAAAGCCTTTTATTCTCACGGAAGAGCCGGTGGTTTTGTTACGCTAAAGCTACAAAAAGCCGTACAGCCCTGATAGGGTTGTACGGCTTTTATTTCGTCAAATCGGTCCGCTGGTTGCTATGGTCTAAATTCATGCATACAGATTAAGTAAGCTGGATTAAAAAAGCCCCTGACGATTTCCTCAGAGGCGATGGGATATATTAAACCGCTGCATAGTTTTTCAAAATGCGGTCAACCTCTTTTCGTCCCTCTTCGGAGATGCGCAGAAAGCGGTTCTCTTTGTTGATGCGCATGACGGTCTCGCTATCCTGTGCGGGATAGATCTCTATGCGGTCCTGATTATCGGAGAACACCAGATAACAGCTGTCCGAAAAGCTCTGAATTGGAACATCGATATAACTCTGTCCCTGAAAGATTTCTTTCAATTCTGCAACGGTTTCGGTGTCTGTGATTTCTTTAGAAACGGTATTCCCATCTTCCTCATAGGACACATATACATGGGTGGCAAAGCTGATGTTGAAATCCTTACAGCTGTGGCCAATCCAATACAGGCATCCAAACAGAAAGACACCTACGGCAGAGATGGCAATGATTTTTTTCATGGAAAGCCCCCTTCATCGATAAACGATAGCCCTATCGATAACTGTTGACATATTGCCTGATTCCCGCATGTTTTATGCGGAGCTGTTCATGTTGTAAGCTGCGGATCGATGCTATTGTCCCATCATATAAAGTTTTTTATTATGTGAGGATGAACTTGTATAATCCTTACAGTAATTAAATTATAATACAATCATCATGAAATGTCAATTGAATTTCTAAAAGATGACAGTGAAATTTTGGGAATTTTCAGGATTTATGCCTGTTAAGCTGATTTGGAGCCGAAAACAGGCCGTTTCCTGAAACCAGGAAAGAAAGCGCCATGCTGCGACCGAAGACGGAACGGGTCATTGAGACAACGGAAGATCATATAGACATTGAAGATACAGGCTCAGCATAGAAAGAAAAGAATCGGATTCAGCAGCAGCCTGCGCCTTTGCATCAGAAAAAAGAGAGGGAGGTCGGAAAAAAGGGAGAGATTTCTTCGCGGTTTCATGTCATTTTCAAAAAACTATCACAATTGAAGTGTATACTGAAAGCAAGTTAAGAGAGGGGGCAGGCCATGGAGAGAGTCTTAGAGAATTAACCGCGACAGTATGTAAAAAGGAGAGCAGCTGTAACATGTAAGCCACACCCGAATATATAGACTTCACACGCTAAAAACTTCACATATATTACAAATACTGTTAATCCGCCGGATGGTCGGAACACCGGTTCGGCGGATGTAACAGACGAAACAAAACCTCGTGTCAGAAGGAAGGCATAGGGGCTTTTTTGCTTTTTAGCCACAATTCAGCGGATATTCACGCAGCGGTCACAAAGAAAAGCTACAATGAAAGGCATCACAACGGGTGAAAACCCGGTTGGAAGGTGAAGATATGTACAAAATTTTAGTGGTCGACGACGAAGACGGCATCCGCAACCTCATCAAGAAATATGCGGTTTTTGAGGGGCATCAGGTCATCGAGGCGGTGGACGGCATGCAGGCAATTGAAATCTGCAAGCAGGAATCCTTCGATATCATCGTCATGGACATCATGATGCCGCAGCTGGATGGCTTTTCAGCATGCCGGGAAATCCGGAAATACTGCCAGACTCCGGTCATTATGCTGTCTGCCAGAGGCGAGGAATACGATAAAATCCACGGCTTTGAGCTGGGCATCGACGACTATGTCGTGAAACCGTTTTCCCCTAAAGAACTGATGATGCGCATCGGCGCGATCATCAAGCGTTCCAGCGGCGGAGAAGCCGGCCGGGATGTTGTGAAATTCGAGGGCGTCACGGTGGATTTCACCGGGCGGCTTGTCTATATTGACGCGGAAAAGGTCAACATGTCTCCGAAGGAATACGACCTGTTTTTTTATCTGGTCAAGAACCGCGGTATCGCGCTGACCAGGGAAAAGCTGATCAACGATGTCTGGGGCTATGATTTTTACGGGGATGACCGCACGCTGGACACCCACATCAAGCTGCTGCGCCGTACGCTCGGCAAATACAGCGGCTATATTGTGACGCTCAGAGGGGTAGGATACCGGTTTGAAGCATAAAAAAGCTGCTGAGCAGAACCATCAGAATGCCAACATCCGGAAAAACCGCCGGAATCCAAGCATTAAATGGAAGGTCATCAAATACTTTGCGATTTTTGCCGGCAGCATGCTGCTGCTGCTGTGGTTCTTCCAGATCGTCTTTCTGGACACCGTATACCGGTCGATCAAAATGCACGAGCTTCGCTCCGCCAGTGATACGATCAGCGCCAATGTTGACAACGGGGAGCTGGACACGCTGCTGGAAAGCATCTCGCACCAGAAAAACCTGTGCGTGCGGATAGTGAACGCCGATTACACCGATTACAACTCGGTTGACTATGTACCGGCCTGCGCCATCCATAAAATGTCGCCGGACGATGTGCGGGCAATCTATGACAAAACCCGCGAGGAAGGCGGTTCTCTGCTGCAGACCTACACCAAGAACCATTGGAAGAAGCCGTATGAGCCGCAGGGAGGCGCCGGCATCAGGGATATGCGGGCTGTGCCGCCCCGCCCCGGTATGGAACTGTTCCAGAGCATGGTGTACACGCGGATTGTCACAGCCGCCGACGGCAGCGAACGCATGGTGATGCTCAATTCGGTCATCTCGCCGGTCAACACGACGATGGAAACGCTGACCGTCGAGCTCGGCTACATCACGGTCATCCTGCTTGTGCTGGCCATTCTGCTGTCCCTGCTGATGTCCAAGCGGATTGCAAAGCCGATCATCAAGATCAACGAATCGGCCAAGCGGCTTGCCAAGGGCCGGTACGACACGCGGTTTGACAGCAAGGGATATCTGGAAATCGCGGAGCTTGGCGACACGCTCAACTACGCGGCGACCGAGCTTTCGAAGGTCGAGGGGCTGCGCCGGGAACTGATCTCGAACATCTCGCACGACCTGCGCACACCGCTGACCATGATCGCCGGCTATGCCGAGGTCATGCGCGACCTGCCGGGTGAGAACACGCCGGAGAATGTGCAGGTTATCATCGACGAATCCCGCCGGCTGACCACGCTGGTCAACGACCTGCTGGATTTATCGCAGCTGCAGTCCGGAGGCCGGGAGCTCAACTTCTCAGATTTCAACCTGACCCAGACGGTGCGGGATATCTGCAAGCGCTGCTCCAAGCTGACCCAGCAGGAGGGCTACCAGATCAAATTCATCAGCTCCGGTGAGGTTTACGTCAATGCGGATGAAGTCAAGCTGTCCCAGGTGGTCTACAACCTGATCATCAACGCGATTAACTACACCGGCGACGACAAGCGGGTGACCATCTGCCAGAGTGTACGGAAGGATGTTGTCAAGATCGAGATCATCGATACCGGCGACGGCATTTCGGAGGACCAGCTTCCGTATATCTGGGACCGTTATTATAAAATTGAAAAGAGCCACAAACGCGCGATGATCGGCACCGGTCTTGGACTTTCGATTGTCAAAACCGTGCTGGAGATGCACGGCGCTCCGTTCGGCGTGATCAGCACGCCGGGACAGGGCAGCATCTTCTGGTTCGAGCTGAATATCCGCCAGCCAGAGGAGCAGGACGGATAGCCGACAGCGCGAAACCGTTATCATTTATGATAGGAGGCATTTATCATGGAAATCATCGTCAGAAAACCGACCGCGGACGAAAGGGAAGAGCTTGAAAGCTGCCCGACCTGGGACTGTGAACCTTCGGTCTTTGACTGGTCCTACAATATGCAGGAAACCGGCCTGATATTGGAAGGCGAGGTCGAGGTGCGCTACGATGGAAAATCCGTCAAATTCGGCGCGGGCGATCTGGTCGTCTTCCCACAGGGTCTTTCCTGTGTCTGGGATGTCAAAAAATATGTCAAGAAGCATTATAAATTTGGTTAAATAAGAAAATCGATGCGCACCTCTTGACAGAATGACTTTTCTGTACTAACATAATAAACAAGATTATAACAAAAATGCGATGACGGGGACGGAACACAGATCCTTTGCTTCAGAGAACTGCCGGCTGGTGAAAGGCAGTGCAAAACCTGTGGGAGCATCACCCCTGAGCAGTCCGCTGAAATGCCTTTCGGCACAATAGGTTGGAACGGTTCCTCACCGTTAGGAAGAGGCTGTATTAATGGATACAGAAAAAGCGGGCATATTTCCGATATGCCAATAAGAGTGGTACCGCGTTGGGTTTTACGGCCTGTCGTCTCTTTTTATGAGACGACAGGTCTTTTATATTGTCCAGATAACTTTCGTATGCCATTCTACCTTTGTAACGAAATTACTCTAAGGGGGCTTTTCATCATGAAACTGACAGGTGCACAGATCATCATCGAATGTCTGCTGGAACAGAAGGTGGACACCGTATTCGGATTTCCGGGCGGCGCGGTGCTCAACATCTACGACGCGCTGTACGAATACAGCGACCGGATCAACCACATTCTGAGCGCGCACGAACAGGGCGCGTCCCATGCCGCGGACGGCTATGCCAGGACCACCGGCAAGACCGGCGTCGTCATTGCGACGAGCGGCCCGGGGGCTACCAACCTCGTAACCGGCATCGCAACCGCCTATATGGATTCGGTCCCGCTCGTGGCGATCACCGGCAATGTGGCCTGCAGCCTGCTGGGGCTTGACAGCTTCCAGGAGGTGGACATCACCGGCATCACGATGCCGATCACCAAGCACAACTTCATCGTCAAGGATGTCACCAGGCTGGCCGACACCATCCGGGAAGCCTTTTATATCGCCAATGAGGGACGCAAAGGTCCGGTACTGATCGATGTGCCGAAGGATATCACGGCGGCGGTCTGCGACTACAACCCGAAGAAGCCCCTCGCGATTGAGCAGCCGAAGCCGCAGTTCACCTCCAATCAGCTCGAGGAAGCCGCCGCCATGATCGCGGCGAGCAGAAAGCCGTTTGTCTACACCGGGGGCGGCGTCATCGCATCCGAAGCGGCTGAGGAGCTCAAAGAATTCATACGGCGCATCGATGCGCCGGCCGCATCCTCACTGATGGGGCTGGGCGGCTTCGACAATACGGATGAACGGTTTATGGGGATGCTCGGCATGCACGGCACCAAAACCTCGGCGCTGGCTATCGGCGAGTGTGATCTTTTCATCGGCATCGGCACGCGGTTCAGCGACCGGGTCATCGGCGACCCGAACCGGTTCGCGCAGCATGCGAAGATCCTGCACATCGACATTGACGGCGCGGAGTTTGACAAGAACATCGTCATCGACGCACAGCTTGAAGGGGATATCAAAACCATCCTCTCCATGCTGAACAGGATGCTGGCACAGCAGCAGCACCCACACTGGATGGATAAAATCCACGGCTGGAAAAAGGCGTATCCGCTGATGCAGAAGGCGATGAACGGCTATCCGACCCCGCAGCAGGTCATCGAAACGCTCGACAGGCTGACCGGCGAGGACACGATCATCACAACCGAGGTAGGACAGCACCAGATGTGGGCCGCGCAGTTCTACAATTTCCGGTCGCCGCGTTCGCTGGCAACCTCCGGAGGACTTGGAACGATGGGCTACGGCCTTGGCGCGGCAATCGGCGCACAGGTTGCGAATCCTGGCAGGCGGGTCGTCAATATCGCGGGCGACGGCAGCTTCTACATGAACGCCAATGAGCTTGCAACGGTTGTGCGCTACCAGCTTCCGGTTGTGGAGCTGATCATGAACAACAATGTGCTCGGCATGGTGCGGCAGTGGCAGAAGCTGTTCTACGGCGGACGCTTCTCTCATACCACAATGAACCGGCCAACCGACCTTGTGAAGCTGGCCGAGGCATACGGACTCAAGGGCTTCACGATTTCGGCGCCCGATGAAGTCGAGCCGGTGCTCAGGCAGGCGCTCGCGCTGCACGAGCCGGTATTGATCAACTGCATGATCGACAGCGACATCAACGTGCTGCCGATGGTTCCGGCAGGCGCTTCGGTCGAAGAACAGATTCTGGAGATGGACTGATTGGTTTGCCGTGTTTCCCAGGCTGATCGGATGTCTGACAGAGTGTGCGAATCCAAGTGAAACGGCACTGCCCTTCAGCTGGATTCCGGCTTTGCTGAATGGATATCCGTTCCGGCAGGTATGAGACCAGACACAGCCGGTCAGTGTGGAATTTATGCCTGACGAAGCCCATTCTGCACCAGTTTTTCTGCATTCTATACTTTTATATTAAAAATAAATCATCCGGCCTTTCTTTTGCTCTTCAGATTTCTTAGATAACATTTCACAGGATCACATCTTAGTTGCTGTGTATCACACAATGTCCTATACCGGACAGGACAGATCAGAAGGAATGGCCGAGCATATAGATAATGGGAGGGAATCCGCATGGAGGAGAAAAAACATCTACTTTCCGTCCTGGTCAAGAACCAGACAGGTGTGCTGATCCGCGTCGCATCGCTGTTCAGCCGCCGCGGATACAGCATCGAAAGTATGTCTGTCTCCGAAACGGAGAACATTGAAACGTCACGCATGACCATCGTGGTCCGCGGCGATGAGAGAACGCTGCAGCAGGCGGAAAAGCAGCTGCTCAAGCTCTGGGATGTCATCGAGGTCAAGCAGCTTCACAAGGCCGAGGCGGTCTGCCGCGAACAGCTTCTGATCAAGATGCAGTTCGACGAACAGAACCGCTCCGCGCTCATTGAGATCGCAAGCCTCTTCAACGCTAAGATCGTCGACGTCTCCAGAGGCACACTGCTGATGGAGCTGACCGGTGAGCCGCAGAAGATCGATTCCTTCATCGAGATGCTGACACCCTACAACGTCAAGGCGATGGTGCGCACCGGCGTCACCGCGCTGGAACGGGGATAGGAAAGAAAGGGGGACACTGCCATGAGAGAGATCGAAATCTTTGATTCCACACTGCGCGACGGCGCGCAGGGGGAGAACATATCCTTTACGGTGGACGACAAAATACACATCGTCAAGGCGCTTGATAAGCTGGGAATACCGTACATCGAGGCGGGAAATCCCGGTTCGAATCCAAAAGACATCGAATTCTTCGAGCGGGTGCAGAATCTGGGACTGAAGAATTCCCAGCTGGTGGCGTTCGGCTCCACCCGTCGGCGCGGCATCCGCGTCGAGGAGGACAAGAACGTCATGGCGCTGGTAGCCGGCGGCACCGACACCGTGGTGATCTTCGGAAAGAGCTGGGATTTGCATGTGACCGAGGTGCTGCGCACCACGCTGGAAGAGAATCTCAGCATGATCTACGATACCCTTCATTTCTTTGTGGAAAACGGCAAGCAGGTCATGTTTGACGCCGAGCATTTCTTTGATGGCTTCAAGCTGAATGAGGAGTATGCGATGCAGACCCTTTACACCGCGCAGAAAGCGGGCGCCAGCCGCATCGTTCTGTGCGATACCCGCGGCGGATGCTTTCCCGAGGAGATTTACAACATCACAAAAAAGGTGGTGGACCGTCTGGATGTGAAGATCGGCATCCACTGCCACAACGACATGGGCTGTGCGGTCGCGAACAGTCTGATGGCGGTCGAAGCGGGCGCCGTACAGGTTCAGGGCACCTATGTCGGCTACGGCGAACGCTGCGGCAACACCAATCTGAGCTCGGTGATTCCAAGCCTGCAGTTTAAAAAGGGGTACCGCTGCATCCCTGATGAACAGATGAAGAACCTGACCGAAACCGCGCGGTTCGTCGCTGAAATCTCGAACATCACACTGTCCGGCGGTATGCCCTATGTCGGAAAGAGCGCGTTTGCCCACAAGGCCGGGATGCACATTGACGGCGTGATGAAGAACGCCGGTTCGTTTGAGCATCTGCCGCCCGAGACGGTCGGCAACAAGCGCAACATCCTGCTTTCGGAGGTGGCCGGACGCACGGCGATCATCGACCGCATCAAGCACATCGACCCGCGTATCACCAAGGATTCCCCGATCGCGCAGGAAATCGTCGACCGGCTCAAGGAGCTGGAGCATGACGGATACCAGTATGAGGCCGCGGCGGCCAGCCTGGAGCTGGTCGTGCTCAAATACCTGAAGAAGTTCCAGCCATTTTTTGAACTGGACCACTTCCGCATCATCGGCGAGCAGGATACGCAGAATTCCCCGAAGGTATCGTCTGCATTGGTCAAGATCAAGGTCGGCGAGCAGTACGAGATCACGGCAGACGAAGGCGAAGGCCCTGTCCATGCGCTCGACAAGGCGCTCAGAAAGGCGCTGACCGTCTTTTATCCGTCACTCAACGATGTACGCCTGATCGACTACAAGGTGCGTGTCATGGAATCCCGCAAGGCCACGGCCGCGAAGGTCCGTGTCCTGATCGAGACGACTGACGGACGCAGTGTCTGGACCACGGTCGGCGTCTCGACCGACATCATCAACGCCAGCCTGCGCGCGCTGCTCGATTCAATCGAATACAAGCTGATGAAGGACTACAACGAAAACCTGAACATGGGCTGACCATGAAATCCTGTGGACTCAGCAAAGACCAATTTGTGTGCATTGATTTTTGGTATATCTATATAGATTAAGCGCACATACCTCGAATCTCGGCCTTTTTGATGTTATAAAATAGACAGTCCCGTTTCAGCTGCATTATTTGAATTGCATAAACGGTACTGGGAAACTGGAGAAACCATATACTTTTTCATTCTTTCACAGGATATACTTTGCATCCTGACAGAAAAAGTTGTATAATAAAGATCGTTAAAAAGAAATCAAACAGGGAAAGGATTTTAGATTATGGAAAAGAAGATAGCAGTGATCAGAGGAGACGGCATCGGCGTTGAAATCGTCAATCAGGCGCTCAGAGTGCTTGATAAAATTGCGGAGAAGTACGGCCACACCTTCCGCTATGTGGATGTTACGGCAGGCGGATGCGCCATCGATGCATTCGGCGAGCCTTTGCCTGAAAAGGAGCTTCAGAAATGCCTGGACAGCGACAGTGTCCTGCTCGGCGCGGTCGGCGGCCCGAAATGGGATACGCTCGAAGGCAGCCAGCGTCCGGAACGTGCGCTGCTGGGTGTGCGCCAGGCGCTGGGACTCTTTGCGAACATCCGCCCGTCCTGCCTGTTTAAGGCGCTGGAGAACGCCTGCCCGCTCAAGCAGGAGATCATCGAGGGCGGATTGGATCTGGTCATTGTCCGCGAGCTGATCGGCGGCGCTTATTTCGGCAAGCGTGAAATTCTGCAGACAGAAGGCGGCAAAACCGCTTATGATACCATGATCTATTCCGAGATGGAGGTCGAGCGCATCGGCCGCGTGGCCTTTGAAACCGCCCGAAAGAGACGCGGCAAGCTGACCAGCGTTGACAAGGCAAATGTGCTGGAAAGCTCCCGCCTTTGGAGAGAGGTCATGCACCGCCTGAAGGATGAGTATCCGGATGTCGAATACAGCGATATGCTGGTGGACAACACCGCGATGCAGCTTGTGCGCAATCCGGGCCAGTTCGACGTCATTGTGACCGAAAACATGTTCGGCGATATCCTTTCCGATGAAGCCAGCATGATCACCGGTTCCATCGGCATGATCCCGTCTTCGAGCCTTGGTGAGGGAAGCCGCGGCATGTATGAGCCGATTCACGGTTCCGCTCCGGATATTGCCGGCCAGAACAAGGCGAACCCGATTGCAACCATCCTTTCCGCAGCTATGATGCTCCTCTATTCCTTCGACGCACCGCAGGAATGCAGGGACATCGAGAATGCCGTGGAAAAGGCGCTTGCCGACGGCTACCGCACCGGCGACATCATGAGCGAGGGCAAAAAGCTGGTTTCCTGTTCCGAAATGGGAGACATCATCCTTGCAAACCTGTAAATTGTCCGATGTGGGTAAAATACTGATTTGGTGACCAGGCTTCATCATAAATTTTCAGGAGCTGATACCGTTTTCGGTATCAGCTCCTGCTTTAATTCCCCGGTCATATATTTCGATCATTCTTTTATTGCAGCTTTAGCAAGAAAAAACACCGGCTGAGCCGGTGAGAATAAAAAGCTTTAAGACAAGTAAAAGCCTAGCGAATAACTATAATCATTTTGCTCAGAGTGAAAAACTATTGGGACATAACCGCTTTAGCAAATACCGTGCGTTTGATGCAAACAACAGTTTTTCAGTGTCTTTGTGAGACGAACTGGTATGATGCCCTACTGGGGCTCGTGCAAACCACCAGTTCAATTAGTGGTTTTGATTTATGCTTATCCTTCATTCCTATACGAGTAACTCCTGTTTTGCCGCGAGAGCGCAGCTATTGCTTCCTGTGCATCCTGATATAATCCCGCGGAGATATGCCGAACTGCCTGCGGAATATCTCCGCATAATAGCTTGGCCCGGAAAAACCGCTGGCCATTGCGGCTTCCGTGACATTACAGCCCGGCTGTGTCAGCATGGATAAGCTTTGATCGATCCGATACCGCTGCAGATAGGTGATCAGCGTTTCCTTCATCTGGCGTTTAAAGAGGTGACAGCATGCGCTTTTGGATAGCCCTGCCGCCGCCGCAATTTCATCCAGTGTAATGTGGCGCATATAGTTCTCATGCAGAAAGGTGAGGATGGTCTTGATCAAGGCATGGCTGCGTTCCTGTTCAAGATCCTCGACAATGCTGCTTTGTATCTCCTGATACAGGTGTTTCCAAACCTCCAAAAGCAGTGCGGTGATGGACAGTTCGTAACATGCCGGCTGCTCCCGATATAAGGTCTCGATCTTCTGAAACAACACGTTGAACTGTTCATCTCTGAGCAGGACACCGGTCAATGACGGGAAGTGCAGGATTGGCTGGACATATCGCTCCTGCACTGCGCATCCCGCTTCGCCAAACAGGGAAGGATGCAGCGTGACCGCAAGATACTGACAGTCAGTATTTGGCACGGCGCATCCCAGATGCAGCGCGTTCGCATTGATAAACAGACAGTCGCCCGCTTTCAGCGAAAACAACTGAGAGCCGGCCTGATAGTGCATCCTTCCGTTCAGGATCAGCGTAAATTCTATCTGCGGGTGCCAGTGGCAGTTGAAGCGGCCGTTTTCATACTGCAGAATTTTCTCATAGCCGATCCGAAACGGAAATTCATACGTTCCGTGGGATTTCAGTTCCCGTCCGTCCTGATTGATCTGGATGTTCCGTGTCATCTTCTCATCCCCGCAAGATTGTTATAAAATTAAGCAAAATACAGGTGGTTTTTGCTCCTATATTTTATTATACTGATAAAAACAAGAAATGCAATCAAACGGGGAGGAATCATCGTGAAGGAAAAAAAGGTCGGCGTAATTTTTGATTTCAACGGGACTTTGTTCGACGACGCATATCAACAGGAAAAAGCGTGGCGTACATTTGCACGGGAGGTATTTAACAGGGAGATCACACAAGAAGAGATGTTCCAGCATATACATGGCCGGAACAATCGGTTTATCATGGAATATCTGGCAGAAAAAAAGCTGGATGACGATCAGGTCGATCTGCTGGTTGAGCGCAAGGAGACCCGATACCGGTCTCTTTGCAGGGAGAATCCAGACAGCTTCTATTTAGCTGCCGGAGCCGTTCAGCTCCTGGATGAACTGAAAGTCCGGGGAATTCCCCGGACCATTGCGACGGCCTCCAGGAAATCCAATGTTGATTTCTATATTGAAAGCTTTGCATTGGAAACCTGGTTTCAACCGGCGGATATCGTATATGACGACGGTTCCATCCCCGGCAAGCCCGAACCGGATTTTTATCTGCGCTCGGCTCAGAAAATCGGAATCGCGCCAAAGCACTGTATCGTTGCGGAGGACGCTGTTTCCGGCATTCAGTCCGCCTGGCGCGCCGGCATCGGCAGGGTGGTTGCTGTGGCACCTGAGAATCGATGGGATACGCTGAGTGAAATGAAAGAAGTCTCGAACCTGATTGAGAATTTTTATGCTTTTGACCGCAGTTGGCTTGAAGAGTAAAGAATAAACTGGAACAGCCATCTCCCTGCATCTTTTTCCGTATTTAAGTATTTTTTTGTTCCTTCTTTCATATATCTGTGATAAGCATTCTACAGATGGGGAAGGACGTGACGTCGATGTTTGCGGTTTTGAATCTTCAAAACGGCCAAAGAAGCGGATTGTTTGAATGGATGGGAAGACTGTTGTTTACGCAGTATCCGGATATCCGGTTGGTACGGTATGGCGAGAGCAAGATACATATCATCTCATATAAAGGCGGCGAAAAGCAAATCGACTGGGATTTCCTCAAGGAGGTCACCGGCCGGCTTGGATATAATCTGGTTATGCCGGATATCAAATGCCCGCATCCCAATATCCGCCGGTTCCAGCCGTATCAATTTCTGCGGCGCACTACCCGTAATGGTGTGGCTAAGATCATCGAGGACATTGAACTGCCATTGTATAAAAAATCCATTGTACTGGTAGATGAATACGGACGTTATCTGGACTATACCCATACACTTATCAAGTACTGCGCTGTGGTTAAGGTCTATACGCAGAATGTACAGAAATATGAACGCTTCGCCAATGACATCATGAACCTGTATGGAGCGCCGGTTATCGTCAGTGATGAACCGGATATTCTTTCTTCACACAGTGTCATTGTGGCGCCGGACGGCATCCGGGAAGAATTGTGCAGCCGTATCCGAAACACCGTATTATCGGTGCATGAACTGCCGGCATCGGCCAATGTTCGCCAGGTATATGATTTTGAATGCGAGACCGATGAAGAGATCGAAGCTTTACGGCTCAAAGGCATCAGCAACAGCGATATTTTGGGTGCGCTCTATGAATTGAACTGCATCCGTGGTTTGGGTGAATTGGTTCCACAATATTGCAGATTTAATGGGGAACAGGTCGCACTGTCAGAGGTGTCAAAATATATCACCGGGGAATTAAAGGATGAAATCCTGATCTGATCACGCAATAAAGCCACAACCTTAGATGGTTGTGGCTTTATTGCGTACTATGAAACATGATCTAAGCAGTCTTAAAAATCAAAAGAAAAAAGTATAGAAAATCTTAAGGTTCCCTTTTTTTAATATTTGAAAGGGGAGATTTTGCGCTTGCCTGTTCCAACTGTTTATTGGAAACATGCGTATAGATCTCTGTCGTTGAAATTCTTTCATGTCCCAAAAAATCCTTTAATGTACGAATATCCACTTCACCGTACTGGTACATCAGAGTAGCGCAGGTATGACGAAGCTTATGTGTGGAGAATCCCATATGATCCAAGCCGATCGCTTTCAAACAATTTTCGACAATTTCCTGAACACGCCGCCGGCTGATGCGCGTACCGCCGCGCGTGATAAACATTGCATATCGATCTTTGACGTTCTTCTGCTTGTACCGCAGTTTCAAATGCCGATCCAGTGCATCCAGCGCAGCGTTGTTCAAATAGATGATACGCTCCTTGTTGCCTTTGCCGAGCACCTTGATGGTATTGTCCTTGATATCGCCGAGATTGAGGCCAACAAGTTCAGAAAGCCGCATGCCGCAGTTTAAAAATAGTGTGATGATGCAGTAATCACGTTCTTTGTTTGATCCGTCAATTTTGTTGAGCATTTCCAGGCATTGCTCCAAACTCAAATATTTTGGGAGAGCCTTCTTCGTGGATGGAACCTCCAGTTCCTGTATTGGATTATAGGTCAGCAAACCGGATTTCTTTGTAAGGTATTTGAAGAAAGATTTTAATACGGAAATTTTCCTGCTGCGTGTAACCGGCGAGTTCTGCCGCTCAGACTGCAGATAATCCAGATACTGATAAACATCCATCAGCGTGACGGATCGGATCAATTCGATATCGACATCTGAAATCTTGATTTCTTCAAAAGAGGTATCCGTGGAGACTAGATTTTTCTGTTGCTTGATAAACCGAAAAAATGTGCGCAGATCGATGTAATATCCATCCACTGTATTTTCGCTGCGCCCTTGAATGGTTTTCATATAAAACAAATATTCTTTAATAATATCCGGGCATTCATCCATAAATTTTGCGTCCAAACTAAAATCCTCGTTTTATTTTAATTCACCTCCTTGGGATGCAATTTCTTTCTATCCCACTACGAACCGCACTAAATACTTATTTAGTGCGGTTTGGGAGGAGTGTTTTAAGTATATCACCAAAATACTGCAAAGTCAATATAAAAAGCGGGTACTGCCTTGAAAATGGCAGTACCCTATGTGCAGCAAAATGATACGAACTAACTCCTTGATTTCATACAACTCTTGCAAATATCAGACAATCTGGATATGCTCTTTAAAAGCCTCTTCATATCTACTTATCGAATCAACGATGGTCTGCCGTTGCTCCTGCGACAGCTGTTCCCATGCAGCTTCTTCGGCTTTCGCCATGCGATCCATGATTTTTTCGGCATATTCCAATCCGGATGGACTCAGGCGAATCGCTTTGTTGCGGCGATCCGACTCGATTTCCACCAGTTCGACATATCCTTGCTTCCAAAACGATTTTATCACAACATTTACAGTCTGCTTTGGCAGATGGGTGTCCTCACAGATGCGTTTTTGTGTACAGCCATCCGGCTTCAGATAAATCATCTCTAAAATGGTCATACCTAAAAAGGTCAGGCCTACGGATTTTGCATACTGTTCATACAGCTTATCAATAGCGCGGCAGTTTTCATTGAACAATGCAATCTGCTCTTTAGCAGTAAGATCCTGCACGATGTTTCGCTTCCCTTCTATATCACGCGTATTTGTAAATGGGTTTCATCTTCTTGAAATAGTAAATAGTCATGAAGATTGCCAGAATCTCTGCAAGCGGTATGGCAATCCAGACGCCGGTCACACCGAAGATAAATGGCAGGGTCAGCGTTGTGATAAGTACAAAGACCAGTGTGCGGAAGAAGGAAAGAATTCCCGAAACTCTGCCGTTGTTGAGCGCTGTGAACATCGATGAGGAAAATCCATTGAAACCCATGAAGAGGAATCCAATACAGGTGATGCGAAAGCCATGTACAGCCATTTCGTAGACTTCGGTACCTGCATTTGTAAAGATTCCGACCAGCGGCTTTGTAAAAACAAGACCAGCGGCCAAACTGATGACGGAGACTGCAAAAATGATGGACAGGCTGATAGAATAAATCTTCTTGAGCCGATCGGTATCCTGTTTACCGTAATTGAAGCTGATGATCGGCGCAATTCCCGAGGAATAGCCCATATAAATCGAAGTCAGGATACCCTGCGCAATCAATATAATGCTGATTGCTGCGACGCCGTTTGAGCCTGCCAGCCTGATTAAGATGTTGTTGATCACCAGCATCGTCACACTGGATGCAAGCATGGAGATCATTTCAGACACACCGTTGGTACAGGATTTGATAATAACCGGTACATCAAGCTTGGGTTTTACAAAGTATAGCCCGCGCTTCCGGCTGCAGGCGAAATAAACGATACCGACCAGAGCAGGGATGGAATAACCTATGCCGGTTGCAAGCGCCGCACCGGTGACGCCCATATCAAATACCGCAATCAGCAGATAGTCCAGGCCGATATTTGCAATGCCGCCCAATACGGATGAAAGCATTCCTAAATTTGGTCTGCCCTCCGTGATAAAGAACTGCTGAAACAGTATTCCAAGGAGTGCGAATGGAATCAGAATAAAGAGGGGCTGGGTATACTCGTAACACAGCGTATAGATGTCGCTGTTTGCACCGAGCAGCCGCAGCAGCGGCTCAATGAAGACGCTGCCAAGCACGGTAATCACTGCGCTGACAACAAAGGCAGCCACGACCAGCAGCGTGAGATTCTGCCGTGCTTCATTCGTTTTGCCCTCTCCCATCTTCTTCGCAACCAGCGCGTTGCCACCGGTGCCCAGCATAAAACCGATCGCAAGGATCGTCATGATCAGCGGTATCACAATATTGACTGCAGACAAGGCATCCGTCCCCACCAGCCGAGAGACAAAGATGCCGTCAACCGAGGAATAAATACCCATAAACACCATGGATATCACCGTTGGCAGTGAAAATTTGATCAGCATGCCTGGAGAAATGCTTCTGTCTAAAGATTTGTCCATGTAAACCTCCCTTATATATGATAGCAACAATCAAATAGTCTGTAATTATTACTATCATCAATACGGACTATAATAAAGCATATCCCCCGCAATGTCAATAAACAATGTATGAACAAAACAACCGGGCTGTGTTCAGCCCGGTTGTTGATTGTTTGGGAGAATTTGATTTCTAAACAGTCCCCTTGTGATTCATTGCATTCTCATATTGGCAGTAGATTTCTGCACCACTTCTATATGAATCATACAACATGAAGTGATTTCTGTCTTGACCCCATCTGAAAAATATAAATGCAAGAATATAAATGGTGTTTTTTACAGTGTAAAACCTGCAGATTGTCACACCACTCTACTCCATGCCGACCGCGCATTTCCATTGGCATAGATGGTAAATAAATATCAAAAAGTCGGTCTGTTTTAAAAACAGACCGACTTTTTGATATTTATTCCACCGTTACGGACTTTGCCAGATTCCTAGGTTTATCCACATCGCAGCCACGCAGAACGGATGTATAGTACGCAAATAACTGCAAGGGGATGATGGTCAGCAGCGGCATGAAGATGTCGCTGACGCTTGGCAGTTCGATGACGTATTCGGCCAAATCGTGCGCTTCAGGCGCATTCTGATGACACACCAGCAGAACCTTTGCCCCTCTCGCCTTGACCTCCTTGATGTTGCCGATCATCTTTTCATACAGCTTGCGCTGTGTAGAAACCGCAATGACCGGGGTGTTGTCGGTGATCAGTGAAATGGTTCCATGCTTGAGTTCACCAGCCGCATACGCTTCGCTGTGAATATACGAGATTTCTTTGAGTTTTAAAGAACCTTCCATCGAAAGCGCGTAGTCCATGCCCCTGCCAATAAAGAACAGGTCTTCGGCATTCTGGAACTGAGAAGCATAGTACTGACAATTCTCGGCATTCTTAAGTACGCTTTCCGCCAATGCTGGGATACCCTGCAGTTCCTTAATATAGGTGCGGACTTCCTCCTCGCTGAGCGTTCCTTTAGCCAGCGCCATGCTCAGTGCGAGCAGATACATAACTGAGATCTGGACATAGTAGGCCTTGGTACTCGCCACAGCGATTTCCGGGCCTGCCCAGGTATAGATGACGCTGTCGGCTTCTCTGGCAATTGAGGAACCCACGACATTGACGATGGCTACGGTCTTGTTGCCGGCCTGTTTAGCCAGGCGCAGCGCCGCAAGCGTGTCGGCGGTTTCTCCGGACTGGGAGATGATGACCACCAGATCGTTCTTGCCCAGAATCGGATTCCGGTAACGGAACTCCGACGCGATGTCGACATCGACCGGAACGCGTACAAGTTTTTCGATCGTTGTTTTACCGACCAGGCCTGCGTGCATTGCCGTGCCGCAGGCGACAATGTGAATCTTTTCCACGTCCTTGAGCATTTCCGGGGCAAGCTGCGCGGAGCTTAAATCCGGCAGGCCGTCGGTGATGCGCGGGGAAACAGTATTGGAGAACGCAGTCGGCTGTTCGTGAATTTCCTTGAGCATAAAGTGCGGATAACCGCCTTTTTCTGCGGCTTCGATATCCCAGTTCGCCACCATCAACTCTTTTTCAATCGGCTCGCCGTCCAGATCAAACAGCTCCACCTTTTCTTTGGTTAGCAGCGCGATTTCATTCTCTTCGAGCAGATAGTATTGACGGGTATATTTGAGGATTGCCGGGATATCCGACGCGATGAAGTTCTCGCCTTCACCCACACCGACGATCAGCGGACTGTCCTTGCGCACCGCATAAATGCGTTCCGGAAAATCGCGGAAGATCACGCCGAGCGCATAGGAGCCGCGCACCTTGGTGACAACCTTCTGAATCGCCTCAAACGGGTCGCCGTGATAATAATAGTCGAGCAGCTTGGCAACCGTTTCGGTGTCGGTTTCCGACTCGAACTGATATCCCTTTTCAATCAGCTTGTTTTTCAGTTGCAGATAGTTCTCAATGATGCCGTTGTGCACGATACAGACGTTCGCATTGCCGTGCGGGTGGGAGTTTACATCGCTCGGCTCGCCATGCGTCGCCCAGCGGGTATGGCCGATGCCGCAGTGCCCCTTCGGCGCTCCTTCATCCTTCATCTTTTTGACCAGATCGGCCAGACGGCCTTTGGTCTTCATCATGTTGATGCGGTCTCCCTCCATCACGGCAACGCCGGCGGAGTCATAACCGCGGTATTCCAGTTTGGACAATCCGTCAATCAGCACGGAGGTTGAATCTTTACTGCCGATGTAACCCACTATTCCACACATATTCACAATTCCTTTCCGTATCAAATATTAGAATGCTTACATCCTTGCATTCCGTTCTATATTCATAGGGATCAAGCTCCCGTTGTTGTTTTCCAATTCATTTGTTTTATAGATAACTGCTATTTTACAAAAGATCGTCATCGCCCCGCGGACGATAGGCTTTGATGTTATACACCCAGCACAGCCAGTCTGATCAGTGCAAACCATTCGCGGACATAATATGAAACATTCAGTCCCATCGGCGTGTCCGCCGAAATTCCTTTGGCCTCCATGCCTTCATTCTTTGCATAGGTCTGTGCACGCAGCTGATGGAACCCATCCGTAACGATGACCATCTCTCCGGGCAATCTGTTTTTTTCCATGACCTCTTTGCTGAAAGTGATGTTCTCAGCGGTGTTGACGCTGCTGTATTCTTCCATGATTCTTGAAGGTTCAATTCCCTGCTCCACAAGGTAATCCTTCATGGCCCGGCTCTCCGGAACCGGTTCATTCTTCCCTTTTCCACCCGATACGACACAGGCGGCTTCGGGATTTTCCTTTAAATATGCTGCCGCTGCTTCCAGGCGGCGGCTCAGCATCAGACTGGGGTAATAGTTTTCCTCGGTGCCCTTGACCTGGCAGCCCAGCACAACAACCGTGCACTGCTCATCCCTTGAAGGCGCTTTGCCGTAAGCTGCGTACAGCATCATCGAAGTAACGACCACGACAAACACAAGAAACAGGCTGCCGATGACGGCGGAGACAATCTTGACAAGATGGAATTTTGAGCCGCACAGATGCCTGATGCGTTCATGGAAGAAGCCGATTCCGCACAGGATCAGTCCGATGGCGAGCATCATATAGACGCCGGCATGTGCCACACCGTGCATGGTGACCGGCATCAGAGCAAGCAGCAGAACCACAATTCCCAAAATTCCAAAGATGATCATTTACACGTCCCCTTATAAACACCAAAAAGGCCATTTCAATCAAACTGCATCTGAATCAGCCCGATAAAGGAAGTATACACCATTGTATTCAGAATTACAATCTAAAATGTATATCATAACGAAAAACAGATTATTTCATTTCTTCCTGCTGTTCAAAATTCATTCAATTGAAATGGCCCTGCCTATTGCATTATTTCTGTATAATGGACTTGCCGGTCATCTGGGCCGGCTGCGGAATGCCGAGGACATCGAGCATGGTCGGCGCGATATCGGCCAGCCTGCCGCCCTCGCGCAGCTTGCAGTCCTTTCCGACCACGACGAACGGCACCGGGTTGGTGGTGTGCGCCGTGAACGGGGAGCCGTCCGGCTCATACATCTTGTCAGCATTGCCGTGATCGGCTGTGATCAGCGCGACGCCGCCCATCGAAAGCACCTTGTCGACGATCTCGCCGACGCAGGTATCCACCGCTTCGACCGCTTTGACGGCCGCTTCAAACACGCCGGTGTGACCGACCATGTCGCAGTTCGCAAAGTTCAGGATGATGACATCGTATCTGCCGCTGTCAAGGCGTCTGAGCACCTCATCCTTGACTTCAAAGGCGCTCATCTCCGGCTGCAGGTCATAGGTCGCGACCTTCGGAGACGCAATCAGCGCGCGGTCCTCGTTCTCATACGGCTTCTCAAGTCCGCCGTTGAAGAAGAAGGTGACATGCGCGTATTTTTCGGTTTCCGCAATGCGAAGCTGTGTCAGGCCCTTGTCGGAGATGTACTGGCCAAAGGTGTTGTCCAGCGATTCCGGCTTAAAGGCGACCTGCACATTCGGCATCAGCGCGTCGTACTGGGTCATGCAGACGAAGTACAGCGGGAAGAAACCGTTCTTTCTCTCGAATCCATCAAAATCCTCGTCGACCAGCGTGCGGGTAATCTCCCTTGCGCGGTCCGGGCGGAAATTGAAGAAGATGACCGAATCGTTCGGCCTGATATTGCCGTCTTTATCGCAGACTGCCGGTATGACGAATTCGTCGGTAACGCCGGCCGCATAGGACTTCGCCATGACGTCGACCGGATTTTCGTTCTGCACGCCTTCGCTGTAGACAAGCGCGGCATACGCCTTTTCAACGCGCTCCCAGCGGTTGTCGCGGTCCATCGCATAGTATCTGCCCATAATCGAAGCAATTTTTCCGACGCCGATTTCCTGCATCTTCTGTTTCAGTTCGGCAATAAAGTCCTTGCCGGACATCGGGGGAACATCCCTGCCGTCCATGAAGCAATGGACATAGACCTTCTCGAGTCCGCACTTTTTCGCAAGCTCCAGCAATGCGAACAGATGGGTGTTGTGGCTGTGCACACCGCCATCAGACATCAATCCCATCAGGTGCAGGGCGCTGCCGTTTTTCCTGCAGTTTTCAACCGCTTCGATAAACGCTTCCTTGCTGAAGAAATCGCCATCCTGAATCGATTTTGTAATTCTGGTGAGTTCCTGATAGACAATCCGACCGGCGCCGATATTGGTGTGGCCAACCTCACTGTTGCCCATCTGGCCGTCCGGCAGACCGACATCCATGCCGGATGCGCCGATCAGCGTCTTCGGGTTGTTTGCCAGTATTTTATCGAGATGCGGCGTATTCGCTGCAACCACAGCGTTGCCGTAATCCGACTCGTTGTATCCAAAACCATCTAAGATCATAAGAATCAAAGGCTTTTTCAAAATATCCCCTCCTGGTCTGTTCATGCGGCACCGTAAAGGCGCGGTAGGATAAAACGCTTTGCCGTCTGCAAGAGGAAAGCATGCTCCCTTTGCTTCTCCTGTCAGGCCTTAGCCCTTCAGGAACACGGCAGCCAGCGCATCTGCTTATCGCCTGACAATGCCTGTCGTTTTGTATCTGCACACAGGATTAGCTTTACCCTTATTTGCTGGCCGCATTCACAATGACAGCAAAATCAGAAGCTTTCAGGGATGCGCCGCCGATGAGTCCGCCGTCGACATCGTACTGTGCGACGAGTTCATCCGCGTTCTTCGCGTTCATCGAACCGCCGTACTGGATCGTGATGCCGTCCGCGGCCTGTTTGCCATACAGCTTCTCGATCAGCACGCGGATGATATGGCAGACCTCATTTGCCTGTTCGGAGGTAGCCGTTTTGCCGGTTCCAATAGCCCATACCGGCTCGTAGGCGATGATGATATTCTTGAGCTCTTCATTGGTCACGCCCTGCAGCGCAACCTTGGTCTGAAGCGAAACGATCTCTTCGGTGATGCCCTGTTCGCGCTGCTCCAGCAGCTCGCCCACACACAGAATGACCTTCAGACCCGCGTCAAGCGCCGCTCTGACACGTTGGTTGACTGTCTCGTCGGTTTCGCCGAAGTACTGTCTTCTTTCAGAATGGCCGATGATGACATACTTGACGCCCATCTCCTTGAGCATCAGCGCGGAGATTTCACCGGTGAACGCACCGGAATTTGCCCAGTGGCAGTTCTCGGCGCCGACACCGATGTTGGTGCCCTCGGTGAGGTTCAGCGCGGTCTCCAGATTGGTGTACGGCACGCAGATCACGACGTCACAGTCGGCGTCTTTGACCAGCGGAATCATCTCTTCTATCAAAGCCTTTGCTTCGGTTCTATCCTTATTCATCTTCCAGTTTCCGGCGATAACCGCTTTTCTCAAGTTCTTGTTCATAGCTCAACAATCCTTTCAAATCATAAAATGATAAAGTGTCCAGATACAACAAATGTCCGCTATCATGCGGACATTTTGGGACATTTTATAAACGATATGTAACAAAGAAAAATTGGTGACCCGTACGAGAATCGAACTCGTGTCGCCGGCGTGAGAGGCCGGAGTCTTAACCGCTTGACCAACGGGCCGTAATTTTTGTCCCTCATCTATTATAGCTTGTTTTTCTACATACGTTTGAACCTGATGTTACTTTTTTATGAATGATACAGAAATCTTTGGGAGCGGAGCTTCTCCGCTCCCAAAGAACTATCACACAATCTGGATTATTTGTCGTTTAAGCAGGCAATACCCGGCAGTTCCTTGCCTTCGAGGAATTCGAGAGATGCTCCGCCGCCAGTGGAGATATGGGTCATCTTGTCAGCAAAGCCGAGCTTTTCAATCGCCGCTGCGGAGTCGCCGCCGCCGATAATCGAAATCGCGCCGGATTCAGCCACTGCGGTTGCAACGGTTCTGGTTCCGCTTGCGAAGTTTTCCCATTCGGAAACGCCCATCGGTCCATTCCAGACAACGGTGCCAGCGCCTTTGATCGCGTCAGCAAACAGCTGTTCGGTTTCCGGTCCAATGTCAAGGCCCATATAATCGTCCGGCATATGGCCGAGGTCGACGATCTTCATGTTGCAGTCCGGTTTGTACTCGTCGCCTACACGATGGTCAACCGGAAGCAGCAGTTTAACGCCCTTTTCCTTTGCCTTCAGTTCAAGCTCTTTTGCCAGCTCGACCTTATCCTCTTCACAGATGGATTTACCGATCGGATGGTTGTCGGCTTTCACGAAGGTATAAGCCATGCCGCCGCCGATGATCAGGACGTCGACCTTGTCAAGCAGGTTGCTGATAACGCCGATCTTGTCGGAAACCTTTGCGCCGCCGAGGATGGCAACGAACGGTCTCTTCGGATTTTCCAGCGCACCGCCGATCATGGCGATTTCCTTCTCGATCAGGTAGCCGCAGACTGCCGGCAGGTAATCGGCGATGCCGGTGGTGGAGGCGTGCGCTCTGTGGGAAGAGCCGAACGCATCATTCACGAAGATATCCGCCATCGAAGCCAGCTCTTTTGCAAAAGCCGGGTCGTTCTTGGTCTCTTCCTTATGGAAGCGGACATTCTCGATGAGCATGACCTCGCCGTCCTTCAGGGAAGCGGCAAGCGCTTTCGCATCCGGGCCGATGACGTCCTTCGCCATCTTGACTTCCTGGCCGAGCAGCTCGGACAGGCGGACAGCGACCGGCGCCAGCGAATACTGCATGTTGAACTCACCCTTCGGGCGGCCCATATGGGAAGAAAGGATGACCTTTGCTCCATGATCTATTAAATATTTGATGGTTTTCAGTGATTCACGGATACGTTTGTCATCCTGAATAACGCCGTCTGCAATCGGCACATTAAAATCGCAGCGGACAAATACTCTCTTGCCGTTTACATCGATATCCTCAACAGTCTTTTTGTTTAAGGTCATGTTATGCACCCTCCAATATAATTTTTCAAACGACCAGATTGTTAAATTAAAATCAATCTACCGTTATTGTACCCGATTCCTGCATGTTTTGCAAGCTTTTCTAAATTATTTTTGGGATAATTTTCACTTCATTAAAATTTCATGGACTCTGCCCAGTTTTTCCGCGGCCGCGCGCGTTTTCCTGTACATCTGTAAGGAGTCAGGCAGCTTTCAGGCCATGACGAATTATTTTATCCGCAGGAATGCCGAAGAAAATCATAACAGTTTCACCCATTTTATGTATCAATGTTTTTTTTACAGAATATGAACAGTTCTATAATTCTAAAAGAACACCGCCGAAACTTCCGTCAGACGCAGCCGGTCGCCGGCGAATTACAGTGCTCTTCTTAGACAAATTATACAGCGGTACAGCGCCGAAGGCCAGTAAGCCTTCCGGCGCTGTACATCCTGCGGGTTGTTACCGCATCATGGTGGCCGCTTCGTCGATCATGCTGCCGACGGTTTTCATCGCCTTGCCCACATTGCGTTTGATCTTCTTTTTGTTTATCTTCATCGGTTTCTGAGAGAGCATATAGGCGGCGCCGCCCACGACTGCGGTGATCCCGAGACCTGTGATAGCTGTACTGACAACTTTGTTCATCTTCATTTACCCCCTTTGTAATCAGCTACAGGATTAGTATGTCCGTTTGCGCGCAAATCATGTCCGGATGCGCTGTATTAATAGATGTATATTGCGCTAAATTTTGTAAAAAATAATGTCAAACGCAAGCTACCTGTTTGAACTGAAAAGAAGGTTGTGAAAACAATGCCCGATTTTATCCTGTCAAACCCGATCAAAACCGGTGCGCAGCGCGTACCGTACCAATATGCATGGCTGTCCGAGAATGAGTCCTGTGATGTGGCGATTGTCGGCGGCGGCGTTTCGGCGGCGCTTTGTGCCTACTATTTTGCAAAAAGCCACATCAAAACCGTTCTGGTCACCTCCAAGCCGGTCGGCTATGGAAAGAGCTGTGCATTCACCTCGCAGTTCCAATATGAATGCTTCCCCAACCTGTCGCAGGTTATCAAAAAAGCCGGCAAGGACCAGGCCGTCAGCCTGTTCAAGCTGGGAATGGAAGGGCTTAACAACATCGAGGAGCTGTGCAGCGAGCTTGCCGACGACTGCGGCTGCCAGAAACGGGACTGCTTTTATTATACCCACGATGAAGAGCATTACGACGACATCTATGCGGAATACCTGATGCGCCGCCATCTGGGCTGCGATGTGGAATTTCTCGACAAGAAAACCGCGCGGGACCGGTTCTCCTTCCCGCTGGAGGCCGGTGTCTATATGAAGAACGCCGCCTGCGACATCGACAACTACCTGTTCACGCAGGAGCTGATTCACGAAGCGTCACTGCGCGGCTGCCGTGTCTATGAAAACACCGCCGTGGAAGAGATCAGTTCGTTCGACGACCATGTGGTGCTGAACACCTCGACCGGCCGTTCGGTCACCGCGAACAAGGTCATCCTTTCGACCGGGTTCTCTCTCTCGCATTATCTCGGCCTGCCGGTCGTTTCCAGAACGGCCTTCATGGTCGCAACCAAGCCGGTCCCGGACTACACCGGATGGGAGAACCGCTGCATTATCCGCGACATCGACCGTCCGTACAATCAATTCAAGACGACCGCCGATTCCCGCATCATTGCCAGCCGCATCGAGAACCTGTTCGTCAAAACAGATGGGCGCATCTCCAAGCTGATGCCGGCCAAACGCGTCTTCCAGAACCAATATGCCCAGATGACGGAGCGGCTCAACGAGATGTTCCCGGCCATCACCGGTATCCGTCCGGAATTCGAATACGCAGGCCGTTTTGTTGAAACGCGGGACCTTCTTCCGTACGTTGGCGAACATGAGAACTACGGCAATGTCTACTTCAACCTCTGCACCGGCAGCAGCGCCGCGCTGCTGAGCGAACAGTCCGCCAGGCTGCTGCTGGATCTCTACCAGAACAAACCGAATGAAAACCGCGCCGTCTTTTCTCCGCAGAAACGATCCGGCGGAAAAAGCGCAGCAGCACGATAAGGCGGTGTTCTTCACTATACCTCCCACCCGAAAAAGCACTTGTCCAACTGGTATATCTTCGCTGGACAGCGGAAAGTAATATGTATCAATAAAGTACCGCTATATGCTGTTCAGCGGTATGCTTTCATCCCAGGGAAATCATCGCAAAACAGCAGGTTTACCTTTGCTGAACAGTGGAAAGCGTTATATGTCATCATATACCATATATCGCTTTAGAATCTTTGTGTCGATTTGAGCAAAATCTATTGAGCCTTGTTATATTCAAAGCAATAGATCTTGTCAACAGCCACAATATACTAAAAGAAAAGCAATAGATCTTGTCAACAGCCACAATATACTAAAAGAAGCGTTCTTTATTCCGACATTTTTTGCATTATTCACAAAAGATTAAGTGGAGTTTCATGGATTGTTAGACTTTCCTATAGTATAATACAATCAATCTTACAATATAAAGGAACGGTTCTAACATGAAATATAAAAAGACGCTCTTATCCCTGCTGGGGATTCTTCTATCTGCTTCCATCCTGTTGAGCGGCTGTTCCGGTCGGAAAATCACAGACGCCAAACAGGCTGTCGCATACCTGTTTGAATCGGCACAGAAAGCGGACGCCGATGCACTGGAAGAGGCTGTCGGCAATAAAAAGCAGTTGGATATCAAAAAAGTTCTTCAGGATGAGAACTACCGGGAAGTGCTGGAAACACTGCTGTCCCAGCTGGTGTACACAGTTGGGGAACCGGTGCTTGACCAGCAGAACGACAACATCGCTACGGTTCCGGTGGTTTACACCTATGCGGACGTCGGCGATATCTATCAGCAGGCGTACACCGACAAGCTGCAGGACAATATGAGCGAAGAGGAGAAAACGGCGCTCAAAAAGGAAGCATCCCAGGCAATACAGGACGCCATCGATAACGCAAGCGTTTCATTCAAGGAAACCAATCTTGAATTGACCGCTGTCAAGGTATACGGAAGCTGGTATGTCAGTATTCCGGACGAGCTGGAAGAACAGCTGTCGGCCGGGATCCTGCGGGGACTGGCCCAGTCGCATCAAACGGATGCCAGCGCAGACGTTTCCGCCGCATCGCAGAGAACGCCGCGCTACGATATCGCTTGAACCTCAAAGTCTTTTAACTGTATATAAGAGGAGATGTTTCGTCTCCTCTTTGTTTTTTATTACGGAAGGAGCTTGACATGAAAACGGTGCTGACCGCTATCAACGCCAAATACATCCATACCAATCTGGCTGTCCGTTACTTGAAAACCTACGCTCAAAAGCATGGATGCACCGGCATCCATCTGGCCGAATACACAATCAACCATTACAACGATTACATATTGAGCGAACTCTACCGGCAAAAACCCGATTTACTGATCTTCTCGTGTTATATTTGGAACATCCGGCAGGTGCTGGATATTGCCAGCACCTATAAAAAGGTCTCCCCTTCCACAACGATTATCCTCGGCGGCCCGGAGGTTTCCTTTGAACAGCCGTCTTTTCTGGAAGATCATCGTTGTGTCGACGCGGTGATGAAGGGGGAAGGCGAAGGGACCTTCGTCTCGCTCCTGCGGCATTTCTCCGGGGATGGACTGCCGCTTTCCAAAATTCCTGGACTGCTTTACCGGGATGACGCCGGCTGTCACGACACTGGCTCCTGCACGGCAATCGATCTCGATGAACTGCCGTTCCCCTATCCGGATGGCTTCGACGCATTGAAAGACAGAATTCTGTACTACGAGGCCTCACGGGGCTGTCCGTTTAACTGTCAGTATTGCCTGTCCTCTTCCTTTCACGGTGTACGGTTCCGCTCGGTCGAGCGGGTTCGGCAGGATTTGCAGGTCTTTCTGGATGCCCAGGTTCGGCAGGTCAAGTTCGTAGACAGGACCTTCAACGCCGACCGGAAATTCGCATGGGAAATCTGGAGGTTTTTGAGTGAACATGACAATGGGGTCACAAATTTTCACTTTGAGATTTCGGCAGACCTGCTGGATGAAGAGACCATTGCGTATTTAAATACGGTTCGGGACGGGCTGTTTCAATTTGAGATCGGCGTGCAGTCCACCAATCCGCAGACGCTGAAGGCCATCCAGCGTGCCGACCGGTTTGATGCGATTTCCCGAACCGTGCAGGCTGTTCAAAAAGGACGCAACATCCATCAGCATCTGGATCTGATCGCCGGCCTGCCGCATGAGGACTATCCGTCGTTCGCGGAATCCTTCAATGCGGTGTACCGGTTGCATCCTGAGCAGCTGCAGCTGGGATTTCTCAAGGTACTGAAAGGTTCCGGCATGCGGCGCATGTGTGAGGAGCTTTCCATCTCCTATCACGACGCTCCGCCTTATGAGGTTCTGAGCACCGACGCGCTTTCATTTGATGAAATTCTGCAGCTTAAGGCCATCGAACACATGGTGGAAACCTACTACAACAGCGCCCGCTTCGGCCGCACACTCCGGTTTGTCGTTCCGTTCTGGGACACACCGTTTTCTTTCTTTGAAGAGCTGGCCGAATACTATGCGCAAAGCGGCATGCAGAATGCCAGTCACAGCCAATTTGAAATGATCTCTTTTCTGTACCGGTTTTTCAGTGCGCGTTTTCCCGCGTCGGCCGATAAAGCGGCGTGGATGCTGCGCTTCGATATGTATCTGCATGAGAAAATCCGAAAGTTTCCCGACTTCATGGAAACGGACCGGACCGGGCTTTACGCGAAAGCCATTCTCGGCTTTTATCAGGATGAACAGAATATTCAGCGGTATCTTCCATCCTTTAGAGATATGGAGCCGAAGCGCATTCTGCGGCTGGTGCACATTGAGGTATTCCCGTTTGACGCAGAACAGCCTGCGCGCGAGGGCCGCTGCGCTTACCTGTTCGACTACAGCCGCCGCGACCTGCTGGGAAACGCCCTGGCGCAGAAGATTGATCTGTCTGGTATTGGATGAACGCATCGTAAATAACGTACAGTATTGACTTCACCGCATGGCAGACTGCATGGTTGACCATTTAACAGACACATGTTGTTTTTGGTTTTTCTGGTTCATTCGATATGGAGATAATTTCAATGGTCCATACTGGTACGTCTCCTCTGTATTTCTGATATTCCGGCTATTCGATCGAATCTTAACGCACAAAACGCCCGCTTCTTCCCTTTTTCGGTGCTTCATACTTGAAAATCAACCTTTTTGCATAATTTCGACTTAATTTTAGATTGAAAAATTGAACGATTTGTATTATACTAATATACCTATAGTCATAAACAGCCCGCATCCGACAGCATTCCATATCTGTCAGCATGATCCGACCGCAAAAAGCCGGATGGGCTTTTCGATTCATCCCCTGCACATCTGATGCAGGATTACTTTTTGTACTTTTGAAACGGAGGTTGGACTCTTTGAATCAGATCAAAACCGGATTCATCGGGGCGGGCAACATGGCGTCCGCTATCATCAATGGGATTTTGAGCAACGGCATTCTGGAGCCGTCTGAGATTGCTGTGACGGACATCGATTCCGCAAAGGTGGAGAAGCTCAGCCAGAAAGGCGTCGTCGGGATGCCGCACGCTTCTGAGGTTGTCAGACAGGCAAAATATATCTTTCTGGCCGTCAAGCCACAGCACATCGAATCCGTATTGGAAGGGATATGCGGCGACGTCCGGGATGAGAATGTCTTTATCTCCATTGCGGCCGGCATATCGGGCGGTTTCATCAAGGAAAAGCTGCAGAAAGACGTCCGTCTGGTTTTGGCCATGCCCAACACGCCGCTGCTTCTGGGCTGCGGGGCAACGGCAGTCTGCAGAATCGATCCAACCGGCGAAGATGAATTTCGGTTTGTACAGGACATCTTTTCTTCCGCGGGGATGGCAAAAGTGATCAGCAGCGACAAGATGAATGAGATCATTCCAGTCAACGGCAGTTCCCCCGCTTTCATCTACCAATTCACCAAGTGCTTTGTCGAGGAAGCCGTTCAGAACGGCATCGACCGCTCGTCTGCGCTGGAGCTGTTCTGTCAGTCGCTGATCGGGTCAGCCAAGATGATGACCGAAAGCGGCTATGACCTCGATGAACTGATTAAAATGGTCTCCTCTCCCGGCGGCACCACCATTGCCGGGCTGAAAGCACTCAGGGAACACGGCTTTGAGGATGCCGTATGCGCCGCATCCAGAGACTGTATCAAGCGGGCTTACGAGCTTGGGAAATAATTCTTTTCCTGTATCGTTTGCACACGGAAGATGGCCGGGGAATCCTGTACAAGACTGTGCATTTCAACGGGAGGGTCTCAGGCGCATAATCTTGTCCATCACCGCATAGGTATTAGTGAGCATCCTCTGGGGATGTCCCACTATAACAGATAGTAAGGTGATGAAAGATGATCCGGACAGCAAAACGGCAGAAGTTCGACAAAAGCGCATTCTTTACATACGTCAAAAAAAATTACCGAAGCATTCTTTTCTTTGCGCTCTTTTTTATCGGCATGATCATCGGCGCAATGCTCATCAGGAATGCGCCGGGCGAAACGCTTGACAACCTGGCATCGATCACCGGCGGATTTGTGGACAAACGCGCACAGCAATCCTTTGCCGATACGCTGATATCATCTTTTATGTCCAATTCGCTGTATCTGATGCTGCTGTTTATCTTTGGTTTCTGTGCGATCGCACAGCCGTTTATCACTGCCGTCCCGCTTTTTAAAGGGCTGGGACTCGGGTTTTCAATCGGATACTTTTACGCTTATTATAAGCTGCAGGGGCTTTTATATGTACTGCTTATCATCCTGCCGGGCGCATTGATTACGACCGCCGTTGTGATTGCAGCCTGCAATCAGGCATACAGCCTTTCCCTGATCTTTCTGCGGGGCATCAACCCCAACAATAACAAAAGTCCAAACAATCAACCGAGCATTACAATCAAAAAATATATGATGCGGTATGTGTTTTTCCTGGTGGTCATACTGGTATCGTCTTCATTTGAAGCAATTTGTTCTTCATTGTTCGGACGATTCTTTTCTTTTTAGTGAGGAGATCTGAAAAATGATACGCTATCTTACAGAATTCGAGGACTATCTCAAGAATGAAAAATCTGTATCCAAAAATACATTTGAATCCTATATGCGGGATCTTCGGAAGTTTTTAAATTATCTCACCGCGCATTCGGTCAGCAGCCTGGGTGCGGTGGACGAGGGCATTCTGAACCGGTATATCGATTACCTGTTCGACGATGGCAAGAGCTCCGCCACGGTGACACGCAGCATTGCTTCCATCAAATGCTTCTTTCAATGCATGATCGGCAAGGGCTATCTCACTGAAAATCCTGTCCTGCAGATCCGCATGCAGCGCTGTTACAAAAAAGCGCCGCAGATCCTTTCCGGCGCTGAGGTTGAGCTGCTGCTGAACAGCCCGGATATCACCGATGACAAGGGAATCCGCGACAGGGCCATGCTGGAGGTACTCTATGCAACCGGCATCCGGGTTTCGGAGCTGATCGCGCTGGATCTCGACTGCGTGGACCTGAATGCCAAGACCATCCTTTGCAGAAATGAACGCTGCGCGCGGGTGATCCCGCTGTATCCGCAGGCGGTCTGCGCATTGGAACGGTATCTGTATCTGGTCCGCACCGCTTATGTCAGCACCGAACGATCCCAGCGGGAGCCGCTGTTTATGAATCTCAATGGAAAACGGCTGACCCGGCAGGGCTTCTGGAAGATCATCAAGGTCTATGCAAGGCAGGCAGGCATCCGGCAGGAGATCACGCCGCATACGCTGCGCCATTCCTTTGCCGTGCATCTGCTCAAGGGCGGCGCTTCATTAAACGACGTCAAGGATATTCTGGGACATGCCGACATCTCTTCGACGCAGGTCTACTCCGATGTGTTGGACAACCAGTTCCGCAATGTGTACAACAAATGTCACCCGAAGGCAAAACAATCGATTTAATCTGTTTTCTCTCCGCCCCTCGTATCTTTCCGTTCCAGACGGAAAAGCGGGGGGTTTTTACGTCTCTACCCGACAGCTTAGATAAAAGCCAAACGCGGAGGATTTTGCCGCGGAGCCTGCTTTCGGATAGCCTATAGACAGACTGGTGAATCAAGGAGCTGCAGAATAGAAATTCTGCAGAATTGCACGTCATCCGTTCGGATGAAAACGCATTTTGTTTACAGAAAATATTTTGAGATTCGCCAAAAACTGTGCTATACTTGAAAACTGAAAGTACATTAGAGTGGAGGAAACTACTATGTCAGATATCATTAGAATTGGCATTGCGGGCTACGGCAATCTCGGCCGCGGCGTTGAGGCGGCCATCAGCCAGAATCCGGACACCGAGCTTGTTGGAATCTTCTCCCGGAGGGATCCCGCTTCGGTCAAACCGCTGACCGGTGTCAAGGTATATACCATAGAGGAAGCGCAGAAGCTGCAGGATCAGATCGACGTGATGATCCTCTGCGGCGGTTCTGCCACCGACCTTCCTGAGCAGGGCCCCCAATTTGCAAAGCTGTTCAACACCATCGACAGCTTTGACACGCACGCGAAGATTCCCGCTTACTTCGAAGCGGTGAATGAAGCGGCCAGCGCGTCGAAGCATGTGTCCATCATCTCGGTCGGATGGGACCCGGGACTGTTCTCGCTGAACCGTCTGTACGCGGAATCGGTGCTTCCGAACGGCAAAAACTACACCTTCTGGGGTAAGGGACTCAGCCAGGGACATTCCGATGCAATCCGCCGGATAGACGGCGTGGAACATGCCGTCCAGTATACCATTCCGATTGAAGCTGCGATGGAAAAGGTGCGCAGCGGCGAAAATCCGGTCTTTACCACTCGCCAGCAGCATCTGCGCGACTGCTATGCCGTCGCAAGGGAGGGTGCGGACACGGCGAGAATCGAAGCGGAAATCGTGAATATGCCGAACTACTTCGCGGACTATGACACGACGGTTCACTTCATCTCCAAAGAAGAATTCCAGAAGAACCACACCACCATGGCGCACGGCGGATTTGTCCTGCGCAGCGGCACAACCGGCCTGCAGAATGAAACCAAGCAGCTGATCGAGTATTCCTTGAAGCTGGATTCCAACCCGCAGTTCACCGCCAGCGTGCTCGTCGCCTATGCGCGCGCCGCCTACCGGCTCTCCAAAGAACAGAATTACGGCGCAAAGACCGTATTCGACATTGCGCCGGCCTATCTGAGCCCGAAGGATGGACAGACACTGCGTAAAGAGATGCTTTAATACTGTCGCCGTTAAACGCTATACCAGCCATGCGATGTGGATTTCCATGCCGCATGGCTCTTTTGTTCCCGGCTACAGATATCTTTTTGGGAACAATGCTGGATTGGAGGTTACATGATGAAGATCATCAAGCGGATCGGCATCCTGCTTGGATTTCTGATTCTCTGCGCATTGCTGGCGCTCGGCTATGCGTTTCTGATAGAACCCGCGCTGACGGTGACCAGCATCCACAGCTTTGGACAGGACGGTTCGGACGCACATCTGCGCGTCGTACAGCTTACCGATATCCAGGTCAGCGAATCCTACTCCGAAGACAGGCTCGCGAAGCTTGCCGAAAAGGTCAACGCCCTCTCCCCCGATGTCATTGTGTTCACCGGGGATTTGTTCGACAACTACGCGCAGTATCATCCGACGGAAGCGGTGACAGCGGCGCTTTCCGCGTTTCGGGCGCAATATGGGAAATATGCGGTCTGGGGAAATCGGGACTATGGCGGCGGCGCGCAGCGCATCTATGAACAGGTTCTGTTCGATGCGGATTTTACACTGCTGGAAAATGACAGCGTCTCCATCCCCCTTTCAGACGGCACACTGCTGATCGGTGGGCTTGACGACGCTTTGCTGGGCGCACCCGACATCCCGGCCGTATCGGCATCGATGCAGCAGACAGCCGACTACAGAATCCTGCTGCTGCATGAACCGGATATTGCGGACGACCTACCCTCCGGCACCGCGGATCTGCTGCTGGCCGGGCACAGCCATGGCGGACAGGTCCGGATTCCGCCGTTTTTCGACGGCATTAAAAACACGCTTGCGGGAACCTATACAAGGGGCTTTTATGAAGTGAACGGCATGCGGCTGTATGTCAGCAGCGGACTCGGAACCTCCCATATCCCGGTACGTTTCCTGGTTCCGCCTGAAATTGCAGTGTTCGACATCTCGTTCTAACCGGCGGAAGAGCGCATTTTGAATTTCAATATGGCACAAATATTTCTTCTATCCCTTTCATCACTTATCAGTGACATGCTTTGTCGTCCCGAAATTTTCATCCAGCATACATTCATTTATATTCATACAGCGATTCCATGATACAAATTCCTCTGCCTGTTTCCAGAAGCATCTTAAAACAAGCATATCGATATTCCCAAAAATACAGGGCCGTCTCACGTTTATTGTGGGACGGCCCTTCGCAGATAAAAAAAGAGGCAGGGAAAATCCCTGCCCTGCTATATCCATTTCGGTAAACAATGTTATGACCTGCCGTATGCGCCGATTCTCTCTTTATCTGGCTAATCTGAGCAGCCGCAGCCGCACTCGTCGTCGGAATCATCCTCCTGCAGTCTTGGCGGGAAGAATTCATCGGTCGGGAATTTGATCTTTTTGAACAGACAGCACGGATCATCGGTGGTCGTCTCGCATTCCTTATCCGGCATGCAGTACTCATAGGTCGGAATCAACAGGGAGACGTCTCTTTCCAGCTGTACAATGGAGAAGATACCCAATGTGATAAGTACAGTCTTACTCGGGGTTCCGCAGCAGCAGAAATCTCCGGGATAACGGCTTGCGATCGGCGCTGGTACGGAAATGGTCGTTTCAAGCGGCAGCCGGCATTCGCATGGCTCGATCAGCTTGCAGCCCAGCACAACCGGCTCCGCAACCTGCACGGTCGCTTTCGGCTTGTTGGTTGGGAACGAGCATTCCGGATCGGTCCAGGATGAACCGGAGACAAACCGTTTGACATTCCGCTCACTGCCGTACAGGATGACTTTTTTACAGAAGGTCGCAAGACCGTCCACAGCCACCGGCGGTGCAATCGGAGATGTATACGCATTCATCTGTACATTCAGGAAGAAGGTCATATCCACGCAGTAGAAGCCCTTGTTGAACGGCACGGATTCCACATCGAGGAATACATTGGTCACATCGACGTCCCTGACTTTGACGGTCATAGCCTGGTCGATGACGGGCTGCACGGAGTTCGTAAAGAATACCTGCAAGTCTTCCCAGCAGTCTTTGTCGCTACAGGAATCATATATTCTTGCCGCATCGATACAGACCGCTTCTTTTATGCAGCCAAGGTCGGATGCTTGCATGTTAGGTTCTGCCATATAAATCCTCCTAATAAAAAAATTGTTTGAAAGCTTTTGAACTTCAATACTATTTTATGTAATCGCCCGATTTTTGTGAACCTTTTTGAGAAATTGCTCAGGATTTTGTTTGAACCGTCTCAAAATCCGGGTTCCAGGCAGCTGTAGGAGGATCAAAATCGCATTGATGAGGGCCTTTCATGGCCTTGGGCCAAGCCATCCGTATATTTCGCATGGGGAAAGGTATTCCCCAGCCAGTTTGTCTGACCTCGACGATCGATTCCTGCATCAACGCCTGAACGTTATATGATAGCTTTTTCCTGCCCGGTCATATGGATTCTTTCAGCTGAAACACCATTGGTGCCGGTTTTCATATGGTATTCTAACATATCATAAAAGCCGCCCGATACATCCCGGGCGGCTTTTTCACAGCTGGCAGAAAGCCAGCGGTCTTCCTCTTTATATTATTCTATTCAAGAATGCTGAGTTTTGCGAAATTCCCCATGATTTTTTTGGTTCCAACCTTGTCAAAGGAAATTTCCAGCAGCACATCCCCCGCCATAGGCGTGGAACCGACGACAAGACCCTCTCCGAACACCTTGTGCTGTACACGCGTGCCGACCTTGATCTGCTGGGTCAGATGATTGGTCTCCATCTTTCCCGCTATGCCGATCTCCTTGCCGACGCGCGCGGAGAGCTTGCGCTTATCCACAAAGGGGACGGTGGGTTCCTGCTTGATCTTCTGCAGGGTGCTGTCGGTGTAATCGATCAGCTCCGCCGGCAGCTCCTTGATAAAGCGCGACGCCGAATTCTTCTTGGTCTGTCCGAAGATCATGCGGATGTTCGCATTGGTCAGATAGAGCTTCTTCTTGGCGCGGGTGATCGCGACATAGCAAAGCCGCCGCTCCTCCTCCACCTCATCCGGGTTGTAAATGACCTGCGTACCCGGGAAGATGCCCTCCTCCATGCCGGCAATGAAGACATATGGGAACTCCAGACCCTTTGCGGAGTGCATGGTCATCAGCGTTACACAGTCGTCGTCCTCGTTCATGCGGTCGATGTCGGTGTACAATGACACCTCTTCCAGGAAGCCCGCCAGAGACGGCTCCGGTGAATCCTGCTCATATTTGATGATGTTGGATACCAATTCCTCGATATTCTCAATACGGGTTCTGCCTTCAAAGCCCTGCTGCATCAGGCTGTCGATATAGCCGGTTTCGCGAAGCAATGTGTGGATCAGCTCCTCAAGCGAGGTGTCCGCCTCCATATCCATCATCTGCTGAATCATATTGGCAAACGAGATCAGCACCTTGCTTTTGCGGTAGAGATGCTCGTATTCATCGGCATGGGACAGCACCTCAAAGATGCTGACACCCTGTTCCTCGGCGATATCGGTCGCCGCCGCAAGCGTCGCGTTGCCGATGCCGCGCTTCGGCTCATTGATGATGCGCCGAAGCCGGACGTTGTCGTTCGGGTTGTTGATCAGGCTCAGATACGCGATGATATCCTTGATCTCCTTGCGCTCATAGAAGCGCAGGCCGCCAATGATGCGGTAGGAGATACCGTGCTTGACGAAGCTTTTCTCGATGCTGTTCGACTGCGAATTCATGCGGTACAGCACCGCATGATCAGAGAACTTCGCGCCGTTCTGCACATTCTCCATGACCGTATCCGCGATGAAGACCGCTTCGTGCAGCTCGTCGCTTGCACGGTACACCTTGATCGGGTCGCCCTTGTCATTGTGGGTCCAGAGGGTTTTCCCTTTCCGGTTGACATTGTTCGCAATGACGCTGTTTGCGACATCCAGGATGGTCTGGGTACAGCGGTAGTTCTCCTCAAGCCGGATGACCAGCGCGTTCCCGAACTGCTCCTCAAAGTTCATGATATTTTCGATCGTCGCGCCGCGAAACTTATAGATGCTCTGGTCGTCGTCGCCGACCACGCACAGGTTGTGATGCTTCTCAGCCAGCAGGCTTACAAGCTTGTACTGCGCATGGTTGGTGTCCTGATACTCATCCACCATGATGTACCGCCAGCGGTTCTGGTAGTATTCCAGCACATCGGGATATTCCTGCAGAAGGCGGACCGTCAACACAATGATGTCGTCGAAGTCCACCGCGTCCGAGCGCTTCAGAATTTCCTGATAGCGTCTGTAGACCTGGGAAACGATCGATTTGCGGTAATCCTCCCCGGCCGCCGCTTCACAGTACTGTACGGTATGCAAGCTGTCCTTCTCCCGGCCGATGGCATGCAGGATCGACTTCGGCGTAAACATCTTTTCATCGACGTTCAGCTCCTTCAGGCAGTCCTTGATCAGCCGCAGGGAATCGTCGGTGTCGTAGATCGTAAAATTCTTGGAATAGCCCAGCTTGTCGATGTTCCTTCTGAGCATCCGCACGCAGGCCGAATGGAAGGTGCTGGCCTGAATGTCCTGCGCCTGCTCGCCGAGCATGCCGGACAGGCGTTCCTTCAGCTCCCCTGCGGCCTTATTCGTAAAGGTGATCGCCAGGATGTTCCAAGGGCGGACCGTCTGATGCGCAATCAGCTGCTGCAGATGGTCCTCATCCTGTTCCTTTCCGGCGATGAAATCCTCCAAAAAGTTAAAATCCTGATCGCTGAGCGTTTCATCTATTGTCTCGGTGCTGTAAGCGTCTCCAAACCGGATCATATTGGCAATCCGGTTGACCAGCACGGTTGTCTTTCCGCTGCCGGCGCCCGCAAGGATCAATACCGGGCCGTTTACGGCAAAGACCGCCTTCCTCTGCTGGCCGTTCATGCGGCTGAAAACCTTTTCCAGCGCCTGTTTCCTGAGCTGTCTCCATCTGGCTGCGTTTTTGTTATCCATATACACCCACCTATGTAGTTTTCCTGTTTCTGTTCCGTTCTTATAACCATCCTCATTATACCGGACAGAAATTGAACAGATATGAAAAAAATTCGCCTTTTCTTTATATTATAGCATTTTCAAATAAAAATAGCAATTCCGGACCTGGAAGGCCTGGAATTGCTATTGTTTGTAAGGGGATGATAGGATGTATGGCTAGCCTAGAATACTCAGCAGGACGCCCGCGGCGACTGCCGATCCGATAACGCCCGCAACGTTCGGTCCCATGGCGTGCATGAGCAGGAAGTTGCCGGGGTTCTCCTTCTGACCGACCTTCTGGGAAACCCTTGCTGCCATCGGAACCGCGGAAACGCCTGCGGAACCGATCAGCGGGTTGACTTTGCCCTTCGTGAAGAAGCACATCAGCTTGCCGAACAGGACGCCGAAAGCGGTACCGACACAGAAAGCCGCAAGTCCCAGCGCGATGATGCCCAAGGTCTGCGCGGAAAGAAAGACCTCCGCGTTCGCCGTTGCACCGACCGATACGCCCAGGAAAATCGTGACGATGTTCATCAGCTCATTCTGTACGGTCTTGTTGAGACGTTCGGTGACACCCGATTCTTTCAGCAGGTTTCCGAGCATCAGCATGCCGATCAGCGGAGCCGCCGCCGGAACGATGAACGAGACAACCAGCGTAACCAGAATCGCGAATACGATCTTTTCCAGCTTGGATACCGGACGAAGCTGTGCCATTACAATGCCGCGTTCCTTCTTCGTGGTCAGCAGCTTCATAATAGGCGGCTGTATAATCGGCACCAAGGCCATATAGGAGTAAGCCGCCACGGCGATCGGGCCCAGAAGCTCCGGCGCCAGCTTTGAGGTCAAGAAGATGGCGGTCGGGCCGTCCGCACCGCCGATGATACCGATGGAACCCGCCTGCGGGCTGGTAAAGCCCAGCATCAGCGCGCCGACAAAGGTTAAGAAGATACCGATCTGTGCCGCCGCACCCAGAATAAAGCTCTTTGGGTTAGCGATCAGCGGGCCAAAGTCGGTCATTGCGCCGACACCTAGGAAAATCAGCGGCGGATATATTCCGAGCTTAACGCCTTTATACAAATAATAGATGAGGCCGCCCTCTTCGGCTGAACCGAGCCCCGCAAGCGGCAGGTTCGCCAGCAGCATACCGAACGCGATCGGCAGCAGCAGCAGCGGTTCAAATTGTCTTCTGATTGCAAGATAAATCAGCGCAAAGGAGATGAGGATCATAATGGCCTGTCCGCCAGTGATGTTCGCAAAACCAGATGCGCTGATCAAATCCTGTATCGTTTGGATGAATGATTCAAACATCTTATCTACCCTTCCTTAATATTATTTACTCCGTTACATAAAGAATGCCGCAGCCGTTCTGCCGGTTAAAACGGCCTGGTGTTCTCCACCATGCCGGCCATTGCCCAAGCGGGTCTGCCCTCTCTGGCTGCCCGGCGGATGCTCTTGACTGTATACGGGGAAGAACCGTCCATCATCATGGAAACTGCCGCCATGATTGCCGCGACCACCTCTTCTTCAATACCGTCTTCTACGACAGCGGCAGTAATCGGCGCCGACTCAGCCGGCTGCTGTTCCTGTACAAGGTCCGCTTTTTTTTTAGCTTTGTTCGCTCTTCTCTTTTCTTTAAAGGAATTGATTCCTCTGGTGGCTGCACCAATGATTTTGCCCATAGCCCAGACCAGAAAGATCAGGATAACCAGTGCCGCAAAGACGATGACAATACCTGAGAAAACAACGTTTCCTGCCAATGCCCAATCCATACCTCAGTCTCCTTACGTTTTAATTTGCATCTGCGATCTCAAAAATCGCCCATGCTAAAAATTATACTATATTTATACAATCTTTGCAATTGCTAATCCACGAAAAGATGAAAAAAAATTGTTAAATTATAAACATTCCTTCCGATGCTTTCGTGAGATTGACAATTTTTTGACTATAGAACGCGCAGATACGTCCTGCGTTTATGGAAAAGGACGCCCACCTGAATGGCAGGCGTCCGCATATCATTGCCCGGATTACTGATCCATTTTCTTTAAGAACTTTTCATGCGCTTCCCGGAGCTCCACCGCGGCCGCTTCCGGAGCCGTGGTGTTGCAGTGCGCCCAGGCGCCGGTTTCGCTTGACGCGTTGAATTTAATCTTGTCGGCGCTTCTCATCGGCGGGAAAAATTCGATATGGAAATGATAGTATTCACTTGTATCTTCACCATTTACCGGCGCATTATGCATACACATCATGTACGGGAAGTTGTAGTCGAACAGGCTGTCGAACATGCCGACGGTTTCCTTCAGGGTCTGTGCCAGCGCGACGCGTTCCTCTTCATTAAATTCCGCAATGTTCTGCTTGTGCGCGTTGCTGAAGACATAGACGCCGTACGGATACTCGGTGAAGAACGGCAGGAAGACCGTGAAGTGCTCATTCTTGAAGATGATGCGCTGCTCGAACTTCTCTTCCTCCTTGAGCATATCGCAGAAGATGCAGGCATCCTTCTCTTCGTGGTATTCCTTCGCGCTGTCCAGCTCAAGCTGGATTTTCTTCGGCACAAACGAATAGCCGTAGATCTGGCCGTGCGGATGCGGCATGGTGACGCCGACCGCTTCGCCCCTGTTTTCGAAGATGAAGACGTATTTGACCTTTTCATCCTCGCTGATCTTCTCAAAGCGTTCGGCCCAGAGGTTGACCAGCTTGGTGATGTGCTGGGTGGTCAGCTCCGGCAGCGTCGTGGTGTGTCCCGGAGAATACAGGATGACCTCGCATTTGCCGTAGGCAGGCTTGACTTTAAAGAAATCGTTCGCGACGTCGTCCGGCTCCGACGGATCCTGCGAGAGCGCCGGAAAGTCGTTGTCGTACTCGTAGACCTCATAGTCGTCCGGAACCTTGCCGGAACCCGGACAGAACGGACACCAGTCCTTCGGCATCTGCGGGCGGTTCTGTCTGTGGGATGCGATCATGACCCAATCCTTGGTCAGCGGATGATAACGAAGCTCTGCCATAATTATTCACCTAATCCTTCCGTAATCTTGGTTCCGCCGACCGGCCGGATGGACAGGACATGGCAGGAACCCGCACCAAATACGTGTTCGATAGTTTCCTTGTATTCCTCAAGCATCTCATTCGGGACAAACGCCTGAATGGTGCCTGCCAGACCGCCGCCGTGCACACGCCACGCGCCTTTTCCGGAAAGCATCTTTTCGGAGAGCGCAAGCGCAAGGGACAATCCCTGTTCGTGCGGGGTCTTGCAGCAGAAGACATTCTGCAGATACATATACGAGGAATGGCCGGATTCGATGATCAATGATTTGAACGCCTCAAAATCGCCCGCTTTCAGAGCGGCCGCTTCCTTCGGCACACGGTTGTTGTCATCAAAGAAATGGATGGAACGCAGCACCGCGCGGTCACCGCACGCCTTGCGGATTTCCGGAATCTTTTTGTAGAATTCCTGTTCATCGGTCTCGCGGAGCACTTCGCCGCCGAGCATCTTCGCTACCTGCTTCATTTCGATCGGCATGGCGGAATACTCGTCGCTCAGGTCGGCATGGTTGCCGTGGGTGTCGACGATGCACAGCGCATATCCGCTGTGCGCAAAGTCGAACGGCACCTTCTCGATGACCGGATTTTTGTTGTCCTTGAAATCGATCTCGACAAAGCTGCCGACACTGGAAGCCATCTGGTCCATAAGACCGGACATCTTGCCAAAATAGACGTTCTCGGCATACTGGCCGAACTGTGCGATCTGGACCGCATCGATGGCCTGGTTGTTGAACAGATAGCTGATGATCGTGCCGACCAGCACCTCAAACGCCGCGGAGGAGGACAGTCCCGAGCCCTTCAGCACATTGGAGGTGGTGTACGCGTCGAAGCCGCTGACCTTGTAGCCAAGCTCCCTGCATCTTGCGGCGACGCCGCGGATCAGGGAAGCCGCCTTATTGGTTTCATTCTTCTGAACGGAGAGATCCGCGAGGTCGATGGTATCCATCTTGTAGCCGACCGACTTGATGCGGATGACATTGTCGTTGTTCGGGGACACGACGCCGATGACGTCCAGATTGACGCTTGCAGCCAGCACCCTGCCGTGCTGATGGTCGGTGTGGTTGCCGCCCACCTCGGTCCTTCCGGGTGCACTAAAAAGCTCAATCTCGCGGTCCTTGCCGAACAGTTCTTCAAACAGTCCGATTAATTCCTGATAGCGTTTTGCCTGGGCTTTGATTTTGCCTTCATCGTTGCCATATAAATAGGAAAAACTTTTATCAAATTGGCCCTGTTCCAAGCGGGAGATGACGTTACTTGATTTTTCCATACACATCCACTTCCTTGTTTTATCATTTATAAGCTTCATTATAGCACATCTTTTTTCGCTTGACAATTGCATTTCAAAAAAATCTCTTCCATTATGGATTTATGTTGTTACATCTATTGATTTTTTGGTCGAATCCTTTTATAATGAGGAAAGAAGCACAGAATGATGCTGCAGAAAGGGGAATACTGATGAACAACGATACATTCAAGTACTCTTACAAATCCCAATTTCGTGAAAATCTTTCCCTGACCGTATATAATACCGGCATCGAGCAGTGTGAGAACGGTTTCGTCTGCGGCCCGCGGGTCAGGGATCATTTTCTGGTTCATTATATCCTGTCCGGCAAGGGTACATACACCTATGGAGATAACACCTATGAGCTTGCCAAAGGGGACCTTTTCATCATCTATCCCTCCGAGGTGACGATTTATAAGGCCGACGACGAGCTTCCCTGGGAGTACTGCTGGGTAGGATTCAACGGCACCGAGGCGGAGAAGCTGCTGCGCTGCACCGACCTGACACCGGAAAATCCGGTGCTTCACTACGACAGGGACGGTAAAATGCGCGACCACCTGTTTAAAATCTACAAGTCACAGGGCAACCAGCTCCAGAACGAATCGCGTATGACCGGCTATCTGTACCTGTTCCTGTCGTTTCTGATGGAGATCAGCACCAAGCAGCAGGACCGGGACATCAGCGGGATCTCCTATATCGAAGCGGCCGTCAAATACGTTCAGCACAACTTCTCGCGGGACATCGACGTCTGCGATATCGCACAGAACATCGGGGTTAGCCGCAGCCACCTCTACCGGCTGTTTATCAAGCATTTGGGCATGCCGCCGAACGAATACCTGTCGCGGTTCCGCATCAACCAGGCATGCAGCCTGCTGCGCCATTCCGATCTTTCCATTGGAGAGATCGCCAATTCGGTCGGCTTTCTTGACCAGCTCTATTTTTCACGGGTGTTTAAAAAGTTTAAGGGTACGCCGCCAAGCAAATACAACCGGCGCTGAGGTCTTATTTTCGCTTGCATGTTCTTATTTTATCTGTTCGTATCTTTTACCGTCCAAGCTGGGCGGACAAGCTGTGTATTCTTTATCTGCATACCGGCGTGCCGCGCATCTTTTCCCTGCGGGCCGGTGTGCGGTGCAGAATGGTCAAACCGATTCGGGCTTTTTTGTCTGCGCGCACGGCCGCTATATTCGCACATAAAAACAGACGCTGCGCCCCGGTTTGAAACATCCAGAAAGATGAACCTGACAGAACCGCCGCTCTGCCCTGTCAAAGGCAGGCAATCGCCATACCCTTTCGTTCCATAAAAGGGCAAATAAACCACTGAAAGGATGATCCCATGTCTATTGAAGCATTTGTCAATCAAGCCAAGCTATATCTGGAGAAAAACGGCGGCAACATCCTGTCCGCTGTGATCATACTGCTGATCGGCTATCTGCTGATTAAGCTGACCATGCGGCTGACCAACAAGGCGCTGGAGAAAAGCCGCATCAATGTATCCGCGCATTCGCTGATCAAAACCATCCTCAAATTCGGGCTTTACACCGTGCTGTTTATCATCTGCGCGTCAAAGCTCAACATCGATACAACCAGCATCATTGCCGTGCTCGGCACCGCCGGTCTGGCGCTGTCCCTGGCGGTCAAGGATACGCTCGGCAATCTGGCCGGCGGCCTGATCGTGCTGTTCACCAAGCCGTTCAATGTCGGCGATTTCATCGAAACCGACGGCGTATCGGGCACTGTGACCGAAATCAGCTTCTTCTATACAAGACTCAACACGATCGACAACAAGCGCATCTTTATCCCAAACGGCGAGGTCACCAACGCGCAGATCATCAACTATTCGGCGGAAGAGCAGCGTCGGCTGGACCTCGATTTCTCGATCTCCTACGACGACGATTTCCGAAAGGCCGAGGCGCTAATCGCAAAGATTATCGAGGACCATCCGCATACGCTCAGCGAGCCGGCGCCGATCATCCGCGTGACCGAGCACGGCCCGAACGCCATCATCATCGCGATGCGGGTCTGGGTCAAATCCGAGCATTACTGGGATCTGTACTACGATATGCTGGAGCTGGTCAAGGAGAGCTTTGACAAAAACGGCATCACCATCCCGAATGTGATCTATGTGACCGAAGGTAAGTCCTGATTTTAACGGATTAAAGCGTTAATAAAAAGAGTCAGAAAAGTTTAAGAAAAATAGCCTGAAATGGTTTATACTATCCTTGTCATATTCTGCCGGCCTGACAGCCGGCAAAACCTGCCTTTGCCCCAAAATGCCGGAATTTCCTGTGAAAGGCCGGACATTTTGGGGCAAAAACGAAGAAGAAGGGTGAAGCAATATGGTTTCATTTACAAAAATGCATGGACTGGGCAACGATTATGTCTATGTCAACTGTTTGGAGAACACGCTTGACGACCCGGCGCGGTTCTCGGTCTTCGTCAGCCGGCGGCATTTCTGCGTCGGCTCCGACGGGCTGGTGCTGATCCTGCCGTCGGACACCGCCGATTTTAAAATGCGGATGTTCAATGCCGACGGCTCCGAGGGCAGGATGTGCGGCAACGCCATCCGCTGCGTGGGCAAATATGTATACGACCACGGGCTGACGGAGAAAACAGAGCTGACGGTCGAAACGCTCAGCGGCATCAAGACGCTGCGGCTTTCGATCAAGCATGACAAGGTTGAGCTGGTCGAGGTGGACATGGGAAAAGCCGTGCTGACCGCCGCGGATATCCCGGTCGCCACCGAGCTGGAACGGTTCATCAACCAGCCGGTCATGGTCGGTCACAAGCTGTACAACCTGACCTGCGTTTCGATGGGCAATCCGCATGCTGTCATCTTCAAAAATGAGATTGATGCGCTGAACCTGGAGGAGATCGGACCGCAGTTCGAACACCACAAGCTGTTTCCGGACCGCATCAACACTGAATTTGTCGAGGTGCTTGACGACCACACCTTGAAAATGCGCGTATGGGAGCGCGGTTCGGGCGAAACGTTTGCCTGCGGCACCGGCGCATGCGCTTCGGTGGTGGCCGCCGTCGTGAATTCGCGCTGTCCGAGGGATGCCGAAATCACGGTGCATCTGCGCGGCGGGGACTTAACGGCCACCTACCGTTCGGACGGTTCGGTTTTGATGAAGGGCAGCGCGACGCATGTGTTTGACGGCTGTATCGATTTTGAATAGCACCGCCGGTGCAGACGGAATTCTCCCCTGCGGCAGGACGATCATGGAAAATCAGAGATAAAGGATGTGGAAGCTATGGCCCGTATCAATGAAAACTACCTGAATCTTATGGAAAGCTATCTGTTTTCGGATATCGCGAAGCGTGTTCACGCATTTTGTAAGCAGCACCCCGAGCAAGAGGTCATCCGCATGGGGATTGGCGATGTGACGCTGCCGCTTGTGCCGCGTGTGACCGAAGCCATGCACCGCGCCGTCGATGAGATGGGAAGCAAGGATACCTTCCGCGGCTACGGCCCGGAGCAGGGATACGATTTTCTGCGCGAAGCCATCGTCTCCTATTATGACAGGATCGGCGTCGGTCTGACAGCCGGCGAGGTGTTTGTCAGCGACGGCGCAAAGAGCGATGTCGGCAACATCACCGATCTGTTCGGCCGCGAAAATACCGTTCTGATCCCGGACCCGGTTTATCCGGTCTATGTGGACACCAACCTGATGAACGGCCGTAAGATCGTCTATCTGGACGCCAATGAGCAGAACGGCTTCCTGCCGATGCCCGGCGATGAACAGGCGGATATCATCTACCTGTGCTCGCCGAACAATCCGACCGGCGCGGTGTACACCAGAGAACAGCTGAAGGTGTGGGTGGACTACGCAATCCGGCGGCATGCGGTCATCCTGTTCGACGCGGCGTATGAAGCGTTCATCACCGATGACCGGCTGCCGAGGAGCATCTATGAAATTGAAGGGGCGAAGCGGTGCGCCATCGAGTTCTGTTCGCTGTCTAAAACCGCCGGTTTCACGGGTACCCGCTGCGGCTATACCGTTGTACCCATGGAGCTTGTTCTGACCGTATCGGACGGACAGGAGATAACGCTTAACAAGCTGTGGAACCGCCGCCAAACCACCAAGTTCAACGGCGTTCCCTACATCATTCAGCGCGGGGCCGAAGCGGTCTTTTCCGAAGAGGGACAGAAGCAGATCAGGGAGAATATCGCCTACTACCGCGCAAATGCCAAAACCATCGGGAATACGCTGACAAAGCTCGGCATTCCGTTCACCGGCGGCGTCAACTCCCCGTACATCTGGATGAAATGCCCGAACGGCATGGGTTCCTGGGAATTCTTCGATTTCCTGCTTGAGAATATCGCGGTGGTCGGTACGCCGGGCGCCGGATTCGGCAGAAACGGCGAGGGATATTTCCGGCTCACCTCTTTCGGCAGCATCGATACGACAGAAGAAGCTATGACTCGATTTTTTAACCTTTTAAAGTAACAGATTGCGCTAAATCGGGTTTTTGAACGTTTTTAATCTCCCGGACCGGGAAATACTATCAATATTCGATTTGAAACCGCGCATCAGGCGTGGTATAATGTAGAAAACCAAGAAACAAATCAACACCTTGTAAAGGGGGCGTGAAACACATGAATGAGTACATGGTCTTTATCTGGATCGGCCTTGGCGTCCTGCTAGGACTGGTGGAAGCGCTTACGCTGCAGCTGGTCTCCATCTGGTTTGCCGCCGCCGCGTTTATCACCGTGATTCCCGCATTGATGCACACCTCCCCATCCGTTCAGATTCTGGTATTCGTTGTCAGCGCTGCAGTGCTGCTGGTCTGTACCAGGCCATTTGTCAAAAGGGCAGTCCATATGAAGAAGGAAAGCACGAACGCCGACATGCTGGTTGGGCAGACCGCTCAGGTGGTCGAAACCATCGACAACGCGAAGGAAGCCGGCAGAGTGCACATCTCCGGACTGGACTGGACCGCACGGACCGTCGACGGAAGGGTCGCTGAGCTTGGGGACTCGGTCATCGTCGACCGGATTGAAGGCGTCAAGCTGATCGTGCGCGCAGATGCGCCGGTCGCGGAGGCCAAATCCTAGAGACTGCCCGGCAACGTACATCCGCTGCTTACATGAAACGCAAAAGAAGGAGAATGAATTATGCTTTACTTCCCGGATTTTGAGCTCAACATTGGACTCGTCGTACTGGCTATCGTTATTTTGATTGTATTGATCATCGTCATTTCCTGCATCAAGATTGTACCGCAGGCTACGGTCTATGTGCTGGAACGGCTGGGCGCTTATAACCAGACCTGGAACACCGGCCTGCATTTCAAGATTCCGTTCATCGACCGCATCGCCGCCAGGGTTTCGCTGAAGGAGCATGTTGTGGATTTCAAGCCGCAGCCGGTTATCACAAAGGATAACGTCACGATGCAGATCGATACGGTCGTCTTCTATCAGATCACCGACGCAAAGCTCTACACCTACGGCGTGGAAAATCCGATCAGCGCAATCGAGAACCTGACCGCCACGACCCTTCGTAACATCATCGGTGACCTGGAGCTCGACCACACGCTGACCTCGCGCGATGTCATCAACACCAAGATCACCAGCATTCTGGACGTCGCATCGGATAAATGGGGCATCAAGGTCAACCGCGTAGAGCTCAAGAACATCCTTCCGCCGCGTGAAATCCAGGAAGCGATGGAGAAGCAGATGAAAGCGGAGCGTGAACGCCGTCAGTCCATCCTGCGCGCCGAAGGTGAGAAGCGCAGCCAGATCCTCGTGGCCGAAGGTGAGAAGGAATCTCAGATTCTGCGCGCCGAGGCTGAAAAGCAGTCACAGATCCTGAAGGCGGACGCAGTCCGCGAACAGAAGATCCTCGAGGCAGATGGTGAATCACAGGCCATCATGAAGGTCCAGAAGGCGCTTGCCGACAGTATTAAGCTGCTCAACGAGGCGAACCCGAACGACAAGGTTTTGACCATCAAAAGCCTGGAGGCGTTCGCCAAAGCTGCGGATGGCAAGGCAACCAAGATCATCATCCCAAGCGAGCTGCAGTCGCTGGCCGGCCTTGCGGTGAGCGCCAAGGAATTCTTCACCGATGATCAGAAAAAGGAACTGCTCTAAAACGGTGATCATAAGATGTTGATCATATCAGGGAGTGCTCTCTGCATTCCTTCAAAAAACGGTATCGTCCATATGGACGATACCGTTTTTCACTGTGACATCGGACTTGGATTGGTTCAGCTTGCCGCATGCGGTTAGCGGATATGCGTTCATCAGGCTGATACGCCGCGGGAAAACCTCATGTCATATAACAATTAAAGATATATCCGTTTGTCTCTTTCAGAATAAAAAATGCCTCAAAAGCTTGCAAGCCGGCCATAAAAGCCCTTTGCAACCACTGGTTGCGCCCTATGCAATCCCATATCGGTGTGCTTTTTCATCGAATACATGGTATAATAAAGACATCAAGATCAAGGTCAGGTGATGAAAATATGACGATTGGACAAATCATCGTAACATTACGTAAGGAAAATCATCTTACACAGGAGCAGCTGGCTGAGAAATTATATGTGTCCCGCCAGGCTGTCTCCAAATGGGAGAATGGGGCATCCATGCCGGATTTGGAAAACATCCGGGCACTCAGCGAATTTTTCGGCGTCTCCACAGATGTCTTTTTGAAACCGGAAGAGGATTATGAGAGAACATCCAAAGAAACGCCTGCCGGCCATTGCGGGACTGACATGCCTGTCAATTTGAAAAAAGATTCCGCGGATATCATAGACACCACCTCTAAGACCTTTCCTTATAAAAAGACGCGGCGGCATCTGTTATCCCTGTTTCAGTGGATGATGGTTTTATCCGGCTGCACGCTTTTGCTTTTACTGCTTGGCATGGGTGCGCTGGTTGCGCTGCAGAGATTTGATATGATCCCTTTGTATCCATGGGCGTTTCCCGCTGCGGCAACGGTTCTCACCCTGATCGACATCACGGTCTGTTCCCTCCTGTGTTTTCGCAGCAGACGGCGCGGGCTGGTTCTTTTCCTGATATCGGCCGCCATATCCGCAGCCATCACCCTTCTGGCATGGATCGGATGCCTGTTTGAAACAAGCATGTTCAGCGACACAACCGCCCATTCCCCCGATCATCGTTTGACGCTGCTGCTTCGGCAAAACAAAGAAACCGGCGTTACCACGCTGTACCGCCAACGCTTTTCATGGCTGATGAAAAAGTCGGAGGAGCTTCCCTACCCCGCTCAGCAGGACTATAAAGTCCAATGGACGGCCGACGACGTCTGCGCCATCACCTACATCGCGCAGACAGATGGCGCCATGCATCAATATATCGCCGCCTTCGGGGACCGAAACGACGGCGCTTCCTATTATGAGGTGCTGACCGCCATCCTTGGAAACTGGTCGGGCATAACAGAAGGAACACAGGAATGGAAGATCCAGGTGACGGATGGGAGGGATGGCGGTCTCACGCTCCGGGTCGGGGAACAGCCGGAAGAATACTATTCCTATGATGACTGCGTCCAGTTCGGCACAACGGCGCTTGTCCTGTGCCGCGGAGGGCTTCCCCGCTGGACCATCACGCTGGGAACCGACTGCGCCATTGAAAGTGTATCCAACCTTGTCGCGCCGGGCGGAACCATCACGCTGACGCAGGTTTCCATGAACAGCACGCCGAATTATCCGTTCCAATGCGACGATGACGAAACGAAGCAGTCGCGCATACAGGAACAGACGATTCTGGACCCGCCGCAGGAACAGGTGGAACGGGAAACCATCAGCAGTATGAAAAGGCTGTCTGAACAGGCGTATATTTCGGCAGAAGACCTGCCGGACGGGGTGAGGCTGATTGAAGAGCATCCGGACAATATCCCATGGATGCTGTTCCTGCAATTCATCGACACGGATGACGCACAAAAGGGGGCGAACAGCGTGGATTTGTGGATGCGCTGGGACAGCCTGCAGCAGATTGCCGGAGATGAATTCGACAGCTGCTGGCAGGTCACCCAAACCGCGGCCTACACATCCCCCGGCAATCAAGGCAGCGCCCCGACGGCTGAAACGAACCAGTCCAGCTTCTATCTGCGCCTGATGAAAACGGCGAACGGCGCATACCTTCTCACAAATTCCAACAACGACCTGTCGTTTGACCTGCCGAAATCCGACACTGAGGCAATTGATCTTTCCGGGAATGACGCCTATCACCGCTTCTCCCCCGCCGACTACAGCGGCGAAAGCTGGAAATTCCAGAATGCCAGCCGCTTATCGCCTGATGAGGCGGCAAAGTGGCTGTATGAAAACGAGTTTTCCGATGAGTATCCACATGCTGTTCCCCTGGAGAACAATGCCAGGGCAGGATATCTGCTGGACGCCGGCAGCGGCTGTTATATGCTGTACGACGGCATCTGGCAGAAAGACGGGCGCTGGGTTTACCGGTTTTGGGTCTATCAGACGCAGACGCCAGCCGTCATCGACTGGAATGGAGAGGTAAAGACGCTGGACCATTATGATGTCGATTTTCACGCCTATGAAAAATAACCCTTTCCTGCGGCTGTACTGACGTAAGCGTTGACTTTCACAAAATCCGTGCGTATTCACGCATAAAGACGAAACCTTTATTGGATTCTCACCGTGAATTCGCTTATGTTAAAGTGAAAATAAGCTTTCATGGTTTGAGCCAGTTGGTCATAGCGCGATGATGGAAACGCCGTTGCTTTCATCATTGCTCTGTGACCATCCGGCAATGGACGGCAGCTTTATCCGTGATGCTGCAGTGCACTGCTCCAATCTCAGGCAGAAACCGAATCTGCAGCCTCTGCCTGAGAATCACATACTCATCGGCATTACGGGTTCAGGTCGCACACCATGATATACTCCTGCTCATTTTCTTCCGCGATTTCAAAACCGACCTGTTTATACAATTTCACCGCACCATTTTCCTTTTGAACGGCCAGAGACGTTTTTGAATATCCATTTTTCCTTAAGCGGTCTATCATTCCGCTCATCAAGGCCCGGCCGATTCCTTTGCCGCGGTACTGCGGGTAAACCGCTATGGCAAACTCCGGTACAGAAGCATCCATGTAGCCAAACGCATGGATGCAGCGCACCCATACCGCCCCGACGATCCTTTCATCAACTTCCGCCACCAGGCAATGGTCGTCTTTTTGAGACCCAAACTTATCAATGTAGATCCATATGGAAGGGTCCTGTATGATTGTTCTAGGAAGCAGATTGTTTGGATCCTTTTGAAAAATCGCTTCGTAGATAAAATCGGTCAAAAGCATAATTTCTTCATCTTTGATATTTCTGATTATCAAATACGACGCCTCCTACTTGGCTATTCCGAGTGCTTTCTTTGAAATACGCACTGCTTTTCGCTCGTTTTTAAGCAGGTTTCATTTTAACATATTGTCCGCAAAAAATCCAACGCATTGTATCCTTCACAGGAAATCACCCGTTTGCCATTCGGGTAATTCCGATTATAATCTGCTATGGAAGGAAACAGTACGGTCCAGAAGCATACGTTCTACTCATACAGCAAACAGATACTGAAATGATATTTGATTTCTACGATACGGCATTTCCCTTAAACACCCCTTTTGCCTGCATGCCGTTCTTCCTTGATACGGTCCCGGATGCGCTCCCTCAGCATCCGGGACCGTTTTTACCAGCGAACACAGTCAAATCCACTCGATGTGTGCCGTCCCGCAACGGACATCGTACGTTTTTTTCGGTGCAATCTCGAAATTTCAGCAAGTTTGCTTTCTATTCATCTTTACGCAATGAAATTTTTCTCTATATCGATTAAACTAATTATGGAATGGATGATTGGCTTGTTTTTTGGGCTGATCATGCCAGCCTTTCTGTTTTCGTGCTGGATGTTGTAAATTTCCGTCGATGGAGGTTTTGATGCATGTCGCGTTATCTTGAATGTCTGATTTATCAACTGCATAGGTTTAACGCCCACAGGATGTTTAACAAGAAAGGTGTATCTAAATTTAACAAGTACGGCTATGGCACATCGGTGGCATAGCCTTCGTTTTTTCACAGCGGGTGTTGTTTGTCCTTTTTGAGGATAAGCAACGCTTTCTGGTTTCACAGAAAAAACAAAGCAAATGGGATGTTTTCCTCTTTTCAGCCGCCGTGCGGCTCTTCATTCGGCTGCGCCGAAAAAACGATTATCGAAAGGGTGTTCCAATTGTCACAAGCTAAAAAAGTTGCAGTCATCATGGGCAGCGACAGCGACCTGCCGGTCGTCAAGGGTGCCGTTCAAACACTGAAGAATTTTGGAATTGAAACCGAAGTGCATGTCATGAGCGCACACCGCACACCGGCTCTGGCCTGCTCGTTCGCAGCCGATGCCAGAGACAACGGATTCGGCGTCATCATCGCCGCCGCCGGAAAAGCAGCGCATCTTGCGGGCGTCCTGGCCGCGCACACCACGCTGCCGGTCATCGGCATCCCGGTCAAATCCTCCACGCTTGACGGACTGGACGCGCTTCTGGCCACCGTGCAGATGCCCAAAGGCATCCCGGTTGCAACCGTCGCGATTGACGGCGCGGACAACGCGGCAATCCTGGCCGCGCAGATTCTGGGCGTCTATGACGGCAATATCGCCTCCCAGCTTTCCGGCATGAAGGAGGACATGACCAAGGGCGTCATTGAAAAGGACCTGAAGATGCAGGAAACCATCAAATCGTTATAACAACAGCGTATTTATAAAATAAAGGAGATATGCGACATGGTTAAGAAACTGGACATGGTATACGAAGGAAAGGCAAAGAAGGTCTATAAGACCGAGGACCCGGAACTGTTCATCGTCGATTACAAGGACGATGCCACCGCTTTCAACGGCGAGAAGAAGGGCACCATCCATGACAAGGGCATCATCAACAACCGCGTCAGCAACCATCTGATGAAGATGCTGGAATCGAAGGACATCCCGACCCATCTGGTTGAGGAGATCTCCGACCGCGAGACCATTGTCAAGAAGGTTGACATCATTCCGCTGGAGGTCATCGTCCGCAACATTGCCGCCGGTTCCCTGTCCAAACGTCTGGGACTGCCGGAGGGCCAGAAGCTGGCGAAGACCGTTCTGGAATACAGCTATAAGGACGACGAGCTGGGCGACCCGATGATCAACGACTATCATGTCTTTGCTTTGGACATCGCGACCAGGGAGGAGCTTGACCTGATTGCCGGCTATGCGCTCAAGGTCAACGAGCTGCTGGCGGACTACCTGAAGGATTTGAACATCGAGCTCATTGACTTCAAGCTGGAATTCGGCAAAACAAGCGACGGCACAATCATCCTCGCGGACGAGATTTCCCCGGATACCTGCCGTTTCTGGGACAGCACCACCGGAGAAAAACTGGACAAGGACCGTTTCCGCAGGGATATGGGCGGCGTCGAGGACGCTTATCAGGAAATCATGAAGAGACTGCTCGGAGAATAATTCCACCCAAAAAGATGAAGAACTTTCTTTGGATGAAATATATATTGGTTCAGGGGGAAAATAAATGTTTGATAAACTGAAAGAAGAGTGCGGCGTGTTTGGTATTTACGACAAGCATACATCGGATGTAGCAAAGAGCACCTATTACGCCCTTTACGCACTGCAGCACCGCGGCCAGGAGAGCTGCGGCATTGCGGTCAACGACGACGGCATAATCCGTGCGCATAAGGATTCCGGGCTGGTCCCGGAGGTATTCACCAAAGATGTACTTGAAAAGCTCGGCAAGGGCAACATTGCGGTTGGACACGTCCGTTATTCTACGGCCGGAAATTCAAACCGCAGCAACGCACAGCCGCTGGTCATCCGCCATATCAAGGGACATATGGTGGTTGCGCACAACGGCAACCTGACCAATGCGGCGGACCTGCGCGAGGAGCTGGAAAACGGTGGCGCGATCTTCCATACCACCAGCGACACCGAGGTCATCGCCTACACGATGACCAGGGAACGGCTCCAGTCCGGCTCCATCGAGGAGGCGCTCGAAAAGACCATGTACCAGATCAAGGGCGCTTATTCGCTGGTCATCATGTCCCCGCAGAAGCTGATCGCGGCAAGGGATCCGCAGGGCTTCCGTCCGCTCTGCATGGGCAGATTGGGCGAAAAAATTCTGTTCGCATCCGAAAGCTGCGCGCTCGACACGCTCGGCGCAGAATTTGTGCGGGATGTTGAGCCGGGTGAAATCGTGGTGGTGGACGACAGCGGCGTCCGCAGCATCAAGACCCATTGCCAGGGCAAGGGCCATTTCTGTGTCTTTGAATTCGTATACTTTGCGCGTCCGGACTCGGTCATCGAGGGTTTCAGCGTACACGACGCCAGACAGCGCGCCGGCGCGTTCCTCGCGCTGGAGCATCCGGTTGAAGCGGATGTAGTCATCGGCGTTCCGGACTCCGGGCTGGACGCGGCGCTCGGCTATGCAAAGGAATCTGGCATCCCCTACGGCGTCGGCTTCATCAAAAACCGCTATGTCGGCCGTACCTTTATCCAGCCGACGCAGGGCGAGCGCGAAAATGCCGTGCGCATCAAGCTGAACGCGGTATCCGCGACGGTCAAGGACAAGCGCGTGGTGCTCATCGACGACTCGATTGTCCGCGGCACAACCAGCGCGAGAATCGTCAAGCTGCTGCGCGACGCGGGTGCAAAGGAAGTGCATATGCGCATCTCCTCTCCCCCATTTGTGAATCCGTGCTATTTCGGCACCGACATCGACAGCAAGGACAAATTGATTGCCTGCAAGATGTCGGTTGAAGAAATCGCCGAACACATTGGCGTCGATTCGCTCGGATACCTGAGCCTTGACCACGTCAAGAAGATTGCCGGAAACGCAAAATGTGATTTCTGTGTCGGCTGCTTCAATGGAGAATATCCGGTTGAACCGCCGAAGGAGATCAAAAAGGACAAATTTGAAATGAAAATCAGTGAGACAAATAAATAGGAGGATACCGAACCGATGAAAAGCTTTAGTGACAGCTACAAAGAGGCAGGCGTTGATGTAACTGCCGGCTACCGGGCGGTAGAACTCATGAAATCCCATGTTGCAAGAACGATGGTGCCGGGCATGCTTTCCGGCATCGGCGGCTTCGGCGGCCTGTTCGAGATGGACCTGACCGGCATTCAGAAGCCGGTCCTGGTATCCGGAACCGACGGCGTCGGAACCAAGCTCAAGCTCGCGTTTCTGCTGGACAAGCACAACACGGTCGGCATCGACTGCGTTGCGATGTGCGTCAACGACATCGTCTGCTGTGGCGCGAAACCGCTGCTGTTCCTCGATTACATCGCGCTGGGCAAGAATGTTCCGGAGCGGGTCGCTTCCATCGTGGAAGGTGTTGCAGAGGGCTGCGTTCAGTCCGGATGCGCGCTTGCCGGCGGCGAAACGGCCGAGATGCCGGGCTTCTACAGCGTGGATGAATACGACCTGGCCGGATTCAGCGTCGGCGTCGTCGATAAGGATAAAATCCTTGATCCGAAGTCGGTCAGAGAAGGCGATGTGATCATCGGCATCGCGTCCAGCGGCGTGCACTCCAACGGCTTTTCGCTGGTGCGCAAGGTGTTTGATGTCGAAAACTGCGACCTGAACGCCTATGCGGATGAACTGGGCGCACCGCTCGGCGAAACGCTGCTGACCCCAACCAAGCTTTATGTCAAGCCGATTCTCCGGCTGCTGGAAGAGGTCTCGGTCAAATCGATCAGCCACATCACCGGCGGCGGATTTTACGAGAACATCCCGCGCGCGCTTCCCGACGGCATGCAGGCTAAGATTCAGAGAAGCGCGGTCGACGTGCTCCCGATCTTTAAACTGATTCAGAAGGTTGGAAATATCCCGGAGCGGGATATGTTCAACACCTTCAATATGGGCGTTGGCATGTGCGTCATCGTCGATGCGAAGGATGCGGACAGGGCGCTTCAGGCGCTTTCCTCCTGCGGGGAGAAGGCTTCGGTCATCGGCGAGGTTGTGAAGGGCGACGGGGTGGAAATATGCTGAACATCGCGGTCTTTGTTTCGGGCGGCGGCACCAATCTGCAGGCGCTGATCGACGCCGCCGAAAGCGGGAGGATCACGAACGGCAGAATCACGCTGGTGCTCGCCTCCAACGACAAGGCGTACGCGCTCGAACGCGCGAAGAAGCACGGCATCGAATCGGTGGTTGTCGCGCGCAGAACGTTCAGCGACCCGAAGGACTTTGACCGCCGGATTCTGGAGGTGCTGGAGGAACACTGCATCGATCTCGTGGTGCTGGCGGGCTTCATGTCGATTCTCGGCGAAGAGTTTATCCGGCGTTATCGGGACAGAATTATCAATGTGCATCCTTCCCTGATCCCGTCCTTCTGCGGAAGCGGGTTCTATGGGTTAAAGGTGCATCAGGCGGCGCTCGATTACGGCGTCAAGGTCACCGGCGCGACGGTACACTTCGTCAACGAGATTCCGGACGGCGGCAGGATCATCCTGCAGAAGGCCGTGTACATCGAGGACGGCGACACGCCGGAAACTTTGCAGAAACGGGTGATGGAGCAGGCTGAATGGAAGATACTTCCTGAAGCGGTCAACATGTTCTGCAACGGCCTTTTGAAATAGGACGGTATATTTTCGCATTTCACGCATCTGCCGGATGGCTTGATGTTCGGCATTGAAACCGATATCTGATTTTTTGACTGATAGAAAGGAATTCGATACAGGATGAAAAGAAGAGCTTTAATCAGTGTTTCCGATAAAACAGGCGTTGTCGAGTTTGCAAAAAAGCTCGAGCAGCTCGGCTTTGAGATTGTTTCAACCGGCGGCACCTCGAAGGTGCTTTCGGAAAACGGCGTGCAGGTCACCAATGTGTCGGACATCACCGGATTTCCGGAATGCCTGGACGGCCGTGTCAAGACCCTGCATCCGATGGTGCACGCGGGCATTCTGGCCATGCGGTCGAATCCGGACCATATGAAGCAGCTCGAGGAGCTGAAGGTCACACCGATCGATGTTGTGGCGATCAACCTCTATCCGTTCAAGGCGACCATCCTGAAGCCGGATGTCGAGCTGGAAGACGCGATTGAGAACATCGACATCGGCGGACCGACCATGATCCGCGCGGCAGCCAAGAACTGGCAGGATGTCGCGGTTATCGTCGATCCGGCCGATTATGACACCGTCATCGCTCAGCTGCAGGACGGTGAGGTCACCCGCGAAACCAAATTTAAACTCTCCGGCAAGGTCTTCGAACACACCGCTTCGTATGATGCGCTGATTTCGAATTATCTGCGCAGGCAGCGCGGTGAGGACAATCTGCCCGAAACCCTGACGCTGACCTTCGAAAAGGTCCAGCAGATGCGTTATGGCGAGAACCCGCATCAGAACGCGGCGTTCTATAAAGAGATTAATAATATGGACAACACCCTTTCCGCCGCGAAACAGCTGCATGGTAAGGAGCTTTCCTACAACAACATCAACGACGCGAACGGCGCGCTGGACATCATCAAGGAATTCGGCTTCGATGTTCCGACCGCAGTCGCTGTCAAGCACGCGAATCCTTGCGGCGTCGGTACCGGCAGGGATCTGTATGAAGCTTACATGAATGCCTACGAGGCGGATCCCGTTTCGATCTTCGGCGGCATTGTGGCGCTGAACCGGCCGGTCGATCTGAAAACCGCACAGGAGCTGGCGAAGATCTTCCTGGAAATCATCATCGCGCCGTCGTTTGACGCAGATGCGCTGGAGATTTTGACCCAGAAGAAGAACATCCGGCTTCTGGAGCTTCCGAATCTCGCAAAGGCCAACACCAAGGATATGGTCGACATGAAAAAGGTCGCCGGCGGACTTTTGGTACAGGATCTCGACACCGAGCTTCTGAACCGGGAGGAACTGAAGGTCGTCACCAAGCGCGCGCCGACCGAGGATGAGATGAAACAGCTTGAATTTGCCTGGAAGGTCGTCAAGCACACCAAATCCAACGGCATTGCGCTGGCTAAGGACAACCGCACGGTAGGCATCGGCCCCGGACAGACCAACCGCATCACCGCACTGGAGCTGGCGATCAAATACGCCGGCGACCATGTACAGGGCAGCGTGATGGCGTCCGATGCGTTCTTCCCGTTCTCCGACTGCGTGGAGGCCGCCGCAAAGGCTGGCATCACAGCCATCATCCAGCCGGGCGGCTCGATCCGCGATGAGGACAGCATCAAAGCCTGTGATGAAGCGGGTATCGCGACGGTGTTCACCGGCATGCGTCACTTCAAGCACTGATTCAGATGCCAGCAGCAAGACTTTTTTGATAGAAAAGCCTTCACCTTCCCGTATTGTGAGGGTGAAGGCTTGTTTTTTATCCACGTCATCATGCCTCTCATACGGTTTGGAGCCGTCTGTTCTCCATCATATGGCACACTGCTTGATAAGAGACGGCGGCACCTCCCTTAAAACGAACATAAAGGAGAATTTCCTATGAATATTGTAGTTGTAGGCGGCGGCGGCCGCGAACACGCCATCATACGCAAGCTGAAGGAAAATCCTTCGGTGGAAGCCATCCACGCATGTCCGGGAAACGGCGGCATCTCCTGCGACGCAGTTTGCCATGATGTAGCCGCGACCGACATTGACGGTGTTGCGGCGCTCTGCAAGGAGGTAAAGGCGGATTTTGTCGTCGTCACACCGGACGATCCGCTGGTACTCGGCATGGTCGACGCGCTCAACGCAGCGGGCTTCCGCACATTTGGTCCGAATAAGGCCGCAGCGATCATCGAAGGCAGCAAGGTCTTCTCAAAAGATCTGATGAAGCGCTATGACATTCCGACCGCGGGATATGAGATTTTCGACGATCCCACAGAAGCCCTTCGCTACATCGAACAGAACGATACCTATCCGATCGTCATCAAGGCGGACGGACTTGCGCTCGGCAAAGGCGTCATCATTGCCAAGAGCTACGAGGAGGCCAAGGACGGCATCCACTCGATCATGGAGGACAAGATTTTCGGCGCGAGCGGCAATCATGTTGTCATTGAGGAATTCCTGACCGGGCCGGAGGTTTCGGTGCTGTGCTTCACAGACTCCAAAACGATCCGGACGATGGTGTCTTCGATGGACCACAAGCGGGTTTATGACAACGATGAAGGCCCGAATACCGGCGGCATGGGCACCATCTCGCCGAATCCCTTCTACACGCCGGAGGTTGAAGAGGAATGTATGCGGAAAATCTTCCTGCCGACCATCGAAGCGATGAATAAGGAAGGCCGTCCATTCAAGGGCTGTCTGTATTTCGGCCTGATGCTCACCCAAAAGGGTCCGTATGTCATTGAATACAACTGTCGTTTCGGCGACCCGGAGACACAGGTTGTATTGCCGCTGCTTCAAACCGATCTGCTGACCATCATGGAAGCGGTCTATGACGAGAAGCTCTCCGAGCTGGACATTCAGTGGAAAAATGGTGCGAGCGCCTGTGTTGTTATGGCATCGGGCGGCTATCCGAAGTCCTATCCGAAGGGCATTGAGATCACCGGACTCGATGAAAACGGCCAGCTTGACGGCGCGGTCATCTACCATGCCGGAACCAAGGCGGAGGATGGCAGGATCAAGACCGCAGGCGGACGGGTACTCGGCGTCACGGCTGTCGGGGACAGCCTGCAGCAGGCGCTGGATAAGGCTTATGAAGCCGTCGGGAAAATCCATTTTGACGGTGCGCATTATCGGAAAGATATTGGTAAAAAGTCGTTTTAAATAAGCAAAGGCAGGAGGATGTTCCGCTGGAACATCCTCCTGCCCTTTTGTCAAAAAGCGGAGTGGGAATTATCTTTGATTATCAAGATGCCGCTGGCGGAATGGTCTTGATATTCTGCGACGCAACAGCTTTATTGAAATTACTAAATTATTGCAGAGCGGCTGTTGTGTGCGGTTGTACAGCGGCTCTACGTTATCTGCTAGGACATGTTGGCACGACGGTTGTTGTACCACTGTAGCATGGTGGTTACACTCTGCATACCAAGCAGCACTTGGCAAAGTGGTGGTTACTTCTTTGCCGGCCAAAGAAGTAACCAAGAAAGGCCGTTCAAGGGGGCCAGCTGCGCTGGTGCACGCGCTACGCGCCACTGAGACAAGAAAAGAGCCTACGACAAACACACCACAACTATGCGGCAGAAAAGGCGGCATAGCCGAGTGCCCCACCGCAGGTGGTGGCCCCCTTGAAAATCCCCTCTAGTATTCCGTTTTCTCCTTCGGCCACCTGCGGGCGGCGTTTGGCTTTGGGCCAAGTGGTTGGGCATAGCTAGCAGCGGACGCTTTCCCGGTTAAAGGTTGTTTTTATGGTGCCCTGATACTTCGGCTGGTACGTTTGTTTTTACGGATTCTCAAACAAATAGGTATCTTGGATAAATATCTTGTTGGTAGTTCTCAGGTGTTCCGGTTTCTTCATTCTGTACTATAGGCAAACCATGCTGTCAAATATGAATAGCAACTAATTCTCTTTTTATTTTTCTGGAACAAATAATCCAATATGTTTGCTTGTGGCATTTTAAACGGGAGCATCCCAGGGGATGCTCCCGTTTATCGCTTTATTATGTTCTTTTGGTATCAGCTTATTGCTGATGATCCATACAATGCAAGCTTTCCAAGATGTCCTTATTCTCTGATGTGATCAGCTTGCCCTGTTTTAGAACACAGATTGATTGCTTATTGCGCAGCGTTGGCAATCATCAGTTTCAGCTGGAGAAGATCGAGGACGTTGATCTTGCCGTTTCCATCGATATCACCGGCTGCAAACTGTTCTGCCGTGAACTCAGCCTGACCATTGATGTATGCTTTGAGCAGCATCAGGTCATCATTGTTGATCACGCCGTCGCAGTTCACGTCGCCAAGCTCCGGCACATAGCCCACTTCGCGCAGCTGTGCAATTGCATCGAGCAATGCGGTTTCCGCCGCGTCCACGTCTGCCTGAGAAACTGCTTCGGTGGTGATAACATTCCAGGCATTCTCGAACACCGGTGCAAAGACTGCCCAGCTCGCTTCGGTATAGTCCGCTTCCTTCTTCAGCATGCCTTCGAGGATCACAAATCCAAGATTGGTTCTGTCGACCACGTTCGCCGCGCCGCTGAAGGATTCCATCGCTGCTTTCAGGCTGACAAAGGCTTCGTCAACCATCTGAGCCGTCAGGTTTTCACCATCTATAATCGCCTGTGCGTTTGCAATAGCTTCATGGAAGTTGTCCACAGTTTCCTGTGCGTATTGGCCGTTCAGATCGCCGACTTCAACCGACGCCGCAAGCTCTTCGGCTTTCGCTATGAGTTCGCCGAGCTCCTCAGTCGCAATGTATTCACTGATGCGCGGGTTACCAAAGTCCGCATGGTCATAACGGTCGTCTGTACCCTCGTCGATGACGAGCTTCAGAACATCGTATCCGACTACCGGTACACTGATATCCACGCCGGTATCAACACCGCCGGTGATCATGCCGGAATCATAAAGAAGCACGTCGTCGCCGTAGACCTTGAAGGCGACTTCGCCCTGCCAATCCGCTGTAGAACCGACGATAACTTCATCGTCAATACCGCCGCGAGCTTCGAACAGAACGGATTTTCCGCCGATGTAATACTGGAACTCTGCGGTTGCATGGGCGCCGAGGCCCTTTTCATAGGTAACACCATCGATTTTGATTGCGTTTCCGCCAATCGACTTGTTCGGTCTCATGGTACCCCAGCCAACCTTGCCGGACATCCAGTTGTCCATGGTCAGATCGCCGTAATCGATCGGCTGCATCTCGTTGGAGGTGATCGCGATGTCGCACCAGTCCGCATGGTCGGAGGTATTTCCGTTTCCGGAATCTGTAACAACAAGCTTCAGGATGTTATAACCCTTGAGATCGACATTCAGCGCCTTGGCCGCATCGGCAAGGACCATCTTTCCGCTGTCGTACAGCTTTGTATCATCGCCCCATACCTCAAAGGTGACAGAACTTGCCGTTCCGCCGCCCTGGCTGTCCACTCCACAGAAGCCGGTCAGTTTGACTTCACGGCCGCCCAGGAAATAGGCAATCTCAGATTTTGCATGCACGCCAAAGCCGGTATCAAACTTCTCGCCATTGATCTCCAGCTGTTTGCCGTTCAAATTCTTGTTGATACCGATATTGCCCCATCCGGTGTTGCCGTACATCCAGTTGTCCTTGGTGAGCGGTCCATCCTCGATTGGGGTCGCAATCTCAACCGATACCGGGCTGTCAATGCTGGTGATCGCCTCGTCGCCGTCATAGATCAGGTCGGCTTTGACCTTGATCTGGGCTGTTCCGGCATCTCCCGATGCGGTGACCAGCCATTTGGCTTCGATTTCATCGCCGTATGCCATATCGGTGCCGACGGTGGATGTGAGCGGTCTTGCGGTATAGCCTTCCGGCAGATCCAGGCTCAGGACGGACATCTTGACATTGGTGGTGCCGCCGTTGACAAATTTACCGGTTACGATAAAGGAATCAAACGGAGTCACAAACTGTTTGTTGACGCTGCCCAGCAGGTATGCACCCTTATCGGTCTGGGTCGGCTCGATGATGTACATCTTGACACCGTGGGTCGGGACCGTCGCATTGACCGAAACGCTGGTGGCTTCTTCTCCGGTCCAGACATCCTTGATTTTGTAAACGAAGGATTTTTCCATGTCGAAGTTCTTCTCAAAGTATCCCGGATCCATCTTCTGCACATAGTCAGCGATGGAAGCAAGCTCGATGCCCATGTTGGCAGCGCTTGCACCGCGGTTCAGCATGCAGAGCGCGATCTTGCCGTCGGAAAGCGGTTTTGCCAGATATTCGAGGTCGCCGTCATCCTTGAAACGGATGCCCTGAATGCCTCTCGCATCCTGGTCGATCGCAATGGCATCTTTGTTGCTGATGATCTCCAGAATATCCGTGCGCTCATCCAGCAGACGGACGTCGTTTCCAAGGATCAGCGGAGATGCCATCATGCACCAGAGACTGAAATGCGCTTCGTTTTCATCTTTGGTCAGGTTGCCGTTGCCGACTTCGAGCATATCCGGATGGTTCCAGCTGCCCGGTTCCGCATAGTTGTAGAGCTTGACGGTGGTTTCATAGATGCTGATGATGGAAGACCAGCTTGCGCCGATATCGCCGGTGGTTCTCCAGAGGTTTCCGGTATTCTGGCCCCAGGTCCACGGCTGACGGCCGCCCCACTCACAGATTTCAAAACAGATCGGACGCTCTTCGGTGCCGTTCTGCTGGGCATAATCTGCGGTTGCCGTCATCAGTGCGTCGCGCATGGTGCCGTAGTGGTATACCGCGCTGTCGCGGTCTACAAAGCTGCTTCTGATCGGGTTGTACACCTTGATGGTGTTGACACCCGCTTCCAGCTCGACCTGCAGATGAAATCTGCCGATCTTCGCCCAGCCCACCGAGTTCGGCAGGATGCAGCGGGTCGGACGGCCGTTGTTGTTGACCTCGACAAACATCGAGCGTTCTTTGCCGGAGGAATTCTGCTTGACCCAGTTGATCATCATGTCATAGGTGCCGGCCTCGTCGACCGTGACATTCTCAAATACAACGGCGCCGCCGTCACTGTTGAGTCCTGTGACATACTTGCCGCCGGAGATGCGTACGCTGCCGCCCGCAACGCCGGTATCGGTCACGATGCTCGCATTGCCGGTCAGGGTTGCATCCTCGGCCTCATAGGTTGCATACGGTGCGTCGGCGTTCTCCATACCTGCCTTCTTGATAAAGATGGCGTCGAGCGGATAGGTCTCCGCCGTCATGTTGATGGTGTGGCAGTAATCGTACTTGAAGTAGTCGATTCCCCACTCCGCAAACTTTTTCGCATCCTTGTACTCGTTGTACAGCGAAGCCGGAAGCTCCTCACAGGTATACTTTCCGTTCGAGGTGTAAAGGCCCAGCTTCATATCCTTGTCATGCACATAATCGGCCAGGTATTTGATGCCGTGCGGGAAGCGGAACGGGTCGTGCGTCAGATCGCCGTACTGGTCCCTCTGCGCCGACTGCCAGTTGTCGTCGATGTTGACGTAGTTGTAGCCAAGATCGACCAGGCCGTACTTCTCCAGTGCGTCCGCGGTCTCCTTGATCAGATCCTCTGTGACGGTCTGGTGGAACTGGTTCCAGCTCGACCATCCCATTGGCGGGGTTTGGGCTGTGCCGTTGTCCAGCGCGCTGACGCCGGCAGACATGGCAGTCACCGATAGCAGGCCGATCAGCACAGAACTGATTGTTTTGGTTGCTCTGTTCATTTTTATCCTCCTTCATATTAAAAAACTGTGTGTGGATATTATGTATTTGTATCTATGCCTTTTTTACATGCGTGCATTCTTTGCATTTTCGCAACAATTACAAAGTCCGCCTCTAATATCCTCATTATATTTTACTATAGGTCAACAGGATTGTAAATACAAATATCTACGATTCACCTTAAATAATCTACGATTTGTGAATAAACAGGTCGAATTTTGTGCGAACCAATGACAGAGAGACTTAAAAAGTTCATAAAAATGGACAATGTTACAAAAAACCGGACAGCGATATCGCTGTCCGGTTTTTTGTTAGGGGTATCTATTTATGGAATGGTCTTGT
>NZ_CCYH01000028.1 GCF_000820765.1 Candidatus Soleaferrea massiliensis AP7
GGTTTTTGTTAGGGGTATCTATTTATGGAATGGTCTTGTTATCGGGTTATTTCCAGCTTCCAGTTCAGTAGGTCGAGGACGTTCACTCTGCCGTCGCCATTGTAATCGGCCAGTGTGAACTGTTCCGGTGTAAACGATATGACGCCGCTGATATAGTCTTTGATCATCTGAAGGTCTCTCTGGTCCAGCACGCCGTCCGCGTTCACATCGCCCCCAACGACGTTCAGCTTCCTGACAGCCTCTCTCAAATCCGCTTCCGCTGCGTCCGCTTCCGCCTGAGAAACGTCCTGTCTTGCAAAGACGTCCACAGCCGCATCAAATGCCGCCTTGAAGTCCGCCCATCTGCCCGGCGCGTAGTCGTTTTCATCCAGCAGCTGTCCGAGCATGATGGCACCCGCCAATCCGGATTTATCCACGACGATCTTCGCCGCCTCAAATTCCGTGATAGCCTGCTGCAGCTCACTGCAGGCCGCTCCAAGCTGGATGCCGGTGGCATTTTCGTCATCCGCCACCGCCTGTGCTTTGACGATCGCCGCAAGGAACGCTTCACGCGCGGATCCCGGCGTCTGTCCATCCAGTTCGCCTTCGACCGACGCGCTGTACAGCGCGTCTGCCCGGTCGATGATCTTCCGGAGCGGTTCGCTGGATGGAACCAGTCTCGGCTGAACCCAGCAGGCGTGGTCATAGGTGGTGCCGTCTCCGTTGTCGCCCACAACCAGCTTGAGCACGTCGTAGCCCGCCAGCGGGATGCTCAGATCCTCGATGCCGGTTGTGCGGTCCATGTATGTTTCATACAGCAGCACGTCGTCGCCCCATACCTGGTAGACGACCGTACCGCCGGAGGTCTTGCCGTCGTTGACGATCTCATCGCCGATGCCGATCTTCGCGGTGAAAAGGCCGCTCGCTCCGTTGATATAGTATGCCACAACGGACGGCGCGTTGACGCCGTAGCCGTCATCCAGTCCGCCGTATTCAACGCCGCCGAGGGTCAGCACCGCATCGAAGCGGTCGATGGTTTTGCCATCCTCGATGGTGTTCCAGTAGCTGTTGCCGTACATCCAGTTGCGGGTGGTCAGCGGGCCTTCGGTGACGACCGCCGGCTCATAGGCCTTGATCCGCGGGTCGATCCAGTCGGCATGGTCGTAATTCTTGTTGCCGAGGTCGTCGACGACCAGCCGCAGGAAATTGTGGCCGATCAGATTGACCTCGATGCTCTGCGCCGCCTGCTTCCAGGTCATATTGCCGCTGTCGAACAGCAGCTCATCGTCACCGTATACGCGGTAGGAATGCTTGCAGCTGGCGGAACCGGAATCGTCGTCCGCCCCGCACAGTGCCGTGAAGGTCACGTTGCGTCCGCCGATGTAGTAAACCAGTTCGGACGGCGCATGGGTGCCGATGCCAGTATCGTAGACGGTGCCCGCGATGGTCAGCCTGTTGCCGTTTATCGAACGGTCCTGACGGATGGTGCCCCATCCGGCTTTGCCGGACACCCAGTTTCTGATGGTCAGCGGACCGTCCGGCAGCGGCGTGAGCCCCTCGGTTGAGGTGACCGAAACGACCGTGTCGAAGCGCAGGGTTGTAATCTCCCCATCGTCTTCATACAGAAGATCGGCCGATATGGTGATCGGCTGGCTGCTCACAGCAGTTTTCGGCGCGGTGATCTCCCACTGTGCATGGAGCACATCACCCAGCGCAAGGCCGGAACCGGCCGTCGAGGTCAGCGGGCGCGCTGTGAAGCCTTGCGGCAGATTGAGCTTCAGGCCAACGGTTCGGACATCGAGCATACCACCGTTCACAAACTTCGCGGAGATGACCGCCTTTTCGCCGGACATGAGCTTGTTTTTGCTGATATTGCCGAGCAGGTATGCGCCCTTCTGCGCGTTTTCGCTCGGTTCGATGACGTACATCTTGACGCCGTGGGATGGGACGGTATCGATCAGCGCGGCGGCATCCTTTTCGATATTTTTGCCGTCCGCATCCTTCTCCCAGACATCCTTGACGTGGTAGACATAGGTTTTCGGCAGGTCAAAGTGGCGTTCAAAATATTCCGCGTCCTTCTCCCTGACCATCTCGCCGAGACGGGAAAGCTCCACGCTCATGGCGGCCGGCTCCTCGGCGCGGTTCAGCATGACCAGCGCGGCGCGTCCGCCCGACAGCGGTTTGACCAGATATTCCTGATCGCCGTCGTCCTGGTATTTGATGCCCTGGATGCCTTTGGGATCCTGATTGACCGCAATGGCTTCCTCATTTTTAATGATCTCCAGGATGTCCTCGCGGTCGTCGAGCAGCCGCAGGTCGTTTCCAAGGATCAGCGGGGAGGCCATTTCGCACCACAGCGAGAAGTGCGCGATGTTCTCATCCCTTGTCAGGCTGCCGTTGCCGACCTCCAGCATATCCGGGTCGTTCCAGCCGATATGCTCCGCGCCGTCATAGCGGCCGGCATACCGGTACAGGTTTACATTGACATCATAGATGCTCATAACCGAGCTCCAGCTTGCGCTGATATCGCCGGTGGTTCTCCAGAGGTTGCCGGTTTCACCGCCCCAAATCCAGGGCTGGCGGCCGCCCCATTCGCAGATGGAGAAGCAGATCGGCCTGACGGGCGTCGGTATGCCTGTCAGCGTTTCCTGTTCCGCCGCGTACCTTTCGGCTGCGTTCATCAGGTTGTCGCGCATGATGCCGTAGTTGTAACGGGCGGTATCGTAATTCCGGTTGGAGGTCCGTATCGGGTTGTAGAAACGAAGGGTGTTCTCACCCGCTTTGAGCTGCAGTATCGCCGCGCCACGGCTGCCCGGAGCGCCGCCGGTGGCGTTGGTCGCCGGAAGCATCATGCGGTATGGGTGCACGCTGTCTCCGTTGATGTCGATAAACATCGGAACCTCGGTGCCGCTCGGTTTTTTATAGAAGTCGAGGTTCAGCGCATAGGCTCCATCCTCGGGAACGGTAACCGTGAAGGTCGCGGAGCCGACATCCTCACCCAGTCCGTCGATGTAGCTGGTGCCGACCAATCTGGCGGTGCCCTCAAGCTGCGCTGCGGCTGCCTTATATTCGTAGATTTCTGTTCCGGGTGTGTTCGGCTTGCCGATTTTGATGCCGTAGATGCCGTACGCCGTTGTGGACAGCTGTACATTGTGGCAGTAATCGTACTTGAAGTAGTCGATTCCCCACTCCGCAAAGCTCGCCGCATCCTGCAGCTCGCGAAATTCGGATGCCGGCAGGTCCTGACAGGTGAACAGGCCGTTCGAGGTGTAAAGCCCGATCTTCAAATCCCGGTCATGCACGTAATCCGCCAGCCATTTCATGCCGTGCGGGAAGCGCAGCGGGTCGTTCTGGAGCCTGTCGTTGACATCCCTTTCGGAGGACTGCCAGTTATCGTCGAGATTCACGTACTCGTATCCCACGTCCCGCAGGCCGTGTCTGATCATGGCGTCGGCCGTATCCTTGATCAGCTCTTCATCGATGTTCGCATGGAACGCATTCCAGCTGGACCAGCCCATCGGCGGCGTTTCAGCCACACCGTTGTCGTGCGCGCCGACACCGGACGACAGCATGCAGGCGGTCAGCAGGACCGCAGATAATCCTGTGACGATCTTCATGGTCTTTTTCATTGCTCGTTCCCTCCTCTTTTTGGATTGCAGATGACGGGAAGCGTATACAACTTGTTTATGTTACGATATACTCATGTTAAACACACAACTTCGAGATACGCATCCTGATTATTCAATTTTATTTTACCACTTCTAAAACAAATTGTAAATATGCAACTTGACTATATTTTCCCTCTGTTTTTTGTATGGTTTCGTCCTGTTGATATAAATGACCTGATCACGGCCTTTCTGTGAAATTCCTGCGCATCGCTTCACTGCATCCGCCCACACACTTCTCCAATGATGTCATAAGGGACAGATGCGGGCCTTCCTTGAAAAAACGGTGATTGGTGCATCTGCGAAGTGCTTGTCCGGAGAGATCCCTTCCATAAAAATAGAACAGCGTTGCACAGCATCATGCTGTGCAACGCTGTTCTATTCTGTTTAAAATTTTCTTATCAATCTTGGAATTCCAAGTCTCTGCTCCAGTTTAAGACGGCCGTATTCCCCTTTTCTGTGTACTAAGGCGGCGAAAAACGTGGATTCTCATATCCATCGGCCGCTTCTGGATTTACGATGGATATCAAACCGCACTTCATCTGTCCTTACATGACCATGCGGCAGCACCGCATTCGGTGTGCAAGCAGGATCCTCTATAAAAAGACCATAAATATAAGGGGAATACCCGCCGCAGCCGTGTACTCGCCTTTCGTTTAGCGACAACAAGCCTGTACGAATAGAACGCTTGGTTCCGAACGTACCCTCTGCCGGCAGACAATGTCCACATAACACCGCATGTATTGACGCAGGCAATGGCAGCGCAAAGAGTGTTCCGGCCAGAATACCAAATCGTCCAGCCCACATCCGTTTTTGTTTTCAGCACAGCTTGCCGTCATAACGCCGCTATCCGACAGCTGCCAATGCATTGTGACCTCAACCCTCAGCCCGCAACGCTTATATCGCCAGCCCATAAATATGGACTTCCCGGAATCAGCCGCAATGTCATGGCAGTACATGGATGTACCGGAATCAGCCGCTGGGTCATGGCAACACATGAATATGTCTCGAAATCAGCTGCAATGTCATGGCAGCACTCTGGCAGGGAGAACAAAAGGCTCTGTCAATATAGTTTGTCAAGGAATTCCTCTGCGCCTTATCTCAGTTTCGCGTATACCTCCTCCGCTACAGGCTCCAGCCACTGAACGGGACCCATTTGGGCATTGGTTTCTATGGAGAGATGTGTAAACCAGCTGTCAGGCGCCGCGCCATGCCAATGCCTGATACCGGCCGGGATGACCACCACATCTCCGGGATGCAGTTCCCTTGCTTCCCGGTTCCATTCCTGATAGTACCCGCGGCCTGCGGTGACCAGAAGAATCTGGCCGCCCGGATGCTTATGCCAGCTGTTGCGGCAGCCGGGCTCAAAGGTCACATTTCCGATCGGGCAATTCGCAGGCTCGCCCGGCTCCACCAGCATATGAAGCCAGGCCGTCCCGTTGAAATTGTCGCTTTCCATCCTGTTTCCTTTTGGAAATATTGTGTTTTCATTCAGATCGCCTATGACACTCACTCCTTTCTGTATCGGCAGAACTGCTTCGTATTCGCTGTATGGCCGATGAACCTGGCTTGAATCTTCCATCCGGCCTTGCTCCCTCATCCGCTTTCATAAAGCCGGATATACTTGGGCCATACGTCCGCAAAGCTGCTCCCATTCCGATGCAAGCAGGGCTTTTTACATAAAAAATATCCTGAACCGCTCTTTAGCCGGGCGTCACCTTCAAAATCATGAAAGCATGGCGAATACCTGTATTCCGTTTGCCGGCTTTCTCTGCCCTGCACCAACAGCGTAACACCTGGAGTGGACTCCATGTCAAGCTATTTCATAAAAAGTTAAATTTTCCGGGTTTCATCATGGAAACGGCCCTCTCTCAATATGCGGTCCGATCTGCAATTTGGATCACCATGAAAACAAAGACCGCCCTGCCTTTCTGCCGGTCTTTGTCCCTTTCCTCTTCTCGGTTTGCTACCGTAACCTCCCAGCCGGGCAGGAGATATTCATCTTTATGTGTTTTTTATCTTTGCTTCCAGAAGGCTTTTACCATCTTAACAGGACACATGGTACGATATGCTCAGAGGAGGAATGTAACATGACTGGAATCACATTCACCATACATCAAAACAAATACGAGTCCGGCAGGGACTCCAGACAGTTTCTGGCAGCGCATCCCTGTCTGGCACTGATTCTCTTTTTTATCGGCATTCCCCTGCTGATTCTGGCGGCGGTCTTTCTCTGCTGCACGCTGCTCTCCGTTACCGGGCTGCTTGGCTGTGTTTGACATCTTAATGCGGCCTTAATATCAGTGCGCCGATCCTTACACCGTTTTTAAGTGCCGCCGGTTATACTGTTCCTGTAAGGAAAACACAAGGAGGTACATGTATGCAACTCATTGTATCCATCATAGGCATCCTGGCAGTTTTACTGCTGATCTACTATGTCTATATCCTGATGAAGGGAGATGCGCAGCGATGAACACCATTCTGCAGTACATTCTGTATCTTGGCATATTGGTTCTTCTCGCCATACCGCTCGGCGCGTACATCAAAAAGGTGATGAACGGGGAGAAGACCTTTCTCTCCCGCATTCTGACACCGTGTGAAAAAGCGGTATACAGGGTCATGCACGTCAACAGCGATGAGCAAATGGGCTGGAAAAAATACGCCGTCTGTGTGCTGATCTTCTCCGGCATCGGGCTGCTGTTCCTGTTTTTGCTGCAGCTGCTGCAGGGTGCGCTTCCCGGAAACCCGCAGAAGCTCCCGGGCGTTTCGTGGGATTTGTCCTTCAACACGGCCGTCAGCTTTGTCACCAACACCAACTGGCAGGCCTACAGCGGCGAGTCGACGCTCAGCTATCTGACGCAGGCAGTTGGCCTGACCGTTCAGAACTTCGTTTCCGCCGCGACCGGTATTGCCGTCCTGTTTGCGATGATCCGCGGCTTCATCAAGATGAAGGCCGATGGGCTTGGAAGCTTCTGGGTCGATATGACCCGCATCGTCCTGCACATCCTGATCCCGCTGAACCTAGTCATCGCACTCTGCCTTGCCGGCGGCGGCGTCATTCAAAACCTGAAACCGGCCGAAACGGTCTCGCTTGTCGAACCGATCGCGGTCAGCGCAGACGGAGAAATCCTGGAAGACGCCAAAATCGATCCAAATACAAACACCGTCACGCTGGACGGAGAGGTCATAGACGACGCTGAAATCATCACCGAACAGTTTGTGCCGATGGGCCCAGCAGCCAGCCAGGTTGCTATCAAGCAGTCCGGCACCAACGGCGGCGGCTATATGGGCGTCAACTCGGCGCATCCGCTCGAGAACCCGAACGCCTTTACCAATATCATTGAAATGCTGTCCCTGCTGCTGATACCGGCCGCTCTCTGCTTCACCTTCGGACGCAGCGTGAAGAACGAAAAAACAGGGCGCCGCCATCTTTTTAGCTATGTTCATCTGTCTGGCGCTTGCGCTCGGCTGCGTCGCAGTCAACGAGCAGATCGGCACCGCGCAGCTCTCCCAGAACGGCGCGGTCAACCTCTCCGAGGTCCAGCAGGCAGGCGGCAACATGGAGGGCAAGGAAACGCGGTTCGGCATTGCGACCTCTGCAACCTGGGCTACATACACCACCGCGGCCTCCAACGGTTCGGTCAACTCGATGCATGACAGCTACACGCCGCTCGGCGGCATGGTCACCATGCTGCTGATGCAGCTCGGCGAGGTCATCTTCGGCGGTGTCGGCTGCGGCTTATACGGTATGCTGGCCTTTGCCATCCTGACCGTCTTCATTGCCGGGCTGATGGTCGGGCGAACGCCGGAGTTCCTCGGCAAGAAGATAGAGCCATATGAGATGAAGTGGGCGGTCCTGGTCTGCCTGGCGACGCCGATCGCGATTCTGGCAGGCAGCGGCATCGCGGCCATGGTGCCTCAGGTCGCGGACAGCCTGAACAATTCGGGTGCGCACGGCTTTTCGGAGATGCTGTACGCCTATTCATCCGCCGGCGGAAACAACGGTTCAGCTTTCGCGGGCTTCAATGCAAACACCGTCTTCCTGAACATCTCTCTCGGACTGGTGATGCTGTTCGCGAGATTTATCCCAATCATCGGCACGCTGGCCATTGCCGGCAGCCTGGCGGGCAAAAAGAAGATCGCCGCCTCATCCGGCACGCTGTCCACCACCAACGCGATGTTCGTTTTTCTGCTGATTGTCATCGTGCTGCTCGTCGGTGCGCTCAGCTTCTTCCCTGCGCTTGCGCTCGGCCCGCTCGCAGAATTTTTTTCAGGGCTTGCATAACCGGTAGGGCTCAGCCGCTTTCCGGCAGTCTTGTACGATCAACATTTGTTCGTATCCTGTTTTCAGGTGCGGAGAGCATGCGTCCAGCCTGCCGCCCGGCATGGATTTCCCCGGGCAGCCGGATCTCCCCCTTCCGGCTGCCCGTTCCGGAGCGCTGTCACCGGCATTTTAGATGCCGGACTTCATCCGGCTGCAGACGCGCCGCTGATGAGACTCTTGGAAAACCGATTTTCATCGGCCTGTTCCCCGCCGGGGAAATCATTCAAGCAACCTTTACGCCGCTTTTTCACACGGTGTGAGAATGCGGGAGAGAAAGGTCTTCTCCCCGTTCATCACCTTTTCCAGCCGCTTCTTGAGCGGTATCGCATAAGGAGGTATCCGATAGATGGCAACACACACACACCAAACGCCCTTGTTGACAAAAAGATTCTGATAAGGGCCGTGAAAGATTCCTTTGTCAAACTGCACCCCAAAACGCAGGCAAAGAATCCGGTCATGCTCCTGGTATTCATCTCAGCGATTCTGACCACGATTCTCTGGCTGATTTCCCTGTTCGGACTCAAGGACGCATCGTCCGGGTACACCCTGGCAATCGCGGTAATCCTCTGGTTCACCGTGCTGTTCGCAAATTTTGCCGAAGCGATTGCGGAGGGGCGCGGCAAGGCGCAGGCCGATTCCCTGCGCGCAGCCAAGAAGGATGTGGCCGCGCATCAAATTCCGTCGTGCGGACAGCGGGACACCGTTACCGTGGTCCCCTCCACCGCCCTTAAAAAGGGGGACCTCGTCATTGTAAAGGCCGGCGAACAGATTCCGGCGGACGGCGAAGTCATTGACGGCGCCGCGTCGGTGGATGAGAGCGCCATCACCGGTGAATCCGCGCCGGTCATCCGGGAAAGCGGCGGCGACCGCAGCGCCGTGACCGGCGGCACGACCGTTCTCTCCGACTGGATCATCGTACAGGTGACCAGCGAAGCCGGGGAAAGCTTCCTCGATAAGATGATCGCCATGGTGGAGGGCGCATCCCGCAAAAAGACGCCGAATGAAATTGCGCTGCAGATCTTTCTCGTTGCGCTTTCCATCATCTTCATTCTGGTGACGCTGTCCTTATATACCTATTCAATGTTTTCAGCCAATCAGGCCGGCATCCCGAACCCGACCTCGGTCACGACGCTGGTCGCGCTGCTGGTCTGCCTGGCGCCGACCACGATCGGCGCGCTGCTCTCCGCCATCGGCATCGCGGGCATGAGCCGGCTGAACCGGGCGAATGTCCTCGCGATGAGCGGGCGCGCCATCGAAGCCGCCGGCGATGTGGATATTCTGATGCTCGACAAAACCGGCACCATCACGCTTGGCAACCGTCAGGCCTGCGCATTCGTCCCGGTGGACGGCGCTGGCGAGCGGGAGCTTGCCGACGCGGCCCAGCTTTCCTCCCTGGCGGATGAAACACCGGAAGGCCGCAGCGTGGTCATCCTTGCCAAGGAGCAGTTCGGCATCCGGCAGCGGAATCTGGAGGAAAATCATCTCACGTTCATCCCGTTTTCGGCGAAAACCCGCATGAGCGGCGTGAACGACGGGGACACGCAGATCCGCAAAGGCGCTGCCGATTCGGTGAAGGAATACGTTCTTGCGCACGGCGGCAGCTACAGCACAGAATGCGACGAGGCTGTCAAAGAGATCTCCCGGCAGGGCGGAACGCCGCTGGTCGTCGCGAAGAATTTCCGAATTCTCGGCGTCATCCATCTCAAGGACATCATCAAGCAGGGCGTCAGGGAGAAGTTTGCGGATCTGCGCAAGATGGGCATCAAGACCATCATGATCACCGGCGACAACCCGCTGACCGCGGCTTCCATTGCGGCGGAGGCCGGCGTGGACGACTTCCTGGCCGAGGCGACGCCGCAGGGCAAGCTCAAGATGATTCGGGATTTCCAGAGCAAAGGGCATCTGGTCGCGATGACCGGCGACGGCACCAACGATGCGCCGGCCCTCGCGCAGGCGGATGTCGCCGTCGCGATGAACAGCGGCACACAGGCTGCCAAGGAAGCCGGCAACATGGTCGACCTGGATTCCTCCCCAACCAAGCTGATCGACATCGTGCGCATCGGCAAGCAGCTTTTGATGACCCGCGGCAGCCTGACCACCTTTTCAATTGCAAACGACGTCGCCAAGTACTTCGCGATCATCCCGGCGCTGTTTATGGGTCTTTACCCGGGACTTTCAGCGCTCAACATCATGGGGCTGCATTCCCCGCAGAGCGCGGTACTCTCGGCCATCATCTACAACGCGCTGATCATCGTCGCACTGATCCCGCTGGCGCTGCGCGGCGTCAAATACCGTGAGGTTCCGGCCGGAAAGCTTCTGTCGCGCAACCTGCTGATTTACGGCCTTGGCGGGCTTGCCGCCCCGTTTGTCTTTGTCAAGCTGATCGATATGCTGCTGGTTTTCTTCGGCGTCGCATAGACGATACCCCTTAAAGAAGACTGGGCATGATAACCCCGGCAGCCTGGCGCAGCACTAGCAGTGCCGCCGGCGGATCGCGATCCATCACCCTTACGGCATCCATCCTTTATTTGGATTTGATATACACCCCCTTCCGTCCATGCTCCCGGTGCCTTTTGAACAGGTGCCGGGGCGGGGCGGAAAAACAGGGCTTTTATTTTGATTGCTGGATTTAATTTAAGATGACTGGAGGCTTCCTTATGAATACCTTAAAGAAAATTCTGCCGCGGGCGGCTGTGATCTTTCTGATCTTTACGCTGCTGTGCGGCGTGGTATACACAGCTGTGGTGACCGGTGCCGCACAGCTGATCTTTCCCCATCAGGCAAACGGCAGTATCATCGAGGTGGACGGCAAGCGGTATGGGTCCGAGCTGCTTGGACAGCAGTATACCGACGACGCGCACATGTGGGGACGCATCATGAACATCGATGTGTCGACCTATCGGGACCAGGACGGCAAAACCCTGATGTACGCTTCTCCGTCGAACCTGAGCCCGGCCAGCGAGGAGTACGGCGAGCTGGTGGCTGAGCGGGTTGAAAAACTCAGAGCCGCTAATCCCGACGAAGCGAACACCGCTGTACCGGTTGACCTTGTCACCTGCTCCGGCAGCGGCCTGGATCCGCATATCTCCCCTGCGGCAGCCGAATATCAGGTATCCCGGCTTGCAAGGGCCAATCAGATGACCGAGGACGATATCCGGGCAATCATTGACCGGTGCACGGAAGGCCGGTTTCTCGGCCTGTTTGGCGAGGAGACCGTCAATGTGCTGAAGGTCAATCTGATGCTCGACGGCATTTTGAAGTAAGATGTCATCGCCTTTATAAAAAACCGTCTGTCTTCTATAGACGAAAAGGGCATCCGCAATGGATGCCCTTTTTACCCTGTTTTTATCAAAATGCTTTTAGGCGGATGCTGTACCGCTGTATCTCAGCGGCTTTGCTGCGGTCGTCAAGCGGCACTCGGCTAAGTGGTCATGTGCCGCTTTGGCACAGTGGCTTCATAATGACTGCCAAGTGATCCTTGGCCGTGTGGGCGTTACTCTTTTGCCGACCAAAAGAGTAACCAGAAAAGGCCGTTCAAGGGGGCCATACACAGTGCCGCTTCTAGCCAGATGGCCCCCTTGAAAATCCCCTCTGATATCCCGTTTTCCCCTTCGGCCGCCTGCGGGCGGCGTTTTGTTTTGGGCAGGGTGGCTGAACGGCTAGTAAAGGACGCTTACGTTCCCTATTGCCGTCTTGACTGGTACCCTGATCTCCCAAGCTGCTGCGTAAATGATACTTTTGCTGGAAAACGCCGTAGGCGTTATTCCTCTCTGGTGGCAGCGTCAAGCGCGCTATGGGAAGCTTTCCTGGCTCTTAGATTTTATTCAATACACTGGTTTTTACGTCATAATTGATATTCACGGTCTATTGACAAGCTGTAAGGCTTCCGCAGCGGATGCCTCTGTGTTATTTCTGCATGAAAGATGCATTCCGAATGTTTAAAACGGGACGAACCGCTTTGATGTAGTAATCTTCACAAAAATATGCTATCCTATCTTTATGCAATCTTTATACCGACCACCCATTCGCTTACGCGGACTTTAGGCGCGGGATGTTATAATTCTATTAGAAAGATTCTGTTTCTTTATGGGGGTGAAGCCATGTCGGAATTCCGTGCAGATCCGGATGAACTGCTGAAGGCCATCCGGCAGGAGCAGGAACAGAAACGGCAGGGACATTTGAAGATATTTTTCGGCTATGCCGCCGGCGTCGGAAAGACCTATGCGATGCTGAAAGCGGCCCATGCCGCAAAACGCCGCGGGGTTGACGTCGTGGTCGGCTATGTCGAACCGCATGCGCGGCCGCAGACCGCCGCGCTGCTGGGCGGTTTGGAGCTGATCCCGCTTAGAAGCGTACAGCACAGCGGCATCGAACTCCATGAATTCGATCCGGATGCCGTTATGCACCGGATGCCGCAGCTGGTTCTGGTCGATGAGTTGGCCCATACCAATGCATCCGGCAGCCGGCATGCAAAACGCTGTCAGGATGTCGAGGAGCTGCTGAAGGCGGGCATCGACGTTTACACCACGGTAAACGTCCAGCATATTGAAAGTTTATGCGACATGGTCGCTTCGGTCACCGGCGTGGTTGTGCGTGAACGCATTCCCGACCGGGTGTTCGACAATGCCGATCAGGTCGAGCTGGTGGACATCGAGCCGCAGGAGCTGCTTGAACGTTTGAACGCGGGCAAAATCTACCGTGAAACGCAGGCTGAAAGGGCGCTCGAACACTTCTTTACACCCGAAAACCTCGTTGCGCTGCGTGAGATCGCGCTGCGCCGCTGTGCGGACCGGGTCAGCAAGATATCGGACAGCGTACGGATTAAAAACAACAGCGACTATTACACCGATGAACACATTCTGGTCTGCCTGTCCTCCTCCCCCACCAACCCGAAGATCATCCGGACCGCCGCACGGATGGCGGATGCTTTCCGCGGCGGCTTTACGGCGCTGTTTGTAGAAACGCCGGATTTTTCGGCTATGAGCGAGGAGAATAAGAATCGTCTGCGGGCAAACATCCATCTGGCACAGCAGCTCGGCGCGACGATTGAAACGACCTATGGAGACGACGTGGCTTTTCAGATTTCAGAATTTGCCCGCCTGTCCGGCGTCTCTAAAATCGTGGTCGGCAGGCAGGGCGCCAGAAGGAAGCATTTCCTGAGCAAACCCTCGCTGACCGAAAAGCTGATTGCCTATTCGCCGAACCTGGATATCTATATCATCCCCGACCGGAATACAGGCGTCTACCGCGCGCGAAAGGCTAAGCAGAAGAAGGGCCGTTTTGTCCCTGCAGACCTGATCAAAAGCATTCTGGTGCTGATCGCCGCGACATTGATCGGCTGTGCGTTTTTCCTTTGGGGATTCAGTGAGGCCAATATCATCACCATCTATATTCTCGGGGTGCTGATCACCGCGGTCACCACGACACAGCGGATTTACAGCCTGGTTTCCTCGGTCATCAGTGTACTCATCTTCAACTTCTTCTTCACCGATCCCCGCTTTACGCTGAACGCCTATGATTCGGGATATCCGGCAACCTTTTTAATCATGTTTCTCGCCGCGTTCCTGACCGGGTCGCTTGCGGTCAAGATCAAACGGCAGGCCAGACAGGCCGCCCGGACCGCTTATCGCACCAAGGTTCTGCTGGATCTCAACCAGCTTCTGCAGCAGGCGGACGGACGAAGCGGCATCATCTCCTCCACCGCCGGACAGCTCATCAAGCTGCTCGGCCGGGATATTGTCTTCTATCCGGTAAAACAGGGCCGTCTGGAAAAGCCCTGTGTGTTTCCGGCTTCGGAATGCGGATACGAGGAAGAAATCACAAGCGAAAACGAACAGGCGGTGGCGGCCTGGGTGTTCCAGAACAATAAGCACGCCGGCGCAACGACCGGCACGCTGTCCAGCGCAAGATGCCTTTATCTCGCCATCCGGGTCAACAACAGGGTTTACGGGGTTGTCGGCATCGTCATCGATTCCCGGCCGCTCGACGCCTTTGAAAACAGCATTCTGCTGTCCATGCTGGGCGAATGCGCGCTGGCACTGGAGAGCGAGCAGACCGCGAAGGAAAAGGAGGAAGCGGCAATTCTGGCCAAGAACGAGCAGCTGCGCGCCAATCTCCTGCGATCGATCTCACATGACCTTCGCACGCCGCTGACCTCGATTTCCGGCAACGCCGGCGTACTGCTTGCCGACGACGGTTCTCTGAACGCCGATAAAAGGCGTCAATTGTACAGCGACATCTACGATGACGCTCTGTGGCTCATCAATCTGGTCGAAAACCTGCTTTCGGTCACGCGGATCGAGGACGGCACCATGCAGCTGAAATGCGCGGCGGAACTGATCGACGAGGTCATCGACGAAGCGCTGCGCCATGTCAACCGCAAGGCCGCCGAACATCACATCGTACGTCATCAGTCCGACGGCTTCATTCTGGCCAGGATGGACGCGCGGCTCATCATTCAGGTTCTGATTAACATCGTGGACAACGCGGTCAAATACACTTCACAGGGGTCGACCATCTCCATTTCCAGCTTTCAAAAGGACGGCTTTGCAGTCGTGGAGATCGCTGACGACGGGCCGGGGATTCCGGATGAAGCCAAACCGCACATCTTCGATATGTTCTACACCGCTTCCGCCCAGTCGGCAGACAGCCGGCGGGGGCTTGGACTGGGTTTGGCGCTCTGCCGCTCAATTATCCGGGCGCACGGCGGGGAGATCACCGTTCAGGATAACCTGCCGGCCGGGACGCTGTTCCGCTTTACACTCCCGGCGGAAGAGGTCACTCTGCATGAATGAGCACTGAGATTTTTCTAACAGAACCCATCTGGATTTATCAGCAGAAGGCGAAGCGGCGGATTACAGATGGATATCCTCTTTCTTCCGTTCTTTACGCTGCCGTGCCCGGCATCCGGCTTCAAGCTCTTCTTTCGATTGCAGGGAGCATAAAAGTGTTGATACCACTTATGCAGCCTGTGATGAAAAGGCGTGTTTATCTTTGCCCGCATCCGACCACCGGTATATCTTTTACCGACCAAAAACCTATTGTTTCACTGAGGAGGGAATGCTGTCATGAACAAACCATTGATTTTGGTGGTTGAGGATGATGCCGCCATACGCAACCTGATCACCACAACGCTGGAAACCCATGGCTACCGCTATCATGCCGCGCCGAACGGAGAGGCCGCCATCCTGGAGGCGGTTTCGCACAATCCCGATGTCGTGCTGCTCGATTTGGGGCTTCCGGATATCGACGGCGTGGAGATCATCAAAAAGATACGCGGCTGGTCCAATATGCCGATCATTGTCATCAGCGCGCGAAGCGAGGACACCGATAAAATCGATGCGCTGGATGCGGGCGCGGACGACTATCTGACCAAACCCTTCTCTGTAGAGGAGCTGCTTGCCCGGCTGCGCGTAACGCTGCGCCGGTTAAATTTTATGCAGAACCGCACTGGTTCCGATATGCCGATATTTGTCAACGGCGGACTGAAAATCGACTATGCCGCCGGATGTGTGTTTCTGAATGGCAGCGAACTGCATTTGACTCCAATTGAATATAAACTGCTGTGTTTATTGTCCCACAACGTCGGAAAGGTTTTAACCCACACCTTTATCACCCGGGAAATCTGGGGAAGCTCATGGGACAACGATGTTGCGTCACTGCGTGTCTTTATGGCGACGCTGCGCAAAAAAATCGAGAAGGACACCTCCGCGCCGCAGTATATCCAGACGCATATCGGTGTTGGGTACCGTATGCTGAAGGTCGAATGACTGTAAAACAGAATCGTTTCGCCCCGATATCCGCTCTGGACGTGCGTAACCATCAAATGGCTGCACATCTTTCAGGTTGAAATCCCCCACGCTTCATGCCGCTTTTTTCATGAAGATACTGAGAAGCTGCATAGAAACGGTATGCAATATTTTACCACCGAAAAAACGGATGCGTATTCTCAAGCCTGACCGGCTGAAATACGCATCCGTTTTTCTATGGACAACATACGTGCACAGGGCGTTACTGCCATTCCAAAAGAACATCACACCGATAAGCTGATGCTCATACGATTGTCCTTGCAGATAGACTGGCGTGGGAATTTTCACGAAGCGTCCTGCATGTTTGGCATAGGCGCATTGTAGCATCCAAGCTTGTAAAAGTTATACCATTCCGAAATTTTGTTTTCAGGTGCAATATCCAAGGCGGTCAGAACCTCCTTGGCAAATTCCAAAGGCGCCGTGCCATTGGCTGTTACGATATTGTTATCCCTCACAGCGTGCTGCATCACATAATTGTCTTCTCCGGTGTATGCATCCCCTGCCCACCTTTTCAGGTCACCTATATCATTGCATGTGTGTCTGACATGGTTTAAAACACCGATGGTTCCCAGGAAAGCCGAAGCGTCACAGATGCCTCCCAAAACCTTGCCTCCTCTTAAAGCATCCTGCACCAGGGGCTTGACCCGACGTGCTTCCTCGCTTCTCCATGACATTCCGCCAACCAGAATCAGTCCCTCATAATCCGCCGGCGTTGTATGGATATCATAATCCGGCAAAACCGTAAAGCCCCCTATGGACCGAACGCTGTCCTTCGTCAAGGAGACTGTTTTCACCGCATATCGATCCTGCCCGAAAGCGGCAATCCATGACGACACATAAGCGGCTTCCCAGTCAGCGTATTGATCCAATATAAAAAACAATATGGGTTTCTTCATCTTATATCCTCTTTTCATAAAATCATTTGTGTATTAAAAAAGCAATACAGCCGGCGTCCCATAATACCTGTTATTGTTTATAGGATGAACTGCCCCTGTTGTCTCCGCATAAAGATACGCTGCTTATCTTCCCATAAACCGGGGGGCGCAGTTTTCCTTAAGTTTTGGATTCACACCCGGTACATGTTCTCTGTCTTCTGCGCTCATGACATCCATTGGTATTTTAGAATCACATATTGCCGCCAGAGCTTGATCTTCCCATGATTAGCCGCCACTTTCCATGCGGCAGACAGATGCCGGAAGTGTCGTTTATCCGATGTGATATTTCCTTTACAGGTTTCGCTTGCAAATTCCAAAGGACAAGTCCACCATCTTTCATCGCATCTTTTCCACGCATTTCCATTGCGTACATGCCAATGAACAGATGATCATCTGCCATACTTGCATCCATGCGGTCAACATCATGACGGCTGACTGCTTCTCAAACTGCGGAACGATATCCTTATTTATCAAACAGTCCTCCCATTACAGTGACAAGCCCTGTTGGACTGGTTGGTTTTATGGTCTGAAACGCGGCCTTGTTTGGCATATCACCTCTCAACCGAAACAAACGGCGGGAAGACATCGGCAGAAGGGCTGCGCCGCATGGATTTCGTATCGACATGAAAACATCTGCCGTTATATTCATAGTGCAGCTTTCCATCTTCCACAAAGAACCGGTGATCTGATTGGAACGCAACCGGTTTAAAACATCCATCCTGTATGGGCTGGTCGCGGTATAATACCTGGTCTTCCTTCAACCTCAGCACATCCCGCTCAAGACGCACATCATAGATGCCGCTCACAACGGCCTCCGCCGCAACCTCCTTACCTGAAGCCGATATGAAACGAAAGAGCCCTGTCAGACCGCCCGTACTTTTCCGCTTTGCCAGTTCAAAACGGAATAAAGCCACGCCGCTGAAATTCTTTCGCAGCGTTTCACGCTGTCCATCCTTTCCCAACAGCCAGATCTTTTCGTTGGATACGACAAACATATCCAGCTGCAGGCCGCTTTGGGAATATTTCAGATTGGAAAAGGATATCTGGTCGGCGTACACGCCCTGCAAAGCGCCATCCTCCAGCTCATAAACCAATTCTTTTGTATACAGCGTCCTGCCATCCACGTTTTTTTCCAGGAAATTTATGATATCATGCATGTTCAGCCACCCTTACATCTTATTTTCTACATGATACCATATAAAACAGGACAATGTATGTCATGTTTTATCCTCTTTTTTATCATCCATATTCCAACCGTTCGGTATACCGGCCCGTCTGCATCCATGTCAAACGAATCGGCGCACCGTCCATTTATAGCATCATTCGCTTCTTCGGAAAGAATGGTGCCTATTCTGCTCCATCTTTTTTGAATTCGCCGCAGGTTGTGACATTTTTCTACAGCATCCGTGCATTCCATCCATTTCCATATGCCTGTCCCATTGTAAAAAGACCCCGAAATTATGAAGAAACAAAAAACTTTGCCGGAATTCTGCGCCGAAGTTTTCAACCGCTTCGCAGAATATCCCTTTGGCTGGATCCTGCAAAACCGCCCCAGGCCGATGCTTGAGGTATTGTGTCTTTTCCACTGCTTTTCCACGCGGCGGATTGGAAAAATAATTTCATAGCAATCGCCTTTTTCTGACTTTTTTTGAGATTGACGCGCTACAAGATATGGTGTATAATGAGTGAGCTAAACAAGATTAAACTATATATTGTGTTTGAGAGGATGTAGCAGATGATCACAAAAATCAAGAAAAGGGACGGCAGAGAGGTCCCGTTCAACATAGAAAAGATCTCCAACGCCATCTTCCGGGCGGCACAGGCTACCGGCGGAAGGGACTATGACACCGCGTTTGCGCTTGCGCAGCAGGTGGTGGACTACATGGAGAAGAAGCAGACGCCGATTCCGACGGTCGAGCAGATTCAGGACGCCGTGGAAAAGGTTCTGGTTGAGAGCGGACACGCGCGCACCGCGAAGGAATACATCCTGTACCGGTCGCAGCGCACCCGCATCCGTGAAATGAACACAAGGCTGATGAAGGTCTACGAGGATCTCACCTTTAAGCCGGCTGCCGAGAACGACATCAAGCGTGAGAACGCAAACATCGACGGCGACACCGCCATGGGCACAATGCTGAAATACGGCTCGGAGGGCGCCAAGCAGTTCTACGAGATGTTCATTCTCGACCCGAAGCACGCGAAAGCGCACCGCGACGGCGACATCCACATACACGATATGGACTTTTTAACGCTGACAACCACCTGCTGCCAGATCGACATCGACAGGCTGTTCGAGGGCGGCTTCTGCACCGGACATGGATTCCTGCGGGAGCCGAACGACATCCAGAGCTATTCGGCGCTGGCCTGTATCGCCATCCAGTCCAACCAGAACGACCAACACGGCGGCCAGAGCATCCCAAACTTCGACTATGGTATGGCGAAGGGCGTGGCGAAGACCTACCGGAAGCTCTACCGCAAAAACATGGCGAAATCGTTGGAGCTGCTTTGCGGCATCGAGGATGCACAGCAGCTCACCAAGGATATCCAGGCGCAGATACTCGAAGAAACCGGGCTCTCTCCGGTTCTCTCCAACAACAACCGCTACTGCCAGGAGGAACAGCGCATTTTGGAGGATAAAGGCATTGACGCCGATATCATTCAGCGGATTCAGAAGTTTTCCCTGGAAAACGCGGTCAAAGAGTGTGACCGCGCAACCTATCAGGCCATGGAAGCGCTGGTACATAATCTGAACACGATGCACTCGCGCGCCGGCGCACAGATCCCGTTCAGCTCGATCAACTACGGCATGGACACTTCCCCGGAGGGCCGCATGGTCATCCGCAACGTCCTGCTTGCCACCGAAGCGGGGCTTGGCAACGGCGAGACACCGATCTTCCCAATCCACATCTTCAAGGTCAAGGAGGGCGTCAACTACAATCCGGGGGAACCGAACTACGATCTGTTCAAGCTGGCCATGCGCGTTTCGGCCAAACGGCTCTTCCCGAACTTCTCGTTCATCGACGCGCCGTTCAACCTCCAATACTACAAGCCGGGCGACCCCAACACCGAAATCGCCTATATGGGTTGCCGGACGCGCGTCATGGCAAACCATTACGATCCGGACCAGGAGAAGGTTTTCGGACGCGGCAACCTCTCGTTCACTTCGGTCAACCTGCCGCGCATCGCCATCAAGGCGAACGGCGACATCGACGTCTTCTTCGAGGACCTGGACCGCAAAATCAAGCTGATTGTCAACCAGCTGCTGGCGCGGTTCAACATCCAGGCCGCCAAGAAGGTGCGCAACTATCCGTTCCTGATGGGTCAGGGCGTCTGGCTCGGCTCCGACAAGCTCGGTCCGGACGACGAGGTGCGCGAGGTGCTCAAGCACGGCACGCTGACACTCGGCTTCATCGGCCTTGCGGAGGCGCTCAAGGCGCTGGTCGGCAAGCACCATGGCGAAAGCGCCGAGTCGCAGAATCTCGGTCTCGAAATTGTCGGCTTTATGCGTAAACGCATGGATGAGGCGACCGAACGCTACGGCCTGAACTTCTCATTGATCGCCACGCCGGCAGAGGGCCTTTCCGGCCGGTTTGTCGGCATCGACCGCGAACGGTTCGGCGTGATCGAAGGCGTCACCGACCGGGAGTACTATACCAACTCCTTCCACGTGCCGGTGTATTATCCGGTTTCGGCCTTTGAAAAGGTCAAACTGGAAGCGCCGTATCACGCGCTGACCAACGGCGGCCACATCTCCTACATTGAGCTGGATGGGGACCCATGCAACAACCTGGAAGCATTTGAACAGGTGGTACGCTGCATGAAGGAATCCGGCATCGGCTACGGTTCGATCAACCATCCGGTCGACCGCGACCCACTGTGCGGCTATACCGGCATCATCGGCAACGAGTGCCCGCAGTGCGGACGCCGGGAGGATGAGGGCGACGTCGGATTTGAGCGGATACGCCGCATCACCGGCTATCTTGTCGGCACGCTGGACCGCTTCAACAACGCCAAGAAAGCCGAGGTTTCCGACCGCGTCAAGCATGACACGCATCTGGAACAGCTTTAACCCAAACGCTATTGGGACGGATCACTCTTGTCGATGCGTCCATATACATATCGCTTCTCCCCTGTTCATTCGGGAGCCGGGGAACCGCATTAAAACAGATCTGCCGTATGGCGATCGCTGCGGTCAGGACTGTGCCGGAGTTGGCAAACAGTCCTGACCGGTCATCATTTGGAAGGAGTCTTCAACGATGCAGGACACACTGCGCATTGCCGGCGTTATCAGGGAATCGATCGTGGACGGGCCGGGACTGCGCTACACGATCTTCACACAGGGCTGCCCGCACCGCTGCCGCGGCTGCCATAATCCGCAGACACACGATCCGTGCGGCGGCAAAGCGGTATCCATCGACCGTATTGCGGCCAGCGTCTTTCAAAATCCGCTGCTTGCAGGCGTCACCTTCAGCGGCGGAGAACCTTTTTTACAGCCCGAACCCCTTTATTATCTGAGCCTGCGGCTTCATGAAAAGGGGCTCAATATCTTCTGCTACACCGGCTATCGGTATGAGGAGCTGCTCGAAATGGCGAAGGCCGATGTGTTTATTGGGAAGCTGCTCGAACAGATCGATGTGCTGGTCGACGGACGTTTTACCGAGAAGGAACGAGATCTGACCCTTAAATTCCGCGGCAGCCGAAACCAGCGGCTGATCAACGTCCCTTCCAGCCTGCGCAGGAAGACGGTGGTCAACCTGACCATGTGAGGAGGAATTACGCTTGCAGTTTCACATCCATACTGCCGACTGCAGCCATCCGGATTTCATCCGTTTGGTCGAGCTGCTGGACGCGGGATACTATGAACAATATGGAGCGGTTTCGCTGCAGTATCAGCCCTTCAACACGTTGGAGGATATCCGCGATGTCATATTGATTTATGACGGCGCAAAGGCGGTTGCCTGCGGCGGCATCCGCAGACACGACGAGGACACCGCTGAGGTCAAACGGGTGTTTGTACATCCGGATTACCGGCGTCAGGGGCTTGGCTCACTGGTCATGCGGCAGCTGGAAAAGCTGGCTTTCAAGCGGGGGTATCGTCGGGTGATTCTGGAAACAGGAAAAGATATGCTGCCCGCGGTTAAGCTGTATACCACTCTGGGATACTGCCTGATGGAGCCTTTTGGGCCTTATGTGGGCGATGAGCTTGTCTGCTGCATGGAGAAAATGTTGGCGCATACAGATGAAGCCCGCGTGCATCCTTCTGGATACAACAAAATCATGCCGCGTTCAGAACAGAACTCATAAATGATATGTTTTATTCCCTTGCCACAGGAAATATTGCCAAAAAGTCTTCGGAAACGCCGAAGACTTTTTTGATGTCTCTCTGCGTCCGATCATACGCGCTATACCTTTTTCGTGTATTGACTTCCGGCATTCAGGTTTTGAAGTAAACGGTGAAACCGGAAGGTGCACAGTATGCGGAGCTTTGCAGTGGAACCGGGTGCATACACCAAATCAGAGGATCCATACCGGTCTTTTGATCATTACGGCACCCTTGAACTGATCAGTTTACGCCTGAAATACTCAGATCGGGATTTTAAGCGCCTATCGGTTTACTCGATGCGATAAAAAATGTCTTCGGAAAATTCCGAAGACATTTTTTATCTTCACAAATACTGTTGTGGAAATATCCTCATAATCTGCCACTGGATTTCATATTTTTATAGTAAACAGAGCGATTATGCCATTATGCGGTAAAACCGTCCTGTAAAGATGTCAGCAAAGGAGCTGCTGCCTATGAAGCAATCCTCTTATGATCAGGTCTATTGCTCCCAATGCGGATGCGCTATGGGAGAATGCACCTGTCATGTACCACACTATGTCTACTGCTGTCCGCCAAGCTGCCCGCCGGGTCCGTCGGGAACATCGTGTGCCACTGGACCGACAGGGCCGCAGGGCGTCCCCGGCCCTGCCGGACCGGCCGGGGCGCAGGGTGTTCCAGGCGCAACCGGACCAATGGGCCCGGTCGGACCTGCCGGACCGCGCGGAAATTCCGGCAACCGCGGATTCAGCGGCCCAGAGGGGCCGATCGGGCCGCAGGGGCCGCGCGGAATGGCCGGACCACAGGGACCGCGCGGGATGACCGGGGCAACCGGTCCGACCGGGCCGCAGGGCCTGCAGGGGGCGACCGGACCGCAGGGCAGCGCCGGTGTCCGCGGCCTGCGCGGTCCAACCGGTGCACAGGGCACCACCGGCATCACCGGCGCAACCGGACCTGCAGGCCCGCAGGGACCTCAGGGGGATCCTGGAGCCGAAGGAGCCATCGGACCGGCCGGGCCGCAGGGACCGCAGGGCGCAACCGGCGCAACCGGACCACAGGGGCCGCAGGGCAT
>NZ_CCYH01000029.1 GCF_000820765.1 Candidatus Soleaferrea massiliensis AP7
GACCACAGGGGCCGCAGGGCATCCAGGGCATTACCGGACCGCAGGGGTCGGAGGGACCGCGCGGCATCCAGGGCGTCACCGGTGCTCCGGGCGAAACAGGTCCACAGGGAGACCCCGGCAGCACTGGTCCGATTGGTCCCACCGGACCGCAAGGCCCGCAGGGAACCGTTGGGCCGACCGGCGCACAGGGCATTCGTGGAGACACCGGACCGATTGGGCCCGCCGGACCAACCGGCATCACCGGGCCGACCGGTCCCATCGGCGACATTGGAGCAACGGGGGCAACTGGCGCAACCGGTGCTACAGGCGCCGCAGGACCGACCGGCGCTACAGGCTCCACCGGCGCTGCGGGGGCAACAGGCCCGACGGGCGCAACCGGAGCTACAGGCCCTACTGGACCAACCGGGCCGGTTATAAACGTCACGGCATCCCTTTCCAGCCATGCCGCACAGACCTTCACAGCCCCCACCTATGGTCTCATCAGCTTTGACCGGGCATTTGGAATCAACAACACCTCGCTTGACGCTTCCGGCAGAAATCTGCAGATACAGGAAAGCGGCATGTACATGATCAGTTACGGTGTGCTGTCCACTACCGGAGCCCCCGGCACCTTTACGATCAGCTTCACACCCGGCGGATATGACGATTCCGGCGAACTGCGGCTGACCGCGAACTCCATGGTATCCGGCGTCATCATCCGGCGGATGGGAGCGGGAACACTCGTTGGCCTGCATATTGATTCCGTAGACAACAACACCACCATCTCCCTCCCTGCCACCACCAGATATGCCAATGCTTATCTGGCCGTAGCGCGCATCGGTCCATATCCCGATACATAAAAGCATCATGAAAACCGGCGGTGTTTTGTGAAACGCCGCCGGTTTTTATGATGACCCAAAAGACAGTACCCGTCAGGCAAATAATCTGTATCAATCGGCTTCACAGGTATTTACATTATGAAATGGGTGTGCTACAATGTTTAGCAAACAGGATGTTCAATATTTTATAACACATTTTTAATTTATTTTATTTCTTAACAACTTTAATTAATAAAATAAAAGAATGTTACATGGGCAGACCGTAACTTCATGGTACAAATCTCCATACTTCCCTTTTTTGCGTGCCAGACGAGGCAAATCTGGAAAACGATCAGACAAACGTCCATACCAAAGCATTGATCGTTCCTTGCATCTTCGTTTCCCGAAAAGCCCGTCTCACATACATCCCGCACCGTTTCGGTCCGGGTATATCCGTACACACACCGCCGGCTTGTCAGGCTGAAAGGAGGCTGCCGCCTGCCGGTAAAAAGAGAAAAAATGAAAAAACAAAATGGAGGAACCAACATTGAAAAAGAGGCTATTTTCGCTATTTTTATCTCTCACGATGGTTGCAGGCAGCATCAGTGTTCCGGCCGTCTTTGCTCAAAACAATGCCGATTCCAATTCATCCCGCTATGAGGCGGTGCATGAAGCGGCCGAGGAACGAAAAATCTCCTTCAACGAGGACTGGAAATTTTATCTGGAAGAGGGACAAAGCGTCCCTGATGCATCGAAAAAAGACTTTGACGACTCCTCGTGGAGAACGCTCAGCCTACCGCACGACTACAGCATCGAACAGGATTTCGACCCCAATTCCCCGGGCGGCAGCAACACCGGCTTTCTGAATGGCGGTGTTGGATGGTACCGCAAAACCTTCGTACTGCCCAAAGAGATGGATGGGAAGACCATCACCATCAACTTCGGCGGCGTATACATGGACTCTTCAACCTATGTCAACGGAAACTTCGTCGGCAACTACCCGTATGGCTATACCGCGTTCTATTATGACATCACCGACCAGGTCGTCTGCGACGGCGTAACCCAGAATGTCATCGCCGTCAAGGTCAACCATGAGGACCCCAGCAGCCGGTGGTATTCCGGAAGCGGCATCTATCGGAATGTCGACCTCGTGGTAACCGATCCGGCCCATCTGAGCCGGTACGGCACCTATGTGACAACGCCGAATCTGGAACAGGAATATCAGAACGGCCGCGCCGTGGTCAACGTCAAGACCAAGGTACAGAACGACGGCGAACAGCCTGCCGATGCGGCGGTGAAGACCACCATCTATGACGACGAGGGCAACCTCTTCGCCGATACCCAGACAACCGGCGTGCAGAGCGTCGGCGCGGATGTTGTCGAGTTCGAACAGAACATCGAGACCACAAAGCCAGCGCTCTGGTCGACCGACGAGCCAAATCTTTACACGGTCGTCACCGAAATCACCGTGGGCGGCGCTGTCGTCGACACCTATGAGACGACGCTCGGCTTCCGCTGGTTTACCTTCGATCCAAACGACGGCTTCAGCCTGAATGGACAGTGGATGAAGATCAACGGTGTCTGCATGCATCACGATCAGGGTGCGCTCGGCGCGGTCGCAAACTATCGGGCCATCGAACGGCAGATGGAGATCATGAAGAGCATGGGCGTCAACGCCATCCGCACCTCGCACAATCCGGCCGCGGACGAGCTGTATGAGATCTGCAACAAAAAAGGCCTGCTGGTCATGGATGAATCGTTCGACTGCTGGGAATCCAACAAACGATCCAAGGACTACGCGCGGTTCTTCAGCAAATCCGCCACCCATCCTGACGCTGCGGGCATGACCTGGGCGGAATACGACATCAAGCAAATGGTGGACCGCTCCAAAAATGAACCGTCCGTCTTCATGTGGTCGATCGGCAACGAGATCGTCGGCGCAAGCGTCGGCACCGCACAGAAGCTGAACCGCTGGGTCAAGGAAATCGACGACACCCGTCCGACCATCCAGGGCTTCAACAACTTCATCGGCAGCTTCAACAACGCCGGATCCAAAGAGGTCGCCAAACAAAGCGACATCGCAGGCTTCAACTACGGTGAGAAGAACAACGGCTACAGCTTGGACGCGGCGCATCGCGAGTTCCCCGAATGGCTGATCCTGGCAAGCGAAAGCTCCTCGGCAGTCCGCAGCCGCGGGCACTATGCCAACGACGACCAGCTTTATATCCGCAGCAGCTACGACGGTTCCGGCACGGTCGGATGGGGCAGCTCGTTTGAGGACACCTATCAAACCGTACGCGACCGGAAATTCGTCATGGGCGAATTCATGTGGACAGGCTTCGACTATATCGGGGAGCCTTCCCCCTATAACAACAGCTTCCCGTCTAAAAGCTCCTACTTCGGCGCGGTGGATACCGCCGGCATCCCGAAGGACGCCTACTATATGTATCAGAGCGTCTGGACCAGCGTCGAAGAAAATCCGATGGTCCATCTGATGCCGCACTGGAACTGGGAAGGCAGCGACCAGCCGATCCGCGTACAGGCATACTCCAACTGCGCGAAGGTTGAGCTCAGACTCAATGGAAAGACGCTGGGCACCCAGTCCTACGAGCAGAAAACCACCAATTACGGCCTGCCGTATCAGGAATCCTCCGATGGACATCAGTACCTGCAGTGGAGTGTCCCGTTCGAGGAAGGCACGCTGGAAGCCATCGCGATGGACGCGGACGGCAACATCCTTGCGCGTGACAGCTACACAACCGCCGGCGCGCCCGCATCGGTGGAGCTGACGCCGGACCGCAACATCATCACGGCGGACGGAAAGGACCTCTCCTACATCCTGGTGGAGATCAAGGACAAGAACGGCAACATCGTCCCGACCGCTGAAAACCTGGTCAATTTCCAGATTTCCGGTGCCGGCAAAATCGTCGGTGTGGACAACGGCAATTCGACCTCCATCGAATCGTATCAGGACAACAAGCGCAAGGCGTACAGCGGCAAGGCGATGGTGATCGTACAGTCGACCAAGGAAGCCGGTCCCATCACGCTGAAAGCATCGTCCGCAGGGCTTCGCGGCGACAGCACGGCCATCTTCACCGCGGACCCCGAACGGGAAGATGAAAATTATCTGCTCGGTTATGAGAGCTTTGCAGACGTACTGACCGAGCGCGGTGAAATTCCACAGCTTCCGCAGGCCGCGACCGCAATCTACAGCAAGGGCGAAACCAAAGAACTCGCCGTCAGCTGGAAGCCGTATGACGAAGGTCTGCTGGAGCAGATCGGCGCCTTCAACGTGGAAGGTACTGTCGATGAAACCGGCGACACCGTCAGCGTGCGGGTTGTCGTCGCGGATGTCATCGGCTACAAGGATGTCAGCATTGTGACCGCGCGCGGCACGGTTCCCCAGCTTCCCGATACAGCCGACGCCGTCTACAGCACCGGCGAAACCCGTCCGGTTCCGGTTACCTGGGAACCTCTCACCGCAGAGGATGTCGCAGAGGTCGGCACCTTCGTCAGATACGGCACTGTGGACTCCGACAGCCGGAGGGTCAGGATGAACGTCCGCGTGGACGAAGCCGAGGTGAGCTACCGCTACACCGACGTCGCCGCCAAGACGGCTGAATGGCCGGTTGAACCGAGCGCATCGTTCGAACAGGGCGGCGATTACATCCGTTATATCAATGACGGCATCGTCGGACGCAACTCGGCAAACCGCTGGACCACCTGGATGAGCGATCATTCCAAGTTCCCGCTGACCGCCTGGACACAGCTGACCTTCCCCGAAGAGATCACAACAGGCCGTGTCGGCATGGACTTCTTCTACAACACCGAATGCGGCGCGCCGCCGAAGATGACCATCCAGTACAGCGACGACGGCGAAACCTGGACGGACGTCACCGGACAGGACAACTTCAGCACATTTGATGAGACCAAAGAGAACTACATCAATTTCGATCCGGTCACAACCAAATACCTGCGCTGGTACATGTCCTCCGAGACAACGCCGAAAAAGTGCTACGCATTGACCGAGCTGCATGTCTACACGCCGGCCCAGGAGATCGTCACGCCGCCAAAAGCCAACCGCACCGCTAAGCTTGACAGCATCACCGTCGGTTCAGAAGCGCTCGAAGGCTTCGATCCCGACACCATGAGCTATACGGTTGATCTCCCCTACGGCGCAGAAATCCCCGAAGTAACCGCATCCGGCGAATCCAGCCGCGCAACCGCCTTTGTGGTCCCGGCCATCAGCGCCGCCGATCTCACGCAGATTCTGGTCACCGCTGAGGACGGGGAGACCGTCAACGTCTACACCATTCAGTGGAACGAACAGGCGCCGGTGCTCCACGAGGCCGCGCTTGAAATCGAAAAAACCGACCTGACCGAAGACGATGTTCTTCCGATTGTCCTGACCGCCAAAAAACAGGATGGCTCGGTCGTTTCCAACAGCCTGTTGGATGTCAGCTATACCATTGACTCTACCGACGGCGGAGAAATCCAGATTGTGGACGGCAAGGTGTACGCCTACACGGCCGGCACCGTTTCTGTTACGGCCGTCGTCAGCTATGAAGGCGTCACGGTGGAAAGCGCGCCGCTGCTGCTCAGCATTGCGCCGAACACCGTCAAGAAAACCATCATCTCCTATGAATCCGTCAGGATCACGACCGATAAGGGCATCGCGCCGGTGCTGCCGCAGAAGGTTCGGGCTGTCTTCGACATCGGACTGCCGCGCGAGGTAACGGTGAACTGGGATGAGATCCCGGCAGACCGTTACGCGAAGTTCGGCGAATTCACGGTATCCGGCACGGTGGACGGACAGGATTTGAAGCCTGCCGCGAACGTTCTGGTCAAGGGTGTAGTCGGCGTCCAGCAGTTCTCGGCTGTCACGCCGCTCGGCATGATCCCGCTGCTGCCGGACCGCGCATCGGTGTATTTCAGCGACGGCAGCGTCGATGAATATGCGGTCGACTGGAATGAAACAAGCCAGTCCCCGTTTATGGTGGACGGCGCTATCGTCACGGTCGGCGGCACCGTCAAGGGCGTCACCTATTCGGATGGCGGCGCGGTGACGGCGCAGACCTCCATCCGCGTGACCGGCAACACCCGTAAGGGCGACAACTTCACCGGCTATAAGAACGGTTTCTATCTGCCGCTCGGCATCGCGTCCTTCACGAATCCGCTCGGCGTCTCCAAGGACAGTGCTTCGAAGCTCAACGACAACATCATCTCCCATGAAAACGCCGGCAACAACCGCTGGACCAACTGGACCAGCGCCGGAAGACCGGACGGCGATTGGGCAGGCGTCATCTTCGGCCTGGAGGAGATCACCTCCCGCTATATTGACAACCTGGAAATCGATTTCTACATCGATCACGGCGCGTCCCTGCCCGCCTCTTATGAAATCCAGTATTACGACGGACCGGCATTCGCCAAGCCGTCCAACCCGGACAACGTCGATGCGGCACACCCGCTGTCAGACGATAAAAACTGGAAGAGCGTCGAACATCTGACGCTGGATGCTCCGGATGCGCTCAGCGAGACGGACACCAACTATTTCAGCTTCGACGCGGTCAAGACCTGCGCCATCCGCATCAATATGAAGCCGCAGTCCGGCAAAGCTCTGGCCATCACCGAAATGGTCGCCTATGACAAGGTGCCGACCGCAAATTCCGCCATCCGGACTGACAGTATCCTTGTGGACGGAAAACCGCTCGATGGATTTGACGAGACGGTTACCGGCTACAACTATACCGTCAGCGGCGACACACTGCCTGAAATCACGGTGCAGACCGGTTCAAACAACGAATCCGCAACGATCGTGAACGCCAAGGACGCAAACAGCGAAGCAAAGATCATCGTGAAGGCGGAGGATGGCGTAACCAGCAAAACCTACACCATTCGGTTCAGAAAATCATCCGGCATGACCTTAGAGCAGGCTGCGGACGCACTGGAGCAGGTGCATGCAGACGAAACCAACGTCCCGCTTTCCCTTGAAATGCGCGACAGTCTCGAGGAACTCCGCGCGGCTATTGGCAATCCTCAGCTTGGCGAGGATGAGAAAGACGCTTTAATCCAGAAGGCGGAAGCGCTGCTTGCGCGCGCCGGAACAGAAGCGCCAACCAAGCTTGGCGACACGGACGGGAACGGAACGCTCAGTATCGTCGATCTGATTCTTGTCAAACAGGGCATTCTGGGTGTGACGGACCTGACACCTGCACAGAGAACCGCCGCGGACTGCAGCCAGGACGGCAAAATCAACATTTTTGACCTGCTGCGTATTAAACTCGATATCCTGAATGGAAATCTATAAGTATTGAGAATGCGGCCAAATCCCGTATCAGAAACGCCATGGACAGATCTGTCCATGGCGTTTCTATATGGAAACCTATAAAAATGCTGATCTTACATCTCATATCCGCAGCCTGTCAGAATCTTTAACGGTATTTCTGCCAAAGCATGCGGCAGACAGATAAACCGATATGTTACTCCCCTGCCTGATCATTTTCCGTATAAGGACGGACATGTGCCGTTTTTCATTCAGGACAGCAACGACTCGATCAAACCGCTGCAGGAATTGGGGCTGGCGGTCGGTTCCAGACGCGCCATCACCCGGCCGTCGCGGGAGATCACAAATTTCGTGAAATTCCATTTGATATCCGGTTTGTCTTGATAATCCGGATCATCCTTTGCAAGGATATCATCCAGCACACCGGTCAGGGAATGGCCTTCATCGAAACCGCGGAAGCCTTTCTCCTTCACTAGATACTGGAACAACGGCAGCGCATCCGGACCTTTGACCTGCGTTTTGGCAAACAGCGGGAAGCTAACGCCGTAATTTCTGGTGCAGAATTCCTGGATTTCCTCATTGCTGCCGGGGTCCTGTTCGTGGAACTGGTTACAGGGAAAACCCAGCACAACAAAGCCTCTGTCTTTGTATTCCTGATACAGCTCCTCCAGTTCCTGCAGCTGCGGTGTAAAGCCGCATTTGCTGGCGGTGTTGACGATCATCAGAACCTTTCCCTGGAAGCTGTCCAGACCGATCTCCCTGCCGTCCATTGTTTTGACGCGAAAATCATAGATATTCATGTAATACCGCTCCTTTCTATGATTTATTATGGGACTAATCCTGATTGGTATGCGCCGCAGTTCAATTTTTCATTCCAGATGCATCCGTTTCAATTCATCTGATGTTATTCCTAATATAGCATTCATGTCCCCTGCCTTTATTTCAGATACGGCTTCATATTCACCACCTTTACTCCAGATACGGCATTCAAATCCCCCGCTTTTACTCTAGATACTGTATTCAAGTCCAACCACCTTAATTCCAGAGCCGGCACTCAAGTCTATCCGCTTTTATTCCAGATAGGGCACTCAAATTTATTCGTTTTAATTGCAGGTATGGTACTCGTATCCTTCCGACGAACCGGCCGCTGCGTTAAAAGCCGCAAAAGAGCCTCATGCCGCAAAGCTGAGCTTTGCGGCATGAGGCTTTATGGTGTATATAAGCTATGGTTTAGCCATTGAGGATATCAAACTTGACAGCCACGAGGTCAAAGATGTTGAGGATGCCGTTGCCATCTTTGTCAGCCGCGGCAAAGTATGCGCCTGACAGCTCGTCACGGCCCAGAATCGACGACTTCATGCCAAGCAGATCTGCGATGCCGACGAGTCCGTCTCCATCGACATCGCCGGATACAACCACCTCCAGGGTGTCGACCGCTTCGCCGTTTACATAGGAGACCACCTTGCATCCGGTTCCCACAAAGCCGCTTTCGACCGGGGTTCCGTCTGCATGGGTCACTTCAATCGTGACGCCTTCCTTCTGGGCGAACAGCGCAATCAGTTCGTCCGCGGTCAGTTCCTTTGGCGTACCGGAGACATAGCCGTTTTCGCGGTCGATCTCCAGGGAATCCGCATCCAGCGTGCCGTCTACGACATTGACAACGCAGGTCGCCTGCTTGTCGCCGACCGTCGCCGTGATGGTCGCGCTTCCCGTTCCGATGCCGGTTACAACGCCGTTTTCATCGACGGCTGCAACCAGCTCGTTGTCAGAGACATAACTGACCGGTTCATTGTACAGGTTGGTCGGATAGATATCCGCTGTGAGCGCCTTCTGCGCGTCCTTAGCAAGATTCAGCGCGGTTTCGCGCAGCTCGATGCCTTCCAGCGGCGGCATGTTGTATACGCGGATCTCTGCGGCAGACGCATAGTTGCCAACCGATGTGACCGCATACAGACGCAGGTTGGTGACCTCCATCTCTTCAAACTCGATGGTCTTCCAGCCGTCCGAACGCGCGAAGGTGCCGGTTGCGACTGTCTGATAGGTCTGTCCGTTGTCGGTGCTGGCTTTGAGCTCATAGTTCAGGATGGTTCCGTTGCCGGCGCCGGCTCTCGGCAGGTACTGGTAGCTGTTGACCTTGGTAGGACCGTCATTGAACTTGAGGTCGATCCACATCTTGTCACGGGATACGCCGTCCCAATCGGTGTGCCAGAGGGTATTCTCCTTGCCGTCCAGTACCTTGTCGGCCGATTCGCTTGCGGAGTTGGAATCGCCGCAGGTTGCAGTCAGGGAACCAACCGGAATAGCCGTGCTGAACGCCTTGGTCTTGATCATGACAGGCTCGCTCAGATTGCCTGCGGCATCCCTTGCCACGACCTTGTAATAGAAGTATCCGTCGCGCACGACGTCTTCCTTGAAGGATACTGTCGACGATACCTTCAGCAGGCTGTCCGCACCCGGCACAAACTCTGCGTGGTCGGCGCCGTAGATGTCGTACTTGACAAAACCGCTGTTGTCGGCGGACTCGTTCCAGGTCAGGGAGACGATGCCCTTCTCATCCGCCGTTGCTCTCAGGTTGGAAACCGCGCTCGGCGCGATGGTGTCCTCTTCGCTCTGATCCTCTTTGAAGGTCAGCGTGAAGTTCACCGTCTCGTTCTGCGGCGCATCCAGGATGATTTCCGCATAGTTGCCGAACGGATTGATCTTGCAGCTTGCGGTGACATTTTCATTGTCGATCGAGAAGTTCTCGATGGCCAGGTTGTTGTCGTTCAGCGAGATGATCGCCTTGTAGCTGTCGTTTGCAACGATGTCAAAGGTTCCGGTCATGGTCATGGAAGCCTTGTCGTAGCTGACATCCTTCGCGTCAAACGCGCCCTGCAGGACATGACGGCTGGTCGAAAGCAGATACGGATCCTCACGGACTTCGCGGACTGCCATGGTCTTCATCTCGTTCTTGCGGATATCCAGCGACAGGATGTCGGAGCCTTTAAAGCGGCCGATGTAATCCCAATCCCAGAAATCCCAGATTTCATACTCTTTATCCGAATCCAGTCCAACGCCGCCGAACGCGCTGTCTTCTCCAAGGTCGGCGCTGATGGTCTTGGTCTGATTGCTGGTCTGGTTCCAGAACAGCAGGATGTGGTCGTCATACGAGGAATCAAATTTATAATCCAGGACTTCCGGGTTGATGTCGTATCCGCCCTCGAACAGGCCGACCGGTCTGGCCGCGATGCCGTCGATCGGGAACGGTACGATCTTGCCGATATCCTTGATTTTTTCGTCGCTCATGCGGTTGACGCTTTCACCCAGCGTGGTCTTGCCGAAGAAGAAGCCGGTACCGGTGATCTGTGCTCTTCTGAGATCGGCATCGTCGCTCTCGAACACCTTAACGTCGGAGTAAAGCAGCTTGGTCTTTCTGTGGCGGTACCACTGATTGACAGCCACCTTCGCGATGTTCGGATTGAATTCGTTGGTGTCGCCGATGTTGCGCTGGATGTCTATGAGACCGATGGCAAGGTCCGAACCGCTGTATTCCCAGGAGTTCTCACTGACACGGACATCTCTGCCGACATACTTCTTCGGCAGCGCATAGATGTTGCGGTATGCGGAGACCGCCGTCGCATACTTGTCCTCAAAGCCGCCGGTCTTGTCCAGCAGATAGCCGCCGCCGGTTCCCTTGTACTGGCCCGCATAATCGTAGAAGATCGAGCGCAGTCCCGCATCCTTCAGGTTCTGGTAGACGCCCTTCATATGTTCGATGAAATCCGGATCGGTGTAGTCCGGTCCCTCATTCGGGTCGTTGTACAGCATGTGTCCCGGATACTGTTCGCAGTAATCGTCGGAACGATAGGAAGCCTGCATATAGGTTCCGCCTTCGCCGCCCGCGGCCTGCATGCCCGCAATCCAGTCCTTCATGGTCGGATAGGTCGGGGTCAGATGTCCGAAGGAAAGCCAGTGCGCGTCATCCCACCAGAGCTGCTCGTTCGGATTGACATAGGTGTCCGGCTCGACGCGCAGATTCGGGCGTGCATAGTTTGCAAGGCCCCTCGCATACAGGTCTTTGACCTCCTGCACCGCGAAGTCCGCATTGTTCGCGCCGGGGGTAAACCAGTTGACATACCACAGGCATTCATAGATATACGGGTCAAAGTCCATCAGCTGGACATCCATCGCCACAGCCTGCTTGGCCGCGTACTGATCCAGAGAGTCATACGGGTTCTTTTCGGTGAAGTTGATCAGCGCCTTGTCTCCGACATACAGCTGGCCGTCGTCGACAAGCTTGCCGGTGTTGTCATAGATTCTGATCTTCGCGTTGATGCTCTTTCTGCCGCGGTTTTCAAGCGCGCCGTTTGCATCAAAATTCGTGTCGATGGTGTTCTGAAATTCATAAGTTGTGAGTCCGCCGATCAGGAAGCTTTCCAGCTGCGGCTTGTTGCGGTAAGAGATCATCAGGTTGTTTTTGGCGGAGGTGTTGACGCCCTGCTTGACCTGCGGGACGGTCCAGTTGCCCTCGCCGGTCAGGACCGCATGGTTCTCCGCCGGGTTTTCACCTGCAAAGATGCCGCCCTTTTCCGAATAGTTTGCAACCATCGGATACATCTGCATCAGCTTGACACCTTCGCCGGAATGGTTGACAAGGCCGCCGCGCATGACGATATCGCCGCTTGCATCCTCCAGCGCGACATCAAAGACGATGCTGTTCATGCCTGCCTTTTCGCCGATCAGCCGCAGGGTTTTGCCCGCTTCGCCGTCGGCCGTGATGTCTTCCATTTTGAAGGCATAACCATTTATGCTCTTCTCGTCGTTGACCTGGCAGTACGCGTTCAGCACATACGGCTTGCCGCTTTCCTGCTCATAGGCGCTGTAGTAACCGGTCCGCAGATCGAACAGAATGCGCACATCCTTGTTCTGGATCATCGCAAAGCGGCCGGAAATGGTGGAGATCTCAGCCTTCTCAGGCACCTCGACACCGTTCATCGAAACAATCGTTACCTGATCTGAAACCTCGGGATTGCTGTTGGAAACAGCCTTGACATCAAAGCTGCCGGCCTTATTGATCTGTACCAGGCCGTTTTCATCGATCGATGCGATTTCAGGATCTTCCGAAATGATCGACCAGGTGACCGACGGATCGGTTGCGTGCTTCGGCAGCACCGACGCAGCCATCTGCACTTCGCCAAGCTCGGTGCGGATCGTTTCGCCGTCCGCCGGTGCGACAGAGAGCCTTCTGACCGGTACAGTGTCCCCATAATCGGTGTCGAAGAAGATGCCGTTCACAAGCGAATTGGTTTTCAGCGGGCTGTAATTCTCGTTGTTGAACACAACATCGATCGAACCCTTGAAGAAGGTCGTGATGTATTTGCCTTTTGAAAGCTCTTCCATGACGATCCTGTCGCTGACCGGCGTCTGTGTGCCGGACTCAAAGAGCTGTACGCTCTGTTTTCTGCCGTTTTCATTCTCCGAAACCGTATAGAAGGTGATCTGATGCAGCTCGTCGTCGTTCGCTTTGATGCGGACAGTCTGGCGCTTATCGTCAAAACGGTAGCTGATCTTGCGGTTGCCGTCCGGGTCGGACGGATCCTGCAGGCCCTCGGTATACTGCGCGCCGGTTTTCGCGATGTAGCCGCCGCTGCGGTCTTCGGTGATGTAGTTGATTGAATCGATATAGTAAGGCAGGTCTTCAAGATCCGTGCTGCCGTTCCAGCCGCACAGGACATAGCCGTCCTGGCCATATGAGCCGATCCAGTTGCCCTTGCTGGTGTCGTCGGTCATCCAGGAGGCAATGCCTTCGGACAGAACCGTGACGACCATCTCACCGCTCACACCGGAGCCGTCCGCCGCTGCCGCGGTGACCTTGTATTTGCCGCCGCTCTCGACGGTCAGCCTGCCGTCGTCCGTGATCGAGACGGCGCCCGCGTTCTCGCTGTCCAGCGCTTCAGCCGACCAGCTTACATCCTTGTTGGTTGCGGCATAGGGAAGCACCGTCGCCTGCATCTCAATCGGCATATCGGACAGCGTGAAGATGGCATTGCCGCTTCTGGTGGTCACTTCGACGCTTTCCGCCGGAACGTTTTCCAGCATGCCGGTGTCGAAGAAGATGCCGTTGACCAGCGTGTTGGTGTGCAGAGGATTGTAGACCTCGTTGTTCAGCACGATGTCAACCGAGCCGGTAAAGCTTGCGGTCACATATTTGCCTTCCGAAAGCTTTTCCATGATCAGCGCATCGGTCAGAGCATAATTCGTATCCGCGCGGAACATCTGCACGCTCTGTTTTCTGCCGTTCTCGTTCTCCGCGACAGCATACAGCGTTACCTGATGCACCTCATTGTCATTCGCTTTGATTTTGATGGTCTGGCGCTTGTCATCGAATCGATAGGAGATTTTCCGCGTGCCGTTCGGGTCAGCTTTGCTCGGCAGGCCGTACTGCAGGTCGCTGCCGGTTTTGGCGACATAGCCGCCGCTGCGGTCCTCGGTCACGTAGTCGATGGAATCGATGTAATCCGGCAGATTCTTCAGATCGTTTTTATTGTCCCATCCGCACAGGACATAACCGTCCTCGCCATATGCACCAATCCAGGCATTCTGCGTATCGCCATCCACCTTCCAGGCCGATTCGCCGCTGTCTGCCGCGGCTCCAATGATTCCCGTCGAGAGGATCATGGCGCCGGCAAGCACTGCTGCAAGCGCGCGCTGTAATCTTCGTTTTTTCACAAAATTCACTCCTCTTTTTAATTTCCGTCTTGTTTTTTATCTCTATACGATCATTGCGATGGATAAAATCACTGCCTCCTTATATCAAAAATATATGTATGGATAGGTTTAGCAATTAAAGTATATCATTTCAAACTTCATAAGTACATGCAATATTCTACGATTTATTAGTAAAATTCTACGGTATTTTATCCTTTGTATGACTTAAATAATACTTTTTCAAATTCTATTCGAACCAAGGAAACCGTTCCATGATGCATATTCCAGCAGTTCCGTATTTCCATTCTTTGAAGCTCTGGAAAACGGTCGTCATTCCGCCACATATGCTTTCAATTCTAAGCGCACATACCTTCAGGCCCGCAAAAATAAAAAGTCGTGTGGACGGGCCTTAATCCCCACACGACCTTTTATTTTCAGCTGTCAGAAAAAACACACCATTCGCTTTACGTTTTACGCAGCACCACTCGTTTCGCCAATATTTGATTTTTTCCGCAGCGTCATAAAAATAGCATAACAATTCTTTCCTCGTTTTTCAATAACCTCGATCCATAGTTTTTTGTTAAATTTCATTTTACTGTGAGAAATCTGCGATCTTCTATTGCGTCTGCTTCACTCATTATTTTTCCCGCGGCGATTTACGGATTGGATAGATTGTGCTATACTGGTTCATAATGAAAGTTATTGTTCCAGCCGTTGACGTGATTCAGCAAACAGCTGTCTGACCAACCTGAAAAGGAGGAAATCTTTATGCAGCAGAAAGTAAGGGAATATGCCCTGATTACCCTGAGCACGTTTATGATTGCCGCCGGCGTCTACTTTTTTAAATTCCAGAACAATTTCTCCTTCGGCGGTGTGACCGGTGCGGCCGTGGTCATCAGCAAATTGTTCGGCGGGGCCGTATCATCCTCCACCGTCAACTTTGTCATCAGCATGGCGCTGCTGGTCGTCGGGTTCGTTTTCCTAGGAAAAAAATGCGGCATTAAGACGACCTATTCCAGCATCCTGCTTTCGGTCCTGATTTCGGTGTTCTCGTTTCTCTGCCCGCTGGATGGGCCGATCACCGACAGCCCGATGCTGGAGCTCTGCTTTGCAATCGGACTGCCCGCGTTTGGTTCGGCGCTGCTCTTCAACATGGGCGCCTCCTCCGGCGGAACGGATATCATTGCAATGATTGTCAAGAAATACAGCCGCTTCAACATTGGACGGGCTTTGCTGTTTGTCGATGCCCTGATCACACTGAGCGCATTCCTTGTTTTCGATCTGACAACCGCGCTCTACTCCATTTTGGGTTTGATGATCAAATCCCTGATGATCGATACGGTGATTGAGAGCATCAATCTGTGCAAATACTTCAACATCGTATGCGTCAATCCCGAACCGATCTGCGACTATATCACGCAGACGCTGAACCGGAGCGCAACCATCTGCGATGCAGAGGGCGCCTTTTCCCAGGAAAAGAAGACCATCATCTTTACGGTGGTCAACCGGCCGCAGGCGGTGCAGCTGAGAAAATTTATCAAACAGGAAGAGCCTTCCGCCTTTATCCTGATTTCCAATACCAGCGAAATCATTGGACGTGGTTTTCATCAGACCGTTTGACGGATAGCTCTGCAAAAAAACAGCCTCTTCTTTGTATAGGAAGAGGCTGTTTTCCATATGAAAAAGTCTTATCATTACCCTTTCAGTGGCAGACCTGCCTCAAAAACCCCAAGTTTTTGAGGACATCATTCTTGAAAACGACAATTTTAATCAATACATACTAACAGTCAAACGCCGCAGCCCAGTCAGCCTCCTTGAAACCAACCAGAACGGTTTCCGGCGTGATCAGCAATGGACGTTTGATCAGCATGCCGTCGCTGGCAAGCAGCATCAATTGTTCCTCCTGTGTCATCGTTGGCAGCTTATCCTTCAGTCCAAGCGACTGGTATACCCGTCCGCTTGTGTTGAAAAATCTTTTCAGAGGCAGCCCTGAACGGCTTTGCCATGCCTTCAATTCCTCAGCCGTCGGCGTCTCCTCTACTATGTGCCGGCCGGCATATGCGATCCTGCGCTCATCCAGCCATTTTTTCGCTTTTCTGCAGGTGCTGCAGGCCGGATATTCTATAAATTGGGTCATTCCTGTATCCCCCTTTCCTTTGTCCATGCGTTTTCATAGGCCATTCGGGTAATCGGGTCAAAACAGACCATTCTCACCAGTGTGAGCCTATAGTCCTTTTTCAGAACATCCAGTATGGCGTGTACGGCAATTCCGGCTGCACGTTCAAGCGGAAAACGGTAAACACCGGTGCTGATTGACGGGAACGCCACAGTATGGCATCCATTCTGCACCGCCAGCGCCAGGCTACTGCGGTAGCAGCTTTCCAGCAGTGCGTCTTCCCCGTCATTTCCGCCGCGCCATATGGGACCGGGCGTGTGAATCACGTACCTCGCGGGCAGATGATATCCTGCTGTTATTTTTGCCTTGCCGGTCTGGCATCCGTGCAGGCCGCGGCACTCCTCAAGAAGCTGCGGACCTGCCGCGCGGTGGATGGCTCCATCCACACCTGAACCTCCCAGCAGCGACGTGTTGGCGGCATTGACAATCGCGTCAACCTGCTGCTCGGTGATATCCCCTTCTGCAACCTCAAACCGCATCATGAATTCCCCTTCCAATATGTTTGAGCTTCCTGAACAAAACCGCTTCTTCGCATCTGTTCTTTACATCAGTTACTATCAGCCGCTCCCCCTGCCCGCGTGGCATTTGAAAATCATCCTGCAAAGGCCTTCTCCGCATCCCACTCTTTTCGGCGGCCCAGCATAGATTCCCGGCACAGATTTTATCATTCTGATGCCCCGGCGGACAGGGATTTGCGATAAACCTCGGTATAAACAAGCTTCCCTTGAATCCGCTGAGATTTCATCAGGCTGATGGATGAAACCTGCTGTATGAGTTCCGGAACGGATTTTGCAAAGGCATCCGCGTCAAATCCTGGTTCTGGGACCATCTGCCTTCCAAGCGTCAGATGCGGCCTGAATGGACGGTCTTCCAGCTGAAAACCCGCTTTTGTGAGGTTTTTGAACAGCTGTCCATAGAGAGTTTCAAGCTCCCCGCAGGCAGTCACGCCTATCCAGTAAATATCTCCGCCGCTGCGTTTGAACCGCCCAAACCCACTCATACTCAGTGTAAAAGCTTTCGCCGAAATCGCGTTCATGGCCGAACGGACAGACGCCACCCTTGTGGTTTCGCCGATAAAGGCGAGCGTCAGATGCAGATTTTCCCGTCTTGTCAGATTGCCCTGGATCAGACCGGGTTTTAAACGCCGCATGATTCCGCACAGCTGGTCCTTGACATCTTCCTCGAAGTTGATTGCTATAAACAGCCTCATCGCTTTCCCTGCCTTTCTATCAATCGGCGCTTTGCAGATTCTCCCTGCTCAGCCGCTCGACGATTTCCACATCCGCCGGACAGAATGGATATTCCGCAAGCTCCCGCGGTTTTACCCATCGAATCTGCCGATGTACCCGTTTCTCAATCGACCCGGATTGTATCTTCGCCAGATAAAAGACAAAGTGGAACGGCTTGTCTTCATAACAATAATCTGTGCCGGCAAACTCCTTTAGAATTTCAATCTCAATATTCAGTTCTTCACGGCATTCCCGGATGGCACAGTCCGCATATTGCTCCTGACCTTCGCGCTTCCCGCCGGGAAATTCCCACAGCAGGGAGCAGTTCCCGCCCATACCGCGCTGACAGATCAGTATTTGTCCATCCTTTAAAAGAATAGCCGCTGCTATTTCGGTCATATCAGTTTCCCCTTCCCTCTGCTGCCGCGCCAAAACGCATACGGTCTTGTTCAATCAGCTTCCGTTTTTAAACGGGGGACAACCGTTTGAACCAACTGCAGCTTCTGAGCACGGGACAGCCGTTTGATTTCACATTCCCGCTTCATCGCAGCCGATCTGTCAGGAAGAAACTCCGAATAAGCCAGCCTGACCGGACGGCGCACACGGGTATACTTGGCACCTTTTCCATCATTGTGCATTCGCATCCGGTTGTCCAGGTCATTCGTCCATCCGGTGTACAGCGTCCCATCTGCACACCACAGCATATAGACACATGGCATTTTCTGCAATGCGGCTTCCCCCTCTCCTGTACAGGGTATCGTTATGCATTCATTATATCCAAAAAACAGAAAAAAGGCAATGGCCTTCGGTGTTTTCCCGGCCATTACCTTGATTCTGTCTGGATTTTTTACAAATATTCCCATATCGAAACGCATGGAGAAACGCCCCCATAGTTCGGTAGCCTTTACTCCGCCTATGCTTCCCTGTCAGCCGCTTTACAGCTTTTACATTCGGATGCCGCGACCAAATCGACGCTGTACGAGCAGGCTTCTTCGGTTTCCAATGCAACTAAAAAAACCGTTTTTCATTTTTGACACAAAAATGTGCAAACCTTCAAAACGGATTCTATAATCCAATATAAGCGCATTTAGAGAATCATGCTGTTTTGCTCAATCTCTTATTTCGATATCGTCCTTTGCGACAATAATCGTCTTTTATCGACATCCATCCTACTTTATAATGAAAAGATAAATTTCCGGCCCGCCGATTGAAGTATAAAAATGTGGGAAAGCTATCCTCAGGCAGATCTTTCAAACAATCTTTCTATACTTTCTTCCGATTGTATGAGCTTTTTGATCGCAAGCGCTTCATCCAACGTAAATTTGCTGTCCCCTTTCAGCTTCAGCAACAGGGTATTGTAGCCTATGCCCAGCTGCTGTGCCATTTCCCTTTTTGTCATACCGATGGATACAAGCTGTGCTTCAATTTGCTTATACATCATCTTTTCACTCCCATTTTGACACGTAATTTCGTTTTTTCACTACAATATTAACACGATATTATAATGTTGTCAACCATTTTCTGTTTATCCCGGGTTGATATTGCTGGAAGTATTGTTGAAATTCTACGAATCGCATGATATTATGATATTACCACGAGAAGAAAGGGTTGATTCTGTGAGCAGAGAAGAATATATCAAGGAGTTAATCAAAGAAAAAGGGCAAACTATTAAACAGTTTGCACAACAAATCGACATGCCGTACAGCACGTTGTTATCTATGTTGAACGGTTCTATCGGCGGTGCGGCCGTTGACAATGTCATTAAAATCTGCAAAGGGCTGGGCATCTCGATCAATGACCTGCAGAAAGCAGTCGATGAGACGCCTCAATCCCCCGCCCTGCAGCTCAGCGACCATGAACGGCATCTGGTCATGCAGTACCGCAAAAACAAGCAGATGCAGTCCGCAGTCGACACGCTTCTGGGACTGTAAACGGCTTTCCATTCTTCCTTATATTCAGCCATGAATCAATCGTCTCGATTATGGGGTATTTGCCGTTGTGCACATCTGTATGGCAATGTATAAGCATGGGACACACGGCAGATACTATAATTACGAAAGGGGTGTTAACATTATGCAGGATATCAAACGACAGATCATTGCAGAGATCGATGACAGAATGGAAAGACTCAAACAACATCGGGACGATCGAATTGTCGTCACCGGCAATCAGTACGAAGAACTCAACCAGGCTTTATCAAAGGTGATCGGTGTTCCGCTCATCGAAGAGCTGGACAGTCTCAAATCTTACGTACAGCAGCTGTAAACATCTGAAGAGCGCATCAAATGATCCACGGGATTTTTTGTATGCGCTCTTTTCTTTTTGCCGCTGTCCTGCGGCCCTTCTCAAAAATTCGTCCCGGCTTCGCGCTGTAAATATGGTATTATTCCGATGCAGACAATCATATAATAGAGGTAATAGAATGCGTATACGGAGGAATCTGCATGAAAAATTCAAATACTGAGCCGAACAGGGAACGTGCCATAGCCGTGAGCGACAGCGCGCCCTATCCTGAAATCACAGCGGAGCATGTGGACATCAAATATGTGCGGTGGATGACCCAGGACATGGCGGCCTCCAACAGTGAGATGAGCTCCATTTACATGTATCTCTATCAGCACTGGACCTATAAAGAATCTCAGCCGAAGTTCTCCGAAACCATGCGCAGGATTGCCATGGTGGAAATGCATCATCTGGATATTCTGGGTACAATGGTTGCCGGATCCGGCGGCAGCCCGAAATGCCGCTCTGTCTGGGGAAACAACCGTGCCTTCTGGAACGGCGGCATGGTCAGCTACCGGCAAAATTACCGGCAGGCATTGCTCGGCAACATCCAGGCGGAACAGATGGCGTACAATCAGTACATCACACAATCCAACACCTGCCAGGATGAACAGCTGGCCGCCGTTTTCGCCCGGCTTGCCAAAGACGAACAGATACATATTGATATTTTCAAAAAGTTCCTGTCCGAAATTTAAAAGGAAAACAAAGAAGGCCGGATGCTGTTATCCGGCTTTCTTTATTTTGTCCGCACAAAGCTGCCCATCTCCGGGTGTTACTGGCTCTTTTCCTGAAAATCAGGACATGCGGTATCCCCTTCGCCGATGCGCGTGCCTTCACCGATCCGGTAATTCCGGCTGAAGAAAACGCCTTTCTTTTGGCAGAAACAATAAAGAGAGCGGATATAGAGGGTGCTGCGGTCATCCCGGTAAAAATAGCGGCAATCCCTGCAATACCGGGCCGGTCTATTCTTCATTCCGGCTCATCCATCCCTTCAAACGCTTTCCCAATGGGTTCCCTGATCAGCAGGGACGCCTGATGATCGGCCGGCGTAGGGGATTGATTGATCAGGACCAGCTTGTTCCCGCGATAGTACCTCAGCAATCCCGCCGCAGGATATACGACAAGCGAGGTCCCGCCGACAATCAGGACATCCGCCTGTTCAATGTAAAAAACGGCGCGTTCCAGAACATCCGCATCCAGCGGTTCTTCGTAAAGCACAACATCCGGCTTGATGACGCCGCCGCAGGAGCAGCGCGGAACGCCCTGTTCCTTCAAGATATCCTGCAGGCTGTAGGCACGGTGACAATCCATACAGTGGTTGCGATGGATGGACCCATGCAGCTCCAGCACATTCCGGCTGCCTGCCATCTGATGCAGCCCGTCGATATTCTGGGTGATCACCGCTTTGAGCCTTCCGCCGGCTTCGAGCCGTGCCAGCGCACGATGCGCCGCATTTGGCCGCGCGGACGGGCAGATCATCCTGTCCCGGTAAAAGTCATAGAACGCCCCGGGGTTCTGCATGAAAAAATGATGGCTGATGATGGTTTCCGGCTCATACCGGTACTTCTGGTGATAGAGGCCGTCGGCACTCCGGAAATCCGGGATGCCGCTTTCCGTTGAAACACCCGCTCCGCCGAAAAATACAATGTTGCCGCTGTTTTCCAAAACTGCTTGCAGCGCCTGATTCATCGCTGTCCCTCCTTTTTCTTTCAGTATAGCACGTACGCATCCTTTTGCATAGATGTCCGGACCCATCAAATTTAAACTTATTTTATCGCGCCGGTTCTTCCATCTTCTCTAAAAAGATGTTATAATAACGGTATCAAGAAGCACAGCGAGGAAGTGAAAAAATGAAACGATGGATCATGCTTCTGCTCAGTGCAGTCCTGCTGTTGGTATCGGCTGGCTGCAGAGCGGAACCTGAAACAAGCAAACAGGGAAAAAACCAGGCGCCTGCTATCAGCGTCACAGCAGAGGAGATAACCATCCCTTCCACATACGGCCTGAATCAATGGGACGGCAGCGTTTATGACCGGGAAGATACGTTTCTATCACTGATGTCCCCCGTGCAGGACATCAAGGACCTGCCGAACATCAGGCTGCATCAAACCATCCGCATCGAGCTTGATGGGGCGGCTCCCGATTCCTATACGCTGACCGATCAGATATTGACAAAGGAGGGTAAGCTGCGGTATGGGAACGCGGCTACGCAGGATGTGCCGATCACCTTTTCCGGCAGTCACTGTGAATTTGAACTTCTTCCCAACTACGCGGCATCGCTCAGTTCCAACGTCAAGGACTATGAGCCGGGCGCTACCATCCGGGGTTTCCGGCTGACCTGCAGCTGGGGAGATAACGAATGTGAGTATGCGTTTGTACTGCGCACCAATGCCTTTTAATAACAGCAGCTGTACGGCATGAAGAAAATAAGTTTGAAACGAATGTTTGGCAGAAAAAACATCTTCCATTATTGTTTGTACCGGTCTTATGATGAAGCGCAAGTGTACTGTAAAAGTTAAAAAAAGAGCATTTATTGATTCTTCCAGTCTGCACTCCATGTTATTCTAAGTCTTGTGCTGTCCAGAATTTAGCCCAAATCCCGCTGTATCTTACGAACATCCGGGCGCACCCCAAACATATGAAACATTTTGAAAGATGCATCATATAGAAACCCGTGTACAAATCATGATATCTGCTTTAATCATGCGAGTGCGCTTGACAAATTTGTATGGAGGAAATGATCATTGATAATAAAAAAAGTGGTGGGTACAAAAAAGGAATTTATTGATCTGCTGTTGTTGGCTGATGAACAGGAAAACATGATCGACAAATACCTTGAGAATGGTGAAATGTTTGTATTGGATGATAATGGAGTAAAAGCTGAGTGCGTTATAACCAAAGAATCTGATGGTATTTATGAGCTTAAAAACATTGCTGTTTTGCGCCTGAGCATCAACGGAAAGGCTATGGGAAAAGCCTGATAGAATTCCTGTTTGCACATTATACCGACTGTAAGGTTTTATTTGTTGGAACTGGAGACTGTCCTTCGGCCCTGTCCTTTTATCATCGCTGCGGCTTTACAGAATCTCACAGAATCAAGAACTTCTTTATAGATCATTACGACCATCCAATGTTTGAAGATGACATACAACTGGTTGATATGGTTTATCTGAAAAAAGAACGATAAGGTTCAATCCGTCAGGTCAATTGAATGGCATCATTCTTGTGAAAAGATATGCTATTCTTTTTGACTTTCAATAATGGCAAGAAGGACACAGCCATACATAATACTGTACTGCTGTTGTTGGAGGCTCTTTCCCTCTGTGAATGCTTCACTGGGGCTGGTATACCTTCTTTAGAGGCGGCAAAAACAGATGCTATATGGCAGCCTTTCTTGCGGCCTGTTAGATCATCAGAAATGGAGTGCATATACCGTCTGCTGGATTGAAACGGTTTTGATGGATTTTACCCATTTCCCAGAAAGCGCGCTTCATGCGTGATTGTATATTGATTTTCCAACTGAAAAAAACAAAAATTTATCCCCATCTCCCAGCTCTGCAAAACAATGCCGCAAGAATTTATAAGACAATTTCTAGTATATATCGTACTATTGTTTTATGCGGACTTATAAGCTCTCCTATAAAAAGTTGTACGGCTTTATGAACTGCTTTTTTAATCTGAATAAGAAAGAGTGTTTCGTTCTGCACACACGCAGAATGAAACACTCTTTTTTGATATCCGAATGATTTTAAAATGGCCGATACTTCATGGTAATACTTGAGGAAACAATTCAATTGTGTCCCCAGGCATCAAAATCCCTCGGGCAAGCTTTCCGTCACAATCCTACAGAACGATAATGCGATTTAATCGAACCTTCTGGTAAAGATATCGCTTTCCTTCAAAAGGCTCTCCACCGTCTCGAAGCCCAGCCGATGCAGCAGCTCGATGACATAGGGGTTGTCCAGCGGCGTCGGATATGCCGCTTCATCCCCATATACATCCACATGCTCCGCTCCCACCTGGCGGTCAATCAGGACGCGCGGGCCGCCGACACAGCCGCCGACGCAGCCCATTCCTTCCAGAAAGTTGGAGGTGTTCTTTCCCTCCTTGAGGTCGTTGAGCATCTCTTTGCAGGCGGGAACGCCGTTTGCCTGCCTTGCATGCACCTTGATCTTCCTGTCCGGATTCAGCCGGCGGACGGTGTTTTTGACCGCTTCACTGACGCCGCCGGTGCGCGCATAAATTCTGCCCGCGCGTGAGGAGTGATCCCGGTCATCCTCTTCCATTTTGGCCGGATCAATTCCGGTGAAATCAAATACATCCTGAATCTCCTGGAAGGTCAGCACATAATCGACCGCGTCCGCGACATCCTTCTCCCGCGCTTCGGCCTTTTTGGCAATGCATGGACCGATGAACACGACCTTCGCGTCCTTTTCCAGATGCTTGATGGTGCGTCCGCAGGCCACCATGGGGGAAACCGAGCCGGGTACATGCGGCACAAGCTGATGATACACCCTGCGGATCATGCCGATCCACATGGGACAGCAGCAGCTGGTCAGCAAAAAATCCTGGTCGGTCTGGATGGTCGCGTCAAACTCGAGCGCTTCCTTCAATGTCAGGACATCCGCAAACAGCGCAACCTCGACCATGCCGGTAAAGCCCAGCGCTTTGAAGGCACTGCGCAGCATGCCTGGCGTCACCTGCGTGGAGAACTGGCTGATGAAAGCCGGGGCGATGATTGCAAAGATCGGTGATTCGGCTTTTTTCAGTTCACGCAGCACCGGCAGGACATCCTTGCTGGCGACAAGCTTCTTGGATTTACAGTTATCGATGCATTCGCTGCATCCGACGCATTTGTCGTCAAATACCGCAACATTGCCGTTTTCATCGATTTCCAATGCATCGAAGAGACAACGTCCCAGACAGCTGGTCTTGTCGTCATCCGAGCAGTTGCAGTTTCCAACCCGCCAAACCAGCGGGTATTTCTCCGGATTGAGCAGGCACTCCAGCTGATGCGGGTCGAAATCCTCTTTCCGGATTTTTTTAAGCTCCTCTTCCGAAGCATCCTGAGCGGTCGCTTTGACCAGCCGGCCATACAGTTCATTAAACGAAGGCATTGTATCAGATCCTTTCTACGCAGGCGTTTTTGTCATACTCTTATAATATCACCATATCTTTGCCAAATTATGATGACAGCCCAAAAACAATACAAAGATCTTATGAAACACAGCTTGAAAAAGAAACATATGCAATTGTGAAGGATTAAAATCCTGGTCTGTCAATCAGAAAACTGCTTCTTTCATTGTAGCCACAGCAATCAAAAAACTTATGCAATACACATATCCCGTTTAGTAAATTGGACGCATCTCACCTTTCGCAATAGAACCATATGCCGTTTTTGCCAAACGCAAAAGGACCGGGGAGAATTCCCCGGTCCTTTTAAAATGATTATGGCAGATATTACTGAGCGTTCTGCTGATTCTGAAGCTCCAGCTTCCATTTCAGCAGGTCGAGGACATTGACTTTTCCGTTGCCGTCATAGTCGGCAAGGATTACCTGTTCTGGTGTGAATTCGCGCTGGCCGCCGATATACTCTTTGATCCAGGCCAGGTCTTCTTCATCCAGAACGCCGTTGCCGTTGACGTCGCCGCGTACAACGTTCAGTTCCTTATAAGCGGCGCCCAGGGCGGCAACTGCGTCGTCGACATCCTTCTGGGATACATCTGTTCTGTTGTATACATCCAGAACCTCTGCATAGACCTCCTGGAATGCCGCCCACTTCTCAGCGGTGTAGTTGGATTCGTCGAGCAGCTTGGACAGCATGATCATGCCGCAAAGCTCAGATTTATCCACAACAACCTTGGAAGCGTCAAATGCAATGATTGCCGCGCGCAGATCCTTTGCTGCCGCTGCAATCTCTTCCATCGATGCGTCTTCGACCTTGTCGGCGACCTCCTGTGCCGCCGCGATAGCAGCTGAGAAGGTATCGACCGCTTCCTGAGGAGTCTGGCCGTCCAGGATGCCCGGTACAGCTGCTGCGAGCTTCGCATTGGCTTCTTCGATGATCTTGGAAAGCGGAGCGGTCGAGGTCATGAATCTCGGCTCAATCCAGCATGCATGGTCATACAGTGTGTCGTCATATTCGTCAACGACCAGTTTCAGAATATCGTAACCGACCATCGGTACATTGACTTCTATTGTCTCGGAATTGACATCCATAAACTGCTCATACAGGAGTTCATCGTCGCCATAGACCTTGTAGACCACATTGCCGTGACCCTGTGCCTTGTCGTTTTCCTTTACTTCGTCGCCAAGGCCGATCTTCGCGGTGAAGACACCCGGCGCGCCGTTCAGGTAATAGGTGACAGTACCCGGTGCATTGACCTGGAAGCCGCCGTCCGGTCTGCTGTAATCGACGCCGTCGAGCATCAGAGGACCGCCGTCCACGTTCTGGCCGTCCACAGGATTTCTCCAGTATCCGGCAGCGGACATGGCGTTTGCGATGGTAAGCGCGCCGTTGTTGATGACGGTCGGCTCGTAGGATGTGATCTGCGGGTCAATCCAGTCCGCATGGTCGAAGTCCATGTTGCCGCACTCGTCGACAACCAGTCTCAGATAATCGTGGCCGAGCAACTTGACGTCGATGTCCTTCGCAGCGCCCTTCCACTTCATCGTACCGCTGTCGAACAGGAGCTCGTCATCGCCGTAAACAAGGAAGCGGATATCTCCGTTGCCGCCGGAATCATCGTCGGAACCGCATTTCGCTGTGAACTGGATGCCGCGTCCGCCGATGTAGTAAACCAGCTCGGACGGCGCATGGGTACCGATGCCCTTGTCATAGGTCACGCCCGCGATCGTCAGCTTGTTGCCGTTGATCGAGCGGTCCTGACGGATGGTGCCCCATCCAGCCTTGCCGGATGTCCAGTTGTGTATGGTCAGAGGACCGTCCGGAAGCGGGTCGCCGGTCGCGGCGCCCCTGACGGTGACGATGCTGTCAAAGGTCACCTTGCTGATCTCCTTGTCGCCTGCGTACAGCAGATCCGCGACGATGGTCAGCGGAGCGTTGTCAAGCGCGTCCTCGCCGGCTGTGATTTCCCACTGCACGGTGAAGGTGCCGCCGGTCGACAGGTCGTTGCCAACGGTGGAGGTAAGCGGTCTGACCTTGAAGCCTGCCGGCAGGTCCAATTTCAGTCCAACGTTCTCAACATCGATCTTGCCGCCGTTTGTGAACTTCGCAGAGACAATCGCGGTCTCTCCGGCCTTCAGCGTATTCTTGGAAAGGGAACCGATGACATACGCGCCCTTTTCAATGTTTTCGTTCGGCTCGATGATGTACATCTTGACGCCGTGGGACGGAACGACTGCGGATGCGATCGCGGAATCAAATTCCACATTGGTGCCGTCTTCGTTCTTCTCCCATACGTCTTTCAGATGATAGACATAGGTTTTGTCCAGATTGTAGTGGTTCTCATAATAGTACTCGTCTTTCTCTTTGACCAGATTGCCGATCTCCGCAATTTCCATGCTCATCGGAGCCGCTTTCGCGGAGCGGTTGAACATGACTAAGGAAATCCTGCCGCCGGTCAGAGGCTTGACAAGGTATTCGAGATCGCCGTCGTCTTTGAACTTGATGCCCTGAATGCACAGTTCATCCTGGTCAACTGCGATAGCGTCTTCATTTTTGATGATCTGCAGCACTTCGCCCTCGTCCTCGAGCTTTCTCAGGTCGTTGCCGAGGATCAGCGGGGATGCCATCTGGCACCACAGCGTGAAATGCGAAATGTTTTCGTCGTGGGTCAGAGAACCGTTGCCGACCTCGAGCATATCCGGGTCGTTCCAGCCGTAGTCCTCTGTCTCGCCATGATATTTGCCTGCGTACTCGTACAGGTTGACGTTGACGTCATAGATGCTCATGACGGAATTCCAGTTTGCACTGATATCTCCGGTGGTTCTCCAGAGGTTGCCGGTCTCTCCGCCCCAGATCCAAGGCTGACGGCCGCCCCATTCGCAGATGCTGAATGCGATCGGTCTGTTCGGCTGATTGTTCTCTTCAGCGTATTTCTGAGTCGCCTGCATGAGGTTGTCTCTCATAACGCCGTAGTTGTATCTCGCGGTGTCATAGTCTCTCTTTGCCGTGGTAATCGGGTTGTAGAAGCGCAGGGTGTTCTCGCCCGCTTTGAGCTCCAGCATCGCCGCCGCACGGCTGCCCGGTGCGCCGCCGTTGTAATTTGTCGCCGGAAGCATCATGCGGTACGGGTGCTTGCTGTCGCCGTTGATGTCGACAAACATCGGAACCTCGGTGCTGCTCGGTTTCTTGTAGAAGTCGAGATTCAGCGCATAGGTGCCGTCCTCCGGAACGGTGACCGTGAAGGTCGCGGAACCGGCGTTGTTGCCCAGGCCGTCGATGTAGCTGGTACCGACCATCTTCGCGGTGCCCTCCAGCTTCGCGGAGGTCGCCTTGTATTCATAGATCTCGGTTCCAGGCGTGTTCGGCTTGCCGATCTTCAGGCCATAAATGCCGTAAGCGGTGGTGGACAGCTGCACATTGTGGCAGTAGTCATACTTGAAGTAGTCGATTCCCCATTCCGCGAAGCTTGTGGCATCCGAATACTCACGGAATTCGGACGCAGGCATATCCTGACAGGTGAACAGGCCGTTCGAGGTGTAAAGGCCGATCTTCAAATCCCTGTCATGGGTATAATCTGCAAGCCATTTCATGCCGTGCGGGAAACGCAGCGGGTCATTCTGAAGCCTGCCGTTGACATCCCTTTCGGACGACTGCCAGTTGTCGTCGAGGTTGACATACTCATAACCAACGTCTCTCAAACCGTGTTCCACCATGGCGTCTGCGGTGTCTTTGATCAAATCTTCGTCAATGTTGGCCCAGAAAGCATTCCAGCTTGACCAGCCCATCGGCGGAGTCTTTCCCACACCGTTGTCATGTGCGCTTGCTCCTGCTGTCAGCATAGCGGCAGCCAGAAGAACGGTTGACACGGATGCGGCAACTTTTGTTGTTTTCTTCATGTTGAATCCTCCTTGCTTGAAATTTTGATCTTCTTTAGGTTCTTGACATTTATAATCTCTGCAAGCTCTGGCGGCAGACTGGCAACGTCAAGTTCTGTCGGAAAAGTGCAGCAATGTCCTGCTATAAACTCTTCAAATTCGCTCACATACCGCGCTCTAACCGCTGTCCGGTGGATAAAGCAGGGATGATGGTCGTCAAAGAATCTGACGCATCCCTTCAAAATCCCCGCCTCCGTAAACGGAAGCTCCGAGACAGCACAGCGCAGAATGTCCGAGCCCTCCAGTGTCAAATATAGTTCAGCCATGTTTTATCCCCTCCAAAGGTTGTAGACGCCCAGGGCCGTAAAGCCCAGGAAGAGGATGAACATCAGCAGTTTGATCAGGGATTCCCTGTTCGCAAATTTTCCCGCCACGTCCGTATACTTCTTTCCTTTATAAACAAGCAGTGTGACTATGACGGCCGGAAGCGACATCATGACCGCATAGATCAGGAAGACAAACGCGCCGATGAGCATATCGCCCGCGCTGGAGTTGAAGTAGTACAGCACGGTTGCGGCGAACAGCTGGCCGGTGCACAGGAATTCTCCGACGGCGACAATCGCGCCCGCGATCAACGCCGCGATGAACAGCGCCCTGCCGGTGGAAATCTTTTCAATATGCTTCTCATAAAACGCCTTCATCTTCGGCGGGAACTGCAGAATCGCCTTGCCGGACTGACCCTTCTTCGCGCGGATAAAGTCGATCAGACTCAGCACCGCGAAGATCACGCCGATCACGATAACAAGAATGGCGATGGCCAGATTGATGCCGGAGATGACCGCCTTGTCAATGACGCTGAGCAGTCCGAAGAAGACCGTGCCCAGCAGGAAATACATGATGACGCGGCCGACCACGAAGCCGAAGCCGCCGCCCAGCACCTTGCGCCTGTCCGCAATCAGCAGAGAAAACAGCAGCAGAATCAGCGACATCGAGCACGGGGAAAGCCCGCCGATAAGACCGGAAAGCGCAATCCAAAGCACGTTGACAATCGTCATCGGTCCGCCGCTTTCGCCCATCGCGCCGCCTTCGCCGCTCGAGAGGACATCGACCAGGTTTCTGCTGATCTGGTCGTATCCCACCAGATAGCCGCCGTCATACAGGATGATCGGCACCCGCTGCTCCTCCGGCTTGACGTTGTGCTGGTTGTAAAGGTCGTTGATGCGTTCTATTTCAGCAATGTCGCCGGCGTTGATCTTATCCACCTTCAGCGGCTTCACTGTGGTGGTGCCGTCGTCATTCTTCACTTCAATTTCAGTGATCCCCTCGAGGAACTTGTTCACCTTTTCACAGTCCGAGCATCCATCCGCGTACAGGTACTTGACCGATACGTTTTTCGACGCCTTGCCGGTATTTTCCCGCAGATAGGTCGCGACACTGCCCTTAAAGTTGTCGCCAAGCTCCTGCGAACCGATCATGACCGCATCGCCGATAAAGACAATCGGCTGCAGCATCAGCTTTTCCTCATCGATGTCGTGGTTCTGGAATTCCACCTTGAGCTTTTCCAGATTCTCCTCGACCGCGACGTTGTAGGCTTCCAGATTGACCGTGACGTTCGGAAAATCCATCTTCACCATGGCCCGGATGTTGTCCTCCACCGTCTTCTCCTCTTCGCAGGTCAGGCAGCGGTTATAAAAGTAGTAGATGATGTCCACTTCGCCCGGTGACTGATCGGCATCCGGATTGACCGACACGGTGTCCTCCGCGGAAAGCGAACCGCCGTCATCCGTGTGTCCGCCGGCCGGCGGCTGTGTGGTATCCTCGCCGTTGATCTCCCCATAGGTGACGATTGGACCGTCGCTGTTATCCGCCGCGCGCACTGCCGAAAAAAGCAGGGAGGACAGGATCAGCAGCAGCATGAGAACCGAAATATATTGTAAAGACCTGTGATGTTTGTGCATAAGCGTTACTCCTCAACTATGTATTTGCCGATTTTTCAGAAACCCGTTCATAGATCCTCTCTTTCATTCCCTCATAGATTGCAGAACTATGAAATCCTCAGTGGTATATTTGAAATGTTCAAATGAAGACATAACTCCATATTCTATAATCCTTTTTTAGTTTACCACGATCTGAATAGATTGTAAATATAAAATTTCTACGATTTACCTGCAATAATCTACGATTTCCTTTTATTTGATAGGTTTATGGCCGTAATTCTCAGTCTTGCACTGATTAACCAATTTCCTTTTCCCATTTTTCATGGCCATACCGCACATGAATATGCTGAAAATCCATCCGCTTCAATAATCTATTTGACAAATTGATGACAATGTGTTATTCTTTGATTGAATAAGTAATCAATCAAAGAAAGGTGGTATCCTGCTTTTGCCGAGAAGTGCAGACAGCTTTAAAAAACTGCGGGAATTTTCCCAGCAGATGATTCTGGACAAAGCGCTGAAGGTTTTTGCCAAAAAAGGGTTTGACGCCACCAAGATGGCCGACCTCAGCAAGATCATCGGGATCAGCCAGGGGCTGATCTATCACTATTTCCCCTCCAAGGAGGAGCTTTTCAACACGCTTGTGAAGCGTGCGACCGATATCAGCGCCCGGGCTCTGCGGTCGATTGCCAATATGCAGGCCTCACCCAGGGAAAAGATCGAGGCTCTGTCCAGGCGCATGGTCCAGCTGGCGGCGACCGACGAGGTTGCGGTCAACAACTTTATGCTGATGATCCAGGTCGGCATGCGGAATGGCTTCAATGAACAGGTACAGGCATATGACAGCACGCCCGTACGTATGCTGAAAGAGATCATCGAAGAGGGTCAGCGGTGCGGGCAGGTTGTCATGGGCGACCCCATCCGGCTGACATATCTGTATTGGGCGTGCGTGGAGGGTATCTGCGTCAACAAGATCACCCATGGAAACCAGTTTCCAATCCCGGAAGCGCAGCAGCTGAACCGTCTGCTTCTGGTTTAACATACATTCCTATTCTAAATTAAAAGGAGAATATTTCAATGAGGAATAAAATCAGCAATATCCTGTGGGGACTTTTACTGATCGCACTCGGCGTCGCCTTTGCGGGCAGCGTCGTGGGGCTTTGGCATTTTACAATCTTTTTCCGCGGATGGTGGACGCTGTTCATCATCGTCCCCTGCCTGATCAATATGATCAGACGCGGCATCCATATCGCCAACACGATCGGCCTGCTGGTCGGCGTCATGCTGCTTCTGGCCGCGCAGGGCGTCCTGTCCGGTCTGATGATCGGCAAGCTGATCTTCCCGCTGATCCTGGTCATCATCGGCTTCGGCATCATCTTCCGGGATCTGTTCGGACGGCGCATCAAGCGCATTGAGGGGCTTAATTCCGGAGCGGAGATGGACTATACCGCCATTTTCAGCGCACAGAAGGTTCAGTTCCCGCCGCAGCCGTTTGAAGGCGCCAACATCACCGCCATCTTCGGCGGCGTGGATCTGGATCTTCGCGGAGCGGTCATCAGCCACGATATCGTGATCAACGCGACCTCGGTCTTCGGCGGCAGCGATATCTTCGTCCCGTCAAACGTCAAGGTCGTCGTATCCTCCCTGCCGATCTTCGGCGGCGTCAGCAACAAAAGCATTAACAGCAAGGATGCGGACGCTCCGACCGTCTATGTGAAAGCGACCTGCATCTTTGGAGGAGTTGATATTAAATGAATACAGCACAGCGCGTGATAAAATATGTGGCGATGACCTTTGCACTGCTGCTTGCGGCCGGCATCATCGCCGCAATCTTTAATGTGGGAATCGGGGTAATGAATATGTTTGGCATGACTTCTTCCTCCAGCGGCACCATCGACTTCAATGAAACCTATCAGAATGTCCAGAATCTTGAGATTTCCTGTTCGTATGGCGAGCTTGAAATTATACCGTCCAACGAATTTCGTGTTGAAGCGGCCGACGTCTCCTCCGACTTTAAAAGCGAGGTCAAAAACGGCACCCTTGTCGTGAAGGACCGCCGCGGTTTCGGTTTCTTTTCCGGTTTTGGCGCGCATTCCAAGATCATCGTCTATCTGCCGAAGGACCAGTCCTTTGAATCGGCCAAGGTGGAATGCGGCGCCGGCGAGGTCCATGTGGACCAATTGATCGCAGATAAGCTGAAGCTGGAAATCGGCGCGGGAGCCTTCTATGCCAAACAGATCGAAGCGGATGAAGCCGACATCAAAGGCGGTGTCGGAGAGCTTCGCATCACCGATGCAAAAATCAACGATCTCGATCTTGATTCCGGCGTCGGCCAGTCGACCATTGAAGGCATCGTGACCGGGGACAGCAAGGTCAACACCGGCATCGGCCAGGTGAGCCTGACGCTTGACGGCCGCGCAAACGATTATTATTTTGATTTGAAAAACGGCATCGGTGAAATCTCCGTCGACAACCAGTCCTATCATGGGGACAGCAAGGTGGGCGACAAATCGGCTGCCAATCGCTTCAAGATCAACGGCGGCATCGGTCAGGTCACGGTTCGATTCGGCAACTGACAGCCAGCGATTTTTGATACCACCATACTGTTATGGCGGTATTGGCCAGATGGTTCATATAGTACATCATATGGCATTCAGAGCCTTATACTGACGAATGTTCGTTATATTGTTGAAAGCGGCACAGTCATGAATCATGACTGTGCCGCTTTGCGTTCAGATACACTGGAAGACGGCATCCTGCTATTACTTGTATGGATAATTGGGTGCGCAAAGTCATTTTTCTTCTACTGCTTCGGCCTTATGTTGTTTTCTTTTTTCTGAACTGTTGTGCTTTCTATGTTCATTTACAATTGCACTGATTTTTACAGTGCTGAAGAAGGTTAAAAGACATCTGTATTTCCGGAAGAAAGCTCATTTCCCGTCGAAACAGCCAGCGCTGCTCAGAAAAGTTGGGCTCATCCATCATTTTCCGCATTCTGCGGACATACGTTATAGAATAGGGAATTCTATAGAGTGTGAGTGTGGTGGAATTATGAAAAAAATCCGCGTATTCTTTCTGAACGCCTTTATCCTGACGGCAACCTCTTTCTTCATGAACCTAATCGGCGTTTGGTTCAACCTGTATGTGACCAACAAGATCGGCGTGACGGCGATGGGTGTGTTCCAGCTGGTCATGTCGGTTTATATGTTTGCCGTGACGCTGGCAACCTCCGGTATCAATCTCGCGACGACGCGGCTGGTGGCCGAGGAGCTTGGGCGCGGCTGCATTGCCGGCGTGAAGAGCGCCATGCACAAATGCCTTGCCTACAGCGCGGTGTTCGGAACGGCTACCGCCGTGATCCTGTTCACGAACGCCCAGACAATCGGCGCCCGCTTCCTGGGGAATGAGCAGACCATCCCCGCTTTGAAGGTTCTGGCCGTCAGTCTGCCGTTCCTTGCCATGGCCAGCGTGCTCGGCGGCTACTTCACAGCGGTGCGCCGCGTGGTCAAGAGTGCCTCGACGCAGATATTGGAGCAGTTCGTCAAAATCGGCTGCACCATGATCGGTCTCAATATCCTGATGCCGAAGGGGCTGGGATACGCATGCCTTGCCATCGTGCTGGCCGGAACCATTGCGCAGGTCGTTTCCTTCCTGCTTTCCTTCCTGCTGTATTTCTTCGACAGCCGGCGTTACCGGACAACACAAAAGCCCTCCCCCGATATCGCCAAAAGGATGTTCGGCATCGCGCTGCCGATCGCTTTCAGCTCCTATCTTCGGATGGGCCTTTTAACCGTTAAAAATCTTCTGGTTCCGATGCAGCTCAAAAAATCCGGCGTCAGCAGCGACGGCAGCTTTGCCGTGTTTGGGATGATCCAGGGCATTGTGATGCCGGTCATCCTGTTTCCGCTCTCCATTTTGACCGCGTTCTCCAGCCTGCTGGTTCCCGAGCTTGCGGAATGCTACGCGCTGAACCCGCACATCGATGAGAACCGGCGGGTGCACTATATCATGACCAGGATGTTTCAGGCCGCCATGCTCTTTTCGATCGGCGTATGCGGCATCCTGTTCTGTTTCTCCTCTGAAATCGGGAGCGCGCTGTACGACAACAAGAGTGTCGGCGCATATATCCGCATCTTTTCGGTGCTTGTCCCGGTCATGTACCTCGACAATGCCGTGGACAATATGCTCAAAGGTCTCAACGAACAGGTCAGCTCGATGCGCTACAATGTGATCGACGCGTTCATCAGCCTGGTGCTTGTGTATACGATGCTGCCGTTTAACGGCGTGCGCGGATACATCTGCGTCATCTTCATCAGTGAAATTCTCAACACTGCTTTAAGCTTCAACCGGCTGATCACCGCTACCAATTATAAATTTCAGGTTTTTACCTGGCTGGTCAAGCCGCTTGGATGCATCGCCGCGGCCACCATCTCGGTGAGGCTGCTGATCGGCGCGCTGCATGTCCCGTTCAGCTCCGGCATACTGGAAGCGGTTTGTGTGATAGCCGGTTCCTTCGTCCTATACCTCGTCCTGCTGCGGCTGACCGGATGCTACAGCACCGAAGACGCGCGCTGGCTCAAAGGCGTCCTGCATCCTTCCAAGGCTGCGGCCCGGCATTGTGATTGAGGGCCGGCTTCTGTTCCAGGATGAGAACGCTTGATCAAGCTGTGACACAGTCATACGATACAGTAAAAAATAAATCTCTGCGCAAAGAATGCTGCCTGGGTGCAGCGTCCAGCTTCCTTATTGCGGCTCCGTATCATTATGATGCACACGATGCTACGGAGCTTCATTCCTTTGGCAGGTGTTCTTTCCATTCCTCTATAGACGACCGGATCTGTTCAACAATCCGGTCGTCTTTTTCATCCTTTGGAAGATGCCGGACCAGTTCATCCAGTGACCGATGCAGCTGCTCCATCTGTTCTTCCAGAGGATTCCCCTCTTTATGATCCTGTTTCTTCATATTCAGCATCCCCTGATGTAACAAATAGACGAACGCTCGTCTTCTAACCGCTGTCCCCTGCTATTCGAACCGCGGGTTTAGACATCCACGCCTAAAAACTGCTTGACCAGCAAACCGACAACAAAGGACAGCGTCGCCACGCCCAGGCTGATGCCGGCCATCTCCAAAAACCTGCTGCGGAATTGAAGCCCCTGCGCGACAGAGATGTAGTAGTTGAATACAAAGATGATCGCCACGACGATCACGAGCATCGTGATCAGAGACGCCCAGAAGGCGTTTTCCGGCATGAGCAGATAGGGCAGCACCAGCAGCGCCACCGTGATCAGATAGGCGATCCCGGTATAGATGCTCGATTTCAGCGCGTCCTTCCTGCCCTCGCTGCGTGCGGACAGGAATTCCGACGACGCCATCGAAAGGGTTGCGGAAATGCCGGTGATCAGTCCGGACAGCGCCACCAGGCTGTTGTTCTGAAGCGCAAAGGTAAGGCCTGCCAGCGTACCGGTCAGCTCCACGAGCGCATCGTTCAGGCCAAGAACCATTGAGCCGACATAGTGCAGACGTTCTTCATCCAGCAAGGCAAGCAGCTGCGCCTCGTGCCGCTCCTCATCCTCGCTGATTCCGCGCGCTTCGGGCACCTCGTCCACCAGCCGGATGTACTTCTCCGTGCCGCGGTCCTCCCCCTTTTCCATCAGCTTCAGCGTGAAGGTGAAGCCGAAAAGCAGGCTGATCAGCGAGTACCAGAACACCTTCAGGCGGTTTGGCTTCGCCTCAATCCCGGTATATCCCTTCCAAATGCCCGCATGTCTGCGCTCATCCTCGCCGATGCGGGTCAAAACCTCTCTGTTGTGCGCATCCTTTGTGCGGGATGCAATCTTCCGATAGACATAATACTCGGTCATCTCATTTCGCTGCAATTTCAGCAGTGCGGAAACCGTTTTTTCACTGAGCTGATTCGACATGAAGATTCTCCCTTTCCACCCTTATTATTCAAAACCTTGTATGACAATTGTATCACAGATTTCTCGTCCTGTACAGCTGTCTTTGACAAATTTTTTATTTTTTCTTCAATCTAAAAAGTTCCGGATACAGGACCACTCTTTCTGCAGTCGCTGCATCGAGAACTGTGCGTTCGCCGGGCTTGTGGAGGGAAGCTTCAGGCAGGGCAGATCGATCTTCACCTTGCAGAATTTCTGATAGAGCTGCATGGCTTTGGCTCCATTCAGGAACACCTGCCGGATTGGGCACTGTTTGACAAGCTCCTCGACCGGATTCGGAACCGGATTTGTGATGGAACTGTCAGCGGCGCCGACGACATCACAGCTGTGCAGCACATCCCAGAGGGCGATGTCATGCCGCGTCAGCATCCGCTTTTTTTCATCGACGCTCTGCGGGACCTGCTCGTCCAGCAGAGACGCCATCAGCGGCCAGAACCGGTTGAAGCGATGCCCGTAATAGAACTGCACCTCCCGCGACGCGGGCGACGGGTAGGTGCCAAGAATCAGAATCTTGGAGGTTGGCGTAAAAACAGGATCAAAGGACATCGGGCGTTCCCCCTTCTTCCGTATGCAGCGTGAACCGCCAGCAGCAGGCACAGTCAGGATCGGTCACCACGGGATGGCAGCTCACCGCTTCACAGGTAAACCTGTCGTCAATGACCTTGGCAAAGCCGCTGTATTCAATCAAACCGACTTCACGGCAGGGATGCAGCTCCATCCCCTTTCCGGTCCGCGCGTCCTGCACGCGGCAGTGAAGCGTGCGGTAGGTCAGCGTATTTCCGTCAATCAGGATTTCGTCGTCGTTGATGTTGGCATAGAACCGCAGCCGCAGCGCCTGCCGAAGCCCTTCGATGCCCGCACGCTCCTCCAGACGCAGGAACTTCTTGATCCGCCTGGCCTCGGTGACGGTAAAACGCCGCCAGGCATTCGCATCGTGCTCCATCGCCTCATCCATGCCGAACTTCTGTTCCACCGACTGGAACCAGACTCCGTCCATTGCCAGCCAATTCTTTGCATAGAGCTCGATCAGTTCGATCAACTCTTCCTTCGAATATGCCTGTAAACTTTTGTTCTGCAACAGTATCCCCCGCTTCAAGCTTTTCTTTTATTATAACATGAAATTCTACAGATTCCAAAGGCTTTCGATCAACATTTTATTATTTTCAAATAAAAGGACACCGCTTCTTTTTGAAAGCGATGTCCTTTTATAAGCTATATCAAACATTTATGCATCTTTTTTAACAACCGGCATCCATACCTGCGTGGTATATCCCGGCACACTCGGATCTCCCTCGGGATAGACCTCGATGTCCGGCGCCTGCGCATAGTCGTAGCCGGAGGAGGGCAGCCATTCGGTCACAATACGCCGCTGCAGCTCCTGCATGGACTGGGGCATCGGGCCTGTGCAGTCGAAGACGGCCCAGGTCGCCGCCGGCACCTCGTAGGAATACATGCCGTCCGGCACCTCTTTGTCGGTCGGCGCCGCGATGTAATAGTAATAATAATCTTCCCCATCCATGCAGGTGCTGACGCCCATCACGCCAAACGGAGGCTGGTTGACCAGCGCGCCGATGCGTTCGACCATCCCCTCCTGATAGCACTGGCCCCAGAACTGCGGCACCTGCTGAAAATTCTGTTCCACGTCAAATCTGAGCTTTACGCGCGCGCCGACGATACGGAACGCCTCTTTGGTGATAATTTTGTAATTCATTTCAGTATCCCCTTTGATTGATATGGTGAAGGTCATACGGGGATAGGCTTTGAGCTGAACGCCCTGTTCCCGCGCCGCGGACGGCGGCAGGCCGTGAACCTGCTGGAACGCGCGGGTAAAGGATGTCGGCGACTCGTAGCCGTATTTCAGCGCCGCATCCAGCACCTTGATATCACTGCACTGCAGTTCAAACGCGGCGGCGGTCATCCTTCTTCGGCGGATATATTCACTCAGCGGTACGCCTGCGATGTAGGAAAACATCCGCTGATAGTGGTAGGTGGAGCAGCACGCAATCCTTGCGGCTTCGTGGAAACTGATCTCCCCCGCCAGATTCTGTTCAATGTAATCCACCGACTGATTCAACCGGCTCAGCCAATCCATCGTATCATCTCCTTCTGTTATCAGGATACCTGATTTTGTCCGGCCTGTCCTCTCATTTGATGCACAGAATCGAGAGACCGCCGAATTTATGTGTATTCATTATAGGGGATGCCGATCATCGTGTCAACCGGCAGGTTTCCCCAAAAGTATTCGTATAAGAATAAATTCAATTCAAAGAAAATGCATCCATCCATTTTAGAAGGTAGAAGCAGTCACGAAATCCTTGTTGATAACTCTCATCTTCACAGATACAAATTTGACGGCTTGTGATCTCTCCTAACCGACAGACTGTCTCCGGGTCTTCTTTAAGTTTGTCTGATATTTCATTTAACAGTTTGATAAATTCCTCACCAACCATTTGCGTATGTGGATCATCTTTTCTTCTTTGGATCGCATGCGCTCTTCTTAATGCGGTTTCAAAAGGACTACTCACGACTTCAACTCCCTTTCTCTATTTTTTTAATTTGTCGTACATTTCAATAATACTCAATTTTACCAACTCCGCTTTGCTAATCTTTAATTTTTGTGCGCAAACGTCTAACTCGGCTTCTGTATCGGAATCTAATTCCAATACCAAAATACGATTAGAGGGTTGCTTATCAGTAGCTCTTTTCCTGTTATCTGAAAACATTTTTACCACCTCATTTTTCTGGGCAACTATATTCTACATTACATGCCCATAAAAATCAAGTATTCTGACGTCTATTGTCGAAAATATTTTTATTTTACAGTACGACATTTTAAAAGGCGATTGTGAAAATCACAATCGCCTTTTTATGACATCTATTTTTCAAGTTTACTGTGAATTTGATGAATGCCACGTCGAACGACTTCTGCTTTGGAGATTTCCAAAAAATCAGTACATTCTTCCAGCTTCATTTCTGTCTCTTGATCAAGCATTACTTTTAAAACAATTGTTTTTGGATTATCAGTTGGACGTCCTCTTTTTTTCTCCCCCAAGTTCTATCACCTCGCCCGAAATTTTAAGTATCTATATCATAAATTATTTGACCATGAAAGTCAAGCATCCCGATAAATTTGCTGCTTTCTTTAGAATGGGGTAAAAATTATTCAAATAAGCAAGATTATAAGTAGGATACACTTATCATATTTCTCCACATGCCGTTTTACTGCCATAGCCCCGCTAACAAAAGTCCGCAGGCGGCTGTGCACTGCACAGCCGCCTGCGATTGGGTGAAGATATTCAATCAGATGTGATGATTATCTTTTGCGTCTTTTGATACCAGCCGCCGCAACACCGCTAAGCATGAGCAGCGCCATGGCCAGAGCGATCGGAGAGCCGTCGCCGGTGTTGACGTTCTTCTTCGGTGTGTTAGCCGAAGCGGAACCGGTGCTGGCGCTGCCGGAACCGTTGACATTGCTGCCCGGTTTCGTGCTGCCGCCATTGCTGTTATCCTTGTCATTGTTTTTGTCGTCATCTTTATCGTCGTCTTTGTCTTTATCGTCATCCTTGCCATCGTCAGGAACCTTTACAAGAGCTCCCATCTTTATGGAGACATTGTCCTGAGCCGCTTTAACCTGCTCTTCGGTAGCTTCTTTGTTTTCCAGAACTTCCTGTGCTTCATCGACTGCCAGCATCAGAAGCGCAAAGCTTTCAGCGGTGTAATCAGCTGCGTCAAGCTCATTCGCCTCGTTGACCAGATTCTGAAGCTGCTCTTTGTTCGGGATGCGTCTGAGACCGACGATCGCGTCCATCAGATTCGACCATGCCGGCATGATTTCATCATCCAGTGCGTACTTGTCGTCCGCAACCTTCTGAGCGGCCTTCATGGCGGATTCAAATTTCGCATAGGTGCTCGGGATATACAGGTCCTTCTCCGCTGCGATACCGGCAGCAAGCTCGAGTGCTTCGTACAGGTCGCTCTTGTCGCCCTTGAACTCGAGATAGCTGATGGCGTCGATCAAGCGTTCTTCCGCATCGCGGATGGTTTCCTGAGAAACGGTCGGACGGGAGGAGACCGCGTTGTTGTAAACGCTGTTTGCAAAGCCGAGGGAATCGTTGAAGTATTCTACAGCCGCTTCAACCACGCCGTTCAGCGCGCCGTCGACCTTGAGCTGCTGCGCCTTGTCGATGAGGTACTTCAGGGTGTTGACCTTGAGATCCGGTTTCTTCTGGGTGAACAGCCAGTCAAACACGTTGGTGCGATATTCTTCGGAATAGTAGTTCTGCGCCATGCGCACCCATACCCAGTGGTCGTTCGGATAGCCGTTTTCGCCCGGGTTCAGATGGGTCCACTTGATGTTTCCGCCGATCGAGGTCAGGGTGTTGTACGCCGCCTCGGTCGCCGCCAGGGTGTCGTTTCCGGTCTGGAACATCCAGATTGGGAGATCCTTGACTGCGCTCAGAACCTCTGCGCTCTCGTTGCTGCCGCCCGGTGCGGTGATCGCCGCCGCGAACAGTTCCGGCTCGGTCAGGATGGAGCTCCAGGTTCCAGAGCCGCCCATCGAACAGCCTGCAATGTAGACACGGCTCGCATCGATGTCCGGATACTGCTCAAGCAGTTCCTTGACCAGGGCTACGACTCTGTCGCCTTCCCATCTGTTCGGATGGACGACCTGCGGAGCCACGACATAGGCCGGGTACTTCGACTGATTCATCGGATCTGCGAAGGCCAGTCCGCCGCGGTTTGCAAGCAGCTGCGCTTCGTTTGTACGGACGCCAAGGCTTCTCTCGCCTGCGCCATGCAGCCAGATGACCAGCGGATAGCTCATACCGGCATCCTTTTCCGGTGTAAAGAGACGGTACTCATAACCGGATGCCTCACTGGTCTCAAAGGAGAAGTCATCGACCACTTCGTTGACGATACCGGCACACTCGAAGTCGTAGTATGCCGCAGTTACGGTATTTTCACCGATTTCAAAATCGTTGGCCTGGGTCACTTCATAGTTCAGGGTCAGCGGGATGTTGACCGAACCATTGTAGAGCAATGTGGAAGCGCCTTCGACGGTGAAGCCGACTTCGAGTTCCAGAATGATGTAACGGCCCTTGGCATCGCCCTTGCCGTCGATTTCCTTGTCATTGCTGACATAGGCGTTCACGACTTTGCGGTCGCCTTCATATACGGTCGAGCCGTCCAGCGGGTTGATGTTGGTGGTGCTCACCGCGAAGGTATCCGCATTGATGGCCAGTCCGTCAACCTGCGTCTTGGTGTCGATGACAACCGCTTTGACGTTGTTGCCGTAATCATAGGTTTCGGTAACCAGTTCAAAGTTGCCCTTGGTGTTCTTCTGGGCAAACAGCCAATCGAACACGTTGGTTTCATATTCTTCGGAATAGTAGTTGTTCAGCGGGAGAATCCAAGACCAGTGTCCGTTGTAGTTGCCGGATCCGCCTTCTTCTTCGTACGGAATGTTGGCTGGCTCGGTGTATTTGAGGTCCGCCGGATTCATGCCTTTCAGCTGGGCAATGGTGTTCTGCGTTCTGCTGACATTGATGGTCGGGTCGTCAGCCGCGTGGAAGAACCACATCGGGGTATCCTTCACGGTCATGGCCTCGTCGTCGGTCCAGGAACCTGCTGGACAAATTGGCACTGCTGCTGCGAAGTATCCCGGATATCTTTTCAGGAAGGTCAATGTTTCGCCGCCGCCCATTGAGCAGCCGGAAATATAGACGCGGTCCGGATCAACCTTGCCTTCCGCGGCAAGTCTGTTGATGACTGCGATGACCTTATCGGTGGAGTACTCGGCATTGCCCTGCTGCGGAGCCAGCACATAACACGGATAATCGTCCTGAACCCAACCGATGCCGCCCATGTTGGCACGGAGCTGCACGCCTTCGTTTTCTGCGGATTCACGATAGGTCTCGCCGCCGCCGTGGTTCCACAGAACCAGCGGGAGCGCTTCGCCGTTTTCGGCTTCGTCCGGTGTATAGATTCTGTATTTCGTGCCTTCCTCTTCTCTGTACTCAAACTCGTCGACGATCTTGGTGGTCTCGCGGGCCTGTTTGTAAACGGTGTCGGCCGGAATGCCTGCGATGTCCTTGATCTGTTCGACGGTATAGTTCATGTCGAGCAGCTTATTGACGCCTCTGTAGATCAGAGCGGTTGCGCCCTGCACAGTGAAGCCGTGTTTGAGTTCCAGAACGATGTAGCGGCCGCTTTCCGCCTCCACGCCGTCCACATTCTTGTTGTCGCTGACATATGCTTTTGTGATGGCCCTTTCGCCTTCATATACAACGGAACCATCAAACGGGCTGATGTTCTTCGCGGTGACCTCGAAGGTATCCGTATTGATTGCGGAAGCACTGATTTCTCTCTTCGCATCGATGACGACCGCGACGGTATCCTGTCCATATTCGAAGACTTCGGATACGATGTCAAAGCCCATCTTGTTGTTCTTCTGGGCAAACAGCCAGTCAAACACGTTGGTTTTGTATTCTTCGGAATAGTAGTTGTTCAGCGGGAGAATCCAGGACCAGTGTCCGTTGTAGTTGCCCGAACCGCCTTCTTCCTCATACGGGAGGTGAGCCGGCTCGGTATACTTGAGGTCCGCCGGTGCAAGGGCTCTGAGCTGTTCAACGGTGCCGCGGGTTCTGTCGACCTTGATGGTCGGATCATCTGCGGCGTGGAAGAACCACATCGGCAGATCTTTCACGAGAGCGGCTTCGTCGTCGTTCAGCGTGCCTGCCGGGCAGATGGGAACCGCTGCCGCGAAGTAATCCGGATAATTTTTCATGAAGTTGAGGGTTTCCGCGCCGCCTGCGGAGCAGCCTGCCACATAGATGCGCGAGGAGTCAACCTTGCCTTCTGCAACCAGCTCGTCGATGGCTGCGATGATCTTGTCTCTCGAGTACTCGGTGTTGCCTCTCTGCGGAGCCAGCACATAGCACGGATATTCATCCTGTACCCAGCCGGTGCCGCCCATGTTGGCACGGATCTGTACGCCTTCGTTTTCTGCGGATTCACGGTAAGTCTCGCCTGCGCCGTGGTTCCACAGAACCAGCGGGAGCGCGCCGTCCGCATCCGGCGAGTAGAGTCTGTATTTCGCGCCGTCTTCTTCTTTGTATTCAAATTCGTCGACGACCAGTGTTCTTTCAGCGGATTTGCTGTAAACCGTTTCGGTTGTGAAGCCTGCAAAGTCTTTGAGCTGCTCGACGGTAAAGTTCATTTCCAGCAGCTTGTTGACGCCCCTGTAAACCAGCGCAGTCGCGCCCGGTACGGTGAAGCCGTGTTTGAGTTCCAGCACGATATAACGGCCGCTTTCTGCCTTCGCGCCCGGATCCTTGCTGGCGCTGACATACGCGTCGGTGATTTCCCTTGCACCTTCAAAGGCGACGGCGTCATTAAACGGGCTGATGTTGGTGGTGGAAACCGCGAAGGTGTCTTTATCAATATCGGATGCACTGACTTCCTGTCTCGCATCGATGACAACCGCCGTGGTGTCCTGTCCATATTCAAACACCTCGGAAACAACGTCGAAGCCGAGCTTTTCGTTCTTCTGGGAGAAGAGCCACTCATATACGGTGGTTCCGTATTCTGCGGAATAGTAGTTGTCGGAGGTAGGCACCCATACCCAGTGGTCGTTCGGATAGCCGTTTGCGCCGGGTTCGAGATGGGTCCATTTGATGTTTCCGCCGATCGAGGTCAGCGTTTCAAACGCCGCCTTGGTTGCCGCATAGGTGTCGGTTCCGGTCTGCAGCATCCAGATCGGGAGATCCTTGACCGCGCTGAGCGTCTCGGCGCTCTCATTGCTGCCGCCCGGGCAGGTCAGAGCCGCTGCGAACAGGTTCGGATTGGTCAAAATGGTTCTCCAGGTTCCGGAACCGCCCATGGAGCAGCCGGTGATGTAAATTCTGGAAGTGTCGATATCCGGATTGTTCGCAATGACTTCATTGATCAGGTCGACAACTCTGTCGCCTTCCCAACCGGTTCTGTTGACACACTGCGGAGCCAGCACATAAGCCGGACGTTCGGACTGGTTCGCAGGATCTGCATAGGCAACCGCGCCGCGGTTCGCCATGATCTGCGCTTCGTTTGTTCTGACAAAGCTTGCTTTTTCGCCGGAGCCGTGCAGCCAGACAACCAGAGGATATTTCTGGCCGGCTTCCTTTTCCGGGGTAAAGAAGCGGTATTCATAACCGGAAGCTGCGCTGGTCGCAAACGCGAAGTCATCCACAACTTCGTTGATGATGCCGGATTTCACATACTTTATGTCGCCAGCCTTGACGCTGCCGATATCTTTGACCTGTTTGACTTCATAGTTCAGGGTCATGGGAATATTGAGCCCGCCGGTGTAGATCAGCGTGGATGCGCCGTCCAGCTGGAAGCCTGTTTCCAGTTCCAGAATGATGTAACGGCCGGAAGCATCCCCCTCGCCGTCAATGATTTTGTCGTTGCTGACATATGCGTCTGTGATCGGACGGCCGCCTTCATATATCACCGAATCGTCCTGCGGGTTCAGATTGGTGGTATTGACTGAGAAGCTGTCCACATCGATGTCGCCGGCCTTAACCGAACCCTCTGTGTCGATAACCACAGCTTTGACATCCTGGCCGTAACCGTAAACCTCGGTCACCAGTTCAAAGTTGTTGGCCTTTCCTTCGTCCCCTGCGAATGCGGGAAGCATCGGAACCATTGTAGAGATCATTGCAACGGATAATACGGAAGCTAAAATCTTCTTGAATCTCTTCATTTTACATGTTCCCTCTTTCTGTATTTTTTAAATTTCCGAATACGGACGTCTGTCCCCCTTTCTTTATTGTATTGATAGAAACCCTTGTGACAAGAGTTTTCACACGCTGTAAGAAGTAAACCGTTACCATACCCGCTTCACATGCCTTTTCGACCTTCCTTTGAACATCGTCCTTTTTTCTTCATAATTCTATGTTATTTTTATTAATTTTTATCGCATTTCCATCTGCATTATAGCATAAATACACAAGATAACAAGCGAAAAAAATCCAAATTCCATGTGACAAAATCCAAATATTGTTTTCATTTTTCACATCAGTTTCACTATTTGAAAAAAATACCGTCAGTTGTTTCAATTTATCATACTTTATGGTGAAAAAATGCAACAAAAAAAGGATCTCTTTCTTTGACAAGAGATCCTTTTTTCCAGTTTAAAAATCCTGGTCACAGTGCTCCGGCAGGATAATCCTGATCGATGTTCCTTTTCCTGGCGCACTGTCCGCCTGTATCCGATAGTTTCCATGATATAAGAACTCCAGCCGCATGCGGATATTGTAAATGCCGATGTGTTCCGGTTCCCCGTCTACGCAGGGTTTGGGCGGCTTATCGCGGAAAAACCGGCGGATTGTCTCATCCTCCATACCGACGCCGTTGTCGGTCACTGTGATGACGATGTTCTCCCGCTGCCCCGCGACCGAAACCTCGATAATGCCGTCCACAATCTGCCGGTTCTCATCCTTATGCAGCAGAATGCCGTGCTTGATCGCGTTTTCAACCAGCGGCTGCAGGATGTTCTTCGGGATGTACAGCGACAGATCCTGTTCTTCCGCCAAAAAGCGGAGCTCCATGCGATTGTGGCACAGATACTCCTGAATCAGCATGTACTGCCCGAGCACCTGCTTTTCCTTTTCCACCGTGTCAAAGGTCTTGTAGTTTTTCATGCTCAGCCGGTCCTTGAGCGTCCCGATCAGCGCTCTGTTGACCGCGACGATCTCCTGCGACCGGTCCATCTTTGCGAGAAAGCTGATGGTGTTCAGCGTGTTGTAGATGAAATGCGGGTCTACCGAAGAAACCATCAGGCTGTACTGCATCCGCTGTTCCCGCTTCTGGTGCCGGATAATTTCGTGAATGTTGTCCTTGATCCGGGATACCATCAGGTTGAAGGTCCTCGCCAGGTTCCCGATTTCGTCCCCGCTGCTATCGTCGAGCTTCACATTGTAATCCCCGCCGCGCACCCGGTCCATCTGGTGTGAAAGCCTGGTCAGCCGTCCCAGCACGCCTTTGAGCGTCAGGCAGACGATGACAATGAAGACCGCGAACAGCGCAAACAGAATGCCCTGGAACATCTGGAAGGTCTGTTCATAGGGCGCAAGCAGCACATTCTTCGGCACATGGATGTACAGCTTGAGATTTTCATAGGAGTAGGTGCAGCGCACAGCGAAATCGATGCCGTCGTCGTGATAGAAATACAGCGTCTCATACTGCTCGCCGTCCAATACCTCCTGCGGATACTCTCCCAGCCTGATATGGGAATCCCGCTCGTTTAAGTTCCGGTACAGGATTTCGCGGTCCTCCTTCACAAAGGCATAATCCTCAATTCCAATCTTCTCAAGCCGGGCGAACAGGTTTTTGATATCCGAAAACTCCACAATGGACATCCCGTAGCACATCTTTTCGGAAGCCAGAAACGGATCCTCGACACACATAAAGGAATAATCCCGGCCATTCCGCCGCACGGTGAAGATCGGCGAATACTCAAATTTCAAGGTTCCCTCCGGCTTCGGGTCCTGTTGGATTTCTCGATACCAGTCGGAATTCACGATGGCAGGGATCAAATCCCTGTTTTCCGGGCGGCAGAACACGTCCCCGTCCTCGGTCGTCACCATCATATAGCTCATCACGCTGATGGCGCCGGGTTCGTCGAGATACGGCGAGCGGTTGCCCAGCGTGAAGGTCGGCAGCAGCGCTTCAATTTCCTGCCGGACCGCGTCTTTCTCAGCGTCGGGCGCATCATACGCATCCAGAAGGCCGAGCAGTGTCTCATCATATCCGAAATTGCGCACCCAGGGGTTGTTGCGGGTATAGATGTAGCTGATTCCGGTTGCGCTGGCGCTTGCAAGGCCGGAAATGTGGTTGCAGAAATAGGGCTTCATCAGCTCATAGAAGATGGATGGAAGCATCATGCTGACCGCCAGCAGCAACGCCAGGCCGATGCCCAGAATGATGGTGATGCTCTTCTTTGTGACGGTATTGAACCGCGGTTTTCTCAGCTTCATTTCGGATCCTTCCTGTATTCCTGCGGGGATACGCCGCAGACCTTCTTGAATACCCTGGAAAAATAGGAGACCGTCGAATATCCGACCATCGAGCAGATTTCCGTAATCTTATACCGGTCGGAGCGCAGCAGGCGTTTGGCATTCTCCATGCGCACGTTGGTCAGGTACTTCCAGACCGTATCCCCGGTTTCCTCCTTCATGATCGCATTCAGCCTGTTTAAGCTCAGGCTGACACGTTCCGCAATATCCTCCGCGGTCAGATCGTAATCGGTGTAGTGCTGATTGATGTAGGCGACCACGCGGCGCACCTCGTCGGAGTACCGGCAGGCTCCGTTGTCCTGCCAGCACTCGGAAAGCTGCATATATTTCTGTTTGATCCACTGCACGATGTCAGCCGCGCTGTACCAATAGGAAGCCGCCTGATGGTCAAACAGCTGAAAGACATCCCCCGTCCTGTAGTCCACCACCCGCTGGTGGTAAGGCTTCAGGCAGGATAAAAAACATTCCACCATCCGGCACAGCGCCTCATAATCCTTTACCTGCGCAATCTGCAGGTAGCAGGCGTCGAGCTTCATACAGATGTCGTCGATGCGGTTGTTCTTCAGCAGCGACTCGATCTCCTCGGCGTCCAGCCTGACGCCGCTGGAGACGTTTTCCGGATGCTCCGGCGCGGCAAACACCATCGACATGGCATAGAAATACCGCTGCCGTGTAAAATCCCCGCACCGGTAATACCGTTCGATGCATTCCGATACCGGCGCATCCTCACACATGCACAGGACGGAAAAGCGCGCGTGCAGACCTGTCTGCAGCGCATTGCGCAGCTCATACGCTTCATTCTGTCCGGTGTGAACCGCATTCAGAAGCACCAGATACCGGTACTTTTCCGCCTTGATCACAGCGAAGACACGGCAGGGGGAATCGTAGCAGATTTTCTTGACGGTGTTTTCGTGCACCTCCTCGGTGCTGCACTGGGAAAGCGCCGAAATGGCAGGCAGGATGTGATCCTGCTCGACCAGCAGCAGGCTGCAGGCATCCCGGCAGAATTCCCCGCAGCGCTCCCGGAACTGGGCCTGATCCAGATAGGGATAATCGGACAGCAGCGCCGTGAAATTGCCCTCCTCGTAGTATTTGCTGCGGGAGCCCTTCTGCCTCAGCAGCTCCCTGACAGCGCTGAGCTTCTGCAGCAGGGTGTCCTCTTCCGTCTCATGCTTCAATACGTAGTCAAAGACTCCCAGATTCAGCGCCGACCGCACATAGCTGAATTCCTCATAGCTGGAGAGGAAGATCACAACCGTTTCCGGGGAAACCTCTTTGATCCGGCGCGCAAGCTCGATGCCGTCCATCCCCGGCATCTGGATATCGGTGATCACCAGCTGGGGACGGTATTTCTGGAAGTCAATGAACGCTTCAATGCCGTCCACCGCAGCGGAAATGATATGAAAGCCGTTCTTTTCCCAATCGATTAAACTGCTGAAATATTCCAAAGAAAGCTTGTTGTCGTCTGCCAGCAATACCTTTATCACTTGAATTCCTCCGTCGCCCTTTTCTTTGTCAATGATTCTTTATAATTTAAAACATCGTACAAATTTATCAGCAAATTTTCTATTTTATATGACTATAATAACATATTTTCTCTCTTTTTTCTACACAATCCTACATATCCAGAGAATAATTTGCATTCCAAAATACATCGGAGCATATTTTTACGATGACCGTCCATGCTTTCTATCGATAGGCATTGTCCCGAAGCTGCTTTTACCCGGCTGATTCAAAAATTTCATCTTTATGCGCAGCAGGTACCAAAGCAGCCAGGCATATCCATCCTTTTACGGAACAGATATCACAATGGTCTGTGCATGCTCATCCTTTTACAATACTGATATAACAACAGTCCAGGCATGTTCATCCTTTCGCGGAACAGATATTGAAACGGTTCAGGCAGGCTCCTTGCATATCGCAGGAAAATAGTCTATGATGGGTATCAATCCTCCACTATAACACCAGGGTTATTCGATCCTTTATCATACCAGGGGGAGGTGTGTCCATGAACACCTATTATACATCTGAAGTGGCGCGCATCATCGGCATCCATCCGAATACGGTGCGGCTTTACGAAAAACTGCAGCTGATTCCCGCGCCGGAGCGCAGGGCGAACGGCTACCGGATATTCACAGATTTCCATATCGAACAGTTTCGGCTCGCAAGGACCGCGATGCAGGTGGAGGTGCTGCAGAACGGGCTGCGCAAAAAGGCCATCCGGATCATTCAGACCGCCGCGCAGAGGAATTTTACCGAAGCCAAGCTGCTGGCCGCGCAGTACAAAGCCGCCATCCGCCGGGAACAGCGCAACGCGGAAGAAGCCATCGAAAGCGTCCATGAGATCCTATCCGGCAGACGCGCGGCGCATCATCCGCCTTTAAAACGGCAGGAAACCGCCGACCTGCTGGGAATCTCGGCGGATACGCTGCGTAACTGGGAGATGAACGGGCTACTTTCGGTCAAGCGCAGACAAAACGGATACCGGGTCTACACCGATTCGGATATCCGCCGGCTGAGAATCATCCGCTCGCTGCGGTGCGCAAACTATTCCCTTGCCGCCATCCTGCGTTTGCTTCACGCGCTGTCAGAAAACCCGCAGACCGATCTCAGACAGGCCATCAACACGCCGCGTGAGGACGACGACATCATTTCGGTCTGCGACAGGCTGCTCACCTCTCTGCGGCAGGCCGAACAGAATGCCGTTGAGATACAGAAGCAGCTCGATCAAATGCAGCGCAGATTCGGCTGAACCCTCCACCTTAACACCAGACTTCCGTCTGGTGTTATTCTTTTATCATCATAAAGAACAGGAGGAAAAACGCAGTGGAAAAAACCATCGATGTCAAAAATTTATGCAAATCCTATGCCGGCATCCCGGCGCTGACAGAGCTGAGCTTTACCGTTTCCAGAGGGGAGGTGTTCGGCCTGCTCGGCGCCAATGGAGCCGGAAAAAGCACGGCTCTGGAGTGCGTTTTGGGCACCAAATCCGCCGACAGCGGGTCCGCGCGCATTCTGGGGATGAATCCCGCAGCCGACCGGAAAATGATCTTTCAGCGGGTCGGCGTACAGTTCCAGGAAAGCAGCTTCCAGGACAAGATCACCGTACGCGAGCTCTGTGAGGAAACTGAAACCCTTTACCGCTCCCCCGCCGGTTACAGCAGCCTGCTTGCCCGGCTTGGGCTGGATGGGAAGGCGAAAAGCCCGGTCAGCGAGCTGTCCGGCGGGCAGAAGCAGCGGCTGTTCATCGTCCTGGCCCTGATTCCCGGTCCCGAGGTCGTCTTCCTCGACGAGCTGACCACCGGGCTGGATGCCAGAGCGCGGCGAGATGTTTGGAAATACCTGCTTCGTTTGAAGAAAGAGGGGCTCACGATTGTGCTGACCTCGCATTTTATGGATGAGGTGGAGGCGCTGTGCGACCGCCTGTGCATCCTGCGGAAGGGACGGACGGTGTTCTCCGGAACGGTATCCGAGACCATTGCCGCGAGTCCCCATGATTCCCTGGAAGACGCCTATCTCTGGTTTACAGGAGAGGAGGAAACTGAATATGAAAGCGTTTAGAACCATGCTGAAAACAGAGCTGAAATTGTCCCTGCGCGGGATGGACATGTTCATCTTTGCAATCTGCCTGCCGGTTGTGATGATGGTAATCCTCGGCATCCTCTATGGGGACGCGCCCGCTTACGCCGGGGCAAACCACACCTTCCTGCAGCAGTCGTTCCCGGCCATCTCCACCATCGCCATCTGCGCGGGCGGCGTGATGGGGCTGCCGCTGGTGGTCTCCGATTACCGGCACAGGAAAATCCTGAAGCGTCTGCGCGTGACACCTGCCGGCCCTGTCCTGATCCTGATGGTACAGGCGGTCATCTACGCGCTGTACGCGGCTGTTTCACTGATTCTTGTCTACCTCACGGCGGCGGTCTTCTTCGGCGTTTCCTTCACCGGATCGGTGCCGCTGTTCCTTTTGTACTACGTACTGGTCATGCTGTCGATGTTCAGCATCGGCATGATGGTGGGCGGCATCGCGCCGAACAGCAAGATGGCGGGCCTCATAGCAAGCTTACTGTATTTCCCCATGCTGATCTTTTCGGGCGCCACCCTGCCCTACGAGGCCATGCCCGCCGCGCTGCAGCATATAGCGGATGCGCTCCCTCTGACGCAGGGCATCAAGCTGCTCAAGGCCGCCTGTCTGGACCTTCCCACGGGCGACGTCATCCTTCCAATTCTGATTATGGCCGCCCTGACCGTCGTCTGCGCAGGCATCTCCATTCGGTTTTTCAGATGGGAATAGCCGTATAGCCTGCAAAAATCCCCTGCAGGCAGCTTATCTCAGGCTGCCTGCAGGGGATTCGTCTGTCCATTTTCCACTTTGGCTGTTCGCTTTTTGCTCTGTCTGTTCGTTTTCCGCACGGAACATCTATTTCACATGCCTGTCAGATCAAAGCCTTCTTTTATCGGATCCTGCCTGCTTTTCACAGATGTGCCGGCGTGTTCATGCATTCCCCGATGGTGCCGCATCTTCATGACGATGGTTCGTCTGCTTCCTGCCCGCGGTACAATATCCGGTGGCTGTGACCGACGCGACCAGCGTTCCCAGCTCATCGCGGACATCGATCTGGTAGTAGCTGGTGGTCCTGCCATTCTTCACGCAGACCGCTTCGGCAATCAGCTTTTTTCCCTTCGCAACGCCCAAAAACGTGATGTTGGAGCTGAGCGATACCGTCCCAGTGCTCTGCCAGTTGGACGCGACCGCAAACGCAAAATCCGCCAGCGTGAACGACACGCCCCCCATGACCGCGCCCATCGCGTTTCTGTGCCGCGCCTGCAGCAGAAGGCTGCACTTGGCGTAATGATCGCCGATTTCATCGATGACCGCGCCGTTCTCGGTTGCAAACCGGTCCTCTGCAAAGATTGCCCGGACCTCTTCTATGGATTTCATTTCCATGATGACCTTCTCATTCCTTTCAAATTGCATGCATCCGCATTTGCGGTTCATGCCATACCGGACTGGATGCATGTTACGCCCAGATAAACAATTCCACCGTGGGAAGGGATACACCATGTCCTTCACCGATGGAGCATCTTTCAGTCCGTGCATATGGATTCCTATCTGTTATTTTATAAAAGTACAGAGCTTGTGTCAATACCATCAAACCATTTGTTCCGTTTTGAACGGCAGATATGCTTGAGCGGCACATGGAAATCAGCATTTCCATGCTTCATCCATTCAAACCCGTGCGTTCCTGATTCGCCCGCAGGTCTTCTCCCATCAGCTGCAAACCCCGGATACAGACCTCGACGTCTGCATCCGGGGTTTGCTGCAGGGATGGCATTCAACCGGCAGCGCGGTGTTTCTGACGGGGGACTGCGGAATGTCCTGTCATCCTCATGAAGGCTGCCAGAACGCCTGCCAGAAGCAGGACTCCCGCTGCCGAATAACCAAGCACCACCGGCACTCCATGCGCTGTTATGATGCCGCTCGCCATATTGAAAACCGGCAGCAGCGAGCACCACCATGCAAAATCCAGCCCCATCGAATAAAGTACCACGGGGACCAGCAGCACCAGCATACTCGAAAACAGGGCCTGCAGATGGTTTTTCAGCCTGTCGGAAAGGAACAGCACGATCAGGGTGATCACCGCGATTGTCAAAAGCTGCATGGCAAACATCAGGACCACCCACAGCACAATCGGCAGATTGAGCCCCATCTCCTGATAGCCGGGCAGGCTGCGCGTGGAAGCTGTGAATTGATTCATCGGACAGCAGCGCAGAATCTGCGCCACGCGGCAAATCCACAATACCAGGCTGACTGCGAATGCCGCCGCTAGGCTGATCACGATCTTGCACCGGACAATCCGCCTTTTCCCCTGCGCCGTGGACGCCAGCAGATTCCAGGATTTCTTTTGGTATTCCATAGAGAAGACCGCGCTGAACGCCAGAATGACACAGGCCGTGAGCAGCACGAAATCCATCAGGCTGCCGTTGTCCGTCATGCCAAACAGCAGCAGATAGCCGGTATCATAGATGAAAGTCCCATCCGAGCCTTTGACATACTCGTACTGCCGCAGTACCCGCTGAAAAGAGGGATAAAACGCGGTTTCACTGTAATACGGCGCCTTCATGGATTCGCCGGTCTGCTCGTCGATTTCCCCGGAAGCCACCAGCGCGTCAATCCTGTCGATCTGGGAAAACGCCTCCTCGTATTTATGGTTTTCCGCCGCGATCCGCTCCTCCTTTTTCGGCGTCAGCTTTCCCTCCAGCTGCAGCATAACATCCTGGTAATAGGTTTCCGCCGGCGTCAAAACGTAGGTTTTGGAAAGATGCTGGTAGCCCAGCAGCACGCTGAAGAGAAGCAGGATGATAAGCGCCCTGTTCATAATCAGGATTTTGTATCCCTCATGCCGGTACAGGCTTCCATGCTCCTTAAACCGGATGGAAAACGGGAGACGCAGCGCGGAAAGCCCCAGGTTCCTGCACTTTAAGAATGAAAAGACGCTGAGAAGGCATCCTGCCAGCAGATAACCGCCCAATGCGATCCAGGACATCAGCAGCCGGGATACCGGATAGCCAAAGAAATTGAAATTCAGATAGCTTCCATACAGGTTTTCCGTTTTCATAAGCCCGAAGAAGTTCAGGAATTTCAGCCAGTTTGCTGAAGAATAGGATGGCACAAAGAGATAGAGCGCAAGGCATAGGCCAAGCAGCAGCAGGCCTGCCAGATAGGGGGCAAAGCTGTGCTTTGCGAGAATGGCCGCCAGCATCAGGAACGCCCCGAACGCAAACAGCGCCGCCGCCTTGGTCGCCACCGTCAGCAGCAGGTACGAAAGCACCGTAATGGGCAGGTTGCTTTCGATGAGGGGGGAAACGGACTGGATACTTCTGAACAGATCGCCGATCCCTGCCGTGCCCGCGAAGAAGAGCAGGTTTGCTCCGTAAAACAGGACGGCTGCCGCGAAGCAGTGAACCGCCAGCGCGGACAGCTTCGCCAGGATGCTTCCGGTTCTTCCTCTGAGAGACGCCCTGGTGATATAGAAGAGCTTCTTTTCCTTCTCTTCAAAGATCAGGCTTGAGGCAAACAGGAACACCGACAGCAGCAGAAGGAGATCGGTGGCGGCTGACTGCGTGGCGGAAACAACGCCTTTGGACGGGTAAAAGCTCGTGTGCACGCCGCCTAAGCCCGCATAATCCGCCGCCTCCCGCTCAATGTTCCGTTCGGAAAAGGCGTCGGTTTCCCCCGATGAAAAGATGGAGATGCCCAGCATCGTCTCCTTGCGGGTCTGGATGTCCTTTAGATAGGCGTCATAGGAGAAAACCCTCTGCGCCTCCTCATAGACCTCTGTGATCAGCGCGGCTTCCTGCTCCAGCGTGCCGGTATATTTCAAATAGCTTCCATCCATATAGCTGTCATAATACCGCTCAAACACGCCCGGCTGCTCCGCCATCATCTGCTGCGCCGCCGCCTTGCCGGCATCGTCGGAAGCGGCGCGGGCATTCAGCACATCCCGCACCAGCCGGACGCCCTGGATGTCCTGGTACAGCTGCTCCACACAGCGCTGCTTTTCGGATTCTGACATCCTTTCCAGCTCGCTTCCAAGCGCCTTGTACGAGCCGGGCTGTGGCGTCGTTCCGTCGGACAGGCCGGAGTACCACAGAATAAAGATGTTGACCGCCAGCATCGCCGCCACGGCCAGGAGAAAGCTGCGTCTTCTCCATATCTTGTGAAGCTCAAAAAACGTCAGCTTATTCATGATCCGCTTCCTCTCCGAACAGCTTCATATAGACCTCCTCCAGATCCTTTGCACCGCCGAACCCGCTGCACAGGGCATCCACGGTATCTCTCGCAGCCACCTCGCCGGCCTTCAAGACGATGATCTCCTTCGCTATGGACTGGATGTCGGACACGACATGGGTCGCCATCAGCACAATCCTGCCTGCTGAAAGCTCCTTGATCTTTTCCCGGATGCGCACCCGTTCCTTGGGATCGAGTCCCGCGGTGGGTTCGTCGAGGATCAGCAGCCTGGGATCTCCCATCATGGCCTGCGCGATCAGAAGGCGCTGCTTCATGCCCCCGGAATAGGTGCCGACAGGCCGGTCGAGCTTCTCCAGCAGATTGACATAGCCCGCAGCATGCTCGATCTCGTCGTGCATCTGTTTTTTGCGGATGCCTTTGAGCGTGCCCATATAGCAGAGGAACCGCCTTCCGGTAAAGGATTCGTAAAGGCCCTGCTGCTGCGGGGCGTATCCCAGCAGGCTGCGGTACTGTGCACCCAGCTTCTTTACAGCGATCCCATCCCAGCAGACCTCGCCGCTGTCCGCCTTCAAATTGTCGGTGATGATGTTCATCAACGTGGACTTGCCGGCCCCGTTTGGACCGAGCAGACCATACACGCCCTCCGAAAGGGAAAGGGAAACGGCCTGCAGCGCATATTTCTCCCCGTACCGCTTGGTGACATGTTTGATTTCAAGCATTCCTTTGCACCTCACATTCCTGTTCCAATCAGATCGATGGGCTGATAGTTCGCCCGGCCCTGATAGAGATCTTCTTTGGCTATCAGCGCATACTGGTATCCGTAGATGCTGTACTGTCCGTTGTCATAGGCGGTGTCCAACTCGGCATCGATATCGCTGATCACCAGGAAGGCGTCCTGCATCTCCGCAAGGATTTCGATGGGGGTTTCCATGACGGACACCGTCAAGTCAGAGCGGTCGATCGTTCCATCCCGCAAATGGATGAAATACTGCGCCCGGTCCGTGCCGTCCCATGTACCGCAGAGCAGGACATCCCGATAAGCGGACAGGATCTGGCCTGCCTGCGTCTCGGCAAGGACGCTTTCTTCCTTTGTCTTCAGATCAATCCGGTTGACGCGTCCTTCTCCCTGTGAAGATACGTAGAGCGCGCCATCCCGGACCGCAGAGGTGTTGAGGTTCTGGTTCCGCAGCTTTACGAGCAGCTCCGTGCTGCCGTCGGACGGACGGAACGTGGATATATGGGTTTGAGAATTCCTGTACGCATCCAGATAGGTGTCTTCATCGAACCTCTCCTGCTCGGTCAGTTCGCGGTCAAACACAATCTGGCTAACCACCAGGGCGTCATCGAAGGCGCCGATAATCTTCCAGTCTGGCTCCAGCGTGCATACCGCGCTGGATTTCCAGGAATCCGTGTCCACCTCGATCAACGTGCGCTCCGTGGAGGTGACATAGCCGGTTTTGTTGTCCGCCTGCCCGCTGGCAAGCTTTTTGATGACAAAGTAAAGCGACCGGTCCCCTGCCAGAACGATGTCCTCCACCCAGAGATCCGCGGCAAAGGCGTAAACCTGCTCCCTGCCTGTTCCATCGAGATTCATGCGGTACAGGCAGGCCGGAGATCCGCTGAGCGAAGAGCCGCCTTCCTGCATCGGGCTTTTCTCATCGCCGCCCTGCTCGAAGCTCGTGCCGTCCTGATCCTGCTCATGCGAGAATACAAAGAGGGAGTTGTCGTACACGAACAGGCTTCCCGCAGGGTCCGCATCCTTTTCCAGAAAGAGCGCCGGGCATTCGGCCGTGTCATGGGCGCAGCCGGGACGGTTGCAGAGATAGATTTCCTTCCTTGTTTTGTAGTCCACATACATCATATGTCCTGCAAACACGCCGTCCTTCATCCGGGGGCCTTCGTAGGTCAGATAATAATACCCGTCTTCGGTCGCACATTTTAACCTGCCGCTGCCGAGGACAGTAAAGCCGCCGTCAGACGGTTCGGACGGCGTTTCGGAATCCGAACCGTTTGACGAAGCGCCGGAAGACCGGCCGGCATCGGATTGATTCGAAGCGGCGGCGTTGTCCGGGGATTGGTCACAGCCGGCAAAGAGCAGCAGCAATGCTGCGGTGCAAAGCATGAGAATCCATCTTTTCATAAAAAAATCTCCTTATCCGTTTGATAAGGAGATTGTAAGGCCAAAAAGTCAAGATTCCGTCAAGCCCTCTGCACATCTTTGGTATGAAAAGATTCCCTGTTCATGCGACCGAAACGCGGACCTCCGCTTTTGCGCCGCCTTCGGGCGCGTCCGACAGCACAAGCTCCCCGCCGTGCTTTTTACAGAGGATGCGGCTGATCACCAGCCCCATCCCGATATGGCCGCCGGACGCATCGGTGGAAAACAGGTACTGCCCTTTCGACTCCAGAATTTTCTTGGGAAAACCGGCGCCGTCGTCCTGTATGACGGCCGTCAGAATGGTGTCCTCCACGGAAAACGATATCTGTACGGTATGCTTTGCAAACCGCAGCGCATTGGTCAGAAGGTTCTCCAAGACGCGGTACAGAATCTGCCTGTCAACCATCCCCTTGCAGTCGGGTACGGAAATAGCGATCTCGGCGCGAATGCCCTCCTGCCGCGCCATCATGATAAAGTCGTCCGCCATTTCCTCCAGCAGCGCCGGCAGCTTACATGGGATGCGGCGAACCTCCATATCTTCAAGATGATGGATATCCCGTATGGAGTCGGTATAGCGCTCCAGCCGTTTCGCGGCCGTGGAAAGGTTCGATACCGTGTGCAGGAGCTTTTCTTCGGACAGCCTGCCTTCCGGGATGTTCTCCTGCAGGTACTCCGCATATCCTTCGATGATGGAGATCGGATTGCGCAGGTCATGGGCGACCGACGCCTGCAGCATCCGGCGCTCCTCCAGCATGGCCCACAGGGAACGGTTGTTCTCGCAGAGGGTTTCCCGCATCTTTTCAAAAGAATCGCAGAGCTTTCCCATCTCATCCGCGCTGTCGTACCGGACGGTGAAATCCAGATTCTCGTTTGCGATGTTTTCGGTCGCGGCTGAAAGGATCCGAATCGGGCCATCCAGTTTTTTGCGGTAAAACCACGCCGCGCACAGCAGCACCCCCGCAATGGAATAGACCGCAGGCAGGGCAACCATGGCGGCGGACAGGAACGAATAAGCCGCTTTCCGCTTCGGCGACAGCGTTTGAAAACCGTTTTCCACCCGCTCGATCGAATACCGCGTGATGCCCTTTTGTTCCGGCATTTCCTGTGCGTCCCCATCCGCGGTCAGTTTCCCGAGCGCATCTTCCGAGCCGAACTCCATCCTCTGCCAGAACACCTCCTCCGTCCCGTCGTCATAGATCGTTTTGATGCTCAGATAGACCTCATCCGAATCCGGCAGAATCCATTTCTGCAGCGCAAAGCATCCCCAGATGGTCAGAACCGAAAGCAGGATGATCAAAGCGACCGTACAGATCATGGCATAGAAAAAGGACTTTTTCAGTGAAGCCGACTGCATTCTTTTCATGATTTCCATTTGTATCCCATTCCCCATATCGTCTCAATGTAATCCCGGCCGGCTGCGGCCTGCAGCTTGGTCCGGATTTTCCGCACATGCTCCTTGACCACGTTGCTGTCCCCTTCGGCATCATAGCCCCAAACGGCTTCATAAATGCGTTCTTTATCGAACACCTGGTTTGCGTTTGACAGAAGGAACTCGATGATGTCGAATTCCCGCTTGGAAAAGCTGATCTCAGCATCTCCAAAACACACGCTGCGCGCGGACAGGTTGACAATCAGCCCCTGCGACGATATCAGGTCCGACGCCGCGCGGCCGCGCTGGTCCCGGCGCAGATGCGCTTCGATCCGGGCGGTGAGTTCCTTCAGGCTGAACGGCTTTGTGATGTAGTCGTCTCCCCCGCTCTGCAGTCCGGTGACCTTATCCTGCTCGGTGATTCTCGCCGTTAAAAACAGGATCGGGCACACCACATGCCCGCGGATCTGTCTGCACAAGCGCAGACCGTCGATGTCCGGCATATTGATATCCAGCAGAATCAAATCCGGGCGGACCTTTAACAGCGCAAGCGCCCTCTCGCTGGTGTTTGCGGTATAGGGCAGATAGCCGTTTGCTTCAAGATGCTCTGCCAGCAGCTCAGTCAGCATGGTTTCATCATCTACGATCAAAATCTTTTTCTGCATGTTCTCCCTCCTATCCGTGTATATCCTATCCCCCAAAGGTCAATTTTTCGTCAAGCCGCCGCCTTTGAAAAACAGACACTTCGGCGCGGGATGATGTTTTCATACAAAATCAAGGCTCCGTCCATTGTTTGAACATGAAGACAGCCAGCTCTGTCTATGGCTGTGCGGCTGATACCGTTTATCCGAACCATGGTCAAAGCCAGCTGTCTTCGGTCTATCCTTTGTAAAGGATACGCGCCGATCAAATCCGCCGCGGGAGCTTTATGGCATCCACACCGGCAACGCCGGTTTCCAGCAGCTTCTTTCGCATAAGCGCAAAGTTTATATGAACCAATTCCCGGAAAGCCGCCGCGAAACGCCGCCCATCCCCTGTCTTCAGACTTTCCGCAAGGGTCTGCAGAATCCCGGCACAGTCGAGTGCCGGTTCACCGCCGATCTGATTGAACTGCAGCACGCTTCCGTCGAGCAGCAGAAGGGTTATTTTCCCATAGATTTCCCGGACAGCGGCCAGTGGAGCGTGATGCACAACAGCCTGCAGGCAGGCGCTGATCGTCGCCACGACAGATGCGTTCTGTTCCTTTATACTGACCGCACGGGCGATTGCATCCAGCGATTCGGCTGAGCAGCGGGGAAATGTATCGAAGACAACCGATTCGCCGGTGATGGCCAGCAGCTGAAGCGCTTCCAGAAAGGTTATAAAGTTTTCATCCATCATCAGGCTCTTGATTTTGCCTGAAACGGATGTGTCAACGCCAACCACACAGGTCCCCAAACCGTTTCGGGTCTTCACAACGCCCAATTTATTCAGCAATGCTATGGTGCGGCGGACCGTCATTTCAGAAACATGGTAGATATCCGCTAAAACAGCGCCATTTGGAAGATAGGCGCCCGCAGGGTATACGCCCTGACCGATCTTGCGAATCAGATCGATGGCCACCGCGTCATAGTACCGCGCGCGGCCTTTATGGGGTTCCCATGAAAAGCTTATCTGTTTGTCATCTTCGCAAGCCGCCCGCAGTCCGTCTAAATATTGCTCCAGGTCATCATAAAAAGCATGTTCGATATTCTCCAGACGCTTCTTTCCGGCATCATAACGATGTTCCTGACAATCCCGCAGGCTTTCAAGAAGGCACTGGAACAGCCGCTTCCAATATCGCTCCGCCTTTTCATCGCCATACATGGCATACAGGATATCCTGAAAGGCGCTTCCGGCAAAGGCGCCGATGTCATAGTAAAGGCTCCTGACAATCCGGCTTCCCAGGGCCTGGATAGCCTGGTCAAACAGCCGGTAGAGGCATTTTACCTGATCGGTGCAGGTCTGTTCCTCCGCCAAGGGTCCTGCGGGAATCGGTCTTTCCATACAGCACAGCCCCTGAAAGCAGATCGAAGATGAAATGAGCTTCAGCGTCTTGAAAAGATCGGCAAGCGCGGCGATGCGCCGCTGAAAAACAGGGCTTTTTAAATAGTCCTGATAGGGCTTTTTCAGGACAACCGTCGGTTTCCCCCGGCACAGCTTTACAAGGCCTTCTCTTTCCAGGGCCTTGAGCGCCCTCTGCGCCGGGCAGGAGGACACCTGGTAGCGGCGGGCGATATCCTGGACCGATGGAAACCGTTCGCCGTCATCAAAAAAGCCCAGCTGTATCTGTCCTGCCAGACTGCGGTAGATTGTTTGCTCCTGACTGTTGAAATGAGACATCGTACATGCTCCTTTCCTGCAGTCTATTATACTGGAATCGCTCCGCAATTTCCAGATCTATTTGTAACCATTCATCAAATGTACAGAACATGGCATGATATCGGGAAGCCGGAAACGATCACCGGAAGCATTGACGGTTTATACAAAACTATGAGGAACGATTACTGAACCGTGTCAGGAGCATCGTTTCATCTTAAACCGGATGCTTTTACCATATTTCAAAAAAGACAAACCTGCTTTGTAAAAAACGAAACCATTTGTGTATAAAATCATGATTTTATACACAAATGGTTTAAAACGGTATTTATGTTTGATATTTTCTGACCATAACACAGTGATTTTCTAGGTTGTATTACATATCTTCTTTTTATATAATGATTTCGTATCAATTATCAAGAATTGATTACATGATTTTTGTACAGGATGCCGAGTGTTGCCGTCAGCTTCCTGTTATCAACAGAAAGGAGGACGGACACCATACCCATCACCCACATAACCTTGCACCCTGTGCGGCAACTTAAAAAACAACTTCATATCTGCCTGTCTCATCCATTCCGGCGCTGGCAGCGGCTCCGGCCATTCTGCAACGCCGCAGTTGAGACCGGGTAGAAAAAAGGCATTGTCCCTTGAGCTTTTCAAACAGATGCAAAAAAAGGAGAAAAAAAATGAATTTAAAAAAAGGATTGGCAACATTCTTATCTGTCTCGATGCTCGCAGGCATCCTTCCTGCCACGCCGCTTATGAACGCTGCGGCTGCAGAGGACATCACCTGCAAAACCTATGAGCAGCCAACCACCGTCACATTCGACGAATGGGATGTAAAATGGGACAGCGCACAGAACAAATGGACCAATATGGACGTGGTCTCGGTCAACCGGGAGCGCGCAAGGACAACCTACATGCCGTATGACAGCATCTCCGCGGCTCTGGAAGGCGCAGAGCTTGGCAAGCGCGAGACCGCAGGCGGCGAAAAATACCACATGTCCCTGAACGGGGACTGGAAATTCAACCTGACCCTCAGTCCGGACGACGAAAACCTGCCAGACCCGGCAGCCGACGATTTCAATACGGATACCTGGGATACCATGCAGGTTCCAAGAAACTGGCAGACGGCGGACTGGAGCGAGGAAATCGCCGGCAAGGCGGATTATCCGATCTATGTAAACGAACAGTACCCATGGCGCGCAAGGTTTATGAACAACCTGCCGTCATCGATTCATGACAGATACGGCAGCTTCTTAGGCAGAACCGGAAACAAGGAAACCCTGCGTTCGCCGCACGGCTACAATCCGGTGGGCACCTATGTCAAAACGGTAACCCTTCCTGAAAACTGGGACGGCCGCCAGACCTTCATCCGCTTCGACGGCGTGGAATCCTGCTATTACCTGTATGTCAACGGCCAGATCGTCGGCTACAACCAGGACAGCTACACCGCCTCGGAATTTGACCTGACGCCGTATCTGCAGGCCGGAGAGAATGAGATTGCTTTGAGAGTTTACCGCTGGAGCGGCGGCAGCTTCTTTGAAGCGCAGGATATGATCCGCATCAGCGGCATCTTCCGGGACGTTTCGCTTTACTCCACGCCGAAGGTCCACATCCGGGACTTTAAGGTGGAGACCATCCTGGATGAAAACAACGAGAACGCCACCCTCAAGGTGCGCGCCAATGTCTATAACGAGGACGGCGGACGCGCTGACGGCTACACGCTGGAATCCCGCCTGTACGAGTATGACGCCCTCGCGGAGGAAGAGACCGTTGGAACTCCTGTCAGCGCATTGACAGAAAACAGCAATTATCAGGACAGCAATGACACTAGGAACTTCTCCTACATCCAGGGCGACCACCTGCTTGGAACCGAACAGTTTGTCGAGAACCCGAAGAAATGGTCAGCGGAATATCCGAACCTCTATAAGGCGGTTCTGGTGCTCAGGGACCCGGATGGTAAGATTGTCGAAACCGTGAGCCATGCCATCGGCTTCCGCAACTTCTACATCAATCCTGAAGACAACCTGCTCTACACCAACGGCAACTACGTCAAGCTCGTCGGCGCCGACCGGCACGACACCAATCCGGAAACCGGACGCTATCTGCCGCATGAGCTGATGCTTGAGGACGTCATGATTATGAAGAAGCTCAACATGAACACCGTCCGCACCAGCCATTATCCGAACGACCCGTATTTCTACGACCTCTGCGACTACTACGGACTCTATGTCATGGATGAAGCCAACGTGGAATCGCACGGCGAGCAGGGCATTCTGCCGCAGAGCGATCCGAGCGCGACGGTCAACGTCGTAGACCGCATCGACAGCATGATCAACCGGGACAAAAACCACGCCAGCGTGGTGATGTATTCCTATGGCAACGAATCCGCCGGCGGCGAAGCGTTCCGCGCGATGCAGACCCGCTCGAAGGCGCTCGATCCGACCAGGGTCACCCACTACTGCGGCGACAACGGCAAGGCGGATGTGCAGTCCTCGATGTACTCGAGTCCTTCCTCCATCAAGAATTACAGCGGCTCCAAGCCGCGCATCGAGTGCGAATACGCGCACGCGATGGGCAACTCCAACGGCAACCTCGACGAGTACCGCGACGCATGGGAGAGCAACCGCAAGGTGCAGGCTATGTATATCTGGGACCTGGTCGACCAGGCATACTATCAGACCGACAGGGAAACCGGAGAGAGATATCTCAGCTACGGCGGCGCCTGGGGTCCTCCGGGAACACCGAAGGAACGCGCAGGCAACTTCTGTGCCAACGGCATCGCGACCGCCGACCGTGTGATCAAGCCACAGGGCAACGAGGTCAAATACCAGTACCAGAAGGTCTGGTTCGACGCATCCGCCCAAGCGCTTGCAGACGGCAGCATCACCGTCCACAACAAATACATGGACGTCAACCTCTCCGCCTTCGACATCCATTGGGAGATCACCGACGGCAAGAACGTCCTGTCAAACGGTGTCATTGACAACGCGGCGGCTGAACCGTGGGAAAGCACCACCATCCAGATTCCGATGGACGCTGTTCCGGACACCCTGGAAGCGGGCACGGAATACTTCCTAAACTTCGAAGTGACCTACAAAGAGGAGCAAGAACCGCAGTGGATCCGGGATTCCGGAGAATCCTTTGTGGCGGCTTGGTATCAGATGGAGCTTGGCAAACAGGAAGCTAAGCGTGCCGAACTCGATCCGTACGAGGATATCGCAATAGAAGAGGATGGTGCCTCCATTACCCTTTCGGCGAATGGAACCACCGTCAAAATCGACAAGACCGCCGGCACAGCAGGATCTGGAAAAGGCGGTTTCGTCACAAGCTTTGCAGCAGACGGAAAAGAGATGCTTAAGACGCCGATGGTTCCAAGCTTCTACCGTGCACTGACCGACAACGATGCTTTCTCCACCTGGAACTCGTTGTCGTCCAGAAAAAATGCCTATCAGAAATGGGGCAAAGATTCGAAAAACACCGAACTCAAAGACCTGCAGGTGGAAGTGTCAGAGGAACAGCACTATGTCAAAGTAGTGGCAAACATCGACATTAAGACAAACCCAGTCAGTCAAATGATCATGAAATACTACTTCTACACAAATGGCGAACTGGAAGTACAATATTCCTGCAATGTCGCCCCCAATGACTCCTACATTCCGGAGGTCGGCATGATGGTTCAGTTGGACGGCGTCTATGAAAATCTGGCCTGGTACGGCCGCAGCGGCGAAACCTACTGGGATCGCAAGTCTGGCTCCAATGTGCAGGTGAATGAGTCCACTGTGGAGGAGCAGTACTTCAAATACATCCGCCCGCAGGAGACCGGCAACCACACCGACGTGCGCTGGATGACCCTGACCGATGAAAGTGACACCGGCCTGATGGTGATGTCCAAAGATTCCGATGATGCGCTGGAAGCCAATGCACTGCACTACACACCGGATGCCATCACCGATTTAAATTCTGACACCTATCAGAACGGCCTGGAGCGCACCGACAACGTGGTGCTGCGCATCCTCAAGCATCAAAGCGGTCTGGGCGGCGACAACACCTGGGGCGCACAGCCGCACGCGCAGTATCAGCTGGAAACCGGTAAATATGAGTACACCTTTGCCCTGAAAGCTGTCTCAGGCGATGCCTTTGCCGAGGCGAAAACCGAAGCTTATAACCCGGATAAACCTCTGCTCTCGGCAATCACCGTAAACGGCATGCCGATTGCCGGATTTAACCCGGATATTCTGGAATACACATTGCCGCTGAATTCCAATGACGATGTGCCGGTTATAAATGCCATGGCAACCAACGACGCCACCATCGATCAGATCAAACAGATCGACACCGACAGCTATGCGGCAACCATTCGGGCAAGCAACGAGTTTACTTCCAAGACCTACACCATTCGGTTTGAGGTCAGAACGGATCGTTTCAATTATCTGAACGACCTCACTGCGGATTCTATCGAGGTCGGTTGGGGAAGTTTTGGAAATGGCACCAACATCGATGGAGGCATATTGACCATTCTGGAGAAGATGGATGAGGCGGGCAATCCAGTCTATAAAGAGTATGACAACGGCATTGCGGCGCACGCAGCGTCCAGAGTGGTGTATAATCTGCCGGCAGGATGCGACCGTTTCACAGCGGATGTGGGCATCGACCATGTCAGCACCGGCGGCCGACAGGGTGTTGCAAGCGCAAATTTCCTGGTCTACGCAGACGACCAGCTGCTCTTTGACACTTCAACCGTTGCGGAAGGCGGTTCTATGGGCTCCAGAACCCCGCTGATCCACATCGACGTCGAGATTCCCGCTGGATCCAAGCAACTCATTTTGGTGACCGATCCTGGCAAGCAGAACGGGGACGACCACACCGACTGGTGTGACGCCAAGCTTTCCATATCCAAAATGGAAAATACTATTCTGCAAAATCAGATTTCCATTGCGGAAAGCCTGTTCGATTCCCTCAAACACGATGTGGACAAACAGCAGTTTATGCAGGAAATCGAATATGCCAGATCTGTACTGGACAGTGCCGATCTCGACCTGGTCATCCATACGGCCATCGACCTTAAGAATTTCATGCAGCGGTATGTGGCGCAAGGCAGGCCAATCTCCACGCTGACCGTTAATGGAAACGCACTTGCGAGATTTGATGTCAATACACACGTGTATGACTACCTGCTCATCGACGAAGAGCTTCCCAAAATCGATGTACAGCTTTCAGACGGCGCCGTCCTAACTAAGCTGGAACAGCTTTCCGGCGTGCCGGGAACAGTGGTCGTCACAGCGGAGAACGACCTTTTCATCGACAGCTATACCATCCACTTTAAAGCGGCCGTCGCAACCAACATCTACGCAAGCGACCTGACCCCGGATTCCGTCAAGGTCGGATGGGGCGATTTTGGCGTCGACACCAACATTCACGGCGGAAAGCTGACAATTTTGGAAAAAAACGACGCGCAGGACCGTAAGTTCTATAAAGAATATGACAAGGGCATCTCTGCGCACGCAAATTCCGAAATCATCTACACGGTGCCGGAGAACGCCACCTCCTTCAGGGCTGATATCGGCATCGACCATATCAGCATCGGCGATTTTGCCGGACGCAATTTAGCCAGCGCAAACTATGAGATCTACGCGGACGACAAAAAGATCTACGATTCCAAAACCGTGACGGGCGGGCCGATCGGAGAGCTCACTGAGATTGTTTCCGTAAATGTCCGGATTCCGGATGGAACCAAGCAGCTGAAGCTTGTCACCAACGACAATGGCGACGGCAACGGAGACGACCATACCGACTGGTGCGATGCCCGCTTCACAACGGAGCTCAACACGGCCCCGCTTGACAGCATGATGCAGGACACGAAGGCGTTGCAGGATCAGCTCAACCCCAACGGCTTTGTCTTCGATGCTGTTTCCGGCGCGGTTGCGGCGGCGGAAAGCGCTTTAGAGGATGAAAACCTCTCGATTGCAGAGATGTATAACGCCATGTTTGAACTCTGGTATGCCATCCATCTCGGCGACGTTACGGAAGATGGCACACTCGGCGTTGCTGACCTGATCACCCTCAAATCCATCATCTTACGCGCGGCGGATTGTTCAGAGGTACAGTTCAGGCTGGCGGATGTCAATGCAGACGGTGTTCTCAACATCTTTGATCTGTTATTGATTAAGCTTGAAATCCTCAATGGCTGACGGCATCTTTCAAGTCTGAAATTCTCAATGGATGGCCATTTTCCTGCGTGAACCGCAACAATCAATCGTTTTTTATAGGCAAATCCAGTATGAACCAGACAGCGCTAAAGGTTGTCTGAACAAGGGAACTTTCCTGGAGGAGACATCTTTCTCCCTGAAAAACCGTTGAACTAATTTGTCAATAAAAATATAAAACCACTTATAAACAAGTGTTTTGCATGGTCCCAGGAAGGGTAACATACAGATTCAGCCCCTTAAGGGGCATGGTAGGTTTAGCAACATTACCATTTAAGCAGCCGCTTCAAGCGGCTGCTTTTTTATAAGCGCTCCGGCTGTGTGTCGGGGCACTTATAAAAAAAGCCTGTAATCATATTGACTACAGGCTTTCGGTACCTATCGGCACTTCTTTGTCACGAGCACTTACATATTACTTATATTCTTTAGAGAAAAGAATCTCGCCATTTTTATCAGAACATTCAATAATGACGGATTCCGCCTCGGGCACAGCTGTTTTTAACATGGAGAACAATTGCGAATAGGTAGCGGACATACTATCCATTGCACTTTCTAAAGTTTCTTTGACTATCGAAGCGTCCCCAATATCAATCTTGTATTGGTAGCTGTATACCAAGGAATTCCCTCTGGCGGAGACGTCAAGAACCATTCCGGCGCTTTCAAAGGTCGAAGCCAATTGGTCAATCTGATCTTGAATGCTTACAATAAACTCCTCCATGGACTGTCCTCCAACGGGCACTGAACTCTCTGTGGATGCAGTTGATGACGGCGTCGATTGATCCGCGCCAGTTCTGTTCACTCTAATCTTGCAGCCTGCCAAAGAAAAGCAAAGCGCGAAACATGCGATGATAATAACAAGTTTTTTCATTCCATTTTCCTTCCTTCATATAAATTCCTTCTGTTATGTAAAAAACATTGTATACACCAGCTGAAAAACTGCTTCGGTCTGAATTTGGAGTTGCAGAATACTATAAAACGAAACTTTTTCGTTTGCGGAAATGATATTCATTTTTATCCAAATATGCTATATCATTCAAATATTTATTCATTGCAGAGAATCCATGATACATGCACAAACGACCTCAGTTATTCCAATTTCAGCCAGTTTAACAACTAATACTTATATTATACATATTCCATATCAATTTGTCAACGAATATGTATAAGGAAGGGATATCCAGTATGAAAACTTGTTCATATTTCTTATGCTTATTGTCAGCTTAAAACGCTGTATATTTATAAATTTAAAAGCAACGGCCAAAGATTTCATGACGAGCTGTAAAATTGAGAAATGTGCAATCACTTGTTTTTGCAAAGGAAAATTTCTTATATCAATAGAAAACAAGACGCAGCCTGTGCAGGCTGCGTCTTGTTTGCCTGCCCTTCCTTGACAGGAAAAAGCATTTGCGATTCTATTGCTGTAAAACTAAATTACTGGTAGATACCGTTGAGAATATTCAGCTTGATGATCAAGAGGTCGAATATGTTGATTCTGCCATCCTGATTGGCGTCCGCGCTCAATACCTGAAGCGGTGTGAAATCAGCGCGTCCAAGGATATAGGACTTGACGTTCAGCAGGGTGGAGATGTTCGGCACATTGGCGCCGTCCAGATCTCCGAGAACAGACAGTTCATAGCTTCCCTTTACATTCCCGTTCAGCATGATCTGTGCCTTCATTCCGCTTCTGACAGCCGTTTGCGCGTCGACCGCATTGCCGTTTTCATCGACGATGCCGACGATGGCCTTGTCACTGCTGCAGTGGATCGCAGACAGCGCGTTTTCAGCGCTGGTTCCATATTCGATGCCGGAGATGGTGCCGTTCTCTTCGCTGATCTGGTACGTATCCGAAGAGATTGTAACAGGCTCTGCATAGATCAGGTCGACCGACTCGATGTTCACAATGTCGTTCTCCATCCTGAGATAGATGTTCTTCTCGCCCTGCGCTTTGGACTGATCGACGAAATTGGTCGCGTTTCCAAGATAGGAAACGATGTACGGGTTCTGCGTATCCAGCGCGGTCTGTGCGGTGGTGCACTGGCCGTAGGTTTCCCAGTAGCCGTCCTTCGTCGTAAAGTTGATGCTCGCAAGCTCGTTCGCAAGCTGCAGGGAGCCGCCATAGTAAATGCTGTCATAGGTGATTCCGTCGACGGAGGTGGAACGCTTGGCCGGCGTTTCCAGATCATCGGCCTCCAGATAGAACTTGAGCGCGATGGTCGTCGCTGTGCCGCGTGAGAAGTTGACGCGGATTTCTTCGAGGCCAGTCACATCAATTTTGCCGAGATAGACCGTGTCGTTGACCGTGGTCCAGCTCATAGCGCCCGAGCCGCCTTCGAAGCGGAAGCCGTCCGGCGCATAGATCCAAGGCGTATCCAAGGGTTTGACGCGGATGCCGCCGTCAATCTGCTGTGTTTTCTTCGGCGCAATATTGACCGGCAGAACCGTGCGGTTCAGTTCCTCAACGGCAGCTTCCAGTGCGGCAATCGCATCGGAAACCACTTCGCTGTTGACCGGTTCGCTGACGATCTGCCTGATTCCATCGAGCGCCTCGTTAAATGCCTTCTGTTTTGCGGTGGTATACTGCGTCAGGTCAATCTGCTGGGCCTCGAGAATCTTTGCTTCCAGCACAGAGGTATCCACATTGTCCTGCTTCATCTGGAACTTGAGCCAGTTCAGGTCGATGCCCGCGGTATCGAACACAATTTTCAGCTCGTGCGTTCCCTTGGTCAGATGCACAAATCCGTCTGTGCTGCGCGTCACCCATTCGCCGTTTGTCGACTGGATGTAGGAGAATGCGCCGAGTTCTTTCTGCGCGTCATAGACCGTGAAGGACATCTGTGCGAGCGGATTGTTGTTGGTGGCTTTGAAGCGGGAGGAAAGCTTGTAATCTCCCTCTTCCTGAACCTCCACTTTATAAGTGACCGATTCACCCTTTTCGCATCCGGTGAAGTGCTTGCCGCCGCCGATGTCGTTGCTGTCGACCGGCTTGATCGAAGGGGTCATCGCGGCCGGTTCGGTCTCCGCCACCTTCAGCGTGGTATTTAAGTCCTCAAACGCTTTGACCGGCGTGGACGGGCTGTAATCAAAGTTCACATAGTCAAAGTCGGCGATGAACGGGTCGGCCGGCGACTGGCTGCCGGTGGAAGCGGTGAGTCCGAATTTCGGATTCTCATAGTTGGCGGCAGTGGTGCCGAACGAGATGTAATTCTCGCCGTCTGCGCTTGCATAACCGGAATAGGTATTTCCGATTTTCTTGAGACGGAAATAAACCGTTGTGCCGCTTCCAAGAAGATCGGTGATCTGGCTGCCTGAAATCTTGCCGATCGGCACCGGATCCTGTCCTTTGGTCTCCTTGTACATGCCCATGATGCTTCCGTTGCTCTGTTCATATTTCAGATAGATGTAGTTGTTGTTGTCCTGTGAAGCCACGACGCCGACACTCTTGAAATTGTCCTTCGGCTGTTCGTTCAAATCAACCTTGACGTTCGCTTCCCAGTTGCCGTACACATCCTGCTGGAAGAAGTTTTTCAGGTTGTTGTCCCCCTGCCAGAAGTCGCCTCTCTCGGCAATGATGCGCAGGGAGCCCGGCGCTGCTTCCAAGGACCAGTTGTCCTTATTCTCGCCGTTGTTCTGCGTATCGGTGTTGATGTACCAGACATCATTCAGCTCGGTGCTGTCAAACTGATCGGAGGTCGGGAGCTTGCCGAACTGCAGCACATAGGTGTTTGCCTGATCGGTGCTGACACAGCGGACCGATACGCGGTTGTTCTCCGGATCCGGGACTACCGTGGCGGTTACGCCGTCCGGCGCGGACACGGTGACTTCCGGCAGCGGATTCAGCGTGGATACGCCGGCCGCGTAATAGAAGCTGGTCCGGTCAAATTCCTCGAGCGGGCTGCCGTTCACCTGGATATCGTCGAGGTAAGCGTAGGTCGGATTCTCAAACAGCGGCTCCAGTCCGTCTTCGGTTGTGAAGATGACCTTGTAAACCCGCTCCTCTTTGCCCGAGATCGCGATGATCGTGGCGGCCGGCTTCTTGTCGCTGGCCTGCTCAATCTGGATGGTTGTGCCTTCCTGTGCGGTCGCATCGACCGTCGGATACTCGCCGGAGCCGTTGTAGAACGCCTTGTAATCCAGTGTCAGCAGGTTAAACACATCCGCACGGATGCTCTTCCCGCCAATCCGGATGCCCGAAAGCATCGGATCGCCTGGGGTCACATCCTTCTGGACGGTGAAACGGTCCGGTCCAGGAGTAAAGGACGGTTCGTAGGTGATGCCCTCCAGACGCGCGAGCGCCGGGGATTTCACAAGATAGTTACAGATATTCTTCGCGGTGCGCTGCAGTTCGCCCAGCGTCAGATTTCCTTTCTGGTATTCGGAAAGCTGGTTCATGCCGGCAAGATTCTTCTCGGCTTCACCGCTGTTTTTCCTCATGTAGAGATCCTGCTGCGCGCGGACCATGACCTTGCCGTTGGTGCCGGTGCTTGCCCTGTCGTAGAATCCCTGATCCTCGCCGAGAGAAGCCCACCAGTCGGTCATCACGATGCCGTCAAATCCCCACTCATTGCGCAGGATGATGGTATTCAGATCGTAGCTGCTGGAGGTCCAGGTACCATTGATGGCGTTGTAGGAGGTCATGATGCTGCGGCAGTTTCCGCTTCTGACGGCGATTTCAAAGCCGCGCAGATAGATTTCCCTCAGCGCTCTCTCCGAGACGCAGGAGTTGTATTCGCGTCTGTCCTTCTCCAGGTTGTTCGCCGCAAAATGCTTGATGGTAGGTGTCACGCCTTGGCTCTGAATGCCTCTCGACGACGCAGTGGCCATCATACCAACGACCAGAGGATCCTCTGAAAAATACTCAAAGTTTCTTCCGTTCAGCGGATATCTGTGGATATCGACGCCCGGACCAAGAATGGTGTCGACGCCGTTCATGACCATTTCCTGACCCAGATATTCATACATTTTCTGAACCAGATCAACATTCCAGGTGCAGGCGAGCATGGTTCCGTTTGGAATGCTGGATACCGTAACCGATTTATTGACGCGGATACCGGCAGGGCCGTCCGCCGCGATGGCAAGCGGAATACCCATTGCTTCCAGCGACTTGGTGACGCTGCCGAAGCATCCAGCTGCGCCGGTGGTTCCGCGGTCGCTGTCGTTATTTTCCTCACCGATCACAATGGCGGCAAGGTCGTTGTCGGAAAACTGTCCGATAAACTGATCCATCGTGATGGTTCCGTTGTAGACATCGATCAGTCTGTATTCTTTTTTGTCGGTGCGTTCAATTTCCGCCGGGAAATTGTCCCGGATTCTCTGCTCATAATCAACCGTCCGCTGCGGGACATCCTCATAGGTCAATTCATAGGTTCCGTCTTCCTTCAATTCACCCGGCTTCATGCGCTGAAGCGGACGGGTCGGTGCCATGACCTCTTCGAGCACATCGGTTACGCGCGTTTCAGGCTCGTTGTATACCTTGACCTGTTCGCAGCTGCGCACATCGTTTCCAACATAGATTTTGTAATCTCCGGCTTCCAGCACATAGCTGGAATCATTGCCGGTTACGCCGCCGTCATCATAGGAAGCCATATCGTCAATCTTGTAGGAGATGGACATGGTCTGCGATTCGCCCGGCTGCAGGACGCCGGTTTTTGCGAAAGCTGCCAGCTGTTTGGCAGGCTTGCCCAGAAGTCCCTGCGGCGCGCCGTAATAGACCTGTACAACTTCCTTGCCCTTCATCTTGCCGATATTCTCCACCATCACATTGACCGTGACGGAACCGTCAGCGACGGTGACATCATTCGTGGTGGTCTTGAACTCGGTATAGGAAATGCCGTATCCAAACGGATAGAGGACCTTCTCGGGCGCAAAGGTTTCAAAGTACCGGTAGCCGACATAGATATCCTCTTCGTAGTTCAGATTTGCCCACCTGTCGCAGGTGTGGTTTCCATCTGCGGCATAATCCTCAATATTCTTCGCGATGGTATCGTTCAGCTTTCCGCTGGGTGTCACATCGCCGGTCAGAACGTCGGCTGTCGCGCTGCCGCCCTCCATACCGCCCTGCCACGCATAGACGATCGCGGCATTCGGATAATCAGCAGCCCATTTCATGTCGATGATGTGGCCGACATTCAGCACGACGGCTACGCGGTCAAACTGCGCGTAGACCTTGTCGAGCATATCCTTCTCCGTATCGGTCAGCAGATAGGAACCCTTGATATTCTGAGCTTCATGGTCCTCGCCGGCCGTACGGCCGATGATGACAATCGCCATATCGGACTGTGCCTTCGCATCCGATACGATTTCTTCCGTCATGGGCATCTCTTTCTGGCTCCAAGAGGTGTTGTCCGTCCATCCGCCGTTTTCAATAAACGGATTCTCTTTGATCCATGCCTTGTAAATGGATGCGAGATTCTCGTTCACTTTGACATTCGGGTTGCTGCGCAGTCCGTCGGCGATTGTGGTGATGTGATCCACCGCAATTCCGCTGACGCCGCCGCCAGAACCGGTTCCATTCGAATAGTAATAATCCTGCACGACGCCAAAGATGGACACGGTTTGTCCATTTTTGACCGGAAGCACCTTGTCGATTTCATTTGCTTCCCCACCGGTGCCATATGCCGGGTTTTCCAGCAGCACAACGCCTTCCGCCGCCGCCATTCTGGATACATCGGAAAGACCGGGCAGCGCTGCTGCGCTGACAAGTGTCAAAGCATTGGGTACGACCGAGAACAGCATCGCCGCGCTGAGAAGCAGCGATACAAGCCGTTTGGATTTCCTTCTTTCGCTTTTCATTTTTTTCCTCCATTTCTTGATTGCAAGAGACATTCTTTCCTGCTCATTTCTGTTCATAGAATATAAAAACAACAGTGCCGCTTTTCATAACATAAGAAATATTGAAACGTTTCCAAATCCAGTTTCTTATTGTAAGAAAAATATACACTGTTGTCCAGCAAGCTGAATAGCTTTGATATTTATGTATGATCACAATATAATTTTGACAATTTCATGATCGGCTTATCATTTTAGTAAAGGCGACAGCAATCATTATAGTATTTTTATAAAAAAATCAACGTCATACGTGAACAATATATCCAAAAATATAATTTTTAAATTTCAAACACATATTTTATTTATAATTCTTCAATTTTTAGTTTGACCATTTATTTTTTCAAACTATGTATCTTTAATATGTTGCAGCCATTTTAAACTCCAGTAATATGAAGAACCCGCGCACGCTTCATTTTGAAGTCATTCCGCCGAATTTCATCCATATTTTTTTTAGATAAAGGAATAGAATCTGTAGCATTTATTTCAAAAGGAGACTTTCAAAAAAATGAAAGTCTCCTTTTTGATCGAAGATAACCTATTGATCCAAATCTTTAACGCCGGCTTTGTTTTCACACTTTCATATTTTCGCGATGGCATTCCGTCTTTCACCAACGACATAAACGTTCCAGAATCAAAAACCATCAGCGCACAATGCATGAAAAAACGGCGCTGCCCTGGCCCTATTGAAATGCGTTCCACTGTCGTCTATTCCATTGGCATCGAAACCTTCTGCGGTTTGGATTCTTTTCGATAAAGATTTCGGTATACGCTAGGCGTATACCCCGTTTTCTGCTTAAAACAGGTGGAGAAATACTTGACATTCGCAAATCCGGTCTGCTTTGCAATATTGGATATTTTATCCTGTGTCGATTCCAATAAATCCTTCGCCCGGTCAATCCGGCATAACAGCAGATATTCTTTAAATCCCATCTCACTTTTTTTCTGAAACAGAGAGGATAGATACGATGAAGAAATTGGAATCTGTTTGGCTACGACAGCTAAAGTCAGTTTTTCCGCATAATGCTCCTGAATATAAAGCTGCGCCTGCTGAATGATACACTTGTACTGCAATTCTGACGAAGCATCATGAGAAGACCGAAAAAGCACCAGCTGTTTGTTCAAAAACAGACTGAATGAGTTCAGATCTTTAATCTGCAGAATATCCTCTCTATAACAGAACCAATGCTCAAAGACCTCCGGAAAGCTTCTTTGCAGTGCAATCAGGAAGTCAATGGCCAGCATTTGAGCGAAATCCACCGAAGCATTGATTTGACTTAACATGTACATCATATACTCCACAGCGCTCGCAAATGGCTGCCCCGCCTGCAGACAGTTTATTGTATAATCGATGCAGGTCCAGAAAATACAATATTCCTTTTCTTCAATCTGCAACTCGGAGAATGCCACAGATGACCGGCCGTGCAGCATGGCAAACCGCGCCACAGACTGGGCGATTCGAAACGCCTTCGGAAAATCCTGAAACGAAGCAACAGGCTGGCTGAAGCCGCTGTATGGCTGACAGCCATACCGTTCCCAATACTGCCGATTGTATTTTTTCGCCCTTTCACACAGCAGCTGTTGCATCTCACCCGATGGATAATCCGTATGCGTGAATAAGAGACAGACCTCATGATTCAGCGTCATAAACAAACTGACTGCTTCGCTGTTTTCGAGCAGCAGTTCCAAAAACCTGTACATCAGACCCTCCCGGTCATCAAACGCCGGATTGTCATCAGGTGCAAACAAATACACAGACAGCGAATAAGCAGGCGCTGACATCGGAAGGCCAAACTGTTTTAAAAGGGACTTGGCCTGATCTGCATCCTCCGGCACGCCGCCAGTGATGAGCAGATTGCAGCAAAAGCGCTTCGCCGTCTGGCTGAGCTGTTTTAACTGTGACCTGATCTGTTGATCCTGTTCTTCCCTTTTCATGTTTTTTATAATCAGCTGTGCCAGTAAATCCACCGCATGCAGCACATTGTTCATATTATCTAACCGCGGGTCTTTGATCAAATACCGGAAGCCCCCCAGAATCATGGTGTCGATCAGCGCTTCATCGTATATTTGTGTGGTATAAAGCATAAAACGGCACTGCGGCTGAAAGGACAGAATGTCGTCCATCATATTCAGCCCATATCCATCCGGCAGGCACAATTCCGTCACGATAATGTCCGGATGATATCGCTGGGCCATCTACCGGCCTTTTTCAACACTGTCCGCCCAGAAGCATCCCCGAATTTGATGCGCTGTCCAATCAATGCCCTGAATCAGCTCATATATCTTTGGATCACTGTCCACAAACAATATCTGAATCATAGATAGCGGCAACTCCCCACGTTTTTTTCCATTATATCATAAAAAGACAAACCTGTCTTATCCATATCAAAACTTTACGATACAAGCTCCATACATTTTCATAAAAATGTTTTATTCATATGGACCAGGCTTTACAAGCTGCCGAAGCGGTATTTCTACTCCGCAAACAACATATCGATATGATCGGACTTTTTTATCCGGCCGATTGGTACATACGTACCAATCCCATGTTCAGCATACCGGATATGTAACGGATTCTTCCGGCATAGGCCAAGCGGCAGTCTCTTTGCATAAAAAGAGCTGCGGACAAATGTCCGCAGCTCTTATAAAAAACGAAAACTATGCGTTTAAGATCATCAGTTTGATATGCAGCAGGTCCAAGATGTTGATCCTGCCGTCGCCGTTCACATCGGCCAGGCGCTTCTGTTCATCGGTGAAGCCCTCATTCGTGAGGATATAAACCTTGACCTGAATCAGGTCCTGCAGTCCCAGAACGCCGTCCCCGGTCACGTCGCCCGGAAGCGGCGCGGGAACATTGGATACCTTCTGTACAAACACCTTGGAACCCGGCATTGCAAACCGGTAGACGCCTTCTTCTATCTTCTCAACGTCAATCGGGCTGCCGTTTTCATCGGATACGCTCAAGGTTTCCGTCTCTTCATCCAATCCTTCCACATAAAGGCTGACCGGTTCATTCTCATAATAGAATTTGAAGTCGACATGTGCCTGCAGATCGGACGCGTCGATCTCCACCGGATGATAGCTCTCCAATGCCGTTTTGTCGGCATCAAACAGATAGGTATGAAGCTCCATATACATCATATCGCGCACAACACGTTCCAGCTGGTTTCTGGTCAGATCCCCGCTTTCCAGCGCGGCGGCGACGTCATGCGCCTGGTCATAGCTGCTTCCAATACCGGGCATCTTCAGCGCGCTGCCTGCCTTGATCTCATCCAGCAGCGGAGCCAATGCGCCCCAGTCGGTCATGACCATGCCTTTGTATTCCCACTCGTCCCGCAGGACGGTCTGCAGCAGGTCCTCGTGCATGGATGCCCACTTGCCGTTGATCTTGTTGTAAGAGGACATCACGCACCACGGATTGGAGGTGGAGATGGCGACTTCAAACGGTTTGAGGTAGATTTCCCGCATTGCGCGTTCCGAAACCATGCTGTCGCTGTTCTTGCGGTTGGTCTCGCTGTTGTTCGCCGAAAAATGCTTCAGCGTAGCGGACACGCCCTGCGACTGGATACCGTTGATCTGTGCGCCCGCCATGATGCCGGAGATGAACGGATCCTCCGAATAATATTCAAAGTTCCTGCCGCATTTGGGGTCCCTGTGGATGTTGGTGCTTGGCGTCAGCATGATGGGTGAACCATGGTTGTTCAGCGAGTACTCAAGATACTGGGTAAGCACCTTCAATTCCCTTGCTTCCTTCGCCAATGCTTCTCCCGCGGCTTTCACCAGCTCCGGATTCCATGTGCAGGCCTGCATTGTTGCGCACGGCCATGCAGTGGACGTGTATTTATAGTTGCGGATGCCTGCCGGGCCATCGGAGGTCTGCAGCCTTGGGATGCCGTACGCGAGGTTCTCCATTGTGGTCGCCGTGATGCCGCCGTCCAGGATTTCGCGGAAATCGCTGGTGCCGGAGCCATATGTGAGACGGATCAGCTCTTCATCGGTCAGCTGCGCGATAAACGCACTCATCAGGGATGGATCCTCAGCCACATCCGAAAGCTTTATGATCCCTTCGGACTGCGCGGAAGCCGCGCCGTCTTTCACGGCGCTTGCCGCGGCGTTCGAAGAAGCGGACGCAGGTACGGGGGCGGCAGACGCGTCGTTCCAGATGGTGGTTTCATAGCTGGCAGGGCCCGTGCCGTCCAGCCTGCGCTGCAGCTGGTTTTCCTCATCCACAGGCTGGAAAATCTTTGTCAGCTGCTGTGTCACCGTCAGTTCATCGACCGTATAGGAGCCTGCTGCCTGATTGTCCCGAACGGATTTTCCGACATAGATATCGTAGACGCCCGGTTCCAGCACATAGGCGGATTCTTTGCCGGTCTTTCCAATATCGTCGTAGCTCGCCATCTCATCGATATCAAAGGACATCGTGACGGTCTGAGATTCGCCGGGCGCTATCTCGCCGGTCTTCTGGAAGGCCGCCAGTTCCTTGCTCGCCTTTGGAAGAAGCCCGTCCGGAGCGCTGAAATAAACCTGTACGACCTCTTTTCCCGCCCGCTGTCCATTGTTTGTGACCTTCGCGGAAACATCGATGGTTCCTTTCGCTTCATTCGGCACAGCCTGGACATCCGAAATTGCAAAGTCCGTATAGGACAGGCCGAAGCCAAACGGATAAACGACCTTTTCCGGGGCAAACGTCTCGAAATAACGGTAACCCACAAAAATATCCTCTTCATAGGACACATAGGAATTGCTTCCCACATTCTTATACGTGCCGGAGGACGGATAATCCTTAAAGCTGGTCACAAAGGTATCGGTCAGCCTGCCGGATGGATTGACGTCGCCGCAAAGCGCATCCGCGACTGCGATGCCGCCTTCCATGCCGGGCTGCCAGGCAAGCAGGATGGAATCGATCTTCCTGCCGGTGCTGCTGGATACGTTGGCGGCCCAGTTCAGATCCATGACGCCGCCGATATTCAGGACCAGCACGACCTTTTCAAACTTTTCAAGCGACGCTTCGATCAGCTCCTTCTCCCTTGCGCTGAACTGATACGAATTGGAGCCGGGATTGGTGTCGACATCGGAGCCCTCTCCCCAGCGTCTGGACAGGACGACAACCGCTGTGGCGTTTTCCTTTGCGGCCGCGGCGTCCATGAGCGGTTCCACCAGGCTGAATTCCGGCTCGTTGGTGGAGACGCTTCCGCCGTTGGTATAGTAATAGTTGTTGTAGAATTCGACCAAGGCATCATCCAAACGGATCTTTCCGTCATAGGCCTTGTCCTGCAGGCCTTCCGGGATGGTGCGCACGAACGCGGATTCGACATCGCCGGAGCCGCTGCCGCCCTTCACATAGCTCACCTGTCCCAGGCCAAGCAGCGCAACGTTCTCGCCGTTTTCCAGCGGCAGGACGTCGTCCTCGTTTTTCAGCAGCACAATGCCTTCCTGCGCGATCTCTCGGGACAGCCTGCTGTGTTCGTCGCTCTCATCGATCAGCTTCACCGTGATGTCCTTGGAAACAACATCCGGATGGGATTCGGAACGCGCCCGAAGCACCAGCTGGTCCGCTTCCTCGCTGAAGGGAACGGTCAGCACGCCGCTGCTGTCGATGCTGGCGCGGTTGCTGCCTTCCAGCTCCCAGGTGACAAAGGGGTTGCAGTTTTTATCGCCCAGCGCCTGCGCGAAAAACGTGGTCGATTTTCCCTTGACCGCTTCAAACGGCTCTTCGCCGACAACGTTGACCGCTGTAACCGCCGCGTCCGGGTCGATGGTCAAACGCTCAAATTTCAGCAGGCTCAAATTGAACTGCGCCTTGAACTCGATGCGGATCACATGGTTGCCCGGAGCAAGGCGAAGGCCTACCGGGTCGGAGGACTTCCAGTTCTGCCAGCCGTCGGTTCCCGGACGGGAAAAATTGGACACCAGCTTTCCATCGATGTAGCACACATAGCTGATGGCGTTCTCAGCCGAGCCGGAACGCGCGACATGGGTGGTGAACAGAAACTCCCCGGCGGATTCCTCGGACAGGAAGAGATTGTACTCCATCCAGGCCCCGGCCATCGTTGAGCTGGGGTTCTTTCCGCTGCTGACCTCCGGATTGGAGCAGTTCTCCTGCCCGATGCCGCTGGAAGAAGAAGTGTAGTCCACCGCGTCGATCCGGATGGCGTCGCCCGTCATGGTGGAACGCTCCAGCTTAAACAGGCTGACGTTGCATTGCTTTGTCACGAGCATCTTGATGACATGCTTGCCGGGGGAAAGGGTGATTGCATAAGGGCCGTCGTTGACCCAGTTGAACCATCCGCCGGTGCCTGCCCGGTTGATATCCACCTTTCGTTCCCCGTCAACGAAGAACTGCACGCCCACCAGATTCGCATTGGTGGTGGCGCGCGCCACATGGGCATACAAATCGTAACGGCCGGCCATCTCTTCAGAGACATACACGTCGAATTCAAACCAGTCCCCGGCGTACACCCCTTTGGGGATGGTTCCGATAACGGCCTCCGGGTCCTTGCTGTCCTCGAACTCCGAGTAGGACTTGTTTGCCCTGTCATATTCAATGATTTCGATCAGATTGGATTCCTCTATCGGCCTTGCTTCTATGTACCGCTCCAACTGAATCCAGCTCAGGTCAAAGGTACTGCCAAATTCAATTTTTAAAATGTGCTCCCCTTTTTTCAGTTCCATCCTCTGAGGGGCTGTGGTGAACCATGGCACGCCTTCGCCGGAAGGGTCTCCTTCCGCCACCGTTAATTGGGAAACATTGTCCACAAGGACATTCATGGTCGGTTTGTCACCGGCCGACTGCACCCGTGCGGAAAACGTATACGTTCCATCTTCCGGGACATTGATGTTAAATTCCAGCCAGCTGCCGTTCTGTGTGGGGCCGGCCATCTGTTCGTCTATCTTTTCCGCATCGGAATTGGCGATCAGGCCAACGCCTGCCGATGCCGCGGAAAATGCCGAGGAAGCAATCTGGCCCGGGAGCTGCGCCGCCGCGGCTTTCACCTCCAACGGACCCGGGTACGCAAACGCATGGATGACACTGGTTAAAGTCAGAATGACCGCCAGGACCATTGACACGAACTTCTTTGTCATTTTTCCATCTCCTTTTTCTATTTATGATCGGGCGCTTCATGATGAAATCGATTCTTTTCCAAGATTTATATTGCCGCGTCAAATAATTTGTCATAATTTCCAGAAAAATATTCATTTTCATCACGAAGCAACATGAATTATATCATATAGCATTAAAAAAGTAAATAAAAAAACGTTTTCATTGTATAATTTACACTTTTATCATAATCATTTTTCCGTTTTCTGCAAAAATAAATCAAATTTATCTTTAATAAAAAAACGGCTTTTTCTAACCGATTCATCAAAAGCGGCCGAATATCTTTGTTCAATATACAAATTGATTTTCTGCATGTAATTTGATAACCTGATGATGTAAGCTGATATCCTTTGCCATCAGCGCCGGTGCCGGGATCAGAAGGGTTCGAAAGGAGGAAACACCGCGGAAAATGTCAAGCATTGCTTTGTTCCCTGCACGCGCAGAGCATTCCATAAAAGAAGGGATCCGCGCGCTGAGCATGCTGTATGCAATCCACAACACAATTTCTATTGAGAAAGGAGAAAACAATGAGAAAGAGAAAAGGGCTGTCGTTCTTTCTAGCGGCGGTGATGCTTCTGACCAGCATCGCCCTGCAGCCGCTGGCCGCTTCAGCCGAAGAAGATGCTGCCGCGATCGTGCTGGAAGACCCTCTTCGAAACCAATCCTTCAACAGCGACTGGAGATTTTACAAGACCACGGATTTTTCCGAGGATCACTCCGCACAGCATGCGGATGATTCCGATTGGGAAACCGTCGATCTGCCGCACGATTGGCTGATCGAGCAGGTCAAGGACCTCTATCAGACCTCCTGCGGATGGTACCGCAAAACCTTCTACATCCCGCAGGATAAGCGGGGCAAACGGATCAAAATCCGTTTTGACGGCGTCTACCAGGATTCCACCATCTATGTCAACGGCCGGGAAGCGGGCGGATGGGGCTACGGCTACACCACCTTTGAGGTGGACATCACCGATTTTGTCCGCTATGGCAACGAGCCGAACAACATCACCGTGCGGGTGGACCACCGTTCCAGGAACACGAGATGGTACACCGGCGCGGGCATCTACCGCAACGTCTGGATCAGCTATCTGGAGGACACCCATGTCGACTTCAACGGCACCTATCTGAGCAACGACGGAAAAGGCGGCAATCTGGACATCAAAACCGAAATCCTGAACGAATCCAATGAGATGCGGGAAATCACGCTCCGGCAGACCGTTTACGACGCAGACGGCCGGCCGGTGGCGGAACAGCTCAGCGATCCGGTCAGTATCCCAGCTCGAGAGCAAAAAGCCGTTTCACAGGCGCTGAAGGTGGAAAACCCGCGCCTGTGGGGAATCGACGATCCGTACCTGTACCGGGTCAAAACCGAGATTCTGCGGCAGGGGCAGGTCGTCGACACGTACCAGAGCACGACCGGATTCCGATCCATCCGGGTGGACCCGGACGAGGGCTTTTATCTGAACGACGCGTATATGAAGCTCAACGGCGTCTGCCTGCATCACGACCAGGGGGCGCTCGGCACCGCGATCAATCTAGCGGCGCAGCGCCGGGAACTGCGCATCATGAAGGAGATGGGCGTCAACGCCGTCCGCACCTCGCACAACATGCCCGCGCCGGAGTTTCTGCAGCTCTGCGACGAGATGGGCATCATGGTGATGGTGGAGAGCTTCGACACCTGGTATGAGGGCAAGAACACCTATGACTACCACATCTTCTACGACGAATGGATTGAACGGGATGTGCGCAGCTGGATTCGGCGGGACCGCAACCATCCTTCGGCGATCATGTGGTCGGTTGCGAACGAGATTCCCGAGATGCCCAACGACGGCGGTCCGGGCGGACGGGCCGAAACCGAGCTTCAGCGCATCAACGGCTGGATTCGCGAGGAGGACCCAAACGGCAACGCGCTGCTCACCTTCGCGACCAACGCGCTCGGCAACGCGAATACGCAGAATCTGGGCCAATACGAGCAGGCCGTCGGCATGAACTACGGCATCGGCTCCGCGGCGGGCATCCACAGCAGGCATCCGGGCTGGGCGATCTACGCTTCCGAATCCGCGTCGGCGGTGCGGTCCAGAGGCATCTACCATCCGCCCGCGGATGTGCCCGTCGCCAGCAATTCGGACGACCAGCAGGTCTCCAGCTACGACAACGCCAAGGTGCCGTGGGGCAACTTCGCGGAGGAGGCTTGGCGGTTCAACCGGGACAACAAGTGGTTCCTCGGCGAATTCGTCTGGACCGGCTTCGACTATATCGGCGAGCCGGCGCCGTACGCCTCGAAAAACGCCTATTTCGGCATCGTCGATATGACCGGCATCCCGAAGGACATCTACTACTTCTATCAATCGGTCTGGACAGAGGAACCGATGGTGCATCTGCTGCCGCACTGGGACTGGAACGAGGGCGAAACCGTCTCGGTCTGGGCCTATTCCAACGCCGCATCGGTCGAGCTGTTTCTCAACGGGAACTCACTGGGCAGGCAGGCGGTCGATCTCAAGACCGCCGAGGTCATGCACTATGCCTGGGAGGTTCCATACCAGCAGGGCGAGCTTGTCGCCATCGGCCGCGATGAAAACGGGAATGAAATCGCGCGCGACGCCGTTTCCTCCTTCTCCGACCCGGCTTCGCTGGTTCTGAATCCCGACCGCGGCACGATCAAGGCGGATGGGAAGGACATCTCCTTTGTGGAGGTCAGCACGCGCGACGCGGATGGAAACTTCGTCGCGAACGCGACCAACCGCGTCGAGATCAAGGTCGAGGGGGCCGGCGAGCTGGTCGCCTACGATAACGGCAGCTCCCCGGACAACGACTCGTTCCAGAGCGCCGCGAGAAGGCTCTTCTCCGGCAAGGCGATGGCGTACATCCGTTCGGACGGCACCGGCGGTCCAATCACGGTCACCGCATCCTCGCCGGGCCTTTCCCCCACGACCGTGACGCTCCATGCCGTGCATGAAAAACCGGTGCGGTCCATGGCGCTGGACGGCATCGACGGCATCCGGGACATCCATGAACCGGGCGGCACCCTGAAGATGGTTCCGGCGCTCTCCCCCGCTGTCCCGGACTTTGACAAGGTCTCCTACGCGGTCACTGAGCCGGATGGCTCCGCAACCGACAAAGCGTCCATCGACGAATACGGCGTGCTGAAAGCCAACAAGAACGGCACGGTGCGCGTGACGGCGACGGCCAGGGACGGTTCGGGCGTCTCCGCGTTCCGGGATGTCGAGATTTCCGGACAGGACGGCTTCACACCAGTGTCCGCCATCACCATCAGCGGCGCGGACACGGTCGACCGGATGAACGGCAAGGCCGTGTTCACGGCGTCGGTCCAGCCGGCTCAAGCCTGCCAGGATATTGTCTGGAGCGTCTATGACGAATCCGGCAGCGCGGTCAGCCCCGCATCCATCAAGCAGGACGGCACGCTGATGGGCCTGCATGACGGCACCGCCGTTGTACGGGCGACGGCGGCGGACGGCTCCGGCGTTTACGCGGAAAAGGCAGTGACCATTTCCAACCAGATGGATGCCGGCAGCTATGCGCGCAAAATTGAACTGCAGGTGATGATGGGCAGCCAGGCGCTGAGTGACGACAATCCGGAAGCTGTGATCCGCTATCAGGTCTTCCCGGCCGAGGCCGAGGCCGACGTGCGGTTCCGCATCATCGACAAGGACGGCTATTCCGCCAATAAAAGCGCGATGGTCATCGACAACGGCGACGGCACCGCGACGGTCACGGGCATCACGCCCGGGCAGTTCCGCCTGTACGCGACCTGCGGCAACGGCACCGGACAGCAGGCTGTGCTCTCCTATCTGCCGTTCACCTGCGCGGTCAACACCGACTACGAATACCCCGAAGATCCGGATATCGTCTGCGAAGCGGAGCTGTCCAGGAAGTATCACATCGACAACTACCTGATCGAAGGCGGCGGCGCCGCGGTCGGCGGCATCCGGGGCGGCGATTGGATCGCGTTCGACGCGGACTTCGGCATTGTCGGAACCAAATCGGTCACGGTGGTCGGCTCGAACGGCACCGGCTCGGATATGAAGGCCGAAATCCGCGACGGCGCGCCCGACGGCCCGCTGCTCGCGGCGGTCACGTTGAAGCCGACCGGCGGATGGGGCGATTACCAGCCGTTCACCGAAAAGATGACCGCGCTGGGCGACGGGCATGAAATCTATGTGGTCTTCCCGGGCGGGGGCGTCTCCTTCGACAAGGTGATCTTCACGCTGGACATCCCGACACCGGTCTACGGACAGCGCATCAGCGCTTCGTCCTACAGCACCGGCAGCAAGGAATTCGCACAGGAAGCCGGCGGCATCGGCGGCATCTTCCCCGGCGACTGGATGATCTTTAAGGACCTCAACTTCGGCAGCGGCCCCAGAAAGATGACCCTGTCCGCCTGCACCATTAGCGATTCCGCGCGGTTTGAAATCCGCGAGGGCGGCAAGGACGGCCCGCTGCTCACCACCGTCACGCTGAAAAACAGCGGCTCCTGGACCGAGCCGGCGCAGCAGACCTTTGAACTGACCGGCATCACCGGCAAGAAGGACCTCTGCTTTGTGTTCATCACCTCCGCGATTGTACTCGACTGGTTCGAATTCATCCCGCAGAACCAGCCGTACCAGTCCATCGGGGGCGGTATGTACGACGACTGCCGCGGCTCCTTCACCGAGACTGAGCTGGGGCTTTCGGGCATTCAAGGCGGGGATTACCTGGTATACAAAAACCTCGATTTCGGCGGCAGCGGCACCCGGCAGCTTCAGCTGTGTGCGGCGTCCGAAACAGCACAGCAGGTGCAGGTCCGCGAGGGCGGCGCGGATGGAGAAATCCTGGCCGCTGTGCAGCTCAAGGCCACCGGACCGGACACCGTGAAGGAACAGCTGTTCGCGCTGCGCGGCCTGACCGGCGTCCACGACATCTGCCTGCGCTTCTCCGCTCCCGCCGTCCTGCAGTCGTTCCGGTTCTATGAAAACTCGCCGTACGCACAGATCAACGCGGAAACCTTCGATGTCGGCTCGAAGGAGCATTTCAGTCCCGGAGACGTCGGGCTCGGCGGCATTGCGCCCGGCGACTGGATGACCTTCCAGAACCTGGACTTCGGCCGCGACGGCTCGGATACCATCATCGTGAGCGCCGCCTCCCCGAACCAGCCGGAGGTGCAGATCCGCGAGAACGGTCCAGATGGAAAACTGCTGACATCGGTCCGGCTGAACAGCAGCGGCGGATGGGACAAGGCGGCGGTGACCACCCTCGACCTTTCGGGCCTGCGCGGCGTCAAGGACCTCTGCTTCGTGTTCCCAAGCGGCTCGATCATCTTCGACTCCTTCCAGTTCACCAAAGCGCGGGCCAGCGCCAATGTCGACGCGTTCTTCCCGGTCGAAGCGGAGGATTACGACGACGCGCTGACCAGCGGCACAAGCTTCGGCTTCGGCAGCTATACCGATGAAAATGGCCGGGAACAGAAGGTCGTCACGGGCCTTGGCAACAATATGTCGCTCTACTATAAAAAGATCAATTTCGGGCTGACCGGATCGAGCCGTATGGCTGTCAAGGGCATGACGCCGCTCGAGCGCTGCCGCATCAGCCTGCTTATCGGGGAAAGCCGCACCGATCTGGAATTTGCGGGCGGCGACGGCTACCGCACACAGGTTCTCGATCTGTCCGAAAGCTATACCGGCATCCAGACGGTCACCTTCATGTTCCTGCCCGGCAGCGAATTCAGCTTCGACTGCTTCACCTTCTCGAAGGATGCTGTCATCCTGCCGGTGGAAGCCGCCATCGACGGCATCGGGGATATCGGCCAGCTTTCCGAAGCGGACCGGCCGAAGGTGGAAGCGGCCCGAAAAGCATTTGACAGGCTGGACCGGGAACAGCAGGTCTTCGTCTTAAACCAGAGGAAGCTGCTCGACGCGGAGAAGAAACTGCAGCTGCTCGATTTCAAGCTGTCACTGCGGGACGGTTCCTCCCTCTATCTGGAAAACGGCATCCTGTCCGGGCTGGACACGGGCGTCTCCGTCAGCACGGTTCTTTCCCAGTTCTCGGAGATGCCGGGCGCTGAAATCTTTGTGCGCAGCAGGGACGCAGAAGTGTGCGATCCTGCCGATTTGGCGGAAACCGGCTTCATCGTATGCATGAAGGTGGACGGCATCATCACCGATCAGGTTCGGATCGCAGTATACGGGGATGCCGATGGGGACGCCCGAGCCGGCGTGTCCGATCTGCTTGCCGTGAAGTCCTTTATCCTGGGCCGCTGGAATCCGGATGAGGCACAGCGGGCGGCCGCGGATGTCAACCGGGACGGCGTCATCAACATCTTCGATCTGGTAACACTCAAGATGCAAATCCTGAAGTCCTAACCATTGAAAATAAAAAGAGGAAGGCCCGACAGCCTTCCTCTTTTTATTTGTCGTCTATGAGCTTTTGAATCAATTGCTGATCCGCGCCGGAATAAAGCGTCCCATCCCATTTGAGGCTTGGGCCGTTCGGGCAGTTTTTCATGCAGCCGGTCACCTTGAACTGGAACCCTCCCCGCTTGCTGACGCCGCCGCTCTTCACCTGAAAGGCATCCTCCACATAGCGGTGCAGTTCCCGGCAGCCGCGTTTGCGGCAGCGTTCCCCGCCGCACATCTCCAGGAGATGCGGCGCTTCCTCGGTGCGCAGGCTGGGAAACCGTTTGACCACTGCCGACAAAAAGGTTTTTTTCAGCTTCAGCGCATCCGCTATTTCATCCAGAGCCGCCGCGGGGATTGTGCCGTCAGAATGCTCCTGCACCTCGCGCAGCAATGCCACAAGTGCCTGCTGATCCTGGGGCGCGTTCCTCCCCTTGTAATAATCGATGGCTTCCCGCAAGCTCCATCCCTGTTCCATAATGTACCTCCGTTACACAGCGTTTTTACAGTCCTGTCTTTATTGTATCCGGACTTCCCTGATTTATTGGATAATATGGTCGGCGCACACCCTACATTTCATCAAGTTCCATCTGAGCTTTTGGTAATCAGCAAGCTTGATTCAAGGCGCAAAAAAGCAGTAAGTCTTCATTGATCGAAGGGCTTACTGCTTTTACAAGTACTAAAAGTTATTTATTAGAGCTTTTTTGGTATTTTTGTTGGTTAAGTAAGGCATTAATCAGGTTTATCAAAGTGGTTCTATCTTGCAAATCCAAATGTATTATATTTTCAATTATTTTTAACGAAGCAACTTTTCCTCCAATAATTTTTATATCAGTGTTTGCATCTTCCCAACTCATTCTTGTTACGCTGTTACCCAATAAGTAATCCGTGCTAACATTAAAGTACCTCGCCAGTTTCACGAGAGCTTCATATTCTGGAGCACTTACTTCATTCTCGTAATTAGAAATTGTCGAAGGAACAACATTAAGTGCAGCGGCAAGTTCTATCTGCTTCATATCTTTTTCTTCTCGTAAATTTCTTAATCTATCACCGATACCCATGTTGCACCTCCCCTTTTATTTGTGTTTATGATAACATGTTTTGACATTATTTTTTCTAAAATTCAAGTATCTTCATTTAATCTATTTACAAATCAAGATTATTGAAATATAATGGTCTTACTCAGAATAAATTGATATTGTGAAACCCTTTATGGAGAAATACTATGCAAAAAGTTATTGTTGTCAGTGATACACTGGGCAAAATAGAAAATCTGTATGCCAATCTATTATTGGAGGATGCGGACATCGTGATTCATCTGGGAGATTATTATTCCGATTCCCGCAAAATCCGGGCCATGATGCCGGACAAGACCTTTTACTGCATCGGCAGTTATGCGGAGCACAGAAGCTCGCCTGAAATCGAGGAATACATGCTCCTGCGGCTGGAAGCTCTGAACCTGCTTTTGATCCACAACTTCGTCCATTACAGACTGATCAAAGAGATCACATCCCGGGAGGATATCGACCTGATTCTGTTCACCGACCCATACCGGCTGGAACAGCGCACCATCGATGGGGTTCGGGAGATTGGGACAGGCAGCTTCAACGGCGGGGAGGAGACATCCTGCTATATCCGCCTCGCCATCGACAGCAGGTCCGTCCAATGCGAATATGCCAAGCCGCTCCGGGTCATGGAGGAAGCCGGCGCATGCAGCGCATTTGCCAAACGCTACGCCCATCAAAAATCTTACTATCCCATTCTGAGGGATTTCTACGAATACGGTCTGAGCAAAGCGGACCTGGCCCGCAAATATGGCCTATGCATCTCAGATGTGTTTTCCATATTCGATCTGTACCTGAGGGAGCTGATCACCATTTTCCAGACGATCCATTCCGTATCCTATAAAAGGCGGGACATCGAGCCATTTGTCAAATACGCATTTGCCCCGGATGAAAATTTTCTGTTGAGAAAAACAAAGCTTCGCAGGCCGTACAGCCCGCAATACCTCTGCCATGCGGCCCTGGAGCGGCTGGCGGATATCCGGAACCGGCACAGGTAACCCGCTTTCAGGATACCCGATGTGTTCCGTCCTTTGACAAAGGCATCCGCGCTTTTCGTTCTCTTTTAAAGTCCAATGATGAGAACAATTCCATATGGAGCGCGGTGCTCTGCGGCGGCGAAATCGTCATCTTGGCGCTCTCCCAGGCGGGCAGCATTGGATTCCTGCCGCTCACAGTCTATTATGAGATTGACGGCTATGACACACCGGCCCATTGAGAACACCCCCATCCGGCAAGTTGCAGGCGCAATGTCGGATGGGGGTGTTTTTCTTTTTACTTTGACCCGGATGGATAAGGGGATTTGCGACCGGAAAATGAGAATACCTGAGATGTAAATATCTGTTGAAGATTTTTTCTATTCCATATATTCTGTCGTACATTGGCCGGATAAATTGACATTTGTCGTTTTTTGTGATAAACTTATTTGGTAGAGGTACACAGAATATTTGGTGTGAAATTATTCTCCATAAACAATTTAAGTTGGTGATATAACGATGACCGTTAAAGAATGTTATCAGAAAATGGATGGCAATTATGAAGCAGCTGTTCGTTTAATGGGCAGTGATGAACGAATTATAAAATATTTAAAGATTTTACAAAGAGATACCAATTTCAGTTCTCTTTGTAAGGCAATTGATCAAAATGATCTGGAAACTGCATTCTGCGCAGCGCATACATTAAAAGGGATTGCCCTGAATTTGAGCTTGACATCCCTTGCAGACAGCACAAAAGAGCTTACCGAGATGCTTCGCAGTGGAATGCCCGACAAAAATATGGGTTGGCTGCTTCAAAATACAAAAAGGGCTTATGCATTGGTGCTGGAATGTGTGAGCGCTCTGACAAATATGTAGCGGAAAGGGTGATAGGATGAAACTCCAAAATAAAGTTCTGATTGTAGACGATTCTGAGCTGAACCGTTCTTTGCTTGCAGATATGCTCCGTGATGAATATGAAATCTTAGAGGCCGATAACGGGCTGCAGGCAGTAAAGCTTTTGGAATTTCATCAATTTGAGATTTCATTGGTCCTGCTTGACATTGTCATGCCGGAGATGGATGGGTTTGAGGTGCTGGCAATGATGAATAAAAACAAATGGATCGAGCGAATCCCGGTCATCATCATTTCAGCAGAAACAACGGCTTCTTATATCGATGCCGCTTATGATTTAGGCGCAACCGAGTATGTCAACCGTCCTTTTGATCCCAAAACGATCAGACGGCGTGTTTCCAACACCATTATGCTTTATTCCAAGCAGAAGTTCCTTGAAAATGCAGTCACAGAACAGGTGTTGGAAAAAGAAAAAAGCAATCTTATTATGGTTGAGGTTTTAAGCCACATTGTAGAGTTTCGTAACGGCGAGAGCGGAATGCATGTCCTTAACATCCGCACTATCACGGAAATGCTGCTGAAACAGCTCTGCGCTTTAAGCAGCCAATACCGTTATCTTCAATCCCAAATTTTATTGATTTCAAACGCATCGTCATTGCATGATATTGGTAAAATTTCGATTGCTGAGCAAATTTTAAATAAACCCGGCAAACTCACCTTTGAAGAGTACGAGAAGATCAAAGAGCACAGCGGTATCGGCGCAAACATGCTGGAAAAAACTCGATATTATCCCAATGAAGAGATCGTGCGGATCGCAAGGGATATTTGCCGGTGGCACCACGAGCGGTATGACGGCAAGGGTTATCCGGATGGTCTGGCAGGCGATGAAATCCCCATTGAGGCACAGGTGGTTTCCCTTGCGGACGTGTATGACGCTTTGACCCACAAGCGTGTTTATAAGGAAGCCTATTCGCACCAGAAAGCTTTTGAGATGATTTACAGCGGGCAATGCGGTGCGTTCAATCCGTTGCTGCTCCAATGCTTGAAAGATATCGGCCCTATGCTGGAACGGGAGCTGAAACACCGTTCGCTTGGCTATGTTACAAAAGAAGAGATCAAAGAAATAACCCGAACCATCCTGCAAAGCGGAGAGGCTTCCAATCGCACATTGGCCCTATTGGAACAGGAACGCATTAAATATCAATTTATTGCTGAAATGTCGAAAGAAATTCTTTTTGAGTATACATATCCAACTGATATTCTGACTCTATCGGAAGAGGGTGCTGTTCAGCTTGGATTGCCAGAAATCATAGTTAATCTGAAAGAGGACAGGCTGTTTCAACAGGTTATGAAAGCTGAGGACTATCAAGATCTGCGCAACAAGCTTCGATGCGCATCGCCAAGCAAACCTACAATTTCGGAAAACTACTGCCTGTGTGTCAAGGGGCAGTGGCGATGGTACAAAATTATAGCCCGCCCGCTCTGGCTGGGGAATAATACGAATGCAGTTACAGGAGCCATTGGAAAATGTACAGACATTCATGCGGAAATTACGGAACTGGAGCTTTTGAAGAAAACAGCGCATATTGATGATGTAACAGGTTTATACCGCAGAAACTTTGCCCGCACTAAAATCAGGGAAATTCTTGAAAAAGAATATTCCTCGAACAAAAAATATGCACTTATGCTGTTCGACTTGGATTTCTTTAAAAACGCGAATGATCTGTATGGACATATGTTTGGAGACCAAGTACTGCGTGAAGCAGCACAAAAAGTCCAAAAATCGGTACGAAACTCAGATATTATTGCCAGGATCGGCGGAGATGAATTTTTGATTTTTGTGGAATATAAGAATGATATCACGCCGGTGGCTGAACGCATTTTTCAATCGATCGGCGGAATGTACCAAGATTTTTATATTCGTGCGAGTATGGGGGTTTCGCTCGCTCCCACTCACGCAGCAGAATATGAAGATTTATTTCATTGCGCAGACCAGGCTCTTTATGCCGCAAAGCACAAAGGACGGAATTGCTATTGTATTTACGACAATTCCATGGACAGCTTTTTGTCCGTCCTATCAGAAGAAACGCCTTATGAGGAAAAAATGAGATGAAATATGATAAATTTCAATATGACAGGATATTTGAGATTATAAAGAACAAAATCGAATCCGGACTGATGCCGAAAGGTACGGTACTTCCCTCCTATGCCGCCCTTTGCAGGGAATACAAAGTATCCAACAAAACAATACGCCGTGTGGTGGCCATGCTGTCTGACGCAGGACTCATTGAGACAAAAGAACGACAGCTTTCTGTGGTTATTTTTGAACAAGCGGACCCGGAAAGCGATTCAGCACACAATTTGAAAAAGCCAAATATCCCCGTCATGACAGACATCTTAAAAACGGCGGAAATTCTTTACTATCCTTTTATATGCCACGGAATTTCTCTGTGCGACAAGTTCGATTGGGATATCCCCGAAAAAATTGTTCAGCAATTGAATCCGGAAACACCAAAACTCTTTTGGAAAAACTCTAAACTGATCTGGCGTTTTTTCATCGCCAGATGCGAAAACGAGCTGAGCCTTCATATCGTTGATGCGCTTGGCTTTCTAGGAGTCGAATATAGGGAAAACAACTTTTGTTCACGCGTCACATATCAGCAGACACTCATGGATTTTATTCAAAAAAGCAGAATAGCGGCGCCTGAAAGCAGCGTCGTCAAAGATTTTCTTGCGTATATCCACTTTATTACAATTTCAAGGGAAGATTTTCAATGTTATGTTCCTGCCGATTCGCCCTTTCGCATCGGTGTTCAGGGACTTGATCAGTGGATGAAAACAGCGGAAGAGCGCTATTCCAGCGTATACCTGGATATTTTGGGGCTTATCTCTATCGGTTATTATCAGCCTGGAGACAAGCTGCCTTCTCACGCCCAGATGCAGAAGCAGTATGGCGTCAGCGTAAACACGACGACGCAGGCGATTCAATGTCTGCAGAAATGGGGCATTGTAGAGGCAACCCGAGGAAAGGGAATTTTTGTCTCTACGAATATAGAGACGTTAAACGATATTCATGTGGACCCGAAGTTAATTGCCAGCCATCTCAGAAGATATTTCGAGTGCTTGGAGCTGCTTTCCCTTACCATAGAGGGAGTGGCATACCATGTTGCGGCTCATGTTTCTTATGAGCAAATTCAAACATTAATTCAGCGATTAGACGAAGCGAAAAAATACAGCAGTTTATACCAACCGGCGCCTGTTGTTTTGCTGGAATTTTTAACAGAGCATATTCCATTTGATGCTCTGCAATCGGTCTATAGGATTATACTCAAAAACTATCGAATCGGCCGAAAAATACCTAAACTAATAAACAAGTCCAACGCATCCGGAAAACTGGAAATCCATCGCAAGTGTGCAGCAGCGGCAAACGTATTGCTCGGCGGGGATCAAAACGCATTTGCAAAACAAGCCGCGGAGATGTTCCAGTATACCCATCAACTCATCATCGAAGAGTGTAAAAGGCTGGGCTACTGGAAGACGGTTAAGGATATATATGACGGCTCTCAGTTGTGGAAATAGTATTGATACTACAATTTTAATAAATAAATCGACCGGTACTTGCAGTGCCATTCTATGCCGAGGGGGGCGGGAACCAAAATGAAAAGAGAAATGAATGGCAAGACAAAAAATGTCGGAGCGGAAATTCTGCCGCGTCTCAGGCAAATAACCATTCTGCTGGCGTTTCTGCTCATCTCCGAGATCTTTTTGTTTACCGCTACATATCGTCATTTAAACCAGTCCATTCAAAATGAGCGGATCGACTCCATCGAGCAGATGAGTACCCTCATTTCGGAAAAGCTGTTTTTGCTGAGACAGCATTATGAGGATAAGGTACGGCAGGCGGCCTGCGTCATCATGAGCAGCCACATCCAGTCGCTGGATCAGGGGCAGGAGCTGCTTACGGCCTTTGAGCAGTTATACCTGCTGGCTGAGGACGGCTCCTGTATCTCCTTGACAGGAGAAAAAATCGTACTGTCCGAATCGGAAGAAACCAAGAAACTTAAAATTTCGGATGAGGTTCGGACGGATTTCTGTACGGTACAGACCAAAGGTGATTTTTGGGTTTTTATGTCCCCGCTTTCCAATGTAACCATAGATAATAAAGAGTACTTTGGCGTTATCATGCTGGTGGACTCAAACACCTACGCAGAGATTGCAGCCACTGCCCTGTATGAGAATCAGGGCGCTTCCTATGTGGTGAATCAGCTGGGCGTGATCGAGCTGCGGCCAACTGATTCAACCGCCAACGACTATTTTGGCGGATATAACCTGCTCCATACCTTGCGGGAAAAGAAGGTGGACGAGCAACAGATCCTTGCGCTGCAGCAGGGACTGGAACAGCAGCATAAAGTGGAATTTATAACAAAAACAGATGGAGAAACCTGGCGTATTCAAAGCTTTCCGGAAAGTGAGGGCAACAGCATTGTATTGGCAATCCCTGTTTCCATTACAGCCCGAAAAACCTTTGAAGGAATGCAAAATGTTGTCGTTATGATCGTCCTTACCCTCTCAACCGTGGTGGCCATGGCTGTAGTTTGGATCTACTACTATGTGAAAAAAGGACAGCAAGTCAAGCTGGAGCAAGCAAAAGCCACCTTGAAGAGCGACTTCATGAACAAGGTCTCCCACGATATCCGCACACCGCTGACCGCCGTGATCGGGCTGAACGATCTGATGCTGCACAATGCGGGCGAACCGGATATCGTGGCCGACTGCGCGCAAAAAGCGAAAAAGTCCGGTGAATATCTCATCTCCATTATCAATGACGTATTGGATATGAGCCGCATCGAAAGCGGAAAGCTGCGAATTTCCCATGCGGTTTTTGATATGAAGGAGCTGCTGGAGACCGTTATTCAGCTGGAAACCTATCCCTCAGGCGAGAAGGCGCTGAACTTTCGTCTGGACTGTCCGGACAACTTCCACAGAGGATTCTTGGGAGACGCCGTCCGCATCAAGCAATGTCTCGTCAACTTGATTTCCAACGCCATCAAGTTTACCCCCGAGCAGGGGGACGTAACCCTTACTTACCGGGAAAACCCGGAAAGCGGCAGGTACACCAGGGCCTGCTTTACCGTCGAGGACACGGGGATCGGCATGAGCGAAGCGTTTATGCAGCAGATGTTCCATCCCTTTGAGCAGGAACAGTCCTCTCTCACCGCCGCCCATGTGGGCAGCGGTTTGGGGCTTGCGATTGTACACAGTCTTGTGACCCTGATGAACGGTACCATCCATGCGGAGAGCAAATTGAATCGAGGGAGCAGATTTGTCATAGAGCTTCCTCTGGAGCGAACCGAACTGAGTGAATCGGACCCGGAAGACGGGCGTACCGATGAACTGCCCGCATATCTGCTTGGCAAGAGGATCCTGTTGGCGGAAGATAACGAAATCAACCGCGAGATTGTCGCAGATCTTTTGGCCGGACTCGGCTTTGTGGTTGACGGGGCAGCCAACGGCACGGAGGCTGTGGAGCGCTTCAAAACCTCTTCCATGGGATATTATTCCATTATTTTGATGGACATCCAAATGCCGGTGATGAATGGTCTCGAGGCCGCCGCAGCCATTCGCGGCTCGGCTCACATGGACGCCCCAAGCATCCCCATCATCGCCTTATCCGCAAACGCTTTTGAGGAGGATGTGGAAAAATCTCTTGCCCACGGAATGCAGGCCCATATCAGCAAGCCGGTAGATATAGAGATTATCAAAAAAACATTCATTAAATATATACATTGAGGAGGAGGTCCATGTGAAGAAACAGAAACTGTTGATCTTATTTTTGGCAGGCGCCATGCTGTTGGGAATGGCCGGCTGCGCCGATGCGCCGCACAAAATCCAGACGTCGGCGTTGTTCTGCGCGGACAATGAGATTTTGACCTATGAGCCGGTGAATTTTGATAAAACGGTTATCACCATTGGTACATACGCGCCCTGCAGCGCGAAGCCGGTGGAGCTTGCCATCGAAACGGAATTTCCTGACGTCGACATCGTTGTTCTGGATCAGGCCAGCATTCCCGACATCCAGAAGCATGTGAAAAATCCCCAGATACAGGGGGATTTGGAGGATATTATTTTTACAGGCGCTATAAAAGATGTAGAAATAAACAGCAATATTTTTTACGATCTGTCAGCGGAGGATTTCACCTCCCGGTACAATCGATCCACACTGAACGACTTGAGCTCCGATGGGAAGCTCTACCAGCTTCCTATTAACAGCTCGGTCCAGGGAATCTTTTACAATAAAGATCTATTTGAGGCTCATGGATGGGAAATTCCGGAAACGATCGATGCATTTTACGCCCTGTGCGATGAAATTTCCGCCGAAGGCATCCGCCCCTTCGTGCCCTGCTTTAAGTATTCCATGGATGGGGTCGGACTGGGGTTCAGCAACCGCACCGTCTTTTCCTCCGAGGAAAAACGGGAGCAGTATGACCTGTTTTGTAACGGTCAAGCCTCCTGTAAGGGCGTGCTGGAGCCGTATTTTGCGGCACACAAAAAACTCTATGACCGCGGGATCGTTGTGGAGGAGGACTTCTCTTCCAGCTTGACGAAAAACCGCCATGCCCTTTACGCAGGCGAGATCGCCATGCTGCCGGAACAATTAACCATGTTTTCCCTGTATGAGGACGAACAGCCGGCGTGTGAAATCGGCTTTTTCGGCTACCCAACCGACACCCCCGGGGAACGCTGGATGCAGATGTCTCCTGGGCGCAGTATGGCGCTGTCAAAAGCGTCCATGGAGGACGCCGATAAAAAACAGATACTGCTGGATATCTTTGCGTTTCTCAGCACTGACAAAGGTCAGGAGGCTTTGCTGGAGGTCTTTTCGGGGCTGAGCAGCGTAAAATCCGTTCAGGCAAATTTGAATGAAGCGTATTGGGATATACAAAATTGTATTGAGAATGGGCAAATCTTTTTCGCAGACAGAATTGGGAATGATCTTCATAACCAAACAATGAAAGAATATTTAGCAGACAATCTGACAATGGAACAGGTCATTGCCGAAACGGACGCCATGTATGAAAAAATCTCAGCTGCTCAGAAGCCGGAGGAGTCCATCGGAACGGCTGCGGAGGAATTTACGATTCTGGAAACCAGCAGCTTTATCGCCGACGCCATGCGTTCCGCCACCGGGGCGGAGATCGCTCTCATTCCCCACTGCACTTATTACAAAGGGAATTTTGCAAAATTCTATGAAGGCGGGGTGACCATGCTGTACCGCTTCTACCTGCGTGGCTTGGACACCGAAGACTACCTGACCACCTATGAGATCACCGGTGCAGATTTAAAGGCTCTCATGGAGCATCCTATTATCAACGGTGAGGAGATCAACGCCATGTACGCGTTTTCCGGCCTTGCCATGGAATATGCTCCCTGGCGGGACAAGAATGAAAATGTCATCAAGCTGTCCTTGGCCGATGGCAGTGAGATCGAAGACGGCAAGGTTTATACCGTGGCCGCCTGGGAGACCTCCATTGACGAATCGTACATTGTTTCCACCGTGAACGTCCATAGTGAGGCCGGCAGTAATATTGATCTGGTTTCTGCTGCCGTTAGACAGGCAGGGACCATCTCTCCGGCAAAGGATCATCGGCTTACACTGCGATGGGATTAAAGTCAAGAGCAGGCACAGGTCAATATCTCACAGAAACAACATGTTTTTGCGAGACAACTATTTGAGTAGGAGTCTATATGAAACATTCTATAAATCAGTCAAAAAAACATAGTATGAAAGTTTTTACTGTGGTGGTATTGCTTGCTATTCTGCTTTCAAGTGCCGTTTCGGTTTCCGCCGCGGAAGAACAGCCTATCCGGCTTCGTATCCCATTTCCGGAAGCGGAAGGCTTTACTATGACCGACGAAAACGGGAAACGCTACGGTCTGGTGGTAGATTATCTGTATGAAATCGCAAAATACACCGGTTGGTCCTACGAATTCATTGATACCGACGCCAACGACATGACGGGGGAGTTTATTGCCGGTAAATATGACCTTATGGGCGGCACATACTATTCAGAGACTTTTGAAAAATACTTTGCCTACCCGGATTACAGCTGCGGCAATACCAAAGCGGTACTGCTGGCCCGCCAGGATAATGAAGACATTAAAGGTTATGATTTAAGGGATTTGAATGGAAAAACCATAGGCGTTGTGGCACGGGCAACCGATAATGTGCGCCGGCTGGAGGAGTACCTCTCTGTCAATGGCCTGGACTACACACTCAAACCATATACCTCCGAAGAAGTAGCCGCCAATCAAATCAACCTGGATTTGGAAACCGGGAAAATCGACCTGAAACTTGGAAATGCGACGGATGATACAGGTGAGTTTCGTGCGGTAGCGTACTTCGATGCACAGCCTCATTATCTGGTTGCGCAGCCGGACAACAAGGAACTGCTTGACCAGCTGAATTGGGCAATGGAGCGTATTCTGTTATCGGATCCCCACTTTTCGGAAGAAGTATATAATCGATATTTTGATGATACAGGTGTGGAAAACCTGCTGCTCACCGAGGAAGAAAAAGCCTATATTGAACAGAAGGGCACAGTGACTGTGGCGGTCCCCGATTATTTTCATCCGCTTTATTGTATTGGTTACGAAGATGGTGACCATGTTGGCCTGGTTCCGGAACTGCTGAAAAAAATAACCGTGCGATATGGGATTGAGTTTTCCTACATATTGACAGACTCCTATGCCCATGCTCAACAACTCGTTCTCGAAGGCAAAGCCGATATGGCCGGCATTTTTTTTGATGATGCCGCGGATGCCATGCGGGAGGAATTGGCGCAAACCAAGCCCTATGCCGCATTAAATGACTTAATTGTACGCAACCGAGCTGTGACCTATCCGGAGGACGGATTAACCTGCGGCCTTTTAGAAGGCCGTCAACTGCCCTCGTATGTAAAAGCAAGCGAAGTAACGTATTTTAAGACCATTGAAGAAGTTTTGTCTGCGGTGAATACCGGTAAGGTGGATTTTGCCTGCGGGCTTTCTGCACGGGTGGAACAGATGATGCAGGACAACATTTATACCAACGTGGTTCCCGTTACCTTATCAGCAAACCGCATGAGCATCAGCTTTGCTATGCCCATGCCCGCAAATCCTGAGCTGCTGTCCATCATTAACAAAGGTATTAACAGCTTATCCGATGATGACAGGAATTCTCTTTTAGATCATAATCTGGTCTCTATCGGAGACGTTAAGATATCACTGAAAAATTTTATGGAGACCAATCCCATTTTATCAATCGTCGTTATATCAACTTTTTTACTGCTCGTCACAATGGTGATTATTATAATATCCAATATGCGTGTAAAGAATGCCAATATGCAAAAAAACATTGCAAAAGCAGAGGCGGATAACAAAGCAAAAAGTGCATTTCTTTCCCGAATGAGCCACGAAATCCGTACGCCGATGAACGCCATCGTTGGGACGACCGCCCTCATCGCAATGAAAGATGATGTCCCCGAAAGCATAAAAGGAAATTTGGCAAAGCTGAACGCAACTTCACAGTATTTATTGGGGCTGATCAATGATATTTTAGATATGAGCCGAATTGATAACGGTATGCTTTCAATTGCAGATGAAGACTTCTCCTTACAGCAACTGCTTGATGAACTTTGCAGCATGATGCAAACGCAGGCACAGGCGCGGGAAATAGCGCTTTGCTGTGAAACAAATTTCAAGCATTCTGATTTAAAAGGTGATGCGATCCGATTAAAGCAAGTTTTGATGAACCTGGTTTCAAATGCCATAAAATTTACTCCGCCGGGAGGAACCGTACATCTGACTGTGGAAGAAACCACAGCCTCTGACCAGCAAGCCGCCTATTTGTTTAAGGTCTCCGATACCGGCATCGGCATCAAAGCCGAGGATTTAGATCGCATTTTTGAATCCTTCGAACAGGCTGGAGCCAATCAAATGCGCAGCCAAGGGACTGGGCTGGGCTTACCGATCAGCCGGAACATTGTACAACTCATGGGCGGCACTTTGAAGGTGAAAAGCAAGATAAATGTGGGCAGCGAATTTTTCTTTTCCATTCCTCTTTCCTTTGGGAAACCCATAGAATTCAAAACACCGCATGCGCCTTCTGTCCATTTTGAAAATGTACGGATTCTGCTGGCCGAAGATAACCCAATAAATGCAGAAATCGCTATGGAAATTTTGGCCTTAAAAGGAATGCAGATAGAGCTTGCCGAGGATGGAGTAAAGGCAGTCAATTGCTTTGAGCAAAGTACCACCGGCTATTATGATCTTATTTTAATGGATATGAGGATGCCTAACATGGGAGGTTTAGAAGCAACAAAGGCTATTCGAGCTTCAGCCCATTCCGATGCAGTAAAAATCCCCATTATCGCCCTAACCGCCAACTGTTTCCAGGAAGATCGAGATATGGCAAGAGATGCGGGTATGGATGATTTCCTTACAAAGCCATTGGAGATTGACCTGCTCTATGCTGTACTTCAGAAGTGGCTATCAAATAAAAACGAAAAATCCAAGTAAGTATTACATATCCCGAAAGATATATAAAGATAAATAAGTTGGATATCAAAAAGTTTTCAGAATCTGGTGGCTAATCATGAGAATAAGAGATTGATCGTTTAAGTTATGATCGTTGTATAAGCATTCGTTACTGTTTTTTCAGTGCTCATTGTCAAAAATCCCCGATTATACTTGACATAGTTTTCATATAATAACTTAATAGATTTTTGATTATCTCTTTATAACTTCTCAAATGCTGGGAAAGCCCGTAACTCCGTGCTTTCCCGGCTTTCTTTATATTGGAAGGACCTCACATATCCTCATAACCGCTCACGTCTTTGCTATCAGAAAAAAGAGGAAACCGCACCGAACTGTGCTGTCATAACATAACGGTACAGTTCGGTGCGGCTGTCCCTGTTCTATATCAAAATTTATTCCCGCCGTATTTGCCACGCAGCCCCGGCGATGCGCCGAAATCGGCGCAGGGGATATTGCAGGCCGCCCCTGGCAGGGCTGTCATAACTCCACAGCGCCGTATCTAACGTGCGCCGCAGAGTTCCCCCCAAGTCATTAGGAGACCGTGAGGAAGTTTCATTATCCCCCGCACTGTCGTCGCGCCCGATGTGCCTCACCGGGTCTAAGGCTTGCGTAGATCGCTCAGACAGCTCGTCCTTCACCTCCTTGGGACTGTCGTCATGGCGCCGCGCCTTATACCGCTATCACGCGGGTTTTGTGCCTGCAACACCGTATATTCAGTTGTCATGGTTCAGGGAAGCATGTCCTTCACCCTTCACGTTTTTGCAGGTGGTTTCGCACCCTGTTTTACCTTATTTTTAGAAGTTTTTTCTGGCCTTGATGCTCTATCAAGTAATAAGGTGGAATGTTACATTTGATACTATTTACGCCATTCTGTACAAGACGAGGAGTGGCATGGAAAGGGACAAGCAATACAGGAAAGTAAGAATATTCAGCAAAGCGCCACAGCTCTTAGTTATAGAGCTGTGGCGCTTTTTTCATCCACAAAATGATTTCCAAAGTCTACCGATCCATCAAAAACCAGAAAACGGCTTTTAAGCAACAGAGTTTCCGGTTTGTTTCGGTGCCGATCCCCTCTGCATCCGCTTCGATTGTGTGAACCAAAAATTGAAGCGGAGGAAAGGAAAATGTTTGATAAGAGAAGTGATTATGCGCAAAACAAGCGCGAGAAAGACTCCATAGTCTGCATAAGTGTAACCGGCCCGGTTCTATTGACCCGTGCTGCGTTTGCCAGTGAGGACGAGTTCATAAAATGGAAAGACTGGTCCGATAGTGATTACCATGCCGTTGAAAAGATGGGGCGAGACGGGCCACAATAGAATAGGCCCGTGTTTTTAGGGGATTCAGCTCACAGAAGCGGCGCAAAAGTATAGACACGGGCTAGACATTCCTCGGTTTCAAAGGGCTTTGAGATAGTCGTCAGCCCTATTTGAATGTCTCCAGCTTATCGGCCAGTGCCGTCGATGTAGAAAGAATCAGGATAGGCATGGGCCTTAAACCCCGCAGGGTCTTTAATAGTTCCATTCCGTCTGCTTCAGGAAAACAGGCATTGAGAATAACCAGATCGTATTCCTTACCCGCCAGCACCGTCAGCCCTTCCCGGATGTTTAAGGTATAATAGGCATCTGTTTTTCACTATCTACATTGTACTTGATGTACTTGCAGGTTTGTAAATCATGGTCAATAATTAAAACTCTGTTTTCCGCAATACTTACCCCTTTCCCGGAAAAGGCTCGATCAGCATAATCGAAAGGTCTTACCTCCACCGCTATATTTCGCAGATTATTGCTTGACTAAATAAAATGAAATGTTCACAAAGTGCCTTTTTCACTAAGTTTGTTTTTGGCCTTCAATAGTGGCCGGACGAACGTAAAATCGCAGACATCACCATTGTCGTTGATATAGAACACGGTTAGAATTTCACATGGACCACATTTTTCAGCAGCCGAGTCCAGTCGCTCTCCATAAAAACTAACGCTTGTTTCTCCTTCCTTATAGGCTTTTAATAACGCTTCCCTAGACATTGTCTTCATAGCCTCTTCTTGACAATCTGGATGTAGTAATTTTTTTACAGCTTCAAGAAAATCATCATAGTTATCATTCTTAAGAGCAATTGATGCTATATATTCACCTGCTTCCATGAGGGAATATCGATTGCAACTTAGGTTAACGGAGAATATCAGTGGATAATATGTAGCAATTGCACCAACCATTTTGCTCAACTCACCTATATTCGTTGTTGCACCATCCATTGGTAATGTCGAGTGACCTTGATACAGGTAATTTTCTTTCTCCATTTCAGGAGAGTAGAAGGCATAATCATTTTTTCCATGGCGCTTTACATGATATAATGCGGTATCCGCCTTTTTGTAAAGAGTAGAGAAGTCGTCTACACCGGTTTTACCAAGTACTGCCCCGATACTACAATGCATGGATTGTTCATCTTTTTCTCCAATGACAATAGAAGACAGCTTACGCAGTAAAGACGATAGAGAATTTTTCAGGCCTTCTTCGCCTGAAGCATTTGGTAGAAAGATGAGGAATTCATCGCCTCCAATTCTGCCTATTATATCCGAATGCCTAAAATGTCCGAGTAAGATATCCCCAATCGCACGCAGTGCCCTGTCACCTTCGTTATGACCCAGCGTGTCATTGATTGTTTTTAAATCATCCAGATCAAGAACTAAAAGAACGCAGTAATTCCCTCCTCGCAGCAATTTTTCCTGAACACGAGCCTCTACGGTAGAACGATTATAGAGCCTGGTCAGACCATCACGTTGGGCGCGAATAATAAGATCGTCTTCTTTGAGTTTATCTATTGTTACGTCATCCATATAAATCGTGGCGGTAACTGGCTTTCCATCTCCGCCCAATGCTAAGAAATAGCGAGCCTTTAACCAAACTGTATTATTTCCGGATGCCCGTCTCTCGAAGATCCATTCTCCTTCACATGGATTTCCAGCGAGAATGTTTCTGTAAAAATCGAGGTATGTTTCCGTACTATCTTGCGAAATATATGAGTGTGCTATTACACTGTCAGGCACATTCTCGACAACTGCTGGCAGGCCCAGCAGTTGTCGCATCTTCTCTGGCAGATAAGCGGTTTTGCTTGAAATATTATATGTGTAGATAAGACGATCCGTGTTCTCGACTACAAGTCGGTAGCTCTCCTGACTGACGCGCAACTCATCAATGAGATTATGACGTTCGGTGTTATCAAGGTATGTTGTAATATATCCGACGTTCCCTTTGCTATCCACAAAACGCGCTCCGTTTGCAGAGAGCCAAATGAGTTCACCATCTTTTTTCACAATACGATATTCAAACGAATAGTGGTCGGGACGATTATCATACACTTCACGCATTTTTTTTGTTATCATATCGACATCTTCAGAATAGACCGCACCACTGATTCCGCATTGTATAAAAGATAAAATTTCCTCATGATTATAACCGAGTTTCCTGGGTAAATTACCTATCATAATCGGAGGAAGCCCCCCAGTTTGATAACGCAAGATAATCATCTCTGGGCTGAACCGATCAATCAGCTCACAGAAATAAAGGCTCTGCGTTAGTTCATCAGATGTAGCTTTTAAAGCGGATTTGAGCGCTGCTTCATTTTTTTTCTGATTATCAATAATACGGAACAATGTGATTTCCAGGACATCATCGTCGTAGGGGTTGTTCACACGCAATACAATGGTTTCAACCCAATGCAATACTCCATCGTCTCCTACCTGCCGATGTTCCAGCCTTACCGTATTCTTTCCCTGCCCAAAGGCATCAAGTAAATTCTGGCGAGAAAAAGTAGTGCGAAATGCTTTTTTATCTTCCTCTTGTATAGTTTTAATAATATCCTCAACAAACTGGTCATAAACACCATGTTCGGCCATCTTTTTTACAAAGAAGGTATCACTTTCAAGTATATGATAGTTGTTTTGCGTCAGATTTACAGCAATCGACAAGGGATATTCAATGCTGATAGCCTTATATATCCCAGCAAATCCAAACGCTTTATTTTTATCAAGTATGCGTTCGTCCGTAACTTCTTTACAGGTCACAATAGCGGAAACAGGTTTATTGTCTTGACCAAATACACTATTGAACTCCATGCGGAACCAACAATATTCACTATCTTTTCCTTTTGTACGACACTCGGCAGTACCCACCCTGTCACCACACTCGATCCGGTTAAAGAAATCTAACCATTTATCCACGCTCTCTGAAGCCACAATGCCAGCGCTTACAAAATAATTTGGTGCGTCCGGGAGTGAAGTGGGAATTCCGAACATCGTGGCAGTTTCCTCCGACAATTCCATGCAATGGTCGGCTATAAGATACCGATAAATCATTCTATCGCTAAATTTTACGGCGGTTTGGTATTCTTCCTCTCGTATCCGCAAAGCATCCTGTGCACGGTGTTGTTCAGTTACATCAAAAATCTGTGCATAGGCGCGCATCACACAGTCTTCGCCGCGTACTGACCTAAGAGTATCCATAGCATATCGGACACTTCCGTTTTGATGCAGAAAACGGTATTCGATGGTCATAGTCTGTGGCTGTTCTCTCAGATGATTTAAGGCTGATCTTACATATTCCCGATCTTCTGATAAAACTATTGCAAGGGGGTCAGCTTTCGTGAGATCGCGAAAATCCTCGTAGCTGTACCCGTTCATTCGGAGTGTCCCCTCGCTGATAAACTCCAGATACATAGGTGCATCAAGCCGCCAACGACATACGCCACCGGGAGCATTTTCCATAACTTGATTAAGCTCAGTTTCTGACGCCAATCGAAGTTCTTCCGCTGATTTTCTGAAGGTTATATCGGTATAGATGCCGTAAAAGTATAGATTATCACCGTCTAATACGACGGGGTTTGCAATTAAATTGACCCAGCGGATCCCGCCAGCTTTGGATAAAACACGCATATCAAAATTGAAGCGCTGCCGGGACCTTGTAGCCGCAGCAACAGCTATTCTCAATTTAGCAAAGTCATCGGGATGGACGCGTGACATAGCATCATTCATATCAAGGGATGGACGGTCATCCTCGGTGTATCCGAGGATGCGATAGGCTCCTTCGCTGAGGTAGGTGCGGTGGACTTTGCCGTTCATATACCGAAACACAGCCAGACCACTGGGTATGGAATTGATAATAGTTTGTATCTCCGTTTTATCACGCGCTAAGCTGGCCTCCAACCGCTTTTGTTCCGTGATGTCAATCATCACCGTAGTCACTACCACACCGTCGCCTTCACGTTTTAGAATCACAGCATTCATCTGCACCCAACGATAGGATGCATCCTTACAGATATGACGAAATGTAATGGAGCCTGTGTCTGACCGTGACGTACCGTTAAGGACACTATCTGTCACCTCCAGAATTTTTGCTGTATCTTCTGGATGAATCGCATTTTTTATGCCACCTTTATACAAGTTTGGGTATTCGTCTAACGTATATCCAAACATCGTGGCAGCAACCTCGTTAAAGTACAACAACTCTGTTCCATTCGGGAATATCCTAATATCTTGCACTGCTCCAGGGATACTGTTGACAAGAACAGTGAGCTGCTCTGTCAGTTCACTGTTGTGTATCTCCAGCTTTTTGCGCTTCGTTACATTTTCAATGTAATGATAAAAAATGTAGCTTCCAGCCTTTTCTGCGAGGCAGCGCACCCTGCAATAGGTCCATATAGGTTCCCCTCCTTCTACCAGGGGGTAGGAATAAATGGTACAATCGGCTTCATCATCTGTCCGGATTGCTGTCTCCAGCATTTCGATGAAGACAGAACGCTGGTCTGGTGGAAAGCGGTCTTGGATATGATATTGCCAGGTTCGAAATGATTGCCGGGTAGCCCCCAGCTCTTTTAAAAATTTATCATTGATACGCAATGCCGCAATATTGCCTTTTTCATATTCCAAAATTACAGCACCACCCATAAACGTATTAAACAGTAAGGTGGCTTGAGCAGAGGTATTAAGAAAATCGATAGAACCGTCAATACCTGGATGAAAGCGGCATTTGCCTTTATGGGTATCGTCATACTTTTCAATGAGCAGTTTCTCAAATTCCTCCACGGGGAGAGGTTTGGAAAAATAGTGGCCTTGCATAAAGAAGCAGCTTATGCTTTTCAGATATTCTGCATGTTGATATGTTTCAACCCCCTCCGCAATGACAGGGAGTTTAATGGAATGCGCCATGCGTACAATGGCACTAAGAATGTTACCGCCACGGTCGCTATCTATATCCTCAGCGATGAATTTCATATCAAGCTTGAGAATGTCCACCGGCACATCTTTCAGCATATTCAATGAGGAATACCCACTACCAAAATCATCCATCTCAATATGAAATCCGCATTTTTGTAGCTCCGCTACGATTCGAATAAGTTGTTTCGGATTTTCCATGTATGCAGATTCAGTAATTTCCAAATGTAACATATCTGGTGTAAGACGGTACTTTGACACTAAATCTTTAAATATATCAACAAGGTCAGGTAGATAAAAATCACGCCGTGAAACATTGACAGAGATGGAGGGAAGGGGTATTCCTTTATCGTGCCACTGTCGAATCTGTATGCAGACCCGTTCCCACATATATCGATCCATCTCACAGATAAATCCATTACGTTCAAATACAGGAATGAATTTCCCCGGTAAAAGTATACCCTTTTGTGGATGCAGCCAGCGTATTAAAGCCTCCGCACCAATGATGCCGCCAGTATCATAATTATACTGAGGTTGATAGTAGACGATAAACTCTCCATTAGAGAGCGCCTGTTTCATCGTAGAATCAATCTCTTGCTCCTCCACAATCTCCATGCGCATGGATTCGTCATACCATGCGTAATTTTTTCTATAGTTACCCTTAATGGAATTAAGGGCCATAAGAGCGCGATCACACATAACGCCTACATTAATAAGAGGACTCTCAACGCGATAGAGGCCAAGGCGGATTGAAAAGTTATAGTCAGGGTAGACTTGGCAAAGCTGCTCAAGCGTGTGTTCATAAAGTTTTTGTGCCTCGAGCTGGCTGGACGCCCAAAGAGAAACAAAGTGGTCGGCATCCCAATGTCCATAGGTTAATCCACCGTGCAGACCGTTTCCTTTTTTGCTTTCCATATATTTTTCTCCGATGTCCAGAAGTAACTGGTCACCGGCTGCAACACCAAAAGTATCATTAAACACTTTGAAATTATCAATGTCCCATCGGGCAATCACGTATTCCCCGTCCGCATGTTCTTTCAAATATTTCTGTGTTTTACTACAAAATGACTCCTTGTTCCAAATGCCAGTTTTCGGATCAATTTGCGAAATACGTGTCAACTCGGTACGCCACTTTGCTTCTTCCAACCGGCTGCTTTCTCTGATGGAGGAAAGAATATTTTCCACACGATATTGAACGGTTTCCGGTTTATAGGGCTTTGTGATTACATCTATCGCACCCATTTGGAGCGCCTTATGCTGGCCCCGCATGTCGTCACAATTTGCTACAACCACCACAGGTATGCGGCGCATCGCCTGGCTTTTGCGTATCTTTTTTATGATGTTATAATCGTCTATGTCAGGGGTATTCATATCGAGAATTACTATATCAACTTGAACTCCGCCACGTAACTGCTTCATTGTCTCTGCACAACTTTTTGTCTCAAGAACATGATACTTCTTATCAAAAATTCCTTTTAGAAGAAGGCGTGAATCCGTGTTGCCATCAACGATAAGCATTATCAAAGTATTAGTCACTTTCATAAATTTACCTCCTATTCTTTTCAATCCAGCATTCTAATGGCATGCATACCAAAAACAAAACGTTCTGTGTCCTTTACCGAGACACAGCTACGCAAAAAAATGAGCGATCGTCTCACCGCCGTGTGTCCCTATATGAGACACACAGTGTTATAAGAATGGCCGCCCGCAGACGGCCATTCTTATTATGTCTTAATAGCAGCAAGGACTGCTTCCACATAACAGTTAATTATTTGTTTTGCCGATATGCAATTCTCAACGTCACTATACATTTCCGGAGCGACGGCAAGTCGTGATAACATACCAGAGAATGACGTAGATATCCATGCATGAGTTAACTTCAAATCAAGATCACTGCGAAAACTACCATTCTCAATACCTTCTTCCAAAAGACCCTGGATATAACCATACCTGCGTTCTTTGTATCCATGACGCTGAAATTCAAGTGTGGGACCGAGCAATTCGTGAGGAGGTGTTTCCCCTTGCCGTTTCCAAAAAGCCTCCAGTTCCTGCATTACAATAATTGATGGCATTCCTGGTTGAAAAAGGTAGACATGCATCCTTAATGCAAATTCCAACTGCTGCAAAGTGCTCAGTCCATCCACGCTGTATGATCTAAACAGCTTTTCATATTGCTCATTAAAGGTACTCATATATTGATAAGTGGCAGCACGTAAAAGATTCATTAATGTACCAAAGTAGCGTTGTAACGAACGGGTACTCAGATTTGCCTTCTCCGCAATTAACTCCCGGGTACAGTTTGAAATACCATCCGTCTCAAAGCAAGAGATAGTAGCCTCAATGGCAGCTTTTTTATTTCGATCTCGATCTTCTGCCGTAGGCAATAGGTATTCACCCCTTTTCTGAACTAGTATATTAAGGCCTGTTTTAAAAAATTAGTCATTGTTTATTATACCTCCAAGTTCGACACAAAACAAGTGATTTTATATAGTTTCCGAATCATTATTTAGCTAATAAAATGAGCCTGTAATATAATGATTGGATTTATGTTAAAATAGGGTATAGGGAGATATCCTGCTATATCCGCCTCGCCATCGACAGCAGGTCCGTCCAATGCGAATATGCCAAGCCGCTCCGGGTCATGGCGGAAACCGGCGCATGCAGTACGTTTGCCAAACGCTATGCCCATCAGAAATCTTACTATCCCATTCTGAGGGATTTCTACGAATACGGTCTGAGCAAAGCGGACCTTGCCCGCAAATACGGCCTGCGTATCTCAGATGTGTTTTCCATATTCGATCTGTATCTGAGGGAGCTGATCACCATTTACCAGACGATCCATTCCGTATCCTATAAAAGGCAGGCCGTACAGCCTGCAATACCTCTGCCATGCGGCCCTGGAGCGGCTGGCGGATATCCGGAACCGGCACAGGTAACCCGCTTTCAGAATACCCGATGTGTTCCGTCCTTTGGCAAGGACAGCCGCGCTTTTCGTTCCCATTTACAGGCCCATCCAGAAGAAAAAAGCTCTCTGATTTCTCAGAGAGCTTTTTTCGATTATATTGCAGATAAAATGGACCGCAACAAAAGCACAATGCCGGCGAAACACACCTCCGCCGGCATTGTGCTTTCCTCATGTTATCCGAATAAAACGCCTGACCGTATAGTTCGGTCCATCTTATTATATAATAATCCTGACCTCTTGATTTGGATCATTTTATTGGGATATGGATTTTGACCTCATTGTCCGGGTCGTCAAACGACCGCACCTTTCGTTCATATACCTCGAAATCCTCGCGGTCATCCAATTCTTCCTTTGCCATCGGCAGCCATGTGCCAAAGATGTACTGATAGGTTTTAAACAGGTTTGCAAAGGTTCCCCGATGGGTGAACACGGCATATCTTCCCCCGCTGAGCGTTTTTCTGGCCAGCGCCGGCGGCAAACCGTCGAAGTTCTGCACCGGACTGCCCACCATCGCCAAAAAACGCACATCCCCGTCCTTGCTGTAGATGGTCGGCTGCGTTTCACAGATGCCGTATCCTGTCCCTGTGAAAGCATAGACATCCTGATAGTACCGCAGAAACCGATCCCACAACTCCGGAAGCCGGTTATCGGAAAGCGAAGTCGTCGCCCGCAGGCCGGCTATCTTCGTTTCCTCCAGATAGAGAATTTCAGGGGCATGGGATATGTTGTTCGCAATATGACGCACATCTTTGGGGGCCAGCTCCCTTTTGGCATACACCACAAGATCAAGCCCCGCTTTCCGGTATTCCGCCGGACTGCTGCCGAAAACGGCTTTAAACGCCCTGCTGAACGCTTCGGATGATTCAAATCCACAGTCGAGCGCAATATCAAGGATCCGCCTGTCGGTATGAAGAAGCTTCTGCGAGGCGTTATACAGTCTGCGTCTGTTGATATACCGGCCGACCGATTCGCCCAGCACAGCGGAGAACAGCCGCGTCATGTGGCAATAGGAATAGCCGGTTTCCCTTGACACATCGCTTAAGCCGATCTCTTCATCCAAATGCTCCTCGATATATTCGACTGCCCTTTCCAAGGGGGATAATTGTTTCAAGCCGGCACCTCCTTTCTTTGTTTTCATTATACCATATTTGATTTTATATCTCCAGACCAACATAACTCAGCAAAAAATATCATGAATGGGACGCGATCCTTTGTTATGATATCATGTGATATTCATGATGTTTTGAACAGCAAAGGAGTGTAATGGAATGGAAGAAACAAAGAAAACCGCGGCGGATATTCTCACCGCGCTGGTGATTGCGTTCCTGTTGTGGTATGATAGTAAATGGAAGAGAAATGAGGTGTAAGCAGATGGCTGATATTCTTGTACAGGGACTGACCCAGAACAACCTGAAGCATGTCACATTCAGTATTCCAAAGGAGAAGATCACGGTGTTTACCGGGGTGTCCGGTTCCGGCAAATCGAGCATTGTCTTTGATACCATCGCCGCCGAATCGCAGCGGCAGATGAACGCCACCTACCCGGCGTTTGTGCGCGCAAGGCTGCCCAAGCATCCCAAACCGGCTGTGGAACGAATCGACCATTTAACGGCGTCCGTCGTGGTGGACCAGTCCCCGCTGGGCGGAAACGCCCGTTCCACAGTGGGAACCATCAGCGGCCTGTATGCCAGCCTGCGGCTGCTCTTTTCGAGAATCGGCAAGCCGTATGCCGGCACAGCGTCCTGCTTCTCCTTTAACGACCCGAATGGGATGTGCAAAACCTGTTCCGGTCTCGGAAAGATCACAAAGGTCGATGTAGCGGCCATCCTGGACCTGGATAAGTCCTGGAACGAGGGCTGTGTGAAGGATTCACTCTACCGTCCCGGCTCCTGGTACTGGAAGCAGTACGCCCAATCCGGCCTGTTCGATCTGGACAAGCCGGTGAAGGCCTATTCCAGCGAGGAATACAACCTCCTTCTCTATGGCTCGCGGGACGGCAAGGGGGAACCGGAAAATCCGAAGGTGACCGGACTGGTTCACAAATACACAAAGACGCTGCTGAACCGGGATATCAGCAGCAAAAGCAGGCACACACAGGAAAAATCACAGAGCTTGGTTACGGAGCTGGAATGCACCGACTGTCATGGAAGCCGGCTGAATGAAACGGCTTTGCGCTGCAAAATAGGCGGATATTCCATTGCGGATATGTGCGGGATGGAGCTGACGCAGCTGCGCGAAGTCCTGTCGCGGATCACAGATCAAACGGTGGGGGTGCTGGTGCAGACGCTGATCGAGGGACTGGACAGAATGATCGAAATCGGTCTGCCGTATCTTCATCTGAACCGGGAAACACCGTCCCTGTCCGGTGGGGAGGCGCAGCGGCTCAAGCTGGTCCGGTACATGGGCAGCAGCCTGACGGGGCTTACCTATATCTTCGACGAGCCCAGCGCCGGGATGCATCCGCGCGACGTTTACCGCATGAACAACCTGCTCCGGCAGCTTCGCGACAAGGGCAACACGGTCCTCGTGGTCGAACATGACAAGGATGTCATCTCGATTGCAGATTATGTGATCGACGTAGGCCCGCAGGCGGGACAGAACGGCGGGGAAATCGTTTTTGCGGGCAGCTATCAGGATCTGCTTCATTCCGGTACCCTGACCGGAAGGGCGATGCTTCGGTCCCTGCCGGTGAAGCAGAATCCGCGCCAGCCGAAAGGCAGCCTGCCGGTCCGGGGAGCAAGCCTGCACAATTTAAAGAATGTTGATGCGGACATCCCGCTCGGTGTCATGACCGTCGTCACCGGCGTGGCCGGTTCAGGTAAGAGCACCCTGATATCCCAGGTTTTTGCGAAACAATATGAAAGTGACATCGTGATGGTGGACCAGGGGCCGATCACCGCGACGAACCGCTCCACCCCAGCCTCCTATCTCGGTTTTTTTGACGAGATGCGGAAGCTGCTGGCGCGGGAGAGCGGCAAGCCGGACGGACTGTTCAGTTTTAATTCCGCCGGTGCCTGCCCGGTGTGCGGCGGGAAAGGCATCGTTGTGACCGAGCTCGCCTTCATGGACCCGATCATCACGGAATGCGAGGCCTGCGGCGGAGTGCGGTACAACGAAGAAGCGCTGTCCTGCGCCTATAAGGGTAAGAATATCGTCGAGCTGCTGGGGCTGACCGCGTCCCAGGCGTTGGAGGTGTTTGAGGATCTCAAAATCAGGAAGCGTTTGAAGGTGATGCAGCAGGTGGGGTTATCCTACCTGACATTGGGGCAGCCCTTGAGCACACTGTCCGGCGGTGAACGCCAGAGAATCAAGCTGGCGAAAAATTTAGGAAAAAAGGGCGGCATCATTGTGATGGACGAACCGACCACCGGCCTGCACATGTCTGACATCCAAAACCTCTTAAAGCTGTTTGACATGATCGTCTCCCGCGGGAACACCCTGGTGGTGATCGAACACAACCTGGACGTGATGAAGCAGGCGGACTGGATCATCGATATCGGGCCGGACGGGGGAAAGAATGGCGGCGAGGTGGTATTTGCCGGAACGCCGATGGATATGCTGCGCGGCGCAAAAACGCTGACAGCCGACAGCCTGCGGGCGTCGTGCTTCGGATAAGGAAGGAATCCGATCCACATCAGATTGATTTTCTCCAGACCGGGCAGGAAAAGCAAACAACCTTGGAGGCCAGAAAATGAATGACTTAATCGAGAACATAGGCCGGCTCCACACCACTGAAATGGGGGCAGAACGTATCAGAAGAAATCTGTCCGTGGATGTTGTGCAATGGTGCAGAACCAGAATTCTGGATGAAGATGCGGTGATCAAACGGCAGGGAAAGAACTGGTATGTCCACATCGATCGCTGCACCATAACAGTAAACGGACACAGCTATACCATCATCACAGCGCATCCAGAAAAACATGGACATCCAGCTGACGGTCGGATGGAACATGAGCGGCCTTAGCAAAGCGAACATCCATCATAAATCTTAGATTGAAAGGAACAATCGATATGGTTCATTTGGTGTATTGTGACAATGCAGGCAAAAAAGGCGAGCACGTGCTGGATAAAATCCTCACAGGCACAAAGACAATGGTTGTACGCGGAGCAGCTGGACGCAAGATTCCGCACAGCAGAGTTTTTGAAGGCGAAACGCTTTATTTTATGGAAAAAGGGACCTTACAGATTTCTGCAAAGGCAGCGGTAAAAAATGTACAAAACTATGTAAAACTATCTGATGAAGAGATCACGCAGGTCTTGGAAGAGAATCAGCCGAAGTTAAATCTTTCGGATAAACAGAAGCAGCGCTGGCATAAAAAGTGCCTTTGCCTGGTTGAATTTGAACACGTCGAGGCAATCGCTCCTCTTGAATTTGACCATCAGGGCAATATGGATGACTGGCTGATCATTGAAAAGATAGAAGACGTTGTCGTCGGCACAAGCATCCCCTACAACTATGAAAAATCAAAGTTTTAAGACGCATCGGCCACGCAAGCGCGCAGGACGCAGCGGATAAGCTGATATAGAAAAGGATTGAAAAGATGAGAGAAAGACCGCCTTTAGACACGCATTTAGACAGCAGAACATTTCGTGATTTCTATTATTTAAAAGAGGAACTGGTGGACTTTTGCCGAAAAAACGGTTTGCCGGCCACTGGAGGGAAGATAGAAATAACAGACCGAATTGCCTGTTTTCTTGACACAGGCAATGTATTGCCCGCTTCGGCTTCGAAGAAAAAAACAGTTTCCAGTCAAAGCATAGATGAAAACACTATCATAGAACCGGATTTTGTTTGTTCTGAAAAGCATCGGACATTTTTTAAAGAGCACATCGGAAGCAGTTTTTCTTTCAATGTCGCTTTCCAAAAATGGCTGAAAAGCAACGCTGGAAAAACCTATCGGGAAGCGATTGCTGCATACCATCAAATTCTGGAAGATAAGAAAAAGGGAAAGACCACGATTGACAAACAATTTGAGTACAACACCTATATTCGTGACTTTTTCGCAGACAACAAAGGCAAATCGCTGAAGGATGCGATCAAGTGCTGGACATATAAAAAGCAGTTAAAAGGTCATAACCGTTATGAAAAATCCGATCTTTCGGCGTTGGAATGATATGCTCCAGTTCATCGTACTGGCTGCAAGAAACTTTGCTGAACCGCGTCATCGTTCAACAGGTGCTTTTGATATCCACAGCTGCGCTATGGATAGATTGCATATGTGTAAGCTGCAAGATGAAAAGCTTGACGGTAACAATAAGAACGCTGTAAACCCGTTATTGTAGAAATCGATAGGCCGAAACGAGCTTTCATCTCTCTGCCCTATTTTCATCATAGCATACTTCCCAAGATATCTTGGGCGAATACAATGCGGTATGGATTCCAGCTTGGTATTCAAAAGACAGCCCCCGCGTTAAACTGTTTGTGTCATTGGGTTTTCGGTCCGCTCTCCCCTTTGGCACTTTCTTGCAGTTGACATACTGCATTTTTATTGTATCAAACAAAGTTTTTTATATCCATTGTTCAAGCCTTCCCTAAACCCCCGGCTGTGCCGGGGGTTTTCGCTTACAACAAATAAGCAAAGCCGTTTAAACGGCTTTGCTTATCGCGCCGCTGAACACGCCCTTTTTGGTAAAAGCACGATGTTGCGGCTATTTTCATCTGTGAGAGACACATAAAAAAGATATTTTTGCGGTGGGATTCGAACCCACGCGCCCTTGCGGACCAGTTCCGCCGTGCCGGAAATCAGGGATGTGAATAATCGTTGTTTTCCCTATCCATTATTTCCCTTTACTGCTTTGACCGAAGCCAACAGAGACTGGTTTTAACGCCGCGTTTTCATGTGTCACTCCTCCAACTCCCGGATCAGTTCCCGAAGCCGGGACTTAATCTTCGTTCGGTGAATGCCCGCGTATCCTACTTTCTCCGCCAGGCGAAGCAGGTACTCCCGGTATAGGGCCACGATCTCAGGCTGGGAGATCTCAAAGACGGTAAAGGGCTCCGAAGTATGCACCAGAAGAGCTCTGTGATTTTCCTTGACCATAAGGGAGCTCTCTTGTTCAACAGACCCTTCCAGGGGGACAAAGTGATAGTTTTCGTGAGTGTCCAAAATGTGCAAAATCTTCTTCAAGTGCAGGGTATAGGTTTCCGGGGTATAGTAAAGGGCGCCGACCGACCAGCAGGTGGCGGTGATGGGCACTGTGCCGGCACGGACCTGGTCAGCGCTGGCCAGGTGAACGATATCGATCAGATTGTACTGGTCCTGCTCCTGTTCCAGCCGCTTCATCTCTTGCAGATAAAGTTCGCCCAGGCGTTTTTGCTCGGGATCTTCTCTTTTTCCGATGGAGTCCGCGACAAGTTCAAAGGGCGCGGTCACTGAGGACAAAGAAATCAGCTTTTGTATGCGGAAGCCCTGGGGGGATAGGAATTTCATAAAGCACTGGAACAGCTTTTGGGGTTCCGAGTAAGTATTCAGCATAGGTCGGCACAGGGCGAGATAGGCCTGAAACTCTGCTTCCGTCGCCCGGAGCACCCCCGGGTCTGTGGTCAGCATCGTGGCGTAACTGGTGGGCTCGCCCGCCATGGAATGGGACGCAATCGCGATTTGTCCGGGCTGCATGATGATGGTGTGCCGGTAAAGGCGGTCGCGGATATGAGGATAAAAATAGGCTTTTACCTTGCCGGTCATATAGAGAGGGATCCAGCGGGCCAGGGATTCCAGGATCTGATCGCCCGAGTAGATCGGTGGAATGATGTGGCAGATCTGAAAGCCCCGCCGGATACAGTCCAGCAGCCAGGCCTGCATTTGGGAGGTAAAATCATAATCCTCCATCAGCCAATCGTCGGTCTCATCGGCAAGAATGCAGATCGTGCCCGGTTCCTGCCGGGCCAGCAGGTGTTGATACATGGACCGCACCGCGGCACGCTTTCCCTCATTTCCAAAATGGATAAAATTCCCTTTACGGCTGATGGTTGTGGCTTCCAAGGTGGAGTTGGACGCAACCCCCTTAATGGTCAGCGATTCAAAGCTTCGCATGAAGCGGTCCACTCCGTCATCGTCACCGCACAGCCAGCAAAATAAAAATTCTGACAGTTGATCTTGCTTGTCCATGAGGACTCGTCTGACCCCCGCCATCTCCGACAGAGCTCTTCTCTGATATTCGCCGGTACAGCGTTCGGCAAGAAAATCCGACATGCTGCGCAGCAGCTCCAGATTACGCGGAAGCCCTCTCTTCCCGCTGCGGAATCGGCTGATGATGGAGGGGTCTACCTGCGCTGCCAAGGCCAACTCCCGGTTCGTCGTTTGGGTCAAATTCATGACAAAAATCAGCTTTTCATAGAACTGCACAGTCTCATCCTCCTTTTTTATACCAGTATACCTTAAAGTGATTAAGTTTGCAATAAAATTCGCATCATTTGTCATTTAAAATGAAAGTAAAGTGTCATTGTCAAATACGGATATGCTCTTGAATTTTGCTTAAAAATAAAGTATTCTATAGTTTGAGAGCGATAAAGTTCATTAACTGTCATTTAAAATGACAAGTTTGTATCATTTGCAATTGGATTATATACATATCTGCATGAATAATATAAAGGATTGGGTGTGAGCAATGCTATTCGAGAGAAAAATTTTAGTGGTTGAAGACAATGAGATCAACCGGGCGGCGCTGTGCGTCATTCTGTCTTCTCAATACACGGTTTTGGAGGCAGAAAATGGCGAACAGGCCCTGTCGCTGTTGGAGAAATACAGAGAGGGAATCTCTCTGATCCTGTTGGATATTGTTATGCCGGTCATGGATGGCTACACCTTTTTGAAGCATTTGAAAGCAGACCACAGGCTGAATTCGATCCCGGTCATTGTCACAACGTCCAACAACAGTGAGGCGGATGAGGTGGCCGCGCTTTCCAACGGGGCCACAGACTTCATTACCAAGCCCTACCGCGCCCAGGTCATTTTACACCGGGCAGCCAGCATTATCCGCCTGCGGGAGACCTCCGCCCTCATCCATCAGATCCAGTATGACCGGGTCACCGGGGTGTACAGCAAGGAATATTTCTGCCAGCAGGTCAGGGATATCCTGTTTCGGAATCCGGATGTGAAATATGATATCCTTTGTTCCGACATTGAGGACTTCAAACTAATCAACGATACTTTCGGCATGGCCGCGGGCGACCGCCTGCTGCGGCAGGTGGCGGAGCTCTGCACCCAACGGCTGGGGGATCACGGGATCTGCGGCCGCCTGAGCGCGGACCAGTTCGCCTGTCTTCTGGAGCACCGCGAGGACTATGCGGACGAGATGTTTACCCACTCCGACAGCCGGATCAACAGCGGCTTCGGCAATCAGAACGTGATTATGAAATATGGCATCTACGCTGTGGAGGACCGGGAGGTTTCCGTAGAGCAGATGTGTGACCGGGCGCTGCTGGCGGCGCACAGCATTAAGGGAAAGTACGGCAAGCACTTTGCCCTCTACGACGATAAGCTGCGTGGTACGCTGCTGCGCAGGCAGGCCATCACGGACGGCATGGAAACGGCCCTGTCCACGGGACAGTTTGAGGTCTACCTGCAGCCCAAGTACCAGATCCGGGACGGCCGGCTGGCGGGGGCCGAGGCGCTGGTGCGCTGGAACCACCCGGAATGGGGCCTGCAGCCGCCTGGGGAGTTCATCCCCATCTTTGAGCACAACGGCTTTATTACAAAACTGGACCAATATGTCTGGGAGCGGGTCTGCGCTCTGCTCCAGGAATGGGACCGGAAGGGCTATCCCAGCATCAACATATCCGTCAACGTCTCCCGGATGGATATTTACAACGCGGATCTGGCTGACGTCCTGACGGGGCTCGTTCGGCGGCACGGACTTTCCCCCTCCCGTCTGCACTTGGAGATTACGGAGAGCGCGTACACTGACACCTCAAGACAGCTTATCGAGACGCTGAGCACTCTGCGCAGGCTGGGTTTCGTCATTGAGATGGATGACTTTGGAAGCGGCTATTCCTCGCTGAATATGCTCACGGAAATGCCCATTGACGTGCTGAAGCTGGATATGAAGTTTATCCAGACCGAGATCACAAGACCCACCGGCCAGGGCATCCTGCGCTTTATCGTGGACCTGGCCCGTTGGATGAAATTGAGCGTGGTGGCGGAGGGCGTGGAGACCCGGGAGCAGTTGGAGCGGCTTCAAAACGACGGGTGTGACTACGCCCAAGGCTATTATTTTGCCAAACCCATGCCTGTGGAAAATTTTGTTTCCGTCTTGACAGCGCAGGCCCCTCCCGCAGACATGGAAAACAGCCGCTCTGCCGGTTCTGCGGACCGCATGAACAGAGTCCTGCTGGTGGCCGATGAGGACGAGGAATACCGCGCCCAGGTGCGCGGGACCTTCTCCGACTGCTTCAAGGTACTGGAGGCGGACAGCTATGAGGAGGCAGTTAAGATCCTGGGAAACCGTCCGTATCAGATGTCGGCTGTGATTCTTAGCTTAACACTCCAAGGCGGCACTGATATCCTGACTGCGGTTCAAAAGGAGCGGGGCGCCTGGGAAACGCCGTGCATCGCCACGGGACCGCTGGATATGGAACTGGAACGCAGGGCCATGGAACTGGGCGCCGCCGACTATGCAGCTAAGCCCCACAGTCAGGAGTCGCTGCGCAGGCGGGTCCTGCGGGCGATGAGTATCCACACGCTTCAGGTACGGATGCGTTCTCTTCAAGATGAGTCCTGCAGAGACACTATGACCGGCCTGCTCAACCGCCGGGGGCTGTACACCATCGCCGAATCACTGCGGCATGAGCCTTCCTCCACTGTTTATCTGTTTGAACTGGACGATTTGAAAACATTCAACGAGAAGTATGGCTATGTGGAGGGCGATCATTTGATCTTCCACTTCGTCTCCCTTCTTCGTGCCCACACCCGGGCGGACGATGTGCTGGTCCGAATGGGCGGGGATGAATTCCTTGTTGTGATGCGCCACATAAGCTCCATAGAAGTTGCTCATAAGAAAGAAACGGCTATACTCCGGGCTTATTATGAGAGCCGTTACGTGGATCCGGATTCGGTGGCCTGCTTTGCCGGTACAGCACTTTGGAATGCAGAGGAACCATTGGATGAAATCATACGCCGGGCTCGCGAGGCCATGTATGCTGCAAAGGCCGGCGGTAAGGACGAGTACCTTTCATGAAAGGGGTGAGCATGTGATGTGTCAATATACAAATTTAGAAGTGATATATATCTCTCCTTCCAGCAAGCTGCTACGCGGAAAGGACGGCAGCACCGGCAATCGGGTGGTACTTAAGACCGGAGGCCAGGAGCCCATGACACAGGAGGAAACAGCGCGGATGCGGCGGGAATATCAGATCATGCAGCGGATAGACAGCCCTTATGTGGTAAAGGCGCTTGGCGAGGCCACACTGGACGGGCGCTACTGTCTGGTGGAGGAATTCTGTCCGGGGATCACGCTGAGCAGGCTGCTGAAACAGGGCGCCCTGGAGATGTCGGATTTCTACCGGATTGCGGAACAGTTGGTGATGGGCCTGCGGGACATCCACAAGGCGGGTGTCATCCACAAAGATGTGAACCCCTCCAATATTATGTACGACGCGGAGTCCGGCCGGGTGGCGCTGCTGGACTTCGGTATCTCCTCCATGTTTATACATGAACAGATGTCGGGGACCAGACTTGAAAATATTGAGGGAACTCTCCGCTACATCGCCCCGGAGCAGACCGGACGAATGAATACGGAGCTGGATTATCGCGCGGATTTTTATTCCCTGGGCATAACCTTGTATCAAATGCTGACGGGGCGTCATCCATTTGACGCCGAGACTCCCACAGAGCTGGTTTTTTCTCATATTGCGAAGACACCGCCGGATCTTCGCGTAATATTACCTAATGTGCCGCCCATGCTTGCGGCCGTCATAGACAAGCTCCTGTCCAAGATGGCAAAAGACCGCTATTTAAGCAGCGAGGGCCTTCTTTATGATCTGACACGGTGCCAAAGGGAAAAGGAATTCGTCCTTGGCGAAAAGGATTTCAGCCGGCGTTTTGAATTCGCCCACCGGCTGTATGGGCGGGAAGATGAAATCGCCCAACTGAAGAGTGACTTCAAAGAAGTGGCGTCCGGTTCCAAGATCCTTGTCTCCATCAGCGGCTATTCCGGCATTGGAAAGACCTCGCTGGTCAATCAGCTTCAGGAGGAGGCTCAGCGGACTAACGGTATGTTTCTACAAGGGAAGTTTGACCAGTATCACGCCAATGTACCCTACTTTGCCTTCTTTGAGGCCATCAAACAATTTTGCAGCATGATCTTTATGGAGCCGGAGGAGAGTATCGGCAGGTGGAAGCAGATGCTGTCGGAGCACTTGGGCGGCGACGCCGCTTTGCTGACCGGTAAGGTGGCGGAGATGGCCCTGTTGACCGGCGATCAGCCAACTCCTGAGGATATGGGGCCGCTGGAGGAGCGGACCAGGTTCAAATCCGTACTGGAACAGCTCCTGTACCTGCTGGCTGCGCCGGAGCATCCCCTGGTTCTGTTTTTGGACGATGTGCACCGGGCGGATATGGGCTCCCTAGAAATTCTGGAAGAGCTGTTCAAAAATGAGGATATTCACGATTTGATGATCATCGTGTGCTATCGCGACAATGAGGTAAGCAGCGAACATCCGCTCACCCTCACCCTGAAGAAAATCATACAGCGGGGCGGTCGGGTCACGCAGCTCAACCTGATAGGGCTGGACCCGGAGAGCACCGCACAGATGCTGGGAGACATATTCAAAGCGGAAGCGGACACAACTTCCGCGCTGGCGGAGATCCTTTATAAGAAGACCAAGGGAAATCCATTTTACATCAAGCAGTTTCTGCGGCTGTGCCATTCAAAAGGCTATCTGAAGCTGGATATGGACACCGGAAGCTGGAGCTGGAAGGAGGCGGAGATCCGGGCCTGCCCCGCTCAGGAGAATGTAGTGGACTTCCTGACAGAAAATCTGAACCAGTTTTCGGAGGAGACAATATCCCTGCTGTCCTTTGGCGCCTGCATCGGTCAGAGCTTTTCTGTGGAGGATCTGTCCGCTGTCTGCGGCCTGCCGGAACGCGAAATCAACCGCAGGCTGATTACGGCGGTGGCACAGGAGGCAGTGTATCCCATGGAGAAGGATGGGAAAACCGGCCTGCAGACCATGTATCAGTTTGCCCACGACCGGTTCCAGCAGGTGTTCTATACGGCCCTGTCTGAGAAGGCGCGGGCAAGTGTCCATTACCAGCTTGGAAAGCGGTATGAGGAACACTCGCGCGCCGCAGGCGATCTGGACGAACGGGCGTTTGAGATTGCAGACCACTACGCAATGGGGCTTGGGGAGGCGAAGGATCCGGAAGAACGGCGCCGGATTCAGGAGTTCCTGCTGGGGACGGCGCACCGGTGCGGGCTGGTATCCGCCTTCGACACGGCGGAGCGGTACCTGAACCTCCTGCTTTCCCAGCCGGAGTTAAAGCGCCCGGAAAACCGCCCGTTCCTCACCAAAGTCTACATGGAATATCATGCTGCGCTGTGCAATCTGGTAAAAGAAGAAGAAAGCGACCGGATCTACGGGACGCTCTGTAATCTGGTGACGGAGCCCACCGAGCTGGTAGACAGCTGCCGTCTGCAGATATCAAGCTTCTCCAACCGTGGCCGGTATGAAGACGCCTTTGAGATCGGACTCGCCCTGCTTGAACAGCTGGGAGTTACCTTCCCCGGTGAAAATATTAAGCTGACCCTGGAGCAGGATATCGCATCCTTTTATCGGGAGCGGGAGGCTCTTGGAGCGGAAGATATCCTGAATCTCAAAGAAGCCGAAGACCCGGTGGAAGCCGGGATCAGTAAATTGCTCTGCCGCCTGTGCGGTCCGACCTTTTTCTTTCATCCCGACTATTCCTACTGGACGGTATTTACAGCTGTGCGGCGCATGTTCCGGCATGGCTATACACCCCATGCGCTGCAGATGTATTCCAATCTGATGATGCCTCTGGGGGAATTGCGCAGGGATTACCGGACGTCTTACGCGGCCGGCAGGTCGGCTATGCGTCTGGCCGAAAAGCACCGGTACAGGGAAGTAATCCACTCCATCTACTGTATGTTTGCCCTCCATACCGGTCATTGGTTCGAAGATGTGGTCAATGAAATTCCCTATGCAAAGGAGTCCATCAAGGGCAACGCCCAGATGGGAGACTTTGAGTACGCCTGCTATGGCTATTATGGGCTCATGATGGCGGTCCTGGAAAGCGCGGCCCATGTGGAGGAGCTGTGGAATGAGGTACAGGCCGGAGTCAAGTTTGCGGAAAAGACCGGCAGCGACCATGCTTTGGGCAGTTTTTTGAGCTTTCAGCAGCTGTGCAGGAGTATTCGCGGGGAGCTCTCCCTCACCGGAAGCTTTGATGGAGACGGATTTTCCGAACAGGTGCATCTGGAGCAGTTTTCCCATAATCTGCAGGCAATCAGCTATTACCATGTCATTCGGGCCCTGTCGGCAGTGATCTACCGGGATTATTCCACGGCCTGCCGGCTGTGCAGGGACGCTGTGCCCCTGCTCCCGTATGTCTCCAGCTTTTACAACGTGGCGCTCCACAATTTCCTGTATTCCCTGTCCATCTGCCAGGTTCTGGAGACAGGGGATTATGAGCCGGAAACAAGGTCCCGCTTTCTGCGTGTCCTGGAGGAAAACCAGGATTGGCTGAAGGAACGCAGTAACGACGCGTTCTGCAATTATGGACATCTCTATCTTGTGATCGAGGCGGAGCGGAAAACGGCGGAGGGCTGTATCGGAGAGGCCCTGTGGCTCTACGAAGAGGCTCTGGAGGCCGCGAAAAAGCATGACCGCAGCCTTCATCATGCCATCCTCTGCGATGTGACCGCGCTGCGCTATGAAAGACTCGGGATCAAGTCGGCGGCCAGAAATTATCTGACGGATACCTACCGGCTGTACGGCCATTGGGGAGCAGAGGGCAAGTGCGCCCGGATGCGGCAGGACTACCCGGATCTGGCCGGCCTGTGGAAGAACGACAGCCGGCAGAGTACCCTGTCGGAAGCTTCCATCCGCACCACCGCTTCGCTGGATATGCGCTCTGTGCTGAAGGCATCCCAAGCCATTTCGGAGGAGCTTGAACTGGAAGGCATCCTGGAAAAGCTGATCCACAGTCTCCTGGAATGTGCGGGAGCACAGCATATCTACTATCTAAGCCAGACGGATTCCGGGTATGAGATCCAGGCGGAGGGTCATTCCGGGGCCAAGGATGTATGCATCGTATCAAAGCGGCCGGCGGAGGGCCGGGATATTCCGCTGAGCATCGTGTCGTATGTGGAGAGAACGCTGGAGGCCGTGATCCTGGAAGACGGTGAGAACTCCAGAGTCTTCGGGAAGGACATCCATATTAAAGAGAACCACTGCAAGTCGGTCCTTTGTATGCCCATCCTCAGTAAGGGGGAGCTAAAGGGCATCCTCTACTTGGAAAATAACCTGGCCGCGGGCGTCTTTGACCAGCGAAGAAAAGAAAATCTTATGCCCATTGCGGCACAGCTGGCTATTTCTCTTGAAAATGCCTATTTATATGAGCATCTGCGCTTTCTGGTAGACGAGCGGACGAAGGCGCTGCTGGAGGAGATCAAGGTGCGCAAGCGGGCGGAGGAAAAGTTGGCCCATATGGCAAACTACGACGCTCTCACCGGACTTCCCAACCGCAGACTGTTTCACAAAATCCTATCCCGGCTGCTCCTGGAGGCAGAAACCAGCGGACAGCTGCTTGCTGTCCTCTACTTGGATTTGGATGGATTCAAAGAGGTCAACGACACCTATGGCCATGAAAAGGGTGATCTGGTATTGGAGGAGACAGCCAGACGGCTGATCCGTGCTGTGCGCGGCAGCGATATCGTGTTCCGTATGGGGGGTGACGAGTTCGTTCTGCTGTTGAGCCGAATCAGAGCGGACGAAGAGATCCGGCACGTCTGCGATCGGATTCTCTCTGAGATCAGGCAGCCTTTCCAGCTCTCAGAGGACCTGTTTGTTGAAATGACTGCAAGTATCGGGGTCAGCGTCTATCCCAGGGATGGTCAGGATGAAAAGGAACTTCTCTCCCGCGCCGACCAAGCCATGTACAGGATCAAAAAAAGCGACAAAAACTTTTACTCGTTCACAGAGCCTTTTTCTGAAGCGCAGGAAAAGTCTTAAAAGAAAACACCATACCCAGCGGCGGCCGGCGTGAGCAAGACCATTGTTGGTAATGGAAAGGATGAGATCGATGGAAAAAACAATGACGGCCTGGGAGACCTTTCAGGCTTTTTGCAGCGCCTGGTTCGAGCGGAGAAACGCCGAGGAGGTCTATGCCTTTTTAGGCGATGAGTTCTGCTTTGTGGGGACTGGGGAGGACGAGTTTGCCCACAGCCCCCAGGAGATGAGAGATTACCTGGTCCGGGACATCCAGGAGATCCCCGAGCCCTTCACGGTGGAGCTTACGCTCTTTCAAGAGCAGGAGATCAGCCAGGACATCCGCAATCTGTCCGTGGGGATGCTTCTCAAGAATACCCAGTATCGCTGGCGGCTGCGGGGATTCTTTACCCTGGTCCGGCAGCGGGGGGCCTGGCGGCTGCGCACCCTGTGGTTTTCCGAGCCCAGCAGCAGCCAACGGGGCGAAGAGCATTATCCCCGCGCCCTGGTGATGGAGCACGTCGCCAGACAGAGACAGGAATTGCTCAACGACTCCCTGCCCGGCGGTATGATGGGCGGGTATATCGAGGAGGGATTCCCCTTCTATTTTGTGAACAACCGGATGTTGAAGTATCTGGGCTATGCCAGCGAGGCGGAGTTTGTTGCAGATATCGAGGGTATGGTTTCCAACTGTATGCACCCGGACGATCGGGCCAAAGTGGACGAGGAAGTAGCCCGTCAAATAGCGGAGCGCGGGGAGTACATGGTGGAGTACAGGATGAAGCGCCAGGACGGCTCCTATATTTGGGTCCACGACCTGGGGCGCGAAGTCACGGCGGAGAACGGCAAGCCGGCCATCATCTCCGTATGCATCGACATTACGGCCCAGAAAAAGGCCCAGGCCGAGGTCGTACATCTCTATAACAACGTCCCCGGCGCGGTGTTCCGCGTCAGGTATGATGTGGATTTTTCCGTCGCGGACGCCAACGACGGGCTGTATGAACTGCTGGGCTATACCCGGGAGGAATTTACCGCCCTGGGTAATCAGATCGCCGCCGTGATCTATCCCGACGACCTGGAGGCTGTGCGGGACAAGCTGTTGGCGGAGGAGAACCGGGACAATACCATACAGGATGAGCACCGTCTTGTCTGTAAGGACGGACGCGTCAAATGGATCTCGCTGAAGACCCAGGTGATGCCCGGAGACGACGGGGCGCCGTATTTTTACGGATTCCTCGTGGATATCACCGACGAGAAACTGGCTCAGGAACGCATCCGGGAACTGTACGAAAAGGAACTGACCTACTTTGCTCAGGCCGCTTCCTTGGAGGGCAGCATCCAGGGGCGGGTCAATGTCACACAGGACAGGGTCGAGAGCTATCAATCCACAGCCGATTGCGCCATCGCCCGGACGGGAGACACCTACGAGCAGGCGGTTAGTCAACTGGCGGACTCAGCCGTAGATGCGGCATATGAGGAATACCTGCGTCAATCACTTGAAAGAACACAGGTACTAAATGAGTTTTCCGCCGGTAAAACAGACCTCCATTTTGAATTTCTGCGAAAACGAAATGACGGCAGTGCTTTTTGGAGCAGGACCAGCTTCAAGTATCACCAAAATCCGGAGAGCGGTGATGTGATCGCATTCTTCTACACCATCGACATCACGGAGCAAAAAATACAGGAGCAGCTTCTGAGCAAAGTGACCGAACTGGACTATGAGGTCCTGTCCGACATCGACATCCGGCAGGACACCTTCCATGTGGTCTCATACCACGCCGGTATGGAGACCCTCATGCCGGCGAAAGGACGTTTTCAGGCGGAGGCGGAGACCATTGCGGACACTACGATGGATACCGCGGCGGGACAGAAATATCTTGCCAAGCTGGATCCCGCTTATATGCAGCGTGAATTAGCCGAGCAGGGCAGCTACAGCTTTATGGCAGAGACCCGTGACGGGCACGGGAATACCCGGGTCAAGCGGTATCAGGTCTTTTATATCAGCCGGGAGCTGGGCCGGGTGTGCATCGCGCGCACCGACGTCACTGACATCATCCGCCAGGAGCAGCAGCAGAAGGAGGCTTTGGCCGCCGCCCTGGCCGCCGCAGAGCAGGCCAACGCGGCCAAGACGGACTTTCTCTCCCGCATGAGCCACGAGATCCGCACCCCCATGAACGCCATCATCGGCATGAGCGCCATCGCCGCCCAGTCCATCGATAACGAGGAGCGCGTGGCCGACTGTATCTCCAAAATCGGCATCTCCTCCCGCTTCCTGCTCTCCCTCATCAACGACATCCTGGATATGAGCCGAATCGAGAGCGGCAAAATGCTGCTGAAAAATGATAAGATCCCTATTGAGGACTTTCTAAACGGGCTCAACGCCATCTGCTACGGCCAGGCGGCGGCAAAGTGCGTGGAGTATGAGTGCATCGTGGACCCCACCCTGGACGATTTTTATATGGGGGACGCCATGAAGCTCCAACAGGTGCTGCTTAACATCCTGTCCAACGCCATCAAGTTCACCGGCGAGGGCGGTAAGGTCACCTTCTCCGCTGCGGCCCATAGAAAGGGCAAGAGCGGCGCCACCCTCCGCTTTATCGTCAACGATACCGGGATCGGAATCAGCGAGGATTTTCTCCACCATATGTTCGAGCCCTTCGCCCAGGAGTCCATGGGCACTACGGCCGTGTACGGCGGCACCGGGCTGGGGCTGGCCATCTCCAAGAACATCGTGGACATGATGGGCGGAAAGATCGCCGTGCGGTCCATCAAGGGCATTGGGTCTGAGTTCACAGTGGATGTACAATTGGGCATCACGGAGGAGGAGCTGCTCCGCCACAACAGGAAAAAGGCGCTCCCCAATTTTTCCGCTCTGAAGACTCTGGTGGTGGACGATGATGTGGCGGTATGCGAAAGCGCCGTGGACACACTCAAGGAAATGGGAATCACCGCCGAATGGGTAGACAGCGGACGCAAGGCCATCGAACGGGTACAATCGATGTGGAACACAGGAAAGCATTACGATATGATCCTCATCGACTGGAAGATGCCGGATATCGACGGCATCGAAACTGCCCGGCGCATCCGTGCTATTGTGGGGCCGGAGGTCACCATCATTATTATAACGGCCTATGACTGGGCTTCCATCGAACACGAGGCCACGTTGGCAGGCGTCAATCTGCTGATGAGCAAGCCCATGTTCAAGTCCTCCCTGATTTCCGCTTTCTCCAAGGCGCTGGGTGAAAAAGAGGAAATCAGCGCAGGAAATAAGCCTATGGTCTTTGATTTTACCGGACGCCGGATCCTTTTGGTCGAGGATAACGCCATCAACACCGAAGTGGCTATGGTCCTGCTTGCAAGCAAAGGCTTTTCCGTGGACACGGCAGAGAATGGGCTGCGGGCAATCGAGCTGTTCAGCAAAACCGAGGCAGGCTTTTACGACGCTATTTTGATGGATATCCGAATGCCGCAGATGGATGGCCTGACGGCGGCCAATAATATCCGCCACATGAGCAATGCTGACGCCAAAACCATCCCCATCATCGCCATGACTGCCAATGCGTTTGACGACGACATGGAAAAGAGCAAGGCGGCCGGCATGAACGCGCATTTGGCCAAACCCATTGAACCGGAGAGGTTGTATCAGGTCCTCTACGACTTTATTTTAAGCCAGGAGGAGGAATAGAAAATGGCAGATCTAAAAGAAGTCTTTCAGAAATACGGTATTGACTATGAAACCACAATGTCCCGATTTATGGGCAACGAAAAGATATATTTGAAAATACTCTCCATGCTGCCACGGGATGAGAATCTACGTAAACTGGATCAGACATTACAGGCCGGCGACTACCCCGCCGCTTTTGACGCGGCCCATACATTAAAGGGTATGGCCGGCAACCTTGGTCTGACACGGCTTTATCAGGCGATTTGCGCCATCGTAGAGTCTCTGCGCACCGGAGTGCCGGGGGAGGATTGCGCCGTCCTGTTCCAGTCCGTAAAGGAAGAATTTGAACGGGCCGCCGGTCTGGTGGAGCTGCTGAAAGAGGTGGAGTAAAATGGAACTGACCAACGAATTGAGAGCGGTCCTCGACAGCATCCCCAGCGGTCTGTGCATCTACCAGGTACAACAGAGGCGGCTTTACCCGCAGTATCATAATCCCGCCTTTTATAAAGTGCTGGGGTATAACAACACGCATATTGCTCAAGTCAAGGAGCAGGTGACCTTTATCGGCATCCATGAGGACGACCGCGCCGCGCTGCTGGAAACCCTGAACGACCTGCTGAACGGCGGGGAGATGATGCGGCATACCTGCCGGGTTTTCCACGACGGACTGGGAGAATACCGGTGGATCCAAATAGAGGGTTCCCGGAGGGTGCGGCCTGATGGGAACGAGTTCCTGTACGTGGCATACAGTGATGTGACCGAGCAGCGGCGGCTGGAGCAGTACTTTCAAAACACTCTGAAAAACCTCCCCGGCGGCGTGGTGGTGGTCCGCTATGAAACGGACGGGAGTATCATCCCTGAGTATATATCGGAAGGGCTTGCGGCAACCACGGAGATGCCGCTGGAAGAAACCTGGAAGCTGTATCGTGAAGACGCCCTGACAGGGGTCCACCCGGAGGACCTGGAGCGTGTCCAGACGGAACTGGAGAAGTACTTTGCCAGCGGGAAAAGCCACTGGGAGATCGAATACCGGCTTCTGAAGGGCTCAGGGGACTACGTGTGGGTAAAGAATACCCTCTCCCTCATCGAGCACGAGGGCGGAGAGCGGAAAATTTATTCCGTCTACAACGATATGACAAAGGAGCGGGAGGAGCGCGCCCGTGTCCGGCAACAGTACAACGAGCTGCTGCTGCGCCACCATCAGAGGACCGACCCCAACGTGCTGGTGACGGGCCACTGCAATATTACCCAAGACCGGATCATTCAGATCAGCGACCAGACCGGCGTAGGGCTTTTGGAGACCTTCGGCACCGTCCGCGAGGCATTCTTTGACGGTCTTTCCACCCTGGTCGTGGACGGGAAGGAGCAGCGTATTTTCCGTGACACCTACCTGCGAGAACCTTCCCTGGCTGCTTTTCAACGAGGTGAAACCAAGCAGGTAAAGAATTTCTTTGTCCAACTTCCCAATGAGGATACCGGCCGGTATGTGCAAATAGAGATGAATATGGTGTCAACCCCGGACAGCGGCGATGTGACCGGGATTCTTACGGTGATCGATATCACCGAACAGGTCGTTGCCGACCGCATCGTCCATCAGCTCTCCGTCACCGGTTATGACTTTGTAGCGGATTTGAATCTGAAGAGGGACACGTATCTCATACTCTCCCAGGATGAGAAAGCAAACTGTGTCCCCCCGCGCCAGGGCGTCCACTCGGCTTGGGTGACCGGAATGCTGGAATCCAGGGTCGTGCCCCGGGACCGGGAGCAGTACCGGGATTATTTGGACACCCAGCGTATGTTGGCGCTGCTTCAGCATGGACAGGCCTATACGTTTGCGTTCTCAATGGTGGACGATGCGGGCGATGTCCGAGCCAAAAATGTGACTGTCTCCCCCATCGACCTACGGCTGGGCCGTGTGTGCCTGTCCAGGACGGACATCACTGATTCCATCCGGGAGCAGCAGCGGCTGCTCCGGGTAATAGCCTATACCTGTGAGCTGGCCTGCTTCATCGACGCCGTCACGGGGGAGTTTTCTATGTACACCAGGCAGATGGTCCTGGAAAACCTGCCTCCCCACACTGCCCTGGACTATAACGCGGTGCTGGACAACTTAGCGGGGTATTTTGAGACGGCTATGAGCCGCGAGACGGTGAAACGGCAATTTCACCTGCAGACTCTGCTCGGCAGTCTGATGCAAAAGCCCGAGGGCTATGATTTTGTACTGCCCTACCGCGCGCAAGACGGCTTGCGGTACAAGCAGGTCAACGTACTGTGGGGCGATCAGAACCACAAGACGGTCTGTCTGGTGCGCTCCGACGTGACCGATATGCTTGCCACGGAGCGGGCGGCGAAGGCGGAGTTAGAGCGGGCCCTGGAACTGTCCCGGGAAGCCAGCCGGGCCAAGAGCGATTTCCTTTCGGCCATGAGCCACGATATCCGCACGCCCATGAACGCCATCATGGGGATGACTACGCTGGCCAAGGCCAACATCGGCGACACAGGCCGGGTCCTGGACTGCCTGCAAAAAATATCCGTCTCTTCCAATCACCTGCTCAGTTTAATCAACGATATTTTGGATATGAATCGGATTGAACGCGCCCAAATTACGCTGAACCGGGAGAAAATTTATCTGCCGGATCTGGTAAAGCAGATCGGCGCCATCATCGCGCCCCAGGCCGACCGGGCCGGTCTCCAATATGACATACAGCTCAGCGAAATCAAAAATCCCTTTATTTACGGAGACGCCCTGCGCATCAGCCAGATTTTGATCAACATACTGGGCAACGCGGTCAAATTTACGCCGCCGGGCGGTACAGTTCGGCTATCCGTCGAGGAACTTGCCGCACAAGGAGACATGCATTGGGCGCGTTATCGTTTCACCACCAGCGACACAGGGGTCGGAATGGAAAAAGATATTCAGGACCATCTCTTTGAACCCTTTGTCCGCAGCAATGCCGTGTCCCGCGTGGAGGGGTCCGGCCTGGGCCTGAGCATCGTTAAGGGTCTGGTGGACTTGATGGAGGGCGAAATAGAGGTGCAGAGCACGCCGGGGATGGGATCTACCTTTCTGATTGAGTTAACGTGCGAGATCACGCCTGCCGACGAACGGCGGGATACCTCCGAACCTCAGCCGTCGGGTGGTATTGAGGAGGGCCTTTTTGCCGGGCGTCGCTTTTTAATCGCGGAGGACAATGCAATCAACTCGGAGATCATTTGTGAGATCCTGCAGATGTGCGGGGCGGAGACTGTGGTAAGGAGCAATGGAGCTCTGGCTGTGGAGTCGTTTTGCACCGCAGTCCCCGGGACTTACGATGCCATCCTGATGGATATTCAGATGCCGGAGATGGACGGCTATGCGGCCGCACGATTCATACGGTCAAACAAAAGACCCGACGCTAAAACCCTTCCCATTATCGCCATGACCGCAAACGCATTTGAGGAGGATGTTGCGGCGGCACTTGAGGCAGGAATGGATGCACATATTGCAAAGCCTGTAGATATTGGCATACTCTGTTCAACGCTGGGCAAGTTGATGGATACGGAAACACCGACTTTGGATACAGAACACAGCGAGCGTTAATCTGACTAGCGGCGGTCTTTGGATAGGGGAAGCCTTTGAAAATGAGCTGACAAAAATCGCAAAAGACTGCACCCAAAGGAACTACGGATGATTACAGATTTGGCAGTGGCTATGATAGAGCTATGCGAAAAAGAGAATTGATACAAAATAAAAAAGAGCTGTCAGTTCGCAGCTGTGACAGCTCTCAAGGCAAAAGTAATGGGTCCATTCGCTAAAATCATCCCATTACAGAACGCTCTGGCGGAAGAGGTGGGATTCTAACCCACGAGTCACGTTAGGGACTACCGCGTTTCGAGAAAAGAGATCATCCCCCAAAAGGTATATCGCGGTGTTTTAGCTTATTGTGCTGAGCAACTGATGCTGATTCAGCGGGAAATCCGTATGGAAGTGTTTTAGATATGTCGTCGTTGAAGATGTTGGCGGCAAGTGCTAAAACGGAGAATACTGCAGCACGGAGATGAACGGAGACCCGGATCTGCCGTGAAGCCTCATGACCGTTTATCACCGGCATCTGGATATCTACCAGAACCGCGTCGGTACAGCTCGGCTGGAAGACCGTGAACAGGTTCACCGCTTTTTCCCTGTTAGCGGCGCATCCCACCTCGGCGTCGTACATACGCAGCAGATCCGTCACGATTTTCTGGTTAATCGGTTATTCTCCGCCAACGAATACCTCCCAGCCGGCAGCTGTTCCGTATCGGCCTTTTTCTCCTGAACAGGGCGACGTTCCAGGGCGTCCTTAATCATCGCATGAACACAGTATCTGCCGAATCGCTGCTTAAACTGCCCCTATACTATTTAACGGTATAACAAATGGACAGGAAAATAATCATAGGCATATAACAGAAGTTTTAGAACTGCGATATGATCAAAATTCAACGGAATAATTTTACAATTTTAGAACTCTGTATATTTCATATTTCCTCCATATCGATATGGTATTCTGAGACAGGAGGTGTTTCTATGGCGACGCTGCTGATTGTTGAAGACGATAAAAAGACAAACGAGGCCATCTGCGAGTATCTCAGGTCCGCCGGACACAAGACCATTCCGGCCTATGACGGAACAGAGGCGATACAGATTTTTCGAGAAGAGAAGGATGACCTTGCCATTTTGGATATCATGCTCCCCAAAATGACCGGGCTGGCCGTTTTGCACGAAATCCGGCGGGCAAGCCCTCTTCCCGTTCTCATGCTCACCGCGGTTGAAGACGAGTATACCCAGGTGCAAAGCTTTGACGAGGAGGCGGACGATTATATCACCAAGCCCTTCTCTATGGTTCTGCTGGGAAAACGGATCACGGCGCTTCTGCGGCGAAGCGGTCAAAGTATCCTGCCAGCTTTGATGAACTTTGGGGATGTAACCGTGGACTTTTCCGGCTATACGGCCTGGGATCCGAACGGAAAAATTGAATTGACGCCCAAGGAAATCGACTTGCTGCGGCTGTTTGTAGAGCACAAGGGCCTGGTACTCACAAGGAATCAGATTCTGGATGAACTGTGGGGCGACGAAAATCCGATCATCGACCGGACCATTGACACCTATGTCAAAAACCTGCGCAAAAAATGCCGGCTCGATTGCCTTGTCACGGTGAAAGGGATTGGATACAAATATGAGGTGAGAGAATGAAACGGTTGAAGATCTACCCAAAAACATTTTGCTATACCTTGGGGCTGCTGCTGTTTATTGTACTGGTGGCCCACGCGCTGCTGTATTTTCTCACCCCGCAGGTGCCGCTGGAGCTATCGACCAGCCCCGACCCTGGTGATATGATGCTCACCGGAAAATTTAATTTGACGCCGTATATCACGCAGATGATCCAAAGGGTCCTTCCGATTTCGCTCTTCTGCTGCGTCGTGATTTCCGTCCTCTGCTCCCTGTTGTTCTCCAGGCAAATTACGGTTCCGGTCAAACAAATCTCGGCCGTCACCGAGCGGATGGCACAGATGGACAAAACCGCAGCTTGCGAGCTCCATATGAAGGATGAAATCGGCGTGTTAGCCGACAATATCAACGGACTATATCAAAACCTGCTGGCAACCATTGAAAATTTGGAGATTGAAAAACGGCGTGTACGGGAAATGGAACAGTCCAAAATGGATTTCATGCGGGCGGCTTCACACGAACTGAAAACCCCTATCACTGCCCTGAACGCCACACTGGAGAATATGATCCTCGGCATTGGGAAATATCGAGATTTCGACGTCTACCTGCCGGAATGCAAGGAAATGACGGAGCGGCTGGCGGAGATGATTCGGGATATTTTGGAGACCTCAAAGCTGGGTAGCCCGTTGATACATGAGACCCCGGTAGAAACCGATTTGCCATCTCTGCTGACCCCGCTATGCGAACCATATGAGCAGATCGCCAGAGCGCGCGGAACCATTTTCAATTTGGACTTGTCAGGCGGATTTTCTGTCCAACTGCCGCCGCAGACGTTTGGCAAAGCAGTCTCCAACGTTCTCGCCAACGCTGTCGCTTACACGGAAGCGGGCAAGACAATTTCTGTTTATTTTAATCATTCCGCCCTGGTGGTCGAAAACGAATGTACGCCGATTCCGGCCGAATCCCTGCGGCATGTTTTTGAGCCCTTCTACCGGCCCGACTATGCCCGGAACCGCGATGACGGCGGGAACGGGCTGGGACTGTATATCGTCGATACGCTCTTAAAAGCAATGCATCTTTCCTATTCTTTTTGTCCGATTGAGCAGCCGCCTGGCATGCGATTTGAAATTTATTTATAATTGTAAACGTGAAAGCTCTCTGAGAATTCTGAGAGCTTTTTGCATTCCATACCCATTCCATATACGTTTCATACAGCCTCCATACCGGCGTGCTATTCTAATGTTGCAATCAATATGGAGGTGTTCAATATGGGCTTTATCAAACGGGCGTTTTTATACGTCACCAAAAAAAGAGGCAAAAGCGCTCTGCTGTTCATCATTCTGCTGGTGATGGCGACCTTTGTGCTGACAGGGCTTTCCATTGAGAAGGCGACACGGGTCACGCAGGACAATTTGCGTTACGCATTGGGCGGGGAATTTGAGATGGCGCCCGACTACTCGGAAAACAATCCGTATTACAGGATGGAAACCGACGAAGAGGGCAACTTTACCATAGACACCAAGATGCCCGTCACCCAGGAAATCATCGATCAGGTGATGGGAACGGCCGGGATTAAGAGCTATGACGGCATGTCGCAATGCCTTGTCGCCACGAATCTGGACGTCATTCCCGGTACGGTTCCCGTCAAAGACAAATACAGAGACCGGGTGTACGGCCGGTTTGTAACGGGCACGGAAAACAGCAAACTCTTCCGGGATGAGACGCTGAAGCTCGTCGAGGGCAGCCATGTGCCGGCGGACGGCGGGCATGGGGCGGTCATCAGTAAGGCTTTGGCCGAAAAAAACGGCCTGAAAATCGGAGACAGCATCACCTTAACCGTGGATGGCGGCGAAAAAACCGAAATCAAAATCATCGGGCTGTTTGAGGTGGTAAAACAGGAGCAGGCCTATACCAACGTCAACTCCTTTGATAAACTGGAAAACCAAATCTTTTCCGGCATAGAAGCCTATCAGGAGCTGATGTCAGACTCTGCGGCGGGCTACCAAAGCGTCGTATTTGGGGTAAACGACCCGGCGCAGCTCGACGGGATTGTGGCCGGACTCAAGCAGAACGACGCCATCGACTGGCGGGCGTTCAAGGTGGAGACAAACAATAAAACCTACCAGGCGGCCGCCGCACCGCTGGAAAAATTCCAAACCCTGATTACCACCGTTCTCATCCTGATTGTGGCAGTCAGCGCTGTTGTGCTGTCCCTAATCCTGACCATGTGGGCAAAAAACCGCATCCATGAAACGGGTGTGCTGCTCTCCATTGGAATCAAAAAAACTGCGATCATCGGCCAATATCTGGCGGAGGTGCTCCTCATCGCGGTGTTCGCGTTCGGGCTGTCCTTCTTCTCCAGCAACCTCATCGCGGGCCAGATTGGCAACAGCCTGTTACAGGCGCAGGTACAGTCCGAGGAAGAGCAAACCGTACCGCAGGACGATAACGGGCTGCAAATTAAGATGAAGGACGACGCGAATCAGAACGACATTGTTGTCAATGACAATGGCGACGGCGGGGAATCGATACAGAAGAATGCTTCGGTGGAACCGCTCGATGTATCCATCGGACTCGACAATATGGCCGAGCTTTATCTCATCGGTTTCGCCATTATCATTCTTTCGGTCGGCATTTCCTCGGCGTCGGTTATGCGCCTGAAGCCCAGAGAAATTCTATCAAAAATGAGTTGATGAGGGGAGAAATATCAAATGGCTGTTTTAGAAACCAAAGAGGTCTTTTATTCCTACGCGAAGGGAAACAAGGTCTTGTCCGGGGTGAATGCCGTATTTGAAACAGGATTGATGTATGCGATTCTGGGGCCGTCCGGCTCGGGCAAAACGACACTGCTCTCCCTCTTGGGCGGGCTGGACTCCCCGACAAAAGGTGAAATCCTTTTTGACGGAGAAAACATCGCCGGGCATGGTCTGCAATATTACCGGCGCAATCATGTCTCCCTGATTTTTCAGAGCTATAACCTGATCGATTATATGACGCCGGTGGAAAACGTGAAATTGACCGCCCGGCAGGACGCCCTGCCCATTCTGGAGCGGCTGGGACTGACGACGGAGGAGGCGAAGCGCAATGTCCTCAAGCTCTCCGGTGGCCAGCAGCAGCGGGTGGCCATCGCCCGCACGCTGGCATCCGGCGCCCCGTTTATCCTGGCGGACGAGCCCACGGGCAACCTGGACGAGGACACGGCGGCTGAAATCACAGGCATCTTAAAGGAAAGCTCCCATGAACTCGATAAGTGCGTGATCGTTGTGACCCATTCAAATGAACTGGCAAAGCAGGCGGATGTGGTTTTGAAATTGAAGCGCGGCAGCCTGCAGACGGTGAAAACACAGTAGCGATTCGCCGGCATCCAACGCTGATTTCTATAGACGCCGAAAAGCGGAGAGAATGTATGCCTGATACAGACGCAGCGTAGGACAGGACTCCATAGAGAAAATAAATGGATAAACGGCCTGTACTAGTCTCCTGGAGGAGGGACTAATACAGGCCGTTTTAGAGAATTACGCAAGGCAGACCTGTAACTTGCCAATGGATACCGCTCTGCCTTATGTGGATTGGCCCTTTGCAGTATTTTATAAAGAATACAAGCATGGGATTTGCATATGCGGGCTTGCTCTGCTTCCGTGTTTATGGTATTTATGGCACAGCCTGCGGCAGCCCGCCCGAAAAGACAGCAAAAAATATTAAAAGCCCGCCTGTATTCGTTTCCTTGGAAACAAGTGGAGATTGACAAATGGAATCTACTATGGTAGACTGTAATAAAATCTACACTGGTAGTCTAAGGAGGATGTTCTATGGAAATTAAACTGCATGACGCGGAACTGAAAGTGATGGACGTCATCTGGAGCGAGGGAACGGTGAGCGCTAAGCATATTTATGAAACGCTCAAGGAGAGGTTCGGCTACAGCCGCAGCGCCACCTATACCCTGATTAAGCGGTGCATCGACAAGGGTGCCATTGAGCGCATCGAGCCGGGATTCCTGTGCGAGGCGCTGGTACAAAAGGAAGAAGCGCAGGAGCTGGCAACCAGAGAGCTTATCAACAAGCTGTACGACGGCTCAGCAGACAAGCTGGTGGCCTCCATCCTGGGAAAACGGGATTTGCCTCATGAGGAGATTGAGCGCCTGCGAAAAATAGTAAGGGATTGGGAGGAATAGTATGACTCTGTTTTCGGTACAGCTGCGGGCTGCCCTCCTGATCCTGCTGATCGTGGCGCTCCGCTCGCTGTTTCTCTACAAGCTGCCGAAAAAGGTTTTCCTGGGCCTGTGGACGCTGGCGCTGCTCCGGCTGTTTATTCCCTATACCGGAAGTCTGTCGCTGGGATTTTCCATTCCGGGTATTGAGCAGATCTGGCTCGCTTTGCTGCCGGTTTCCAACGGAACGCCCGGCGCTCAGACCATCGACACGGCAAATGCCAGTATGGTGTTTATCACCTATTCGGTTCCAAGCTTCCTGCTATGGATTTGGCTGGCGGGCTGCCTGGCCTTGGCCGTCTGGTTTATCATCGGCCATCTTCACGGCAAGCGGATTTTTCGCTTTGCCTATCCCGCCGAATCAGAGGCTGTAACGCACTGGATGGATGAAAACAAAATTCAAAGAAGGGTTCGGATTTTGGTCTGCCCGGAGCTGTCCTCCGCCTTGACATACGGTATATTCCGGCCCGTCATCCTGTTGCCGGCCACAATGGATTTAAGCGATACCGAACGTCTTCCTCTCATCTTATCCCATGAACTGGAGCATATCCGGCACTTTGATGTTCTGTGGAAATGGACCTCCGCTCTTGCGCTCTGCCTATTCTGGTACAATCCCATGGTTTGGGCCATGCACATCCTGCTGGGCCGGGATTTGGAGCTGCATTGCGATGAGTGCGTGCTGAAAAAGCTGGGCATCACCAAAAAGAGCAAGTCGGAATACGCCATGGCGCTGCTCTCACTCGCTGAAGAAAAGAGCACGTCGTTTTCCATGTTCAGCCATTTCGGCCAAAGCGCCACCGAAGAGCGCATTTTGTCGGTCATGCACAGCCGTTACGCACCGGCCATGTTCATGGGGCTTGCCCTGCTGGGAATCGTGATTTTAGCGCTGCTTAGCTTTCTATCATTTTCCATGGCAGACAGCGTGGCGTTTACACTTCCAATACAGTAAAGGAGCTGAATATATGTATCTGCTGAAAAACGCCCTGAAAAATCTGAGCCGGAATAAGGGGCGCAATATCCTGATCGGCCTGATTACCCTGGCGATTATTCTCGCCGTCTCGGTTTCCATTGTCATCAATACCACAGTGGATTCGATTACCAAAGACTACAAGTCACGGTTCGGCGCAGAGGTGACCCTGTTCCTCGATACGGAGACCGCCAAACAGCACACCGACATCCAATATCCCACAGCACAGCAGCAGATGGAGATCGCCAAATCTGGCCTACTGCAAAAGACGGACTATGCAAGCACCCTCTCCGTGGCGCTTCAAGATTTGGAGGCGATTGGCGGTACAATGGTCGGCGGCAGCGCGGACCTTTCCGGCGCGGACGACATATCGCCGGGCGCGAGGGTTAAAGCGACCTCTAACCCCAATATCAGCGAGGATTTTGCAAACGGCAGCCGCTCGATTGCAGAGGGGCGGGCTTTTAAAGAGCCAAACGAGTGTCTGATCAGCGAGGAGCTCGCAAAGCTCAACGGTCTGTCCGTCGGGGATCAAATTACCGTCACGAACACCATGAAAGACGCGCTCATGCCCCACACCTTTACTGTCTGTGGGATTTACCGGGATAACCTTCCGGAGGAAAACACCGGCTTCAATGTTCCACAGCTCAACCGGGGCAATGAGATTCTCACAGACTTGGACACCGCTTTGGGGATGGAGATGTACGGAGCGCGGGGCGTCCTGAACGCCACCTATTTTCTGAAAGACCCTGGTATGCTGGAGGCATTTCAGAGGGAAGCGGCGGAGAAAGGCCTGGCGCCCTACTACCGCGCCACCACCGACGAGGACGCCTACAACAAAATTGTCGGCCCGGTGGAGGGCATCTCCAAAATCGTGACCATCTTTCTGGTGATGGTTTTGATTTTCGGCGGAGTCATCCTGCTGTTCCTCTCGGTGATGGCTGTCCGGGAGCGGGGGTATGAAATCGGCGTGCTGCGTGCCATGGGGATGAAGCGGGGCAAGGTAATCGTGGGCATGATCTGCGAATCCCTGATGATCGCCCTTCTCTGCCTGACCATCGGTCTGGCGCTCTCCACCACGCTCTCCCAGCCCATTGCGGATACGCTGCTTCAGGATCAAACCCGCATTGCTGAGGAGCAGCGGCAAAACAGCGGAACCATGGAGCTTATCCCCGGCGCGCAGGAGAAAAACACGATTTCTGAGATTTCGGTGCGGCTGACCCCACAGGCTATCGGGCAAATCGGCGGTTTGGCGCTGGTGCTGGTTTTGATCTCTTCCTCGGCGGGAATTCTCTACATCACAAGATTTGAGCCAATGAAAATCCTTTCGGAAAGGGGCTAACCATGAGTATTTTATCGCTGCAGAACGTGACCTATCAGTATGAGGGCACGAAGAAATCAGTTTTGAAGGACATCGACGCCGAATTCGAAACCGGCGCGCTCTACGGGATTATGGGAAAATCCGGGGCGGGCAAGAGCACGCTGCTCTCCCTGATTTCCGGTTTGGATCTTGCAACCAGTGGTCTCGTATCCTATGGCGGCAAGGATATGCGCCGTCTTGACCGCGACCGCTGCCGCGCAAAAGACATCGGCGTGATCTTTCAGGGATACAACCTGCTTACCAACGCCACGGCGGTCGAGAATATCGAGCTTTCCATGCATATCTCAAAGGCAAAGATGAAAAATAAGCGCAAAGCCGCCTACGCTATGCTGGAGCGGGTGGGGATTGACCGGGAAACCGCCGATAGGAAGGTCCTCAAGCTGTCGGGCGGAGAGCAGCAGCGGGTGGGGATCGCCAGGGCGCTTTCCCATGATCCGGCGCTCATCATCGCGGACGAGCCCACCGGCAATCTGGACGGCGACACCGAAGAGAACATCATGGGAATCCTCCGGGACATTGCCCATGAGCAGGGCAAGTGCGTCATCATCGTCACCCATTCTGACAAGGTGGCCGCGCACTGTGATGTCGTACATCATCTGGAAAAGGGTAAGCTGAGGGTTGTCGGCCAATAATAGCTTGGAGGATTATATGAAAAGGAGAAAACTAACATGGAAAACAAACAACCATCTGTAATGGATTTACTGATTGAAACGCACGCGGAGTTGGAACGGCAGGGGCCTGGCAGCCCGGAGATGACATGTAAGGCATTGGGCTTTCTTGATCATTTAGATCAAATCTCGCGCACAGCGGATTTAGGCTGTGGAAGCGGTGGGCAAACCATGGTGCTCGCGCAGCATCTGGCTGGAACCATCACCGGCTTAGACCTGTTTCCCGACTTCATCCATGTGCTGAATGAGAACGTGCAAAAGCGGAACGTTGAGGAACGAGTAAGGGGCGTTGTCGGCTCAATGGATGATTTGCCCTTTGAGAAAGAGACTTTTGATCTCATTTGGTCGGAGGGCGCGATAGACAACATCGGTTTTGAAAAAGGGCTTGCCCATTGGCACGGCTTTCTCAAAAAGAACGGCTATGTCGTCGTGACTTGCCCCTCATGGCTTACGAATGAGCGGCCGGCCGTCATTGAAAAATTCTGGTCCGATGCCGGAAGCGGCCTGGACGCGGTCGGGCATAACATTGAAGTCCTGCAAAAATGCGGCTATCAGTTTATCGCTTCCTTTGCGCTGCCGGAAACATGCTGGACGGACAATTACTTCATTCCACGCGAAGCGGCGCTCAAAGGGCTTCTCAAAAAATATCCCGGAAATGAAACCGTGGAAGCGTTTGTCGCGGAGAACCGGTATGAGGTGGAACTGTATGCAAAGTACAAACAGTATTATGGATACATCTTCTATATTGGCAGGAAAATGTAGGGCAAGAGAGATTCCTTATGAAAATTGAGACATGCATATATGTTCTTTCCCATTAGAAAACCAGAAACAAATCTCTTCCGCGTTCCTTTTGAAAACAGGTATCCGGCCTAATCAGAATATGAAGGATATTGATTGCATTGAAAACGTCAAACAGCTGTTTTTGGAAATGCACCCTTTTTAGAAAGGGGAAGAGCATATTGCGTCAAAACGGCCGCAAAGCCATAGAAATAGCCGGAGGTGCAAAGAGACGGCGGGAGCTTCGGTAACCGCCGTTTTTCTCACGGATTCCCTTACAATCGCGGTTGCCGCAGACTGAAAAATTTTTTTCAATTCTGGAGATATATGCCAGTCTGTCATATCCAGTGTATGACAGAAATCCATAAGAAAACGAACAAGCGGCCTGCACCGTCAAACGTGTGCAGGCCTTTCTTGCGTTTTTTAACGGTTCATGCCGCTATGTTCTGAGACTTTTGGGAGTTTGGCAGCAGAAAAACAGCTGTGTCCAATCCTCCTTTTCCAAGACGAAAGGCAAGCAGACTATCTAGGAATATGCACCAGCTAACCGGGGAGTTCTACACCGCAGGTATGATTCTGGGCCACAGCCTGAAGGGTACGGGCTTCCAGTTTGGAATATTTACCAACCTGGAAGTCAGACCGCGCAGTATGAGATATAAGATTGGAACGCAAAAAATTTGTGCTGGACGCCTACCACAATGCGCTGTTCCGAAAGTAGAAATCGATAAAAACATTGAAAATTAGCAGAGTACAGAATGAATATTCGCAGATGACTTTGGCAACTTACAAATTTTGTTACCATTTATTATCATCAAAATGTCACCAGAGAATCCAGCCAGAATGCATAGGATGAATGAAGAGAGAAAAGACGTGGTGACAATGTCACCACGTCTTTGTCACCATTTCGATGAAAGCGTGAGAATTGAATGAAAGAAGGCAAAGAAAAAACCCGCGCAAACCTAGTGTTTGTGCGGGCTTTTGTCTAATAGCGGTAATATTGATACAAATTATCGTTTGCCCCTGCTGAAACCGCATCGGCTGCATTCCATTTTTAGTGGTTGATAAATCATAAGAGGGTTGCACTTTTTCGCGAATAAATTATTATAATAATTTTGTATGCAATTTCACATTGACAAAATTTGATTTGATGCATATACTAATAACATATCAAATATTTTTGATATGAGGTGATAAATTGGCTACGATATATGAAGAACATGCAAAAGTGTTCAAGGCGTTCTGCGACGAAAAGCGCCTACGGATACTTGAACTGCTGCGTGGCGGTGAAAAATGCGCCTGTGTTTTACTGGAACAGTTAGACTTGGGTCAGTCGGGGCTTTCCTACCACATGAAAATTCTGGTTGAGTCGGGTGTAGTGGAAAGCCGACAGGAAGGCAAATGGACGCACTACAAAATCAGTGAAGAGGGCTGCTCTTATGCTGGTATTCTGCTGAAAGATCTGACAACGCCGGACACGCATATAGAAGAAAATAATTGTTGTAAATGATAGAGGCCATCTGACGATGGCTTTTAACAGGCAGAATACATCAAAATTTTTTGATATGATTGTCCGTTTTCAGAAAGAGGGGTTATTTGATGCAAGTATTAAAAGCTATCTGGGATTTTTTCCAAAACCAAATTCTCGGCATGAAATGGTTAAATGAATTAATTGGAAGCGTATTATCTGTTTTTGGGCTTGACACCTCGAATCGTTTGATTGGGAGTATTCAGTTTTTCATTTACGACGTTGTAAAAATTATAGTATTGTTATGCTTCCTCATTTTTATTATCAGCTATATCCAAAGCTACTTCCCCCCGGAACGCAGCAAAAAAATATTAGGACGGTTTCACGGTATTGGGGCAAACTCTGCCGCGGCACTTCTTGGTACGGTAACGCCATTTTGCTCCTGTTCATCCATTCCGCTATTTATAGGCTTTACATCCGCTGGTTTGCCGCTCGGAGTAACTTTTTCATTTTTGATTTCCTCGCCAATGGTAGACCTCGGCTCTCTTGTCCTGCTAATGAGTATATTTGGTGCAAAAGTCGCCGTTTTATATGTAATTTTCGGCTTGATAATTGCTGTGATCGGAGGCACCTTAATTGAAAAATCGCACATGGAGAAGCATGTTGAAAGCTTTATCCTGACAGCCAGAAGCGTTGATATCGAATCTCCCGATCTCACAAAAAAAGATCGTTTGATTTATGCAAAGGAACAGACACTGTCCACCTTTAAAAAGGTTTTCCCATACATACTGATCGGCGTGGGCATAGGTGCAATAATTCATAACTGGATACCAGAGTCATGGGTGGTATCCCTGCTTGGAAGCAATAACCCCTTCGGCGTAATCTTAGCGACACTTATAGGCATACCGATGTATGCCGATATCTTTGGCACAATTCCGATTGCTGAAGCTCTGCTTTTTAAAGGAGCTCAGCTGGGTACTGTGTTGTCTTTTATGATGGCGGTTACCACACTGTCATTGCCATCCATGATTATGCTCCGCAAAGCGGTTAAGCCAAAACTGCTGGCGCTATTCATTGCTATTTGTACGATTGGAATTATAATTGTCGGATATTTATTCAACGCTTTACAGGCGCTGATAATATAGGAGGAAAAAATTATGGCAAAGACATGGTATCCTGTTATTGATTATCTTACATGTGTTGGGTGCGGCACCTGTGTGGCAAAGTGTCCCCACGGAGTATATGACACAGATAAGGCGCCCTCTCCTGTCGTAAAAAATCCAGAATCCTGCATCGACCACTGCCACGGCTGCGGAAACCGCTGTCCAGTCGGAGCAATTACCTATGTTGGCGATGACACCGGTTGGACGCCGCCGAATGGAGAGCAAACAACGGAAGAACCTTGCTGTTCCTGCGGATGTGAATCGGCTTCTGAAAAGAAAGTTGTTGTTGAGTATATCTATCTTGACCTTCAAACCTGTGACCGTTGCATCGGGACAGACAACGTTCTTGACGAAGTAATGCTAACGCTCACCCCCGCCCTGAAGCTTGCCGGATGTGAGGTTGAGTATAACAAAGTAAAAATGGAAACAGCGGAGCTTGCCAAGCAGTATCAATTCCTGTCATCTCCTACAATCCGCGTAAACGGGCGAGACATTTGCCAAGCTGTTTCAGAAAACAGCTGTGGTTGCTGCAGCGAAATTAGCGGACGCGATGTTGACTGCCGGGTATTTGAATACAATGGGCAAAGCTACGAAGTTCCCCCAAAAGAAATGCTTGCTGAAGCTATCCTTCAGGTTGTATTTGGGCAGTCTGAGCCTGGCTGCTCCTGCAGCGGTTATGAACTGCCGGAGAATTTGAAGACCTTTTATGAAGGAAAGAAAAGCAAATCGGGATGCTCTTGCGGGGGCAGCTGTTGCTAAACAATAACATTAACTTATAAAGGAGAGTATGAATATGTCACTATTCGGAAAGAAAAAGGAAGAAAAAACCTCCTGCTGCTGTGGAGGAAACTGCGATGCTGAAAGCATGGCAAAGGCAGAGAGTGCTAAAAGCGAAGGCGCGAGCGTGAAGGTGCTTGGAAGCGGATGCGCAAAATGCAATCAGCTTGAAGCGGCTACAAAAGCAGCTCTTCAGCAGCTCGGAATGGATACAGCCATTGACCATGTAACCGATTTCTCACAGATCGCAGCCTATGGCGTCATGACGACGCCCGCTCTTGTCATAGATGGGAAAGTGGTTTCTTATGGCAAAGTCCTTAAGACCGAGGAAGTCGTTAAGATTTTGCAAAAAGTCAGATGATATTTCAGATATTAGCCAAAAAGCGCTGTATGCCCCTGTAATTTTAGGGCTATACAGTGCTGTATATATTACATAAATCAACCGGGTATCGGTGTTTATAGTTATTTCAGAAGCAAGCACACATTAAATATTTATAAAAGCTCAATTGATTTAGAATCGTATCGTATCAGACCGTCCTTTTTCATTTTTGCCAGTTCCCTTGATAATGAAGTGCGCTGTACGCCGATTTTTTCTGCCAATGCTTTTTTAGTTATACTAAGCTTAATAAGATTCGAGTTTTGCTTTTTTCGTTCATAATTTAGATAACTCATGATGCTTTCTCGTATTGTTTTATTGACATAGTGTTTTATTCTATCACCGAGAATCGTTGCGTGATCTGATATAAATTCGAGATAGCATCTTAAAAATTCATGGTTGTCAGAGAAAAGCTCGAATAATCGTTCTTTATTGATCTCCAAAATCACGGTTGGTTGTTTTGCTGTAATGGTCATAGGGTAATTCGGGTTTTTTGAAAACAGCAGATTACCCCCCAGGATTTCGTTTCCGAAGAATTCCGCTATTGTCATGAGATTTCCTGATTCGTCAATGCGTTCAATGACAACCTTTCCGGTAAGAATAATTTCCAGCTTAGAACATCTTTCTCCAACAAAATGTACAATGTTGTTTTTATTATAAGTGCTTATTTTGAAGCTCCTATCCTTTAGATAGGAATTAACTTCCTCAGGGGATATAGAACTTAAGAGAATGCTTTTTCCCACAAGACTCACATATTTATTCACAATTATATGCCCTCCCCTTAAAAAGGTGTTACATTGGTAACACCTTTTTACTTATTATATCAGTATACTTGAAACATATCAAGGAGAGGAGGACATTTATGGACATATTTACAATCCTATTCTGGGTCATCGCAATTGTTCTTACCATCATATCCTTTGTAAAAAACAAGAAGAAAACCCTTGCCGCAATGAAGAAATCAAAGGGTATGATGGGAAATATGATGAGCGAAATCATCGCCATCATATTTTTAATTGGACTTGTTCTAACCTTTATACCGCCAGAGACGATTAAGTCAGTTCTCGGTTCGGCAAACACTTATGTTTCGACTGTCGTAGCGGCACTTGTTGGGAGCATCACTCTCATCCCTGCCTTTGTAGCGTTTCCGTTGGTCGGTTCTTTAGTTGATGCAGGAGCCAGCATTGTTCCGGCGGTTGCATTTCTTACGACACTTACGATGGTGGGCATTGTTACATTTCCACTTGAAAAGAAAGAGTTCGGAACAAAATTCACTCTGACAAGAAATGCTTTGAGTTTTGGCTTTGCTGTTGTAATTGCATTAACTATGGGGGTGATTCTATGAAAGCCGTTACAATCATCAAAAAGAACAAGTTGCTTTTCCTTGTCGCTTTGGCATACGCAGTTATATTTATTGTTTCGCCCGAAAAGGCAACAAAGTCAGTCGGAAACAGCGTATATTATCTGATCGAGATGCTTCAGGTACTCCCGGTTATCTTCCTGCTCACCGTTGTGATTGAAGCATTAGTTCCAAAAGAGCTTATCATGCGGGGTTTCGGAGAAAAGTCTGGCTTCAAAGGAAATCTGCTTGCGTTGTTGCTTGGTAGCATATCAGCAGGCCCTGTTTATGCCGCGTTCCCCATTAGTAAATCTTTACTTGGAAAAGGTGCGAGCATATCCAATATTGTTATTATTTTAAGTTCATGGGCAGTTATTAAAGTGCCTATGTTGGCCAACGAAGCTAAATTTCTTGGTGTGAATTTCATGGCAATTAGATGGATGCTTACCGTCATCGCCATATTTATTATGGCATATATCATGGGATCTTTTGTGAAAAAGAAAGATCTGCCCACCGAGGCGAGCCAGCAGGGGGTGCTTGAAATAAAAGAGGAATACTGCGTCGGCTGCGGGCTATGTGAAAAGCTACTTCCTGATTATTATGAGATGAAAGACAATAAAGCTGTTGTCAAAATGATGCCCGAAGGAAAAGAAGTAGCACAGATTGTTCGGGAATCAGTAGACAAATGCCCTTCGAAAGCTATTGCCTTTAATATGGAGGGAAATGCATCATGAAGTATATCGTTACGGCAATCAGACTGTTATTCTTGGCAATATTTCTATTTCTGATTGCAAACGGGAATATGATGCTGTGGCTTGCTCTATTTGTCCTTAGCCTTGTAGTAACATTCTTCTTCGGCAGAGTTTATTGTGGATATGCGTGTCCCATGAATACTGTGATGAACTCTACAGAATGGCTCTCAAAGAAGTTGAAAATCCAAACCAATCATACTCCGAAATGGCTAAAAAGCGGAATATTTGCTTGGATATTCCTAATTGTTAGCGTGGTAGCCATGCTTTTATCAAAGAAGCTGTTACATACCAATCTGCCCATCTTGCTTATATGGCTGGTTGTCTCCATGTTAATTACGCTCAGGTATAGACCAGCTGTGTTTCACAACCTAATATGTCCATTCGGCGTATTGCAAAGAGTGGCCGGAAAGTTTTCCGTACTAAAGAAAAGCGTTGACAAAACCTCCTGTGTCGGATGTAAACTGTGTGAAAAGGTTTGTCCCACTGAGGCCATTGCAGTGCAAAACGAGGATAGAAAGGCAGTCATTAACCGAAAACTATGCATTCAATGCACAAATTGTCAGCAGGCCTGTCCCAAAGGGGCTATTCATTACATGAAATAGACCAGCGTTTTATCTTGGTTTGTTGTAAATGCAACAGAATAAGAATGGGATAGTATGGTAGAATAAATCTATGAGACAAAAGTCTTTCTTTTATGGGATAATATATAGCAAGGAGGTTCTGTATTATGGTTGAACAAATATTCAAGTTAGCCCGAGGAAATGAAAAGGCTGTAGAAAGAGTTATTTCCGATGAAAACGTTCATTATCTTCACATGGTGTTTAATAAGGATGAAGGTCTTCCCGAACACTTTTCCAATTCGAACGTGTATATGACCGTTATAAGGGGTAAACTTTCCATTGGACTGAATGATCAGGAGATTCATGAATACGATGCCGGAACATTATTGAAAATCCCGTTTAATACAAAAATGAATGTCAAGAACTTAAATTCGGATACATTGGAATTGATAATTGTAAAAGCCCCGGCTCCGAAAAGCTGAGATATCCAATTAATAATATCAACGGCGTACACAAAAACCCCGCAGGATGGTTCAAACAAACCATCCTGCGGGGTTTGGTATGTCTCTTATACTTGTACTTTAAGTTCCATGCCGTTTTTGAATAAAAATGTGAGGATGCCAGTCGAAGCCACCATAACTGTATCTACGGTGGCATACCATAATTCCTGATCGAAAGCCTCGACAATGCTGTCCCGCTGACGAAGGTCAGCGAGGAACAGCGATATGCTTTCACGCTTGACCCCACGTGCCTGCTTTTCATCCGAAATGGCATCCAGTCGGTTCTTGGCCGTTTCATACCGCGCAACTAATCCGTTATAACGTTCCTGGTATTCGTCCTGATCCATCGCGGAATGGGCGTTTTCTTCCACGCATCTGCGGATAAGCTCCATGACCACCGCACATTCATCTCGCAACTTTGCGCTTTCCTTATCCAGCGCGGCGGTATCCATAAGAACCCCGATGATCGCCTCGAAATCCTCGATGATCCGGGCTTTGTCCTCAACGACCCGGTTGAATGCCTCGACGAATGCCCGCTGCAACGCTTCCTCCGAAAGATGGGGCGTTTTACAGCGCGTCCCGTTTTTGAACTTGTTATTGCATTGCCAGACGGTACGTCGGTATTTATCCGTGGAATGCCACACCTTGGAGCCATAAAAGCCACCGCACTCACCGCAGACGATTTTACTTGAAAAACCGACCACACCACTTTGCCGCCGCCCCATAGGCTTGCGCCTCTTGATTTCAGCCTGCACCATATCGAAAACCTCCGGCTCTATGATGGCCGAGTGCGAATTCTCAACGTAATATTGCGGAACCTCACCCTCATTGACTTTAGTCTTTTTAGTGAGAAAATCCACCGTGAAGCGCTTCTGTAAAACTGCGTCGCCCTTATACTTCTCGTTCTGCAGGATACTCAGAATTGTCGAGACATTCCATTTTTGCTTACCTCCCGGGGTGGGGATGCCCTTTTCCGTCAAATGCCGTGCTATGAAATTCTGCGTTTTTCCCTGTAAGTACAGCTTATATATCAACCTGACTATTTCGGCCTCCGACTCCACAATCTTCGGTAACCCGTCCGCCCCCTTTTCGTATCCAAGGAACTGTTTGTAGGGCAGGCTCACCTTACCATCCGCAAATCGCTTCCGCTGTCCCCATGTGACGTTTTCCGAAATGCTGCGGCTTTCTTCCTGCGCCAGTGAACTCATGATGGTAATGAGCAACTCGCCCTTGCTGTCCAGCGTGTAGATGTTTTCTTTCTCGAAATAAACCTCCACGCCTTTTTCCTTGAGTTGGCGCACCGTAGTCAGGGTATCCACCGTATTTCGGGCGAACCGGCTAACCGATTTGGTGAGGATCAGGTCGATTTTTCCGTCGAGAGCGTCCTGTATCATGCGCTTAAAACCGTCGCGCTTCTTCGTGTTGGTGCCCGAAATACCCTCGTCCGTGTAAACCTCCACGAACTCCCAATCGCTGTTTGACTTTATATGCTGGGTATAGTAATCGATCTGTGCCTCATAGCTCGTTTGCTGTTCTTCGTCGTTGGTCGATACCCGCGCATAAGCGGCCACGCGCTTTTTAACATGCATGCGCAATATGTTATTTTGAAGGCGGGTAATGGTTGGCGGTATCACTGTCACCGCCCGTGCCGTACTCATTCGCGGTTCCTCCTTTTCAGGTTTTCAATCTGCTGCTCCCGCGCCGCCTGACGCATCGCGTCATCCCAACTGTCCCTGCGGGATTTATCCTGCCATATCTTTTCCACCCTGCGCCCATCGCGGAAAATAAAAAGGAGCCGGTTGTTTTCCGGCACCTGAATCTCTGAAACCCGCTCGGCAAAAATCTCCGCGTCGAACACTTGAATTCCGAGCACCTCCGCCGTAACAGTATACAGAGTATCCTCGGGAATTTGTTTTGCGGGACAGGTCGCTTTTCCTTCCTGCAGGTAAGTGGAGCAATTCCAATAAAAATTATCGTTTGCGGTTTTGCGCTTATAGTTCTTACCGCAATTGACGCACAGGATTTTCCCGCTGAACGGGTAACGATTCGGCGTATCACTCTTTGTCCGAAAGCGCTGCCTGCGCTGTTCCATAATGGCCTGCGCCTTTTCAAAGGTATCCGCATCGATGATAGCGGGGTGGGTGCCTTCCGCGAAATACATGGGGAGAACTCCTTTGTTCCAGACTTCTTTTTTAGTCAGATGGTCTGTTACATACTTTTTCTGCAGAAGCGCATTCCCAGCATATTTCTCGTTCTTAACGATGGCCACCACGCGTTCACTGTCCCATGTGCCGCCGCGCAGGGCGGGAATATCCATTGCCCTGAGTTTTTGGGCGATTTTACTGCCGCCCATGCCGCCGATATAATCGTCAAAAATCATGCGGACGATGGCGGCTTCCTTTTCATATACCTTCACGTCGCCCTTCACGATGCGATAACCGAATATGAACCGCAGGCTGACCAGCTCGCCGTTTTTAAACCGCTTCCGGATACGCCATTTGCAGTTTTCGGAAACCGACCGGCTTTCTTCCTGCGCATATGAAGCGAGGATGGTGAGCATTACCTCGCCATCCCCGCTGATCGAGTGAATGTTCTCTTTTTCAAAATACACGTCGACGCCGAGCAACTTCAGTTCCCGCACCGCCTCCAACATGGTCACCGTGTTTCTCGCAAATCGTGCGATGGATTTGGTGATGACCATATCGATCAGCCCGTTTCTACAGTCGTTCATCAACCGCTGAAATTCCGGCCTTTCGTCTTTAGTGCCGGTGAGCGCCTCATCAGCATATACGCCGACATATTCCCAATCGCGCCGTTTTTGGATCATTGCGCTGTAATAACTGATTTGCGCGGATAACGAATGGAGCATAGCGTCCTTGCCGCTGGAAACCCGGGCGTAAGCCGCCACGCACTTTCGCGCTGGTATTTGCGGTGCCGAAGGTTCGAGTTTCGTGATGCTTCGCATAAAAATCCCTCCTTTCTGGGGGACATGATACCTCTGAATGACACATACATCAAGACGATTTTATCTGCAGACCGCCGATAATTGGCCGATACTTTTTAATTAAAATTGTATCAATTTTTCCGAACTCTCTGGCGTTTAGCAACCCGTGCATAATTAAAATTCTAGCGACAGAAATGGTGACCTGATAGTTCAGCTCCCGTTCAAACTGTTCCTTAGTCATCGTGATAAATGTGTTCATTGGCGCGCCTCCTTCCCAAACCGGCCTTTGATGTAGCAGGCATGGCAACAGTATTTGCGGGTCTTATTGCCATAGCTGTCAAACGGCCTGCCGCAGTGCGCGCACGACATATGATATATTGCCTTGCGGTTCAGCCTATCACGGTGGGCGCTCCACCACGCATGGCGGCACTGGTCGTCGCAAAAAGACTTAGGCTTGCTTTTCGGCGTCTGCTCCAGGCGCTTGCCACATTGTTTGCATTGACCCTTATTTTCTTCTTTCACCGTAACGTTGAAAGCATTGTGGACAGGCAGGTTATTACGCCAGCAGTACGATTTTACGGTACTCACGGGGAGAGCGAGTGAATTGGCGATCTTCGTATAACTCAAGCCCTGCAGCCGCATTTCCTGTATACGCTGTTTCTGTTCCTGAATCATGACAGTTCACCTCCGTAAAACAACAAGGGCAGCACGTTACATGCCACCCTTGTTCCCAAACTGTTTTGTACTCTTAACATTTGGAAATCCATTTCGTTACAATGCTCTCTGCTGGTTTGGATCAAAAAGATCACAGAGATGTCATGTTTTACGATGCCTACGTTTGATTTATAAAAAGGCATTGTATCATCCCCCTTTGGAGGACTGATAGTACCTCTAGAACGGCAAGACATCAAGGCAATTTTACCCGCAGGCCACTGATAATTGGCCGATATTTGCCGATGAGAATTTTATCAATTTTATCGTACTCTTTCTCGGTAATCAGCCCCTTGAAAAGCAGCGTTTTGGCAAGGGAAATAGCCGCACCATAGTTTTTCTCGCGGTCAAACTGTTCCGCAGTCATTGTGATTGTGTTCACTGGCGCGCCTCCTTCCCGAACCGGTCTGCAATGTAGCAGGTGTGACAGCAGTATTTACGGGTCTTATTGCCATAGCTGTCAAACGGCTTACCGCAATGCGCACACGACATGTGGTAAATTGCCTTACGGTTCAGCCTATCACGGTGGGCGCTCCACCACGCATGACGGCATAGGTCGTTGCAAAAAGACTTAGGCTTGCTTTTCGGCGTCTGCTCAAGACGCCTGCCGCATTGTTTACAGTGTTCTTTGTCATCATTGTTTTCCGTATCTTTGGAAGCATTGTAGATAGGCAGGTTATTACGCCAGCAGTGTGATTTTACCGTACTCACGGGAAGACCGAGTGAATTGGCGATCTTCGTATAACTCAAGCCCTGCAGCCGCATTTCCTGTATGTGCCGTTTTTGTTCTCCGGTCACAACAATCACCTCCATGGAGAAAAAGAGGGGGCGGCTCCTTTCAAGCCGCCCCAGCCTTACTTTGGAATTTTAAGAACCTGCCCGGCATGAATGGACGTTGAGGATAGTCCGTTCAGGGACATGATCTCCGGGTATCGGGCACCGCTTCCGAGCATCTTTTGCGCGATGCGCCAAAGGGAATCGCCCTTAGCCACTGTGTAGACGGTATAGGTTTCTTCAGTCTGACCGTCGACAACCTGCGATAGGACATCCTTATCCACCCATGTGTTAATGCCCGCTTCCTCGGATCCGCCCGACTTTTTGACTTTTTTACCGAGGAGCACGCAGGTTTTACCGCCCTTAACTACCGGCTTGCCACCAGAAGTGACCTGCGTCACTCCGTGGTAATAATCCGAGATCACCCATGACGGAATCTTCAAGCTGCCCGGGTAGTAGTATGTCGTCCCGTTTTTGATGGCCACCAGCGACCCGACCGCGATATCGGAAGGCGCGGGTTCAGGTGTCAGCTGGGGATCGGGATTGGCGTGGACGGCGAGTGACTGTCTAACGGCGGCGCGGAAGGAGTCCATCGATTTACTAAAACGGGGGAACCAGTGCATCACATCGGCATGGTTGCTGGCAATGCCCAGCTTATAACCCTCGGAGTGGCAGACAATGTTTTCCTCTGTCAAGCCATAAAGTCCGCAGAGATACACGCAAAGCTCCACGGCTTCCTTGTAAACGGCAGAAAAATACGAGGAATCGGTTAAACCGTCCTCGCAGATCTCGAAGCCGATGTGTGTGTCATTGGCCTTACCGCCCGCGTGCCAGCCGCGATAATTCCACGGCAGCGTCTGATATGTGGCAATTGAACCGTCCGCCAGTTTGCCGATGAAGGCGTGAACGCAGACCTGGCGGCCATCGGGCTTATCCTGATTCCAATGGTTGTTATACTGGTTCTTACCAAGTAGCCCATCGTCCGGGCCGACGTAGCGTTTCAGCCACGGGTTGTTTGCCCCCGTCGAGTGTACCATGATGCCCTTGGGCGCGATGGTGCGGCCTGCCTTGAAACAGGCGTTGTTCGTGAGTATTTGTTTTCGCAGATTCATCGTAAATCACCTCAAAATTAAAAGTTACAGATTTGGAGGATACAGATGATAGGTAAACTTCAAATCACAGTAAGCGGTCGCTGATGTGCCGTTGCTTCCCAAACGAATAAACAACCCATATCCGATTGGCACCCGGCTCTGACGCATCTGAATATGAACATGCTGGGCTTCGGTGGTGCTGTCTGCTCCGATAGGCGTACTCCGGGAGATTCTGGTGAAATTCTGCTCGTCGTTGGAAATATACAAATCCAGTTCTTTCTCGCTCGTATCAGATTGGCGGCAAAGGGTTATAAGATGGCAGTCGTAAGCCACCGGGACAAGCAGCCCGCTTTGCCCATCTATAGGCACGCTGCCGACAGGCAGTATCGTTTGCAAAGGCCCTCTGATGCTATTGGCACCGCCCGCACCGGAGACATTGCCAGACATGACGTATCTCAGATATGCCGCTCGGGTAAAGGCATTGATTACCGATGCTGCAGTGGATGTCAGCGTCAAAGCCGTGTTCGCGTCCTCAGCCTTTTCCAGTAAAAACAGGCTCTCGCCCGGAGCAATGGCAATATCACCGATGGAAAACCTCTGACTCGTCCAGTAGGCCATAGATGCCGGGTTTGTGTCTGTCCCTGTTCCATAGGCAATGTTCGCTTCATCTTGGACGCCCCTTATAGCGTCGGCAAGTTTCTTGACGGTATTGCGGAGGGTGCCTTGGATAAGTACCTGCACATTATTTGTGGACGGACTGCCCAAGGATGTAACAAACGTATATGTTACCGGGCCGAGTATGACGTTGTTGCCAGCCGAGATGTTTGTGAATGTGATGGACGCCCTTCGGCTCGCCATATCCGGAGCCGTAGCCGTTTCCACCGGGTGCAAATGGTTGAGCAGGATTCCCGTTCGTGTGTACAGCGTGTTACGCGTGTCTTCGAGCAGGTTGTGCGTGGTGTCTAGCAGCGCATAGTTGTTATTTAACAGGTTGTAGGTGAGATTCAGCAAAGCATATGTGTCGTTCACATCGAGCGCAGCTAAGGCCGACAGCACCTGATTCAGCCACTCCTGGGCGGGGGGCTCCGGCGGTTCGGCTACACCGTCCGCAAGGGCTTCCTCAACAATAGTAAGTATCCGCACGCTTTTCCCGACCACATCGCCGTAAGTGATCCTGATCTCCAGCCGCCCGACGCCGACGAGTGATGTGTCCGTCGCACTGGGCGACCATGTCAGCACACCATTGGCATAGGTCGTGACCACGGGATAGGCGACCCCGTCAGGCCGCATATATATGGCATTTAAGGCGTCACCGGGATACGTATCATCTAACAAGCTGGAAACGTCAAACTCAAGATGCCGGTAATGGTGCTCACCGCGCCGCCCGATGAATACCGTTGCCGCTTTCGTGGGATCAATCATGTTCCATCACCTGTCTTTGGCGGCTCCCCATCACGCCCGTGTAGCTGCTGTAAAACCTCCTTAAGTTTTTCAGGGATGGGCAGCCCAAGATGAGCCGAGTTTTCGAGGAGGGAAACACCCTCATTGCTCAGGTAGAAGAAAATCACTGCCGTGCGGAGAGTGCCGCCGGTGCCGCTCAATACCTGCGCGTCGAGGATATGGGCGACGCCTACCAGCACAAAGATGAGCACCTTTTTGAAGATACCCTTCGCGCCGATTTCGCTGGATAGCTTCTTGTCTATGATGGCACAGAGCACACCAGTCAGATAATCCACGGCGACAAAAGCGATCAGCGCGTAAAGAAAGCCGTCCATCCCACCGAGAAACCACCCAAGAAATCCTCCGACAGCGGCAAGAGCCAACTGTACCCAATTCCAAATCTCTTTCATTAAAAACACCTCCGTTCATAAATTTGTGTATTGAAAAGCGCCCCCGCACAAAATGAGAGCGCTTAAGTCAAGCGGAGCTTTATAAGGTCAGAATCAAATTTTGAAGCTGCTGCATCACGTCCGCTTTTGGCCACCCCGTTCCAATAGGCAGCCATGTGACGGTCGGGATATCAAAGGCCGGTGAGACGTCAAAGTCGTTGATCATCGTGATGACCGCCTCAATGGCTCTTCGAAGCTCCGTAATATGAAACGGCCAGTTCTTGATGGTGGTCTTGCCAGCGACGATTTCTTCACTCCAAGTTATTGGTGATAAAAAGTAGTAGTTTCGCACCGCGTTGACCGCCGTCCGGAGTGCTTGAATATGCGCCGCCCGCACATGCGTTGCGTTCGCGGTAATCGGCTCGAAGGGCGTAGACAGTACTGTAAAGGTGCGGATGACCTCCGGACTTGCCGACTCGATATCGCTGTCAAGGCACCGGAAGGTTGCCATATGGTTTCCTGCAGCCAGCGTTGCCGCTTGGTATACCGTGTTGACGCCGTTCCCGAGATAGCCGCTGGTGGAGAACATCTCGGGATCATCCACGCTGTTATGCCACGGGTCTGAATCGATCTTTACCTCCACGATCTGCGTCTGACCGTCCGGCTCGATGCCCGTTGTGATCATGAAACGCGGCGCGGTGTTGTAAACGGAACTGCCCTGCACCGGACAGACGATCACCGGCATGGCGGGCGGGCTGTTCTTCTTGACTGTGCCACTGACTACATAAGCGGAAACTGCGTCCAGAACATCGGCCACGCTGATGCGGTAGCGGGTATATGTTCCCGCTATCGGGGATGCGTTCGCCTCATAAGTACCGGAGGTCGTGCTTGAAATGATGGTCGCCAGTGCCTCGTATGCCGACCAGTTCACACCGTCTGTGGAGGTTGCGCGCTGGATGACATATTGCTTGATGGTACTGGTGCCCGGAGCTGCGCCGCTCCATGTGAGGGTTACTGTATTTACCTCATAGATGGCAGGAGAGGCGGTAAAGGAAGACGGCGGTGTAGGCAGTGTGTTTCTGCGGACACTGTTGCTTGATACCGTCCAGTCGGAGTAGAAGCTTTCACCGGCGGTACCACGCGTTCTGACTCGGAACCGGCGGTAATTGCCACGTGTGGCCGGAGGGCTGACGCTCACGCTGCTGCCTGTCGCGGAAGTGTTCACCGTGGTTAACGCCGTCCAATCGCCCCAGTTGCTATTATCAGGAGAGTCGCTGTACTGTATCTCAAAGGATGTGATAGCATTGCCCGCGCCACCCGTCGCGCCGCTCCACGAGAGGGTAACGTTCCCTTCAGATAGCGTAGCGCTTACCGAGCAAACGGTCGGTGCCCCGCAGGCAGTGACGTTGCAGTAGATGCTGCCTGTGACCTTCTCTACTGAGTAGACATCAAATGTGTCGATTGTCCAGATACCAAACTGCGTATATGTTCCCGGCGTTCTCGATACAATCGGGTTATAGCTGCCTCCGCTGGCCGCCAATGTCAGCGTGGTCAGAACGTTCCACGAACTCCATGTGCTGTTATCCGTAGATGTGCGGCTGGCGATCTGGTACCCCTTAATTGGGCTGGTGCCGCCTGATGCTCCGCTCCAAGTCAGCGTGATGATCTCGTCGCTGTATGCTGAGGGAGATGCGGTAGCTGTCACCGCCGGACTCGGTGCCGTATTCCTGCGGACGGAGTTCGTGGATATTTTCCAGCCGGAGTAATAACTTGCCCCCGCCGCGCCGCGCGTACGCACTTGGAATCTGCGGTAATTGCCCCTTGTTGAGGGTGGTGAGGTAGCCACACTGCCGCTTGTCGCGGAAGTATCCACCGTGGCCAGCGCCATCCATGCTCCCCATGTGGCATTGTCTGTAGATTCGCTATACTGAATCTCATAACCGGTAATCGCATTATTTATTCCGCCTGATGCTCCACTCCAAGAAAGGGTCACACCGCCTTCCGCGAGTATCGGACTAACCGAACAGGATGTCGGCGCTCCGCAGGCCGTGGTCAGCAGAGGTGCGCTTAACACCGTATAGCTTGAGTTGTCGATCACTCCGGATGTCAGGGGCAGCCGCCCGTCCGACACCACCTGAAAGCGTACACCCTGCTCCGTGTTCCCCGTAGTGGAAGCGCAGGTCACCGAAACATATCTGAGTCTCGGCGTGGTTCCGTCCCAGTTGTCGCCATCCGCCGCCTTGATACGCACCTGCGCGGAAGATCCGTTTACGGTCATGGTGCAAAGCAGGGCGTAACCACTGTGGATGTAAGAACCTGACGAACCCAATGCGGCGGATATGGTGAAGTTATAGGTCATTTGGTTATTGTTCGGACGGCTCTTGGAATAGGTTATCGTGTAAAAAACGGATGGGCCAGTACCCGCCTGCAGAGTTACGCCGTAAATATCCGCCACTGTCGTTCACCTCCTATTCATAGATTGCCGTCACAAGCGAATTGACAGTCCCGCACAGGCTGGCATTCAATCGGGTATCGGTGATGTTATTTGGAGCTATGGATGTCGCTGCAGCTGGTACAAGCACATCGGCGATGCCAAGCTCATAGACGTCGCTGGTTCTCGTCAGCGCAGGTGCCACCGGCGTCGCGGCGGGAGTGCCGGTGACAACGGCAAGCTGAATGCTCCGGCTGATCATACTCAGGCGAACCACAACCCGGTCGATGCGGGGATTACTTCCGTTTGCCGTCGCCAGCGGCATGTTTAACGCATCAGTATTCTCATACCGGTATCCGTTGATCCATGCGCTTCCCTCCGCCACGCCCACCGCCAAGCCGGTTCCAGGCGACACCTGCAGGTTTGCCGCTGTGGCGTAAAAAATACCGTTGGAGACAAGGCTTCCGAAATATGCCGCGAAATCCGTTGCGTCATAGACCCTGTCTCCACCGGATGAGTTGAAAAAACCGCTTTTTTCCATACGATATTTCCTCCTTCTCAGACGGTTTTCGTAAACTCGATAATTGCAAAACCAGTAAAGGCTGTCCGGTCATTACCGGGTTCGACAACGATATTGGTCATATCCGCGTAGAGGCCGATTTGCGAGGCAAAGTTATTGTACCGCGCGAGCGGCAGCGGCAAAAAGACAGTTCCGTTGGTCGCCATGCCAGTTAATCGGATAACGGTACTGATGTTTGATATACCATGCGCTACGCTCCCGGGCGTCGCGTTTGGAAGCGAACCGAGGTTTACCACCTTGCGGTAAATCGTCTTGCCATCTATCCATTTGCACCCTGTGTTTTGCTCTGTCGTGGAATAATTAGTAAACGCAGCGACCATGTTAGCAGCTGTAATCGTGTTTGTCGCTATATCCATTCCGGTAATGGTACCGTCCGCAATTTTTGCGCTGGTAACCGCTCCGTCTGCGATTCTCGTTCCGGAAACCGGAGCATTGTAGACATTGTTGATACTGGCTGCAAAGGTGCTTCCCCGGATGGCGGCCGCGATATCCGTGAGCGCGCCGAGCGGGAAGCTTATCCAGTTTGCCTGACCGGACGGTGTATTAAATAGGAATAGAGAGATCACGTAAAAGGTCATAGTGTTCCGGCTTATAAAAAAGCCCATTGCCCGCTGATAGCCGTTTCCCGTGTCATCTCCGTTGTGCTTCACCAAAAAGACATGCCCGTCGTCACTTGGCTGATCGCTGAATTTATTCCCGCTCCATGAGGTGAAATACAGTGAATCTCCCGGAACCATATTGTGCAAGGCATACTGGCCGACCGACGTCGTGCCTGCGCCCACGGTCACTTCTAGCACAGGGAGTTTCCCGAACAGGTTGTTGATGGTTTCCGTGACGGTGTCCCCTTGGATTTCCGGGGGTACTTGCGTCAAGTCGCCGATGGTTTCCGCTACCTCCGATACGCCGGTCGGGGCCGAGAGCGCCGTTTTGACCTGACTCAAATCGGAGCGGATTTTCTGCGCAATCGAAAGCTCAGATTTCCCAAATACCACACTGATGATCTGGCCGTCCGCGTCATAGGTTTCTTCGATCTCCATGATCCGGGTGGTCATGGAAACACCCCATGTCTTGGAGATGACCGTGACGGTCTGGCCGAGGTCGAAGTCTACCTTATATATAAGGTTGCTGTGAGGGTTGACCGACGCATCAAAGGAATAGCGTATTGCCAGTTCACTGAGCTTACTTTGACCTCGGAAAGTCAACGCATCTGTGTAATCCCCGCCGAAGTCCTCGCTCCGCAGGTCTTTGGCGTCCACGAAAATCTCGCGGCGGGATTCTCCGGAGCCGCCCGTGATGGCCACGAAGGTTCGTTCAGCGCCCTCGCCCTCGCCGCCGACAAGCGCGGAATTGGCATAATCCGCCGCGCTTTCCGTATAGGTCTGCTCGGTCAGGTTTTCGTACTCCTTGGAGAACACCGCCTGTGAGACGGCTCCCGCATATAGCGTTACCGTAAAAGCGCCCGTCGCCGGGATGAACACGGTCTTGATCCCGATGTCCGAAGCCTCACCAAGTTCTGTGACCGCCTCCAGCAGATTCCGGTACGATATCTGGGCGCTAATAGGCACGCCGAGGCTCGGCGACGAAAAGGATATGCCGTCGATCTTCCGCGCCGGGTCAGAGGGGTTTATGAGGTTATTGTTCAAAAGCTGTCCCACACAAGCCGAAAGATCGCCGGAGAGCGTTTCCGTTTCCCACACGATGCGCCGGGCGAGGAAGGATGTAGCGAAACGTCCGCTCGCTGTAATGATTTCGCTGTCGGTCTGGGACAGTTCCAGATGCTCGATGATCCCGGCTTCCTCGTCGTCGCTCTTCCATATGATGTTTCCCTCCCGCAGGAGCGCGGAATTCTCCGGCGTGGCGATGGCCTTCAGCTCGAAAGAACCACATTGCGAGTAGCGCCGCGTCCAGCGCAGGTATTCGAAGGATTCCACTATGCCCGCGAGCTCCCGAACAGCATTGAAGATATACAGTTCCATGCTCACACCCCCAGAAACTGAGATCGATAATAAATGCTGACCTCCAGCAGTTCCATATTGACCGAAGCGTCGTAGCGCAAGGTATTGACCCCGGCGGCAAGCTGGAAGAACGCCGAGCCGGTGTCCAACAAGGAGAAGGCATTCGTCACTGTGGAGCCGTCCACGCTGACCACGCGCTTGCCCGCAAAGTGGGTATATACCCGCAGCTCATCTCCGGCGCTCATCGTCGTGAGAAGCCGGATATACTCGCCTGTGTCAATATTCAACAGTTCCGGGTTCGTCACCGTGCCCAGCGCCTGAAACACGATCTCGCAGCCGCAGGGCACGTCGCCGATGTTGTCCACCGTGATGATCTGGCTGGGCTGGCGCATGCCGAATTCCATGCCGCCCTCTGGTATCTCTAGTTCAAATTCAAACATCGGTATCCACGATGCCAGCTCCTGCCGCACCTCATCCAGCGTTTCGAAGAACGGCGACGGGCAGAGCAGGCTGACGAAGAAATTCGGTATGCGCTGCCGGGTGGAAACGGTAAAGCCCGCTTCCTCCACCACACAGGAAATCTGCCGCCCCCTGTACAGGAGCGTGCCGCGCAGCTTTGGGCTGAATATCTGTAGGAAGCGCTGCCTGCGGGTGTACGCCTCATCCGGTGTATCAGCGATGACCGTGCCCTCCAGCGTGATGTTGCGCATATCCAGCGTGGAGGAAATATAAAAGGCACCGTCCTGCTCCGGTGCCTTGAAGGTATTGACCGTCTGCCGCACATTGCCCGTGCCGTCTATCTTGGTTAAAAAATATGGGCGGCTTTGTTTGAGAGTGATGCTCTCACCGCCCGCGTTGGTATATTTCAGCTCCATATGCCGCCCCCCTTAATACGCCAGAGCCAGCTTGCGGGACAGGTTTTTGAATTCCCGCGCCAGTTCCTTTTCTGATAACGGCTTGGGTGTGACCACAGAAATGCTCTGGTTGATAGTGGTTCCGTTTGCGCCAAGACCCGCGGCGCTCCGGGCAAGAGAGCCAGACAGGTTGAGTCCTGCGTTCACGTCGAAGTTGGTGGGGATGGCGTTCTTCATATCCTCACCAACACGCTTCATCGCCTGCTCGAAGCCGACGCCGATGCCGAGTCCCATATCGCCGCCCAATTCTGCGAACAGAGAGGACGGGCTATGAATGCCGAAAAAGTTTTTGATCTTCGACATCACATTCCCGAAGAAGCCGGATATCTTATCCCAGAGCCACGCGGCCGCGTCGTTGATACCTCTCCACAAGCCCTGTATCAGCTGGAGACCTGCCTGTGCCATCTGAGGAATACTCTGCACAATTGCCTTCACAATGGCGACGATGATCTGCGGAATGGCCTTGACCACCTCCACGATGATTGTCGGCAGATTGGCAATCAGCGCCACCAGCAGTTGCACACCGGCAAGGATGATCTTGTCGATGTTCCCGAGGATAGCGCCAACTATCGAGGTGACGATCTTTGGTATCGCCGCCACGATGGTGGATATGATCTGCGGCAGGTTCTGGATCATCGCGATGAGCAACTTGATACCCGCGTTGATGAGCAGCGGTATCGCCGCAAACACAGCGGTCAGGATGCTGTCGATAATTTCCGGTATCGCCGCCACAATCGCATCTATGATTTCGGGCAGCGCCTCCACCAGCGAGGTCAGAAGGTCGATGCCCGCCTGAACGATCTGGGGTATGGAAACCAGCACTGCACCGACGACCCCGTCGATGATCTGCGGCACCGCCTCCAGTATTTGCGTGATGATGGAGGGGAGCGCCTGCACGAGAGATACGAAAAGCGCCACGCCTGCCTGTACGATTTGAGGTATGCTTCCGGTTATCATCGTGACCAGCGCCTGCACGATCTGCGGGATCACCGCAACGATTTGAGGTATGGCGTTGGTGACAAAGCTGATAAGCGCATCAATGACGGCGGGCAGCGCGTCAATCAGCACCGGGATCGCATTAACGATGCCCTGTGCCAGACCGAGCACCAGTTGAAGCGCCGCGTCAAGGAGCAGCGGCAGGTTTTCTATCAAAGCCGTCGCAATCTGGGTTACGGCGGACACGGCAGCGGGGATAAGCTCGGGCAGCGCCTGCGCAATGCCGGAAACCAGCGTCGCTATCATCTGCACCGCCGCCTCCACAATGGCGGGAAGATTGGCGATGATGCCGTTCACCAGAGCCAGCACCAGCTGAAGCGCCCCTTGGGTAATGCCGGGAAGCGCGTCGATCAGCCCCTGCAGGAGCGTCATAACGATCTGGGTAGCCGCGTCTACAATAATGGGCAGGTTCTCTATGATCGCCGAGCCGATGGAAGTCACGATGCTCAGAGCCAGTTCGATGATCTTGGGCAGCTGCTCCAATATCATGGTTACGATGCCGCCCACGGTGCTACTGATGACCGCGCTGATCTTCGTCCAGTCGCCGTTGGCCTCGTTCAGCCCCCGCGTAAAATCACCCAGCAAGCTCACGCCATCGTCGGCCAGAATCTGAAGCTGCGGAAGAAGCACCATGCCGAGGGCATTCTTGGCAGCTTCTCCTCCGGACTTGAGCCGTTGCATGGAATCGTCAAACTTGGCGAGAGCCTCCAGCGATTCCTGACTCATGACGGCACCCATCGCCTTAGCTTCCTCGGTGAGCTGCGCGATACCTGCCGAACCTTGCTCAATAAGGGGATTCAGCTCTTGGGCGCTCTTGCCAAAAAGCTGCATCGCAAGGGCATCGCGTTCGGTTTCGCTGGATACATTGCCAAGCGCGTCGATGGCATCCCAGTATACGGCTTCCGAGTCCCGGAGGTTGCCGTTGGTGTCGGTAACGGAAATGCCCAGCGCCTTATACGCTGCTGCGGCGGTTCCCGTACCCTCGCGCGCGGAGGTCATGGAGCGTATATTCCGCGCCATGCTGCCGGTCAGGGTTTCCATCGAGGTATCCACCAGCTCGGCGGCATATTTGTACGCCTGCAGCGATTCGGTGCTCATGCCGGTGACCGTTGACATTGTAAGGATATCGTCGGCATATTGCGAAGCGCCTACGGTCATATCGGTGAGGGCTTTGGCCGCTCCGACCGCCGCCGTGCCGACCGCCACAAACGCCGCGCCCATTGCGACGCCAATGCCTTTAAGCACCGAGCCGAGTTTTTCGAGTTTGTCCGAGGACTTTTCTACATCGTCGGTTGACTCTTCGACCACATTGCCAAATTCATCAACCTTTTGTCCGGCATCGTTATATCCGCGATTCACATCACGGAGGGATTCTTCATTATCCGCAAGCTCGCCCTCCATGCCGTTGAGCTCCGCTTGCGCCTTGTTCAGCTGGATCTGCCAGTTTTGCGTGCGCCTGTCGTTTTCCCCGAAAGAGGAGGAGGCATTGTCCAGCGCGGCCTTGAGGGTGTTGATTTTTTCCCGCTGTGCGTCGATTTCCTTATTCAGAACTTCGTTGCGGGCAGTGATTGCCTGCACGGACTTGTCGTTTTTGTCAAATTGGCTGGCCACGAGGTTCATCTCGCTGCCGAGCACCTTGAAAGACTGATTGATATCCGAAAGCGCCTGCTTAAACTCTTTTTCGCCCTCAAGCCCGATCTTCAGTCCAAAATTATCCGCCATACTGTCTCACCTCCTCAAAAAGGGCATGAAAAAGGAGCAATCTTTCGATTGCTCCTGAGTGGGTTTTATGGCTATCCTATTTTAACTTTTCGAATCCTAATGAGTGTAATCAATATACTTGATGCTATCCGGCAAATCGTTTACAATAAGCTCCTTCATTTTCTTTGCAAAGGGACAGGGGTAGCCGATCGGAGTTCCTTTTTGGATACAAGAAGCAAATACGATTGTGTCCGCTCCTCGTTTTACCAGTTCCCGTGCCCTTAAAACAGCTTTCTTGGCCGGACAGCCGCCGCAATTTATAAATCCGACGATCTCTATTTCTTCTCCAACGCCCTCGAAAGCGCCCTTTTTTTCTTTTATCATCTTAAAGTCGGTTGTCCCCGGGCAGTAATCTTCCGTCTGAGCACATCTAATAATCCCAATTTTCATTATTCTGATATCCCCCAATGTGATTTGTAGCAACTTTCAATCTATGTATGTTTACATAGGCAAACATATCCCTAACGGCATGAAGTATATCACAATTAATTATATATTTCAAATGCCGTTAGGGATAATGTCGTCAATCGTAACGGCCTTCTTGGGTTTCTCGATGCCATGCCACTGCTTATGGCAGGCCCACAGGTCGAGAAACAGACCGATGGGCATAAGCCAGAATTCCTCCACGCTCATGCCCATCTGCACAACTCCATAATAGTAAAGTCGGGTAAAGACCTCAGCATCCGTTACCCGACTTCCGCGTTTTTTGGGGCTTCTTCCTCACTTTCGATATTTCGCTTGGTGCCTCTAAACATCGCCTCGGTGATGGCGCTCTTATATGCCGCCAGTTCCAGCGGCGAGGTCAGAAGCTCCACGTTCTCCTCAGACAGCGTTTCTTTCGGGTTATCCTTATTCTTGAGGTTATGGACAAGGATGGACTGGTTCGCCAGCAGCGTGATCAGCCACACAATTTCATCCAGTGCCATTTCAAAGTTTTCGGACTTAAGCAATTTTTCGCCCAGGTTCTCTAATCCGCCATACCTCCGGGCGATCTCCTTCGTTGCGCGGGTGGTGAGTATCAGTTCAAACTCCGCGCCACCGATATTTATAACAGCGCTTCTCTCGTTATCCATTATTCAATCCTCCTACGGTTCCGGTGTATAGACAGGCTCGTAGACCTGAGAGAACCAGCCGGTGATGGTAGCGGAAGATACGCCTGCGTCGCCATCGGTGACCTCCGCTTTCCACGGGTGCTTGCCCATACCATCCAGCTTATTCCGGCGCATGACCGTTCCTTCGATGGTGGGCGTAGAGAAGGTGATGGAATCAGCCTTCGTCTGCAGGTTCGTCGCGGGCAGTCCGAACTTCACGCGATAGAGCCAGAAATACCGGTATTTGCCGTTGGCTTTCTGCGCGCGGAAACCCACCGCACAGGGCGTCCCCACGTTCTCGCTGGCCGAAACCAGCACGCCGTTATCGTCCGTGGTCGCGCCTGTCAGATCCGCCGCGACCGTGGGGCCAATATCGTCCACGCCGAGGGTGAGCGTCCCGCTGTTGAAGTCCTTAACCACCTCTGCGGCACCGTCATCCGCGTACAGGATTGCCTCCACCAGCTCCACCGACAGCTCGGCGTTGATGGCTTTGGCGAGTACAAGGGGTGTCGCGTAGGTTTCCTCGCCGTTGGAATCCTCGGTTATTTTTGCATAGTACAGCTTGTCAAGACCAATCGTTGCCATGTGTTATTCCTCCAATCCGTAGTTTTTTGCCACGTCAATAACGTAATGGTGGTAGCCGGTATCATCCTCGTGGCCGATATACCGACGCTCGGTTACCGTAAAATCCGCGTTCAAAAGCGCCGTCGTGATCTGCTTTTTCCGCAGCCGGTAATTGCCTTTTATAAACAGCGATAACCGAGCTTCCTGCACCTCGTATCCCGGACGGTTATCCGCGTGGACTTCGAAAATGTCCGAAAGCGGGAGTATCACGACATACTCATCCGGGGCTTTGCCAGAAAAAACGCCGGTCTCCACGGGAAGCGGGACGGCGTTCACAAGGGTATTCAGTTCCGATAAAATGCTCATAGCTTGCCGATCTCCTCCTCCAGTTTGGCGATCATCGCGTCGGTGCAGGGTTTCCGGGACGCCGTCTTTGCCGGTCGAAGGAACGGCTTTGCGGGTTGGCCGTGCTTGCCGTATTCGATGATGTTGGCGATCTTGGCGTTGCTCTCACCGTCCGTACGCGGCTCTGCGAAACCGACCTTTACATTGTAATTGCCGTTCCTGTCCTGTTTAGCGTCCGAAAGGCCGAGAGAGGAAAGCAGCTCGCCCGTGGTTCTGGAAGGATATGCAGTTCCTTTGCCGATGGCCGTGCGCAGGTTGCCTTTGACCTTTTCCAGCACCACCTCGCCGCCGACCTCCAGCACCTTCGGTACGATCACGTCGATTTGATCACCCAGCCGGGATATACGCAGGAGAAATTCCTTCGGCATTTGCACATTCACTTTCGCCATATCCGTCACCCCACGGAAGGCTCCAGCCGCTCGGCCAGAACCTCGATATACATTCCGCGTCCCCGAACATCCTCCGCGCTGAGTATCCGGTACCGCCCGTCGTCACAGGTAATGAGCATTTCAGCGGTGACCTCCATGCCGGGTATTTTCCTGAACCGGAATAGAGAAGACGCGGTAGAAAACGCCGCCATATTCATCCACCGCTCGCCCCCGTGGCGATCTTCCTTGTATGCGCGGACGGAAGCGAGGATGGTGTCGCCCGTCGTTGCAAAGCCCTCCGCATCCTTAGTGGGAGTCGTGCTGACGATGTCGATGAAGGTGTTCATCTTCCCAAAGCTCATATCAGACACCCCACTCCCGGTCGAGCCGCAGGAGCATATTCACCGTATCCCATACCTGCTGCCCGGCCTGCACATTGTCCGCAAAGAAACCTGCAGTCGAGCCATCCCTGCTTTCGTAGAAATGGCTCGACAGCATGATGACAGCCTGTTCGGTGGTCGGCGGCATGGTATGCGTTGCATACCACCCGGCGGCGATATGCTGGTAGCTCTCCGCGTAGGAGACGGCGGCGGTGATGTAACTCAGCAGGAGGTCGTCGTCCGCATCATGCATGAGGATCAGGTTTGCCTTAACCTTGGGTAAAAGATTATCCGCTGTTGCCATACCGTCCGCCTCCTTCCGCTCATTCCTCGTCGGCCTCCATCAGCCCCGCCGCTTTCAACTTGGCGAGTAGGGCGTTAAAATCGGCGACCAGTCCGGCAACATCAGAAGCCGTGCTGTCCGCCTGATTCTCCGCGACCGGAAGCCCCGTTACCGAGGCTCCCGGCAGGATTTCCAGTGCGCCGCCGACGACCCATTTCTCGCCGCCCTGTTCCATGTGGTTTTTTGTTGTATAGCTCAAAGGTCAACCCTCCTTACGCATGCTGCTGGAGAACTTTGATAGCCTCCGGCAGGATCAGCTTGCCATCCACGCGCTGGGTAGCCACGAAGCCTACCTGCCCGGTGACGGCATAAAGCTCGTTGAGCCGTCTGAACACACGCCCCTGACGGTCTGCCACCCAGTAATAACTGAAGTCGCCAAACACGACGGTCTTGGCAGCTGCCGCAATAGTGGGTACATATGCCGAGGTGTATACAGGACGGTTCAGGATGGTGTCGGGCGTGCTCGCCTGCAGGGAGGGCTGCCAGAGGTACTGCCCCTGACCATCCTTCAGTTTGCGGATTGCCTTTACGGTGGCATCATTCATGACGAACACAGCCCTATTGCGATAGGGCGCCTTCAGCGCGTAGAACAGGTCGAGTACCTCGTCGATGGTGACAGCCGTGGCACCCGCCGTGGTCACACCGATCTGCGCGCCGCCCGATGCCGCGAGGATTCCGATGGGCTTGCCGGAGCCGTCACCCGTGAAGAAGGCTTCCTCTTCCTTATTACCGATGCGCCGGGCAAACTCTCTGGAAATGTATGCTTCGAGGTTGAACACGCTGTCGTTGAGTAGCTCCTCGGAAACCTTAATCAGAGTACCCAGCTTGTAGGCTCCGATGGACACCTGACCGAAGCTGTCGTCACTTTCGGGTATGGTACCTTCCTCATCGATCCAGCTCGCAGTGCCCTTGGATGCTACGACGGGAATCCTCCGGTCGCCGGAAGAGGTGGTGATGACGCTAGCCAGTGTGCGGAAGATGTTCTCATCTTCGAGGGCTTCCACAAGGGTACGCTCGAATTCGTCGGGCACGAGGTAACCGCCCTCGGTGTCGGTGCCGATCTGCAGGGCGTTTTTTACATTCGGATCAAGCCCTTCGCCTGCGCGGGTGCGCATGGCGTTCCAGAACGCCTTCCTGTACTCAGCGGATGCACGGCCTGTCTTTTCCTCGGTGCCCTTGGACGGCGTGTTGGTGATCGGGCTGCTGGTGGCTTTGGAGAGTTCCATATCGATGACAGCCTGACGCTCAAGGCGCTCGATTTCCTTGCCCAGCGCCACAACGTCGCTTTCCATTTTCTCGTAGGTGGCGGTATCTTCGGCGGACAAAAGCCCATCGCCACCTCGCTTGCTGTCGAGGAACGCTTTGGCCGCGTCCCACGCCTTGGCGCGCTTCTCGCGCAATTCAAGAATTTTACTCATTGTAATGCTCCTCCTTCAAATTAGTGGGAAATTAAAAAGAGCCGCTTTTCCAGCGACTCAATCGGGGTACTTGTTTTCGGTTTTTGCTTCTTGGGGATCTTCCCGAGCAGGGAGTTGTACACGGCGGCGCGGGAGAACATGAGCATCTGTCCCGTGTCCTGCGGGATACGTTCCTCGTCCTCCGTGAACAGGAGCTTATCGGCGAATCCAAGCTCGATGGCTTTGTTCGCGTTCATCCAAGTCTCTGCGTCCATGAGGTGCGAGAGCTTCGCCCGCGAAAGGCCGGATTTAAGTTCATAGGCGTTTATGATGCTTTCCTTGACCTCGTCCAGTAGGGCCTTGGCACGGAGCATTTCCTCGCTGTCGCCGATGGCGATGGTCGAGGGGTTATGGATCATCAGCATGGAAACGGGCGACATATACACATCGCCGCCCGCCATCGCAATGACCGATGCCGCGCTTGCCGCCAGTCCGTCGATCTTCACGGTGACATGCCCGGTATAGTCCATAAGCATGTTGTAAATCTGCGCCGCCGCGAACACGTCGCCGCCCGGCGAGTTGATCCACACCGTGACGCTGCCGCTTCCCGCCAGCAATTCGTCCTTAAACATCTTCGGCGTGACCTCGTCGCCCCACCAGGTTTCCTCCGAGATCACGCCGTTGAGATAGAGGGTGCGCTCCTCTGTGGTTTCATCCCGCACCCAGTTCCAGAATTTCTTCATTTACTGACCTCCTTGCATTGTTTGTCCGGCAAACGCTCCCGCGTCAGCCAGCTTAGTCATGTTGCCGTTGACCAGATACAAATCGCCGCCCTCCTCGGCGGGGATACGGTTCATGTCCTCCAGTTCTCGGATATCGTTGGCTGACATCCATCCGTTCTGCCGCCCGACGGCGTAACCGTTCATACGGCTTTGGTAATCGCCCCGGAGCAGGCCGTCAAGGTTAAACTTGATGAACAGTGATGGTTTCTCGGAGGGCAGGATAAGGGATTGCTGCAGGCTCTGCTCCCAGCGCACCACCCACGGATCGAGCGTATATTTTACGAATTCCAGCGATTGCTGCTCTATGTTCGAAAAGCTGGATTTCTCAAGGTCGCCCACCATATGGGGCGGCACGCGGAAGATCCGGGCGATTTCGTTGATTTGAAACTTCCGTGTCTCCAGAAACTGCGCCTGTTCCGGTGGTATTGACATCTGATGAAACTTGAGCCCTTCCTCCAGAACCGCCACTTTATGGGCGTTGTGTCCTGAAAACTGCGCGTGCCAGCTCTCCCGCAGTCTTTCTGGGTCTTTCACCACGCCGGGGTGCTCAAGCACGCCGCCCGGATTTGCACCATTGGCAAAAAATGCCGCGCCGTATTCCTCGGTGGCCAGTGACATGCCGATGGCGTTTTTCGCCATGGCGATGGGGCTATATCCAATAAGTCCGTCGAAGCCCAGACCGGGGACGTGAAGCACCTCGTCCCTGCGGAGCGTTACCGTTCCACCACTTGGATTAAGCCTGCTTTCCTCGGTGTCACGGCGGTATGTGTAGACCAATTCGCCGTTCGTCGCTCGGCTGACCTCCATTTTGTTTGGTAGCAGAGGGTAAAGCGCCACGGCCTGACCGCGCCCGTTCCGCACCACCTGCGCGTAGGCGTTGCCCCAAAGCAAAAGATGACTCATCAGTGTTTCTCGGAACACGAATGAAGTCATCTCAGGGTTTGGTTCGTTATGGAGCAGGTAATAGAGCGGGTGCTGTGCGACGCGTTCCTTGCCGCCGTCCATGCGGTACCGGTAAACGTGCAGCGGCAGCCCAGCGATGGCCTCGGACAATATCCTCACGCAGGCATATACAGCGGCGGATTGCATGGCCGTCCGCTCATTGACCGTCTTGCCGCTGGTCGTACCACCGAACAGGAAGGAGAACGCACCACCAACGCGGTTTTGAGGCTTATCCCTAGAACGGAACAGTCCTGAAAAAATACTCATAGGATCAATAACCCCCTCTCGTTATACACCGATTCGCCACCGTTGCCGGAGCCGCAGCGAATGGCGCGGTCGAGCGCCATAATGGTCGCCACCGCACCGTCGATTTTCTCAGTCGCCTTTTCCTTATCCGCCTTTATATTTCCCGCAGAGTCGGTTCGGATATAGATGTTGTCCATCATCCATCGAAGTACCGGATGCCCGCCGTGGGCAATTTTCTGTTCCAGAGTCAGTTTCATCAGTTCTTTAGTCGGTGGGGACATATCTTTAAACCCCTGTCCGAAGGGCACAACCGTGAAGCCCAGCCCTTCGAGGTTTTGGGTCATTTGAACAGCTCCCCAGCGGTCGAAGGCAATTTCTCTAATGTTATATTTCATACCAAGTTCCTCGATAAAGGCTTCAATAAATCCATAATGAACGACATTCCCTTCGGTTGTTTGAAGAAAACATTGTTTCTTCCACAAATCGTAATTTACATGATCCCGCCGGACACGCAAATCGATGTTATCCTCCGGTATCCAGAAGTAAGGCAGGATTTGATATTTGTCGGTCTCATCCAACGGGGGAAATACCAGCACAAAAGCTGTGATATCGATGGTACTGGACAAGTCAAGTCCTCCGTAGCAGGTACGCCCGCGCAGGCTGTCCGCGTCGACGGGAAAGGCGCATTTGTCCCATTTCTCCATCGGCATCCAGCGTACTGCCTGTTTGACCCACTGATTCAACCGAAGCTGCCGAAAACTGTTCTCCTCGGCGGGATTTTGTTTTGCGCTCTCACAAGCCGCTTTCACTTTGTCCATTCCTATTGTAATCCCAAGAGAAGGGTTTGCTTTTTTCCATACCTTCGGATCAGTCCAATCGTCTGCTTCCGCTATGCCATAAATCACTGGATAAAATGTTGGATCCGTCTTGCGTCCCGAAAGAATATCCAGCGCTTTTTGATGTACCTCATAACAGATAGAGTTAGTATTGTCACCAGCTGTGGTAATCAAAAAGTATAACGGCTGCATTCTGGCGTCTCCGCTACCCTTGGTCATAACATCAAACAATTTTCTATTTGGCTGCGTATGCAACTCATCGAAAATTACGCCATGGGTATTGAAACCATGCTTATTTGCCACATCGGCTGAGAGTACCTGATAAGTGCTCTCCGTTTCTGTATATATAAGCGTCTTTGTAGATTCACGGATTTTGACCCGCTTGTTTAATGCTAGCGATTTGCGCACCATAGCCTCGGCAATCTCAAACACAATCTTTGCTTGGTTTTTGTCCGAAGCACAGCTATATACCTTAGCACACTGTTCTCCATCAGCGCAGGTCAACAGAAGCGCAACTGCAGCAGCGAGCTCTGACTTTCCATTCTTTTTTGGTATTTCGATATATGCTGTATTAAACTGACGGTATCCGTTTGGCTTCAAAACACCAAACACATCCCGAATGATTCGTTCCTGCCAATCTATAAGTTCAAAAGGCTGCCCATCCCATATGCCACTGGTATGACGCAATTCCTGGATGAAAGCGACAGCATAGTCGGCGGCTTCTTTGCTGTAAACAGAATTCTTCGCCATAAAACGGGTTGGTGTGTATTTCTTGAGTTTTCGTATATCCGCCGCCTCCTTTCAAATAAAAATGTACAAAGAAAAAAGGAGCTTCTTTTGAAGTCTCTTTTTTAGCGCTCTGCATGGATTCCTATGCCCAATATGCCTTCGCACCCGGCGCGGATTTCTACAGATCGACAAGAAAAAGAGCCTCCTCGGAAGCTCTCTTTCTCTGGAAGTGGATTTCTTCGCACCTATCTACTGCGGCTCTACTTCTTGCCGTGCAAGATAAACTCCGTATACTTCTCGGGAAATTCCTCCAGCAAGACCACCAGCTCGTAGAATTGCCTGCCATGCGCTATGTGCTGTACGCCCTTGATGTCAAACATGTTGATCTCTCCAGAAGTCCGGATTGCCATGATTTGTTCCACAATCCTGTCGGTAAATAGCGTCTTATCCATTATTTCACCTCTCTTTAAAGTGGAGCATGTGGAGTCACGCACCGCTTTGACAAATATAGCAAGGTCGAACCTCGCATTCACATACCCCTCTTTTATCACCTCGAAGTAATACCTGCTCGGCGAGCCGAGGGGTCTGCCTTCATTCATGATATAAATCATCGCTTCGACCCATTTGCCTTTGTATCTCACCTTGACCGTTTCCTTGCGGTAAAGCCACGGATAACCCTCGTACCGGTCGAGCGCCACCTCGTCCTGGGGCGTGATTTTCCAAACCAGCACCGGAACGCTGCAACCTTTTTCTTTCTCAACGGTTGCCACCGCGCCACCTCTGTCACCCCGGAACAAAAGCCTGTAACCGGCCAGCTTCGCGCCGCCCATAACTTTGGCGGTGGGGCAACGCTGCGCCATTTGCCTTAAATTCAAATTGCTGCCGTATGCAGCATAAAGCGTGCTGCTTTCTGTATTCATAAAAACCCTTGCCCTTTCTTGCGTTGTGCGCCCGCAGGTTGCCCTGTGGTGCGCTTTCTTTTTACGCCCATAACCATTCGACCGAACGGCATGCCAAAACGGAGGGCGGCTGTCCGCCCCCGTTGGCAGCCTTTATCTATGCAGCTGTCCGAAATCGCCACGCCGCGTTGCCCTCCAGATGCTTGCAAAGGTGTTCCTGGCAGTTTGCGAATTCCTCGCCAATCAACCCGATGCGGTTGAGGTAGGTGCGCATTGCGAATTTCTCGTTTTCGATCTGCGGCTTTTTGCTGCTGGCGCATTTCTGCGTCAATGCCTGATGGTTGAGCGCTAAGGCAAGGACTATATAACTGCGTATCTTTCCGGCGTGAAGCTCGCTGTTGAAGCCGCGAAGCTCGACCGTGTGGTTGCCGTTGAAAAAACTGTGCAGATTCAGAAAATGGTATCTGCTGCCGTGATAATGGTAGCTGCGGCTCTCATCGTAACCCTCGTACCAAATGCGTTCGAGTTTATCCATTGTCTTGGGTTTGCGCCGGTTCATTTTTGCCACCAGCGCTGCGTCCATTTTCTTGCAATACGACATTCTGGCCGCTTCGATCTGCAAGGCTTTATAGAAAAGGTCATTTTTGCTTGCGATAATGTTTATGAAGTTTCTGAGGCTGCGCGGCGTGTGCGACGCGCCGTCCAAATGAATATGAATCCCGCAGGAGCTGTTCGCAAAACCGCCCGCCTTGCGGAGCCTTCGAATCAATTCCTGCAGGATTTCAATGTCCTCGCGGTAGGTGAGGATGGGTGTGACCATTTCGACTTTATATTCATCATCTGCTGAAACGATCTGCCCCCTAGCTTTTTTCTGGGCCGCGATGCTGCCGTCATACACAAACTTCCAAACCCGCCCATCCGGTGCGATGACTGTTTGTGCCGCATCAACCCTGCCGCCCAGAAACTCCGCAGCAGCCTCCGCTGCTTTTGTTCTTGTGATCCCGGTGAATTCGACCTCGACTCCGATCCTTGTTGAAAACATCTTATTTTCCTCGCTTTCACTGTGCTTTTTGCCTTTTGGTAGGACACATTAGGCCATGAAAAACACAGGATAGCAAGGCAATTCCACGCGAAATCCCGCAAGAGCTTCAACAAATTTTGCGGTAGAAACTGTGTAGATTTGGGCGATTTACAACGATTGTATGTCGGCTTGGCCGAAAAGTCCGCGTTATATGTGGGCACCGTTATATGCGCCTGATCACATCTTCTCCATAGGCCGCGCCCAGCGTGCTGCCGCAATCCCAGTTGATGAACACGGTGCCGATATCGTCCACGAAATTTACCGTCCCTTGATCACCGGATTTGAGTTTGCTGTACGGGTCGTTCATGCTGACCAACTCCACACGCGTACCAGTGGGGTATTGTTTACGGATCCGCTCCACGGTCTCCTTTGAGGGAAACTTATTCATCCTATACCTCGCTTTCGAGCCGCTGATCGCTCTCCGTTTTCGGCGGTGCGCCATTCTTGAAAGCGCTGTTGCCGGAAAGATTTTTCAGCAGAATTTTTCGGGCGGTCTTATACTCGTCTCCCGTAAAACCCAATCGTATGAGGAATACCCGAAAGGCGAACTTCTCGTTCTCCACGGGCTTTTCTTTTGCGTTGACACGCTTTTGCTCCTTGGCCGCCGTGCAAAGGGCGCAGACGAGTCGGGAGTAAGCGTCGACCTCTTCGCTGGTCGCGCCGAAGTGGAACCATGGGAATTTTAGCAGCGTTTCCGTTCGCTCGACGGGCAGCGCATCCGCACCGACAGCCTTTTTGATGAGCGCGGCCTTGCTGGCGATAAGCCGGTCGAGGTTTTCAAGCGCCGTGTCGGTGAAACCCTCCAGCGGCATTTCAACTATCAGGCGGTCGGGTTCGTCACTTTCGGGCTGTCCGTAAGCGGGTGGTTCCTCCTCGTCGCGGTAGGGGCTGACCCTGCCGCCGAGAGCGGCTTCATAGGGAATTTGCACATCATCGGGAACAGGCTCCGCTGCCGGAAGCGGCGTGTCGTATTCCTCTGTTTCGGCCTTGAAATCGTGCAGGCCGCAAAGGTCGGCGACCAGTCCGTAGTTGTCCTCTCCCTCAAGGACTCCGTTCTTGTCGATACGGTAATCGCCCACCTCGTAGGCGAAGGTCGGTGCTCCGAGATACTTGGTCGGCGCGTTTAGTTCTTGGCTGATTGCTCCTACCAGCGCTTTTCGTTTATCGCCGGTCACATTGTAATTGATCCTCATTTTGTAAGCCTCCTTTGCTTATCTGGTGCTTACATTAATCACTCTATAGCTGTGGGATTGCAAGGCGTTTATTCAAAGAATAACGAGACATTATTTACCCCTCTGATTGCGTTGAATCCACAATACCGGATACATCCGCATAGTCTGTTTCCTCGCCGCCGCGCAGAAGAAGAACCCGCTCCGCGCCGCCAGCCTGCTCAATGTACCGTTTTACAATCACGTCGCAGTATTTCGCATCCAGCTCCATCATGAAACACACACGTCCGGTCTGTTCGGCGGCGATCATCGTGGTGCCTGAGCCGCCGAATAAATCAAGCGCTGTATCACCGGTACGGGAACTGTTGAGCATGGCCTTGGCTACCAGCGCTACCGGCTTCATCGTGGGATGCTCGACCGATACTTTCGGGCGGGGAATATCCCACAAATCCGATTGCTTACGGTCTTTTAGCGGGCAGAGGCGGGTGCCCTCAGGCCAGCCATACCAGATCGGCTCGTATTGTGTATGATAATCCTTGCGGGAAAGGATGAGGCTGTCCTTTGCCCAGATAATCGTGCTCGACCAGTGGTATCCAGCCTGCCGCGTAGCATTCATGACGTTGCCCCATTCCTGCGCGCTCATCACCACATAGGTCATACAGCCCGGTTCCGATACATCGCGCATGGCTTGAAATGAAGCCAACAAAAAAGCACCGAATTGTTCGGTGCTCATTTTATCATTGAGGATTTGTCGCGGCTTCCAGCTTGGGTGACTGGCATCCGAGCCGTAATCGACATTCCACGGCGGATCCGTAAATACGAACCGCGCCTTTTTACCATCAATCAGCTGACGCACATCCGAAAGCGATGTACTGTCGCCGCACATGAGGCGGTGCTTGCCAAGCAGCCAGATATCGCCGCGCTGCGTAACCGGCGTTTTGATTTCCTCAAGCGCTTTCTTTGCGTCAAAATTGTCCTCCTTGACCTTACCAGCCGTTTTTTCCTTAAACAGCTCATCCATCTCGGCTGCATCGAAACCGGTCAGGGACACATCGAAACCGTCCTCGTTCAAATCGCGCAACAGGTCGGTTAAGAGGGGAATGTCAAACTCGCCGCTGATTTTATTAAGAGCCACATTCAGCGCCTTTTCACGCTGCTCATCGATATCCAGCACCACGCAGTCGATTTCCTGATAGCCCATCGCTTTCAGCACTTTGAACCGCTGGTGGCCGCCTACGATGTTGCCCGTCCGGCTGTTCCACACGAGGGGTTCCACATACCCGAATTCCTCTATGGAGCGTCGCAGCTTCTCATACTCCACATCGCCGGGCTTCAGGTCTTTTCGGGGATTGTATTTCGCCGCCTTGATTTTTGAAACGGAAACCTTCTGTATATCCAAACCTTATCCCTCCAGTCTGACCGCTTTTTCACCGGTGAAATCTTCCCAGCGCTTGACCGCCAGATCGCAGTAAACGGGGGAAATCTCCATTGCGTAGCAGCGGCGCTCGGTCTGCTCCGCCGCGATGATCGTCGTACCGCTGCCCGAAAACGGCTCCAAAGCGATGCCGTCCCGGTCGCTGTGCATCTTGATACACCGCCACGGCAGCTCGACGGGGAACATAGCGGGGTGCTCCTTGTTGGCGCGCACCGTAGTCATTTCCCAAATGCCCGCATAGCCCCACTTTTTCCGTTCTTCCTTCGTGAGCCGTTTGACAAACCGATAGCTGTGCCCGGCGAATGCCGAGAGCCACACATATTCCTGATCGTTATATTCCTCGGCCTCGCCGTTCTTTGAAAACGCCGAAATGTACTCGTATTGTTGTACGGGCTTGTTGGAAACAAGGTGATAGGGGCCGATGCCGAAATTCATCCCTTGCTTTTTCCATATCCTGATCCAGATGGGGCGGTAGCCGTTATCCGCGAACATATTTACAGAATAAACGCTGGTCGGCTCGATGAACTGGGAGCCGGTGGCGTAAAGGTCACCGAGGTTCCAGCAGACGATGTCCGCATTTCTGCACAGATTTTTGATGACCGGTCGGATGGTTTGAAACCACGGCTCGATGCCCGCCTTTTCATATTCTTTGCCCACACCGTAAGGTGGGGAGGTAACCGCCACCTGCGCGTGGCCGCCGTCCATCAGCTTTTCAAAATCGGCCTCGCTGGTGGAGTCACCGCACATCAGCCGATGTTGGCCTAACATCCAGATATCTCCGCGCTGCGTGACCGCACCTTCACCTTCAATACGATCTTTTTCTTTATCAATATCGAAATCGTCCTGCACCGCTTCCTTGGCATAAAAGCGGTTGAGCAGCTCGTCGATTTCCGAAGCGTCAAAGCCGGTGAGAGATACATCGAACGCGCCCGCGTCAAGGTCGGCCATCAACTCAGCCAGCTTTGCTTCGTCCCAAGAACCCTGAATGCGGTTTAACGCTACGTTTAAAGCGCGTTCTTCCTTGTTACCCAAATTTACAATAACACAGTCAATCTCTGTATAACCCAATTCCAACAGCACTTTGAGTCGCTGGTGACCTCCCACGAGATTGCCGCTGCGTTCGTTCCACACAAGCGGCTCCACATAACCGAAAGTTTCAAGAGAACGTTTCAATTTTTGGTATTCCGGATCACTGGGCTTTAAATCTTTTCGCGGATTATACTGAGCGGCGTTGATCTTCGCCGCATTTATTTTTTCGATTCTCATCATCGTGCCTCCTAAAAAAGCATCGGCGAAATGACCTGCACCAACTCGCCGATCCGTTTTGAACCGTACCCCGGCTCATCCAATATCACCCCGCATGACCATACCTTGCCTTACCTGCCTTGGGGAGCGTTTTATTTCCCACGCCGGGCTTTGAGCAGACGCTCCATCGCATCATCATGGGGCGTCATGCCTCTATAATCCGCAGCGTTGTTTTCCTTTACGATTTGGTATATTTGAAACCACAGATTGTTAACCTGTTTCATGAAAGATTGCGACATCGCCACATAAGGCGACGGGATAGCATTGCCCGTGGTGGGGTGCTTGGCGAGAAACCCGAACTCGGTTATACATTCCTCACACTGTATCCACCGCGACACGCTCATGGCATATTGCTCCAAAAGCTGCGCAGGGATAAGATGAGCGCACCGACGCTCATACAGCCATTGCCATGTCTTTTCATATATCTCCACAGCCAGCATTGTTTTCCCGCTTTTCTGCTTGGCAGATAGATATTCACGGGGCGGGGGCATCGTCTGACCTTCCAAATCCGCCGTGTCCTTGAACTCCACAATCGTCAAAGGTCGCCTGCCGGGATTACCCTCCAGAATTTTATCGTGCAGGGGCTTCTTTTTTTGTCCAGCGCCTACCCGCGCACCGCCCCGATTGGTACCGTCCTTCGCCATACACATCACCTCGCTTTATGTTAAAAATGCAGGGGGTATATACCTTGTTTGAAACCGCGACTTTTCGCGCGTGACCCCACGCCCGTTGCACGAGAGAAGAGTCACAGAGATTTCGACCGCCCCTACCGATTCCATCGTCCGCCTTCGCGGGCGGTGATCTCGGAGTGACAAGGCGTACATAAACTCATAAGGTTTCGCTCGTCATGGGTGCCACCCTCGGATAAAGGAATGATATGGTGCACTTCTTCGGCTGGCGTGAGCTTGCCAGTCTTAAGACACCGCGCGCACAAGGGGTGCGCCGCAATATACCGGTCACGGATGCGTTTCCATGTCCGACCATACCGCTTGCGAGTGGCTGGGTCGCGTTCGTATCGGTTATATCGCGCGTCGATTTCCTTTTGATGCTTTTCACAATACCTGCCATCCGTCAGCTCCGGACAGCCCGGGTAACTGCATGGCCGTTTGGGTTTTCTCGGCATATAGCCACCTCCCGGGTAAAGCAAAAGCCCTCAGAGCAAATGCTCCGAAGGCTTTTGAAAACGTTCCACAGTTTTTGATATTACCAGTATAGCACCTCGAAACGCAAAAGTCGTCCGCGATTTTGGACATATTATTTTCCGTAAAGCAGAATAGCCAGACGTTCAAGCGTACGGTTTTTCTTTTTATAGGCCGAAGAACGTTCAATATGGAACCGGTCACTGATTACCCCAATCGCGTCGGTCTGCCGCGCGTCCTCAATGCGATAGAACTCCGACAGGACAAATTGCTCTTCCTCGTTTAGAGCGTCCCACGCAGGTTTGAACCAATCCATATACTCCAACGCTTGACGGTAGCGTTCTTTCAGAACGTCGATTTCGTCAATACAGGAGATGAGTTTGTTTTCGCCCGCTTTGGGATTATGAGCGGAAGGCATACCGGTTAGGTGGGAGGAGCGGATCGAGGTCAGGCGTTCCTGCACTTCCTCCAAATCCTCTTGATGGTTCTTGATGATATACTCCATGCTGGAGTAATCCTTCAAGGCGTCGATGGCCGCCGCCTTTTTATCTAAGTAAATCCAAGCTATCGACATGAGCTGGCACCTCCAAGGTATCAAGAATGGTTTTGACATCCTCGACGCTTGTCACTTTGAAGGCTTCGCCCTTAGCAGCTTTGATTTTCCGAATCGTAGTTTCCTGAAGCTTTGTCAACTTGCCGGATGGTGTTTTAACCTCAAAGACGACGAACCTGCCGCCAACGCAGCAGATGATATCCGGCAAACCGGCTGTGCCGTACATGCCGCCATGTTCTTTCCAACAAAAGCAGAGAGGCACAGTCTTTAAATAACGCATGATCGCGTTTGTGATGTCCTTTTCTGTCATACCAGCCCTCCAATCCGAACGGGCTGCGAACGGGTCTGAAATCGAAATTATCCAGTATCTACGCGTGTTTGAACGGGTTGAACGGGTAACCAGCCGCTTCTTATATATATCTTAAAATATTTACTACATATAGCATTCTGGTTCTATACGCAAGAAATAGGGAAAAGTGGTTCAACCCGTTCAAAGCCTTATATCATGCGGATTCCCCGCCATGTTTTGCGGCGACTGACCCGTTCAAATCCGCGCTCGACCCGTTCACCTAAGCTCTCAATATCCTTGTTAAAGTTGGCCTGCGACATGGGCTTCAGGCCGTTTTTGTTGCAATACTCCCGATATTGCTGGAACAGCTCCTCGCGTATGCTTTCCGCATTTTCATCCAGCTCGCAGCAATCCTCCACGAAAGATAGGACGCTGTTGCTTTCCACCTTGTACCGCTGCAGCTCCGCTCGGGTCGCGTCGGTTTCGGAAAAAATGTAGCTGTTGGCCATGAGCCTTTTTAATCCCGTCAGCGCCCACATAAAAATGCCGTCGCGTTCCACGGCCAGCTTATCCAGCAGGTTGGGATCGCGCTTTTCAGGCGGCACCGTATTTTCGAACCGGATGATGATTAGCCTGCGGTAAAACCCCTCGCTGCGGTCACCGTAGTTGCGCGGGATTTCGTTGCAGGAAAACAGCAGCCGCGCATACGGCTTGAAGCTGAAGGGGTTCTTGTTTTTGCGCTCGGCGGTGATGTAATCCTCACCGGTGAGTGCCTTGAAAATGCCGTTATCGTCCACGCTCTTGGAGGGCAGGTCGGCGAAAATATTCGCCAGCTTGCCGAACAGCTCCGCCGTCTTGAACCGGTCGGAGAGCGATTGCCACGGGACGTTCGACACGTTTTCGCTGCCCAGGAGGATTTCCTGCACGATGGACAGCAGCGTCGATTTGCCCGCGTTGGGCGCGCCCACCAGCACAAAGCTCTTTTGCGCCTTGTTGACGGGAATCAAAAAATACCCGAGAATTTCCTGCAGCAGATAGACCTCCGGTTCCTGCAGAACGCTTTTTATGAATTTCATGAACTTGTGGCATCCGGCGTTCTCCCTGTACGCCGCCTTGAGCTGCACCGTCGAATAATACTCCGGCGTGTGCGGCTTGAAGCTGCCGTCAAGGACGTTGTACAGTCCGTTTGCCGCGTTGATGATGAACGGGTTGCAGTTGATCTCCCGGATCGGCTTATATATAAGCATGCGCCACTGACCCTCGGTGTCGTTGATGGCCGACATGGTCGCATAGCGACCGATCAGATGCTCGCGCACCTTGGCCGAAGCCTGCAAATCCGACGTAGCCTTATACACACCGCTTTCATAAAGATAATAACTTTCCGCTCCATAAAAGGCGTCCACGTTTTTTGCCATGTGATTGGCCAGCAGCCCCGAAACGAAATGCAGGCCCCGATCCGTCACCTCGTACCAATCGGGCAGCTCCTCGCCGGAGGTTTCCCGCTTCGTGTCCTTGTTATCGCGGTATGCCTTGTACAGCTCCTTTTGCTGCGCCACTAAAGGCTTGACCGCGCTGGTTTTCAGGCCGAAATGCTCCTTGAGCTCATACTCAATGAACGTCCCCGCAACGACCGAATCCACGTTGTAAAGATAATCGCGGACGAAATCCTGCGCGGTCTGCATATCGTCCACCGCAGACCTCCGGATCTCCAGTTCCGAGAGAAACACACGCAGTTCCTCGACGGAGAGCGCCTTGTAACAGAGAGCGGCGGGAGACTTGCAGCCGCAGCTGCCATCCTCCATTTTGGGACAAACGAAACCTTTCTCGGCAATCCTCCGACAGGTGATGGGCTTCGTGCCGCTCTCCAGAAAATGATTAATTTTCTCCTGTGTCTCGGCACGCTTATAGCCGGGATAAGGCTTGGAAAGGGTATGGATGACGAGGTCGCCGCCCTCGAATACCGCGAGGTTTGTGATCATCGAATACCAGTCATGCTCCGGGAGAGTTTTCGCATTGTCCCGACAGTGCTGCACAAAAAGACACCGCTTGCCGACCAGAGCCAGCCCTTTGCGAGTGCCTTTGGGCGCTGGCGCTTTGATTACCGGGTCGTCCGGCACCTCGGGCAGCGCCGCCTCCAGCTCTGCCTGCGTATAGCGCAGTTCCGGATTGAATTTGATGCACTCCACCATGATCGGCTCGTTTTTGCAATGGTAGAATCCGGGCAGCCGAAGCACACGGCTTTCATTGACGCAGGCCGGGTCGCCATGGAACCGCGCGATGAGCCGCTTTTGCACCCTGCGAAAATCTGCGACCTTTGCGTCCTTCAATAACCAATAATTGTGCAAAGATTTTCTTGTTTTGACGATCAGCGAGGGTTCGATGGGAAACGCTTCGATCTGCGCCATCTGCTCTTCGATGGATAGCTCGTCGCATTCCACAAACTGCGCGTTGATACGCGTGATATCGGCGTCCTCATGGCCACCGTAATTGACCACGAAATAAATGCCGCGATTCTGTTTGTTATGTTTTTTCAGAGTATCCACCATGGCGGCGATCTTCCCGGCCTCACACTCCAGCTTCTGTCCGCGAAACGCTCCTGTTTTGCGGTCATCAAATATACGCAGGCAGACCGTTTCGCTCGCATCGAAAAAAGGCCGCAGAAACTCTTCCAAAGGAATGGACAGCGCCTTCATGTCAAAACCTCCTGAATCGCCGCAAACACCTCACGTAGCTCCTGTAAAGCGGCATATTTTTGCGTGAATGCCCTCATGTCGTTCTTTGCGCAGTCCAGCAGATACTCATATTCAGCGCGATTTTCCACCACAGCCGAAATTGCCTTATAGCCGCGCTCCGATTCAGACTTCACATTCACAAACGCCCTGACCGCCACGTTCTGCGAATCGCTGCCGCTGACACTGACGGCCACGATATTTCGGATCAGCTCGCCTGCCTGATGCAGTCGATACCGCTCCGCCGCGCTTCGGTCGTCCCACTCGAAACAATCGTGAATGACGCTCGTTTTTACCTTGGCCTTTTCGACCACGGCTGCCGGGGTGATGAATCCCTCGCTGTTTTTACAGCTTTCTATTTCCTCACCGGCTTTTTGCGCGGGGATGTTATATAGATTGGGTATTTTCCACTGATAGACCATCTTCATGCCTCCTTTGCTTAAAGCGGCGGTTTTTCTGCAGAACCGCCAAACTGCCCATGCGGCGCGTTACCGTAACAAACCGTATCTCAGCCCACCCGACCTTACCCGGTCACGCCTGCCTTACCTAACCAAATCCTGCCCTGCCAAACCGTACCGCACCTCACCCCACCTGAACATACCAAGCCTGCCAAACCCCGCCTTACCATACCGAACATTGCCGGAACTCACCCAGCCACACCTTGCCTGCCATGCCATACCCCGCACTACCGCGCCCCAACCAGCACTACGCTGCCTTACCCCGCCTGCCACGTTCAGACGATGCGATATGCTCCGAAAATACCGCCTTTTTCACAGCGCCAGTCCCCGATGCCGACTGCGAACCCTCCGAAGTTGAAAAAGTTGATGATCTGTTCCAGAGAATAAACCGAGGAGTTGTACACCACCTCAAATTCAATCGACCATTCGGTGAACTCGGCTCTATACCGGATTTCCGGCGCGCCGTTATTGATGACGGCGTAATCCTCGCGCATTCTCGGCATGCCGATTATTTCAACCAGCTCGCCGCCGAGGATATGGAACGCGCCGTAAACGCTGACCTTGTCTTTGGTCAGTCCCGCGCGGTAAGCCGCCGAAACCGCCGATTGTTTTAGCCCCGTGGCAGGGAATCCGAATTTCGCGCCTTTTGCCAAAACCGCCTCGAACGCCTCTTCGGTGTATTCCGTAGGCATGGGCGTGATCCAGTGCAAGCTCTGCATAAATTCCATTACTGGATTTTTTGGCTCCTTGCCTGATTTGGCCTTTTGCATGCATTTGTCCAGAATTTCTTTCCGGGCTTTTTCCGAAAATTTATGGACGATGAGCGGGGTCGTTCCCTCGATGCGTAACACAGCCCGCTTAATTTGAATTTCCGGTATGACTACCTGTACCGATTTGCTTGCCATCTGAATTGTCCCTCCTTGACTTTTTACCTTGGACGTACCCCGTGAAGACACTGGCCGGAATAGCCAGCAGGAGCAGCAACTCGCCGCCGCCGTGAATGACCGGCTGCCCGCGCGAAAGAAACACCTTGACGCAAAGCCCGGCGCTGAAGCCGATCACAACCAGCGCCATATAAAAGGCTGCGATACCCAACCGTCTGAGCATATCCATTCATTTCACCTCTGTGCCTTGATTGATGAATAACCGAATCCTGATTCCAAGGCCCCGTGCCCGCTCGATTTCCTGCCGCATGCCTTTGGAAATCGTGCTGCCGAATATCCAAATTTCATCGCATTTTTCCAAAAGCACCAGCCCGAAATAAAGACCGAGGCTGCGTTGCGACTTGATCCGGTCGTCCAAAAACTGCGGATAGATCAAGTGGGGCGCGATGGGAACCGCGCCTTGCTCCACCGCATATTTGCAATACCGCCGGGCGTTCTGTAGGTTCCGCTCCACATCGCCCGCAAAAGGGGAGCAGATGAACACCAGCGGTCTGCGTCTGCTTTCTTTTTTTTTCCGTTCGATAGCCGTGAGCGCCTCGTAGGGGGTGGGATCGTAATACCGTTCGTGGTTATATTTGTTTACGCTCATAGCCTCACGCCTCGTTGATGGCCGCCCAAACCTCCCGGGGCATGGCGACAATTTGCCAGCCCACACCTTCCAGCGTCGTGGCGCGGTCATAGTCCGGTACGTCCTGCGACGCGCGGGTGACAGCGTTGGATAAACCGTAAAGCGATAGGTCACCGCCGCTGATTAGGTGTTGCAGGATGTCGTTTTCCTCAGTCTGGGTCAGCCCGTACTGTTTCGCAGTCAGCTCCACCACCTGTGGCACCGGTGCGGTGATTCTGACCTCGGCGGCCTCCCGCAGCTTATCGACCACCGTGGCGAACCGCGCCTCGTCGACGGCGGTGCGCACGATATCGGCCAGCTTGAGCATAAATGCGGTGTCCTCGGCCTGCAGCGTCTCATCGCTATACAGCTCCCACGATTCCTCAAGCTCACGGCCTGCATGATATTTCCGCTGACCGAAGTCGCCCACGATCATACCGTTCAGACATACCAACCGATAGGCCAGCGGCATGACCGACACACTGCCGAGGCCGACCTCGCTGTTGCTGATCACGATGCCCGCCTGCACGATGTCGCCCTTTTGCACCTCGGCCTCCAGCCGGGGATTGACCACCTTTATGTACATCCGCGTTTCCGTGACCTCACAACTGATGACCTGTGCGTCCGGCATCTTGCTAATGATCGGCAGCGTCGCTTTGGCGATGTCGTAATTGTCGATTCTGCGGTATCTATCGCTTAAAAATGCTCTGGCCGTCCCATCCAGCGTGCGGATGGTATGTTTTGACGGTACATGCCTGAACCAGCCGTTGACGTTCTGTGCCAGAAGCTCCGGATATTCGCCGCGCATTTTATCGTAATACTTTGCTGGAATGCCCAGCGCAGCGCCAAGCTGTCGGTGAAACAGATCAGTCATCCCGTATGGCGTAACCTCGCGCATTCCGCTCGGAAGCGGGCGGCACAAGCTGAAAAGTTCCGCGCTGTCCTCCAGCATCATTGCGTCGGAGGTTACGATAAAATCGCGCTTGGCTTCACGTTGCCGGTCAAGCTCCCGCGCTAAATCTTGCAATGTTCTTCCTGTTTTCATGTTCCTATACCTCCAATTCTTTTAGTTCGCCGAAACGAGGGCCTGTCGCCGCTTCGGCCACAATGGGTATGTCAAACCCTTCGAAGGGCAGCGCCTCCATGCAAGCCTTGATGAAAACCGTTGCTTCGGGCACCTTGTCGTGGGGCAGCTCGAAAACCAGCTCATCGTGGATTTGTAATAAAGGCCGGAGCCACATGCGGTCAGTCAATCCGGCAACGATGCGGCCAAGCGCCAGCTTGAGGATATCCGCCGCCGACCCTTGAATGGGCGTGTTGAGCGCGCACCGCTCGGCAAAGGACTTCTTGCCCCAATCCTGTGAGGCGATGCCCGGCAGGTAACGCCGCCTGCCCAGCCACGTTTCCGTATATTTGTGGTATTCAGCCCGTTTTTTAACTTCCTCCTGCCACCGCGAGAGGCGGGGGTACCCGGCCTTCAGGTTGTCGATGATCCGCTCGCATTCCGACAGCGGCGTATTCAGTCCTGCCTTGAATTTCAAGTTGCGATACAGTCCTTTGGGGAACAACCCGAAGAACACCCCAAAGTTGCAATTCTTGGCGATGGTACGACACTCTTTGTAATGCTCGGCGTTTTTGTCCGCTGCATCCTCAAAAGGAATATGGTAAATAACCGAGGTGGTCTGGGCGTGAATGTCGCCGCCTGTGCGATAGATTTCCAGCATCCGTTCGTCGCGGCAGTAAAACGCGCCGACTCGCAGCTCAATTTGTGAAAAGTCCAATGAAAGTAAAACCTTGCCTTCTGGTGCCGCAAAGAAGTTACGGATGCCAATATCGTCCGTACCGGCGCGAGGCATGTTTTGAAGATTGGGCTTCCGTGCCGCAAAACGCCCCGTCTCTGTGGCCAGCGGCATAAGGTCGGCGTGGATCCTGCCGGTAGCCTCGCTGATATGTTCCAGATAGCCGTCGATGTAAGTGGATTTGATCTTGCCCCATTTTCGATATTCCTGAATCAGTTTGAACAGCGGCACTAAATCCGGGCGGTTTTCCTCGCACCACTCGGACAGCAGCACCAACGCCTCGTCGTCCATGGCCTCCTGAAACTTGGCCGTCGTTTTGAACACCGGCAGCTTCAGATCGTCGTATAAATACTTTTTGAAGGCTGAGGTGGCGGCGTTCGCGCCGATATTCACGTCGCCGGTCATAAAGGCAATCTCCTCCCGGAGCTGAGCCAACCGGTTATCGGCTTCTTCCTGCTTGGCGGCCATCAGCTCCCGATCCACCGTTAGGCCGTTGTATTTCATCAGCCCGCAGTAAATCGCCGTGGGCGATTCGATCTGCTCCACGATGAAGCGGTGTTTCGGCAGGTATCGGTCAAACCATCTGTTGAACAGGTGATAAAGCCGCATGGCATAATCGCTGTCGGCGCAGGCATAGCGGACGGTTTCCAGGTCCTGCGGATCCAGCTCATCAAAATACCGACCTGCCGTGACATCCTCGAAGCTGGGCAGCTCGGTTCCGAGCAGCTCCGGCACCAGCGTTTTCAAACCGCTGTCGGCCAGCGACCGAAACTGTGTGTGGCTCTTGAGCGTCATCTGCGCGGCGGCGATGGTGTCATATACGGGAGCCTGCATGACAATACCGAGAGCATAGAGGAACATCGCCTCAAAGCTCAGATTGTGCGCGACCTTGATGATTCCGGTATTTTGAAAGAAAGCCCCGGTCAGCCAGTGCCATATAGCTTCCTGATCGGTGGCGTTTCCCCCGGTGCGGTGAGCCAGCGGTACATAAATCGCCGACTTCTCGGCCACCGAAAAGCTGACGCCCACGATGTGTGCCTTGTGCGCGTCCAGCGCGGCACGCTCCTCATTGCGATAGTCGTCCAACGGACTCGTTTCAAAATCGAAAGACACAAGCGTTGCGCCGCCGAGATAATCCTTAATTTCGGAAAATGTTTTTACACATTGATAGTCCATGATTTCCTCCTTGCCGCCTGTGACGGGAGGCGGTCTGCGCCGCGCTCCCGCCATAGGCCGATTCTTATCTCAGCGGTTCGATGACTTCGCCGGTGGCTGGATCGATTTCGGCGAAATCCTCTCCATCGTCATCCAGCGTATTGTCGAAGTTGAATGCCACCTGCTTGCTGAATACTTTTACCTGCTCGGACAGCTTCTCCAGCAGCGCGTATTCCTGTGGCGTGAGGACGCGGTCGATGGCGAACTGTGCCTGTGAATAGGCGATGCCGCCGCTGTTCGTGGCTTTGCGCAGCGAAAACCGCGTGACCACGCTGTTGGATTTTCTACCCTTGCCCAATAGCCGCTTGATGTACTTCGTGAACTCCTTCAAGCTGCCGGTCGGAAGGGAGAGCAGCAGCGGGAAAATCTCGCCCTCCCGCAGCACAAAAATGCGGCGGCGGTTTTTGCACGCTTTGGAACCATTCTCGCCCGAGCCGAATTTGTTGTACGGGCAGGTCTTGCAGCTGCCGCCCGGATCGCCCTCCCCGGTGATCCCGTCGAAGCTGCCGCAATCAGGCGGGTTGTTGCCTCCGGTATACTTGCTCTTGTAGTAGGCGAAAAGCGGGTGATGGTACAGGATCACCGCCGAGAACTCTTTGACGGTATCCGGTTCCCCCGGATTTTCTCCCGGAACCTCGAACACTGTGCTGCCTGCGGAAGGAATCTTGATCCGCTCAAAGCTCATGTCCAAGCCGTCCAGCTCCTCAGTCATCATCTCGGCCATATTCACATCCGCCAGCTGAAGAAAGCCGCTGCTTTTATGCTCTGTGAGCGCCGTTTCTTTTTTGTTTGACATTTTGAAATCCTCCTTAAATGTGTTATTTTGAAGCCTTGCGAACCCCGACCGAGGTCTTTTCAAAGACGTTCACCAGCCCTGAAAGCCAGTCGGGTAAAACATCCTCGTTTTCTTCGATTTGCTCCTTGACGAAGGATGACAGGGAGTTGGCGTTGACGGTTTCCGTCACCAGTTCGCCGTAGCCCTCGCGGCGAAGTGCCGCGAACAGCTCCTCCTTGCAGCCCGCCACGGCGGACGCCCGCGTTTTCGTGACCAGATAGAACATCACGCCGCCGCGCGTAAAATTCTGCGTTTCGGATTCTGCCATCAGTTCCGAGAGCCGGTAATCCGTCTCATTAATCTTGGCATTCAGCTCCTGAAGCTGCTGCTCGGCGGCTTCCTTTTGCTCCCGAAGCACTCGGAGCTGCTCGGCCAGCTCAAACATTTTTTCGCTGTCCGACAGTGTGCCGTCGAGCTGACCGCTTCCTTCGTAATCCTGCGATTGCAATGCTTTTCACCTCCCGTCTGAAAAGGGATTCAACCCGTTTCTGTAATCGTCCACCAGCATCCTCGCCAGATCGGCCTTATCCCGCAGCGCCCTGATGACCCGCACATCCACCGTCCCTTTGGCTGTCAGGTATATGTAGGTGCAATTTTCCTTCTGGCCGACACGGTGAATGCGTGCTTTTGCCTGCTCGAAGTTCGACATGGAGTAATCCAAGCTGTAAAAAACCATCGTGCTGGCGGCGGTGAGGGTCACGCCCAGCCCCGCTGTGGCGATCTGTCCGACAAACACCTGCACCTGTGGGTTGCTCTGAAACGCCGACACCTGCATATCCCGGTCTTTCACGCCGCCCATGATCAGCGAATACCGGATTTCCCTCTTTTCGAGCATGCTGCGGATGGCGTTGATCTCCGGAATGAAGCGCGCCATGACCACCAGCTTTCTGCCTTCCTGCAGCACGTCATCGACGATATCCTCGAGCGCCTCCTGTTTGGCTGCGCTGACCCGCTGGGGCGCGTTGCCTTCGTCGTCACCGAGAAAACCGCCCGTGAGCTGTGACAACCGGAGCAGGCGCGTGAGGACGTTTGTCACCGTTACTTCGCTCTGGCCAAGCGCGGCATAGCTGTCCTTGACCAGATCCATGTAAATTTTCGCGGCGGCAGGTTCCAGCTCGACCTTGCGCACGATGTCCGTGGTTTCTGGCAAATCAAGGCATTCGGCCTTGGTCGCCCGAAAGGCGATGCTGTGCAGGCGGCGCATTAAATCCTGTTCCATCGACCGCTTGAGCACCGGCGTGTGTTGGCCATAGCCCGTCATATCAAAATACCGGTTCCGGAACACATAGAAACTCTGGCCGAAGATCGCCGGATTGAGAAACTTGTACTGGCTGAATACGTCGATGGCTTTGTTCGTGATGACCGTGCCGGTGAGCAGCAGCTTATACCGCGTCCGCGCGCCCAGCCTGTGCATGGCTTTTGAAGCGGCGATATTGTGTGTCTTGATCTTGTGCCCCTCGTCGGCGATCATCAGATCGGGATTCCACGCCTGCAGCTCCTTTTCCAGCCGCCACGCCGATTCGTAATTCACCACCGCCACCTGCAGGGGAGAACCCCGCATATGCCGCAGGGTGTCGGCCTTTTTCGCGCCGGTACCGGTAAGCACTGCCAGTGTGTAATCGAAAGCCGCGAACTTGGCGAATTCCTCGTCCCATACGCCGAGGATGGAGAGCGGCGCGACCACCAAAACCCTGCGGATCCGGCTTGCCTGATAAAGGGCGCCGGTGACGGCGATGCTGGTGATTGTCTTGCCTGTGCCCATTTCCATAAGCAGCGCCGCGCCGGGGGAGGCCATCCCACTCACCGGAACCAAGCCGAACTTCCCGCATACGAAGTTGAATGCATCGACCTGATGCTTATAAGGCGCGGCTCTGATCGGCATGGGTAACTTCGGCGCTGGCTGCTCCATCCTGACTTTTCCTCCTTTCCGCTGATGCCGATTTGTCAAGCAGCGCCAGCTTTCTCGCCAGCCGCCTTGACACCACGCTGATGGCGGTCAGGACGCCGATCAGCTCCTCCGTCGTATCCTCGCTCTGCGCCAAGGCGGCATGTGCGTTTTTTCTCATGGATTTCACCTCCGATCCGGGGCAATAAAAAAACCCCCTCACAATCCAAAGGAAAGTGAGAGGGCAGTTGATAGAGAAAAAACTAAAAATTTTTTTCTATTAGCTTCCGGAGTTTATCCAGAAGCCTGTTTTTGTGGTAATTTACCGTATTTTGAGAGACACCGATCTCCTTGGCAACCATGCGCTCGGACTTTTCCTGATAGAACAGCGCGTCGATCAGGAACCGCTCATCGTCGGTCAACTCCGCAAGCGCCTTAAACAGCATGTCCAGCAGAAGCTTGTCCTCGACGATTTCATCCACCAGCGCCGCTTCGTCGGGCACCTCGAAGCCATCGTCCGCGAGGGCGTTGAGCGACAGCTCGTTGTCGGAGCGAACTTGTCTGCGTTTGCGCTCCCGCCAAGCCGGGCGCTTGAAGGCGTAATATACTTCCTCCGAAACGGGTATCCGTTTCCCGTTGAGTTCGATGTAATACTCCTTGCTCATCCAGTTTCACCTCCTTCCACGAAAACTCGGGGGGAGGAAGTCAGGGAGGAGCGCGAGGGAGCGGTCGCCTAAATCCGGCAACGCCTGACTTTTTTCGTAATAAAAAAAGCGCGGGACATGACTTCACAGTCATATCCCGCGCTTGGCGGCATATTTTAATACATTGGCTCGGTTTTTGTCGGATACATAGACAAAACACGGCGCTACCTCCTTGGTACCGCCGTCAAAAAGGGCGCACTTAATACACCCACCGTTTGCCTATTTTTGAAAAAGAAAAAACGGCGGCTTTATTCTGCTTCAGTAAATAAAAGCCGCCGTTATCGCCTTATAGTGTTATTAAGTAAATCTATGTACAACAGGCACGGCGGCGCTCGTCAAAAGCTCTGCAACAAACCATGCTGCGCAATTCTGCCGCCAGACAAAAAAACCCGCCGCTAAAAAGGGCAGGTGTAAATACATATACATCTGCGGCAACCAGGCTATCATAGTACCCGTAAGTACCTTAGACCCTATGGCTTTGCGTCCCTGCCTTTAGGCAGGTTTGCCCTTAGCGCTGATAATTTACTTTTTTATAAAATAATTTATAATAACTTAAAATGTTTTTAATTAGTGAGTTTTGGCTTTTTCAGACACACTATTTTAGATAAAATAAATGTATCATCCTCCTACATAATTAGACGATGTTATTCACAATTTGTTCCATTACTTCAATCATTTCATATGGGTTCAGCCTTGCCTGTGTGCAGGGGGTATATGAACTTTCCTCTTCAAATACTCATTTTAGCAAGGCTTTTTATCAAATGCCTATTTACTATGGATTGAAGCAGTTGAAATCAATAGCAGTGCCAGCAGGCCAAAATTTAGGCTACCTGGCAGACAACAGACGTGACGACATTTTCTCGGTCTGGGCATTCTCACCATCCTCATTCTATAATCGGCATATGCCATTAACTAAATATAAATTACCGCTATTAATGTCATATGTCAACAAGCATAAGAACCGTTCGCTGCTGATCCGACAGGGAAAGCATTGTACAGCGTTTCGTTAAAAACCACACAGGAGAGCTTGTCCGCTTTATCTATTGAGATAATTTAAGAAGTTTCTCTGCGTTTTCCCCAAGTATTCCGTTAATATCTTTAATGTCAAGGTTTAAGGATTTAATTAACGAAATATCTAAATATTGATTTCTCCAAGGGGAATCAGTTCCGAACAGTACTTTATTTGCACCGTGTTGCTTTATAAATTTTTCTGTTCTTTCTATACCCATTTCATGGATTGAATATGCAGTATCAAAATAAATTTCACAACCTAATAAATGTTTTTCTGCTTCATCCCAATACCTATATCCACCCATATGAGCAGCTATAATATCAGCCCCTCGAAATATATCTACTACTTTTCTTAATCTTGAGGGTGTACAGTGAAAAGGTTCTGAAAAAGCCCGATCAACGCCCGAATGAAAAAGTATGATTAAACCTTCATTAATTATTGCTTCATATATTTTAAGCATTTTAGGATCGTCAACATAATACCCTTGACAGTCTGCGTGAAATTTAACGCCTTTAAACCCTTCACTCGCTAACCATTTAACTTCTTGTTTCCATCCAGGAAAATCTGGGTGAATTGTACCGAAGCTCATTATCCCCGCCTGTTTTACATGGGCTGCCCATCTATTCATTTTAACAGTCTGTTCAGGTTTATATGATATAGGTTGCAATACCCCTAAATCAACCCCCGCTTCTGACATTGAAGCTTTCAGTCCCCCTATAGTCCCGTCCGTAACAGGCGTAATTCTAAATCTTTGTGAACGAATTGATATTGCTCTTTGTGCAACTTCATCTGGGAAACAGTGTATATGTATATCTACTATCACTTTAAGCTATTGCCCTCCAATTACAAAAAAATATAATATTATTATAAAGGTAAAAAGAACTAACATAAACATAATTATTCTAATTGCTGTAGTTAAGTAATGCTAGTTAAAATGTCCTTCTCAGGGCATATTTTTTATGCTTTAACTCTCTCATTTCTTGTATTTTTGAACTTTTTCGATAATAATCTGAATTCTTTCTCTTGGAGCATCAATTCCATAAAATCTACAAAGATTATGACGTATTATTTTGCATTCCCATCCATAGTTAACCCATCTCTTTATTGCCTCTTTAATCTCTGACGTTCTACAATGCATAATGCTATACCCCCCCCTATCATACATGTCGAATTATAGGGAATTATAGCATGATTTATCGGTTTATTACAATATCTTGTTACATAGGTAGATTATGGTTACAATTATACTCCAACTCGTTCAATATAGTTTTTGCAATAAAATAAACCGGTCAACATAGACTTTTCGTCATGTCGACCGGTTTTAGTTCTGTTTGTCTATTCCATCTATTAAATCGCTGTATGAAACCCCCAAAGCTTCAGCAAAAGCCTTGATCTCAATATCCGTCACAAATCGCTGACCTGTCTCGATCCTTCTTATCACATGATTATCCACATCATATCCCATCACCTGCATCTTATATGCAAGTTTTCTTTGGGATAAGGGGGGATCCATATTTAGCCGTAATTTCTCAATGTTCTTGCCACATAAGTTGTTGCTGCCATCTGATGATTTTAATTTGAACACTCCAAAACCGCCGTTTCTGTTGAATACTGTTTACAATCAAGTGTATTTTACAGTATAAAAACAGCTCTGGTGGTTAATACTATTTGCATAAATCGCTTCCCGAGCCACAGCTGCACGGAGAAATTCAACAATATACATAGATACTGGATTATTTTAACATAATAAAGATGGTGGATTTTGTAAGAGTGCCACTATGTACCCCAAAAAGAAAAAGAGGTATAAAATGTTTCAATATATAAAAAAAGTATTAAAGCATTTAAAAAATAAAAAGACAAATGATGAGGATAGTGCCCCTCAATCATCTCAGCTATCCCTATCCCTTGATCTTAATAGTAATCTCGATACATTAAGAAAAATTTTCAGTATAAGCAGCGATATTGTTATCCGCGAATTTGCTTTTGGCCAAAAACCGCAAATTCATGCTGCACTAATCTATGTTGACGGCTTGGTAGATAAAGCTACAATTAACCAGAGTATAATAAAACCGTTAATGTATGATAGTCGTACCATCTGTTCGGAAGAAACACATAAAGAAAATATCGACCATATTAAAACAACCCTGCTTTCGGTAGGAGAAGTTAAACAGATTACTTCCATAAATAAACTCGTGGATGGTTGCATGTCTGGTGATACAATCCTATTAATTAATGGATTTGATGAAGCTCTTGTAATGAGTACCAGGGCTTGGGAGACCCGTGGAGTTCAGGAGCCTCAAACAGAAAATGTCGTTCGAGGGCCGCGCGAAGGATTTTCCGAAACGTTACGTATCAATACATCTTTATTAAGGCGCAAAATAAAGAACCCGGACTTAATATTAGAAACAATGAAAATAGGCAACAGAACGAAAACAGATGTTTGCATTGCCTATCTCAACAGCATCGTTAATCCGGCGCTGATCGATGAGATTAAGCGCAGACTAAACAGAATTAATACGGACGCTATCCTTGAATCAGGATATATCGAACAATTCATCGAGGATGCACCGTATTCTATTTTCGCAACTGTTGCTAATAGTGAAAAACCGGATGTGGTGGCTGCAAAAATTTTGGAAGGGCGAGCGGCGATCTTTATAGACGGCACCCCCTTCGTGCTAACCGTTCCTATGCTCTTTGTTGAAAGTTTTCAAACCTCAGAGGATTACTATTCCCGAACCTTTTTTTCAAGCATTATAAGGATATTAAGATATGTATCGTATATGATTACAATTCTGACTCCTGGAGTCTATGTTGCAGTTTTAGCGTATCATCCTGAATTGATACCGACTCCTTTAATGTTCACTTTGATGGCCTCAGAGGAAGGCCTTCCTTTCCCTCTGTTCTTGGAACTTTTTGTTATGGTACTCGTATTCGATATTCTAAGAGAAGCCGGTGTGCGGTTGCCCCGCCCCGTCGGTCAGGCTGTCAGCATTGTAGGTGCTCTGGTAATCGGTGAAGCTGCTGTTGCGGCCGGAATAGTTTCTGATTTTACGGTTATTGTCATTGCGATTACTGCCGTAAGTAGTTTTGTGATTCCCGCACAAACAGATTCCGCAAGTATGCTTCGATACATTCTGCTGATACTTGGCGGAGTCATGGGAGGATACGGCATCATTATAGGGTTGATTTGCGCTTTGGTTCACTTGGCTACATTACGTTCATTTGGCACTCCATATTTATCGCCATTGGCTCCTTTGGTTAGACGTGATCTTAAAGATACGTTTATCAGGGTACCAATATGGGGCATGGCTACCCGCCCTGAAGATATCGGAGCACAGGAGAGTAAGAGACAGTCAAGTGGATTAAAACCTACTCCTCCGCCCGAAGAAGAAAATCAAACAAGATCATAGGGTATAAAAGTTATGAAAAAAATAATGAGTCTAATGATATGCATTATTCTAACATTCAACTTGACCGGTTGCTGGAGTTACCATGAATTGAACGATTATGCCGTTGTAGTTGGCGTGGGCATCGATAAAGCCGAAAGTGGGAATGTATTACTAACTGCTCAAATCGCGAAACCGAGTGCCTTAGCAAAGGATAGTAAAGGCGGCGGCAGTCAAGAGAAAGCATACTGGAATATTACAAACGAAGCAGAAACGATCTTTAGTACAGTACGGAGTTATACCCATGAGTCTCCTCGCAAATTGTATTTTCAACACAATAAAGTACTCATATTCAGCCGAGAGGTAGCTGAAGAGGGGGTTCAAAAATATATCGATTTTTTTGTGCGCGACAATGAAACACGTATTATTACTTGGGTTTTGGTTGCAGACAAAGATAAGCCAAGCGATATTTTAGATATAGAGCGGGGGCTGGAAAAGGTGCCTGCAATAAATATCGATAAATTGGTCGAAGCTCAACAGTATAACGCTGAGACATATTCAATGAAATTGCTGCCTTTTTTACAACGCCTGATGAGCAAAACCACAGCGCCCGTAGCCCCGCTTATTGAAATCTCGGGTGAAGGTGAAGAACAAAAGATTGTTATATCAGGCTCTGCTGTTTTCAAAAAGGGTAAGCTCGTAGGCCAGCTAAACAAGACTGAAACCAGAGGCTTGTTATGGGTGGATGGTGAAGTCAAAAGCGGAATTATTGTAGTCGAATGTCCCGACGGCGAGGGAAAAGTCGATCTTGAAATTATGGAGGCCAGCAGCACTGTCACTCCTGAAATCAAGGACGGCAATATTTCCATAAAGATTGAAATCAAAGAGCAAAGCAATCTTGGCAGTCAGTCGTGTGCTGAAAACTTAGCCACTTCTGAAATATTAAAACTTGGAGAAAAGAATGCCTCGGCTATTCGCAATGAAATTACAGCTTCAGTAGAAAAAGCTCAGAAACTAAACGCTGATGTCTTTGGCTTTGGTGAAGCGGTGCAGCGTAAATATCCCGGCCAATGGAAAGAACTCGAGAGCAAATGGGATGATATTTTCCCAAATATTCAGGTTGAGATTGAAGTAGACGCTGAGTTGTACGGAACAGGTAAGATTGGAGAACCCGCGCATCCGGATGAGGAATAGAATTTATGATGAAATTAGAAAAAGGTATCATATCAAGCTCACAACTGATATTTCTAATAGGAATTTTTATTCAAGGTTCCATATTTTCGACTACCTTTGTGTTTGACATCACCCCAAAGGATGTCTGGCTAGCTTTGTTAACATCCTTTGCTGTGATGGCACTTTTCGCATTGGTTTACGTAAAGCTAATGCAGAAGTTTCCCGGTAAAAACCTTATACAGCTCAACAATATCGTGTTTGGCCCTTATCTAGGCAAGATGGTTTCTGTATTATATATTATATTTTTCATATTAATGGCTACTGCAAATTTAAGGTTTCTATCCGATTTCATAGCCGGTTTATTTATGGTAGATACGCCTGTAATCATATTCGCTGTTATGCTTGTATTTGCTTGTGCTTGGGCAGTCCGAAACGGAGTAGAGACTCTTGCTCGGATCAGCTTGATATTTTTAGTAATCGTATCAATATCAGTCATATTGATTGTAATTTTAACGGCTAGCAAATTCGAATTTAATAATTTATTACCGGTTTTGAATGTTCCCCTTATGGATTTCATTCAGGCGAATCATATTATTCTTACCATCTTCTTTGGCGAGATATTTGTTTTTATGATGCTAATCCCATATATAAACAACATGAAGAAGGCAAAGAAGTCAGTTCTTCTGGGATTAACCATTGGCGCGGCAACCATGTTTATCTCCTCGGTAATGGTCAGCGGGGTTCTGGGTAATATGGCTAACATTGCAGGAAGTCCTATCATTACAACGATTCGTCAGATTGAAGTAGCAAAAGTCTTAACCAGAATGGATTTTATTGTTGTGGGTATGTTAATATTCTCAATTTTTATGAAGATTTCTGTTATTCATTACGCAGTCGCATTGGGTATCGGCCATTTATTTAATTTACAGTCATATAAGCCGGTGGTGATTCCGATTGGAATTATCTTTATCGGCTTGGTAGTACCGATGCATGACAATCCGGTTTCGCAAGTTGAAAGTGCGATGAAAACATGGCCTTTCTTTGCAAGTATCTTTGAATTTTTACTTCCAGTCATTACATTATTGGTGGCAGCTCTGCGCAGACTTCCTAAAAAACAAGGAGGGTAATACGGATGATATTTTTCGTTATTGCTGTTTTTATCGGTATAGGTTTTTTGGGGTCTCGTAATCTGATAAAAAAGAAAAGCTGGCGGGAAGTTGCCGTCTTCTTCATTCTTTTGTCATTTGGTTTTACGCTTATTGCTTTACAGACCTTAGACGTAAAAATACCCAGTCCGGGGGAAGGTATAAGAACTTTTTTCGAAAAAGTATTATATCTGAGTTATAAATGAGAGTTTTTATGATGTCGTAGCCTTTTTAGATGGTTGCCAATGCCTTTGAATCTTTTCACGATACTTCATATCTGTTCACGTTTCTCAACTTTTTCACGAAAGGTTGGAATGTGCCGTAGAGTGGTTGCATCTTACCACGATACGTTATCAAAAAGACAAGAAAGCCGCCTGTCAAGGCGGCCTGATTTTTCTCTTGAAATATGAAAAAGCCCAGTATTACTGGGCTTTTTCACTCGTCAACATTGTATCAATATTAACGTTTGTTTATGGCGGAGAAGGTGGGATTCGAACCCACGTGCCCTTGCGGACAACCGCATTTCGAGGAAGGAGAGAGAGGGAAAACATATGTGTTTTCCCCTTTATCTTTATATAGAGAGATGTGTAAAAGCACGCTTATCTAGAAATCACCCTTTATGTAATAAGTTCATTTCATTAAGTGTTTATTAGGATTGTGGCACCATTATGTAACCTCGTAACAAATTGAACTTTCGCTGTTGAGTAAATAAGATAAATATTATTTACTATCTTCCCTAAAGTTTACAAGCATATATTTCACATTCACCTATAACTTCATAAAAAAACCATCCGTTTCAAAAATATGATCGAGTTCATCAGTGTTTTGCGCCTTTAACACTTTTTCCCTTACAGTACCATGTGACAAATCCAATCGTTTAAATCTTTGCTTTCCCGCTGGGTCTTTACCCTTACGTATTAGTTGTACTCTTCCAATTCTCGGCTCTTCTTCTGCATATCTCGCAAGACCCTTTGCCTTTCCAAGATTATCTTTATAGTCCGGATTATGTGGTTCCAAAACATCAATGACATATGTAAGCACAGGATCGCTTCTGATAATTAAAAAATCAGGATAGGTCGGTTTTATTTCACCGTTCATCTCATAGGGAAGACATAAGGCCCACTTTTGCCTGGAGGGATTCCTAAGCCAACAAACAAAATCGGACGCTTTTGACTCTTCCGTAATAACACCTTCTTCCCAGCCATTAAGATTAATTTTGGCAATACCTTTCTCATCAGCAAAAAGATGATTATCAAACTCTGTCCCGTCCTCTTCGAGACGTACACTGATTGTTTCAGGCAGGATAAAGTTATGTTTGCTGACAATATCTCCGTCAGCAATGATATCGCTGTATTGCTTTCTGTATTTCTCAGATTCATTGACAACATATTTTCGGTATCGATCATTCAAATTATGAAATTTATTCTTTGCATATGCGTTCAGTTTTGCTATACAGTCATCGTCTGCCGCAAACAAAATACAATCAATCTTAAAAGCATTCGGATTTTCTGTATCGTAGTATTTTTTTCCATAAGCATTTTGAAATCCACAATTTCCGAGCTTTGCATCAGCAGCACGAAGCTGTCGATCAAGGTCGCTTTCAGATGCAGTAAAAAAATCCTGAATAGTATTGTTAAGGGCTTCTCCAAATACATCAAAGATGGAAACAGACAATTTAAAATTGAGTACCTGTGCGGCAAGTTCATCATATTTTCCCGTTTGATGCAGTTCGCTGATATAAGAGCATATCATATTTATAACATCATCTTTGATTTCATCGTTTGCTTTTGCGTGGATATTCGTCTGGGTAAGCAAAGCTGCAAGACTCAACAAGGATTTCAAATAGCTGTTTATTCTAACAGTACGCACTACATACGTCAACAGGCCCTGTTCGTTGATAAATTTAGTGATTTCCTCTCTGTCCAAAGAGTATTTGGGAAACTTAATCTGCTTACCAGTCTCTGGAGCGAACACATCCGACTCGGTTCTCTGTGAACTAATTGAGAATGTGGGAGTCGGTGTGCTTTGCGGCCGGATCTGCTGTTGATTCTCAGAAATATCTACTTTTGGTAAAAAAGATTCATCTGTAGGCGACTCTTCCTGTAAATCGACAGTATTATCCTCCTGCTGTACGGTTAATTCCAATTGTCCTGGTATAGGCAGGTCTTCCTTCCGGCGGTAGCGTACTGTCCAAGGAACATAACTCGGCCGTTCCATAGATTCCCCGTCAATCACAGTCGGGATTTCTCCACCTTCGGTATTTTGCAGTTCTTCAATCACCTCTTTGACGGTGTTCCTATTAAAATAGGGGAGAAATAACCGCACATCATTCAGAAAATCGTCAACCAGAATATGACACTGTAATGGTGTTCTCACCATCCTGCCGAGAAGCTGTGCAATATAAGTGGCATCTTCTGCGTGTCGGAATGACATCATGGTTTCCGCTCGGGGACAATCCCAGCCTGTCGAAAGATTCTCTTTGAACAGTACTACGCGGATGCGCTTATCATCTGTAATTTCAGACGGTTCCACATGATGTACTGGCAATCCATTGATTGACAGCGTGGAAACCGATCCAAAAGTATGCACCACTTGATGTTCTTGAAACGAATCGCCGGTTCGCTCTTCAATTTTAGCGATGACATCATCCAAATTGGTTTCGGAAACCTTATTTCCTTTGCCGGCAAGTACTTGAATCAGGAAGATTGGATTAACCTGAGCATAATGCTGTTCGTAAGAGTATTGATACCAATGCTCGCACTTGTTTTTCCACTCGTCAGTTGCTGCCTGTAGAACCGCCATTTCGTTGTTCTTTTCCAGATCATCCGGATAGGTGATGACAATCCGATCTTTCAGCAGGCCTGATGCGCGAACATCATTGGCGGTTATAATGCATTTTTGCAAGGTCGAGTTGGTGTCACCAACTAATTGGTTGAATCTGGCGGCAGTTGCACTGATGCCGATGACAACCGGCATGGGAGATAAGTGATGTGCTTTGCTTCCTTTGAGAAAACGCTGCATAATGGAGGTTGCTCTACCCGCCTCTCGCCCCTGCATACCACGATGTGCTTCATCGATAATAAAGTAGAGGTGGTCTGCCTTTTCTTTTGCTGTTTTTTTCCAAAGTTTCCCAGATTGTAAATTGACGAGTGTCTGAATGCTTACCTAAATTCGCAGCTTTTCCCAGCTTCTGCGTGTTAAGAAAGTAAATATGTCCATCCTCCAGCAGTTCCATATCAAAGGATTCATCTTCAATGGTGACACACTGGTCAAAGCGGATTTTATCCGCCTTAAAATCAAATTTTTGCTTTGATTGTTCATTGAGCGCGGGAGAATCGGATAGCCAGACAAAGATAGCTTCCGGTTGTTCCGTATACTGGTCTGTACCAGAATATATATCCTCTACAAGCGCTGCCATGATAAGCGTTTTACCCGCACCAGTCGGCGCCTGCAGGGAAACCACCTGCGGGACATGCATGCGTCTGTAGCTTCCCAGTGCTTCCGCTACTTTCATACGCAGGTCAGTGACTGCCTTATTTTGAAAAGGAAATAATTCAACTTTCATCCTCAGTTCCTCCCTGTATTGATCCTGAAATTGTCGAGATAATCCCGGTATAGCTGATAAGTATTGGAAGCGTTCAGGTTTTTTGCCATAGCACGATATCCCGCCTCGTAGTCAGTGACAATGAAGACTGTTTGAATTTCAGGTTGGGCATTCACTTTTGCTTGAAAATCCGGAAAGGCAGATTCTTCTGTGAGTATGGCAAGTTTATTCTCGGGCAGAACGAGCATGGCAGGAATCTCATCCCCGTCCTGTTCAGGACAGGGCCCATACGATCCGGCTTTCATCCAAAGGGTGGGCAGCATTTCCTTGAACTGCCTGCCAAGCGCAACGGAGGTTTTATCAAGAAAACCAAGTTTGAAATAAGCCACATTTGATTTGAACCCGTCTGCCATAGAAATATCGCTGCCGAGATAATTCCCCTTGAGTGGATTGCCATTAACGTCATGCCCTTCAATACTACAGACGGTGCGCGGCCAGGTGACATAGCGTGCGATGCCCAGCTTCTCCCATTCCGGGTCACCAGGATGATAACCTTGCTTGGTGAGAGATTTCGCTTCGTCGACTGATACTTCATTATTGGTGACCATAATACAGCGACGATGACCGCCGTCTTCTGCGTTGAGGAGGTTGACCGCATGTTGTGTAGTGCCTGAGCCTGCGAAGAAATCGATGATTAATGCATTGGGTTTGTTAGCAACAAAAAAACGCAATGTATCCTTTACAGCATAGAGTGATTTCGGAAATGAAAAGCGTCTATCATGAAAAAAACCATTTAAGAGCATAGTTCCATATTCACTCGCTGAATGAGATTTTTTATGCCATATTGTTAACGGTCTAATGTCTTTATCTAAAGACGATTTTAATTCAATAATGTATGCTCCATCTTCGTCTTGACCAACAATATCATACATACCATTGTTAAAATTATTTTCTTGACTTTCGGATAAATAATAACCCGTGCGTCCTTTTCCATTCCATTTTCCAAAGCTCAAAAAATGTTGACGTTGCTTTGCCATTAATGTTTCAGGTTGTAAATTCCACGTTAATTCTGTACCATTTGAGCCGATTGGCCACATAGCTACTGTTCCTTCTGGAGGTTCATATGTATTTCTATCTTCTTCAATATTGGGTACAGGCCCAGGTCCCAAAAATTCCCCTGTATCTTTTTTGAATATAAGAGGATAAAAGAGATTGGGTCTGTCTGTTCTCTTGCCATGATTGCTTGCCTGTCTAAGCAATGCCCTCAACCTCACAGATCGGTCTTTTTGTTCTACATTATCATCTTTAATAGCATCACGAAGCATATCTGAACCATTAGATATAATATATGCATTTCCGACATAGATAAAGAATATATATTCTTCACACCTTGAAAACTCATTATCTCTTCTATTTCCTTTAGGATTAATAACTGAAGAAATCATCTGCAACCTCGCCTCTGGAAACATTTCTTCCAGCAAGCACCCCAAATGCAGATATTCTTTTTCATCAATGGTAACAATTAGCACCGAATCCTTCGAATTCAAGAGTTTCTTTGCTATCCTCAACCGCTTTTGCATCATAGACAACCATTTGCTGTGCCTATATGCATCGTTGTTGTCTACATAATCATTATTGTATTTCCAATCCTTTGCGCCAGTGTTATAAGGCGGATCGATATAGATACAGTCTACCTTTCCGGCATAGAGGTATTCCAGCAGCTGGAGGGCATGATAATTATCTGCCTCAATCAGCGTATGCCACAATTCGCTATCAGGGGCATTACATATGGTATCGACAGGCCTGAGGCAGGGATAGATTGCTTCTCCAAACTCCGCCACAGCTACCAGGTCCGTCAGCGGAATCTTTACTTCATCTTTACTGCCTTTTGGCATGCAGATTACTGTGTCCTCCTCGATTTTTAGAACGACATAGTTTTCACTCACCTTGCCGGTCTTACGTGCAACAGTGCTTCCCTGTTTGATTGGGATATCATATAGTGGCGTGCATTCCGGCAGGTGCTCTTCGAACACCAAGCCAAACTTTTTCTGTTTATTCATCCGGTCCACTTCTGCCTGAATGCGAGCTTGTAACTCCGGATTGTCTATTTGATTAATTAAATCATTGATTGCCGCCATAAAATCACTCCTATTATTGCGCTATAAGCAGTTATATAAAAATTGCACAAACCATTATCTTATATCAGAACAGCATTGGTTGTGTATCTGGTCAATATTTGTAATAATGAAAGCTTGTCCTGCATGACAACACGATTCTCCCATCACTATGTTTGTAGCATGTGAGAAAAGAAAAACGCGATGTTTTTACGATTTATTCGAAATATCTTCAACTACATACTCAACAATATCCGAAAGCCCGCAATCCAGCGCCTTGCAGATGCGTTCCAGCACACCGTAGTCGATTTTACGGACACGGTCGTGATACATGGCGTTGATGGTCGTCTTGGATACACCTGTCATACGGGACAGTTCCGCCATTTTAATGCGCCTTTCACCCAGCAAAGTGGATAATCTACAATGAATAGCCAAATTTTGCACCTCCATTTTTCTTAGTATAACATTTTATAAGTCCTTTTGGCAAGTTAAATGATAAAAAAGGCTCTGTAGGTGATACAAACGCCCTTGACTGTGTTATATCCGTGTGGTAATATAGGCTTAACAAGAAGTTTAATATACCACTTATAGAGGCTAAAAGGAGGAGAATATGTGTCCCATTTTTCCATATCTGGACAATTTATATTTTGGAAACTTGAACCCAAACGAGAACCTACATTCATCAGATCCTGAATTCAATGAGATTCAAAAACAAGCGTGTGAACTGGAAGATCAAATCGAAAGCAAACTCAATCTTTTAGATAAAGATCTGTTTCACGCCATGTTGCATACGCGCGGCAGCGCATCCGCAATGGAGGTTCGGGAGGCCTTTGCCGTGGGATACCAAATTGCCACAAACCTATTACTGGAGGCGCTTGGATTTAGAAAGCAGGATGAGGAAGGCGGCGAAACAAATTGAAGCTGGAGGCGTTGCTGAAAGAGAATATTGCAGATTTGCCCATCTCGTTTACGGAGCACTTATACGCTGCGTTTTCAGAAGCTCAATCCGATCTCTGTATGCGTAATAAGGAGCGTAATGCAGAATATCAGCGCAAGGAAAAACAGTACAGCCAGGTCTTTGATGAAATCCGGAACCGGCTTGGTAAAAATCGCAAGCTGATGCTTAAGCTGGAACGCTTGCAAAATGAAATAAGCTCCATGGACTGCGACCTTATCTATCTTCAGGGGTTTATCGATTGCGTTACGCTGCTCAAATTGATTCAGCTGATCTAGGCGGCGCAGGAGGAGAATATGGAAATTAAAGTGAAACGAATCATCAGTTGGTCCTGTTTGCTTTGTGAATTATTGCTTTTGCCGGCATGCACTACCAAAGAAACAGCAAGCTCTGGCTCTGAAGAGTTATCCAGAGTGCAATCACTAGATAGCATACCGGCGGAAGCACCGACAATAACACCTACAGAGCCGGCATCAGAGCTTTTCTCCGCTGTGTATACAGTGGCAAGTTTATCTGGGGAGCCATCAAATCCCTCCCAAATCACTGAAAGCTCCTCAGAAGTATCAGAAAATAAAATGAGCTCCTCGCCTGAAAGAGCGGTTTCTTCACCATCCAGTGAAGCGACCGCAGCACCGCAAACGGCTTCTTATCCCCCAGAGGAAGCGTATCAGTCGGAAACGTCGCCTCCCGAACTTTTTGATACACCGCCGCCGGTACTTTCTGACGCCCCAAGAGTGGAGGCGATGGGAAGCGCATATCTTTATGATTTATTGTCAGGAGTCAACTCACATAGAAGCAAGTCCTTGAATATGGATGCTGATTTATCAGTCTCCGCACAGGCGCACGCGGAGGAAATGGCACAGTCGAAAAGCTTGTACCACTCCTGCTCCGGTGTTGAATCTGTTGGGAAAGGTGCCTTTGAGGACGGGGTAAAAGAGGGCTCCATGCTGACAGTACATTGTTCAGACCTAGCTTCTGAGGAGCTTATACGGATTGGTGCAGGAGCGGCGCGAGATGAAGACGGCTCAATTTATGTCTGTATTTTGGGAAAAACTTATTAACCTAGTGATCGTATGTGATATGGATTATGAAGGGATCAGAAATTTACCGAAATGTCGCTGAAAAGCTAAGGCTGCTGCGCACTCTCACTGGCGTTTCTCAACAACAGGTTGCCGACTTCATTCATGTAAACCGCTCCACCTACTCCTATTATGAATTAGGAGCAAACAAGCCGCCGCTGGATGTCCTCTGCGCGTTGGCAGAGTATTTTGATGTCAATCTTGGCTATCTGACAGGGACGGAAGAAATCAGACCTGGACACAAGTTTTATACGCTTTTATAATATGGAATAAACGCAAGGAACCCGCCGCGTCACTTGAACACGGCGGGTTCCTTGTACTTTTTTAATCCGAGAATCTTATTTCTCCGACATGATCTTCATAGTAATCCACTCAGGCTTAGAATCCGAATAACGCATAGTACCATCACGGAGCAGAAATAGTGTCCCTTCGGCAGTACCGTAAGGCCTGTCCGTTTTTTGCATTTTCGTGTCCACAAACAAATCCGTTCTGATTTGAATGATAGCGTAGATGTCTTTGACGTTGATTTCACTGTTATTGCACGGCAGAAACATAAACATATCCTCCTTTCCTAAATTGGAAACGAATCCGCCTTCCGGAGCGACTTTTTCGTCTCAACTATAATATGAAGGACATTGACCGGATTTAGTAACGCTGAACCGTCGTTTTTCACCCAACGGTCGTTTTCAAAAACGGACCCTCTTTAGAAAGGGGTGAGAGCATATTGAGTAAAAACGGCCGGAGGGCCAAATAAACCGCCGGATGCGAATATAGACGGCCGGAGCTCCGATAACCGCCGTTTTTCTCATGGATTCTCTCACAATCGCGGTTGCCGCAGCCTGAAAAATATTTTTCCAATCCTGGAGACATATGCCGGTCTGTCATACTCTGGGTATGACAGAAATCCATAAAGAAAACGATCAAGCGGCCTGCACTTGCGCCCAGCGGGGGCATGGTGCAGACTGTTTTTTGTTTTCTGAGTAGTTTTAGCTGAAACTTTTTAGAGCTTGGCAGGAGAGAAAACAATCATAGCTCAATTCTCCTTTTCTATCTGTTTCATAAATCCTTTCAACCTCCTGCATATTTAAGTTGTCAGCAAAATGAAGAAAGGAGTGAAACGCGATGCTGTGTGTTTGCACAGAAAGAAATAAAAGGAAAGGGGGTTGCACAGATGAGGAAAACAAACAATCAAGCGCCGTACGTCCGTGAGGATACGCTGCTTAAAACCGTGGAACAGATGAGCCGCATCAGCGGTATTGGGGAAAACAAACTGCGCCAGCTGATTGAGGACCGGCAAATTGAGTATGTCGAGAATGGAAACCGAAAGCTGCTGGTGGAAGCCGCGATTTGGGATTGGTACGAGCGGAATAAAATCCGTGTGAAAAAGGAGGCGGAGTAATGTCGGTATCGACGAGACAGGTAAAAAACAAGAGAGATGGAAACGGAGCTTTGACAGGCAAGGCAGGTGTTGTCTATGATGTCAACGTGAAATACCAGCAGCAGGGCAAATGGAGAACCCATGTGAAGAAAGGCTTTGCCACAAAGAAGGAGGCTGTCCAGTATGAGGCGGAGATGCGCACGAAGCTGGCAAGCCCATCCTATTCCCCTATTGACATGGCAAAGGGCAAGCAGACGGTTCAGGAGTACATGGAGACCTGGGTAGAGCAGCACGGCAAGGCCAATCTGCGCCCCAGCACCTTTGACGGCTACAAGAGCTACATCCGCAACCATATCGGGCCCCATATCGGCTACGTACAGCTGCGGGCGCTCACACCCGCTATGCTGGATGAGATGTTTCAGAAGATGTTTGACGAGGGACTGTCCCAAAGCTCTGTACGCTACACCCAGCGCATTCTGAGCGTGGCGCTGGAGGCGGCGAGGAAATACCGCTACATCGACCATAATCCAGCCCGTGATATTCTGACCAAGTTTGGAAAACAAGGAAAAACGCCTGACCCGTACACCATCCCGCAAATGCAGCAGCTATTTGGCCTGCTCACCGGTACTGAATGGGAGATGATCGTCATGCTGGCGGGCATGTACGGTATGCGCATGAGCGAGATTCTGGGCCTGAGATGGCGCAATGTGGATTTGGAAAATGGCTGCTTCTTAGTAGTGGAACAGCTTCCCTATAAGCTGCCAACAGGAACAACAGAAGTTAGTGAGATGGCTCCCGTGAAAGGAAAGGGAGCCGATGGCTCCGGCGAGCGCACGCTGCCGATTACCGAGGTGGCAAGAGAGTATTTCGAAAGACAGCTGGAGCTTCAGGAACGTCAACGTAGCCTGGCAAGAAACGGCGGTGGAAGCTATTATGAAAACGACCTGGTCAACGCAAAACCCAACGGCGCTCCGAACCGCCGGGACAGCGTATCCGCGAATTTTGCCCAGTTGATCCGGCGGCTGAGTTTGCCTCACCTCCGATTCCACGACCTGCGCCATTCGGCGGCAACCAACATGCATCAGCTGACCGGAGACTTTTATACCGTGGGCATGATCCTGGGCCACAGCCTAAAGGGTACGGGTCTCCAGCTTGGGATTTCTACCAACTTAGACGCCGTAACCGCGCAGTATGTGGACGTGAGATTAGAACGCAAGAAATATGTGCTGGACGCTTACCACAACGCACTATTCCCGAAAGCGAATACTGAAAAAAACGAGGAGAATCGGCAGAACGCCGAATGAATACCCCCAGATGGCTTTAGCAATTTACAAACCCTGTTAACACTTCTTATCACCAAAATGTCACCAGAGAATCTAACCAAAATGCATAGGATGAATGAAGAAAAAAATTGTGGTGCCAATGTCACCACAAAATTGGCACCATTTCATTGAAACCTCGAAAATCGAATAGTGAAAGGCAAAGAGAAAACCCGCACAAACCTAGTGTTTGTGCGGGTTTTTGGCGGAAGAGGTGGGATTCGAACCCACGTGCCCTTGCGGACAACCGCATTTCGAGTGCGGCTCGTTATGACCACTTCGATACTCTTCCGTATCATAAATATGCAGTTTTAGGAGATTATCACATTATTTCGAGTGCGGCTCGTTATGACCACTTTGATACTTCTCCATGTTGTAAATATTCAGTTTTAGCGGAAGATCACATGATTTTGAGCACAGGCTGTTACAGCCACTTCTACACGCTTCCAGCTATCAAACTATCGCCGATATCTTCCATGCCTTTGTTATGGATCATACTCGTGCAGCGAACATTAATATATTACCACATCTTCCCCCTAAAAGTCAAACTTTTTTTCATATTTTTCAGAAATTTTTGTTCCTGCAAATACCTCCGGAATAAAGTTGCACTCCAGCTTATATCATAATACTTTTCACTCTTTCCACAAACCGTGTACTGTCATCAAAAAAGAATTCATTTCATATGATATTTCAGAGAAAATTTTTCTGGGAGGGGTATTCTATGCCAACCGTTTTGCCATATAACCGTCAAAGGGCGTTTGACTATGCCGAAGCATGGGCGTACCGCCGCAACCCGAATTATCTGGATTTTTCGGATCTCGGCGGAGACTGCACCAATTTTGCTTCACAATGTCTGTACGCCGGAAGCGGCGTCATGAACTATACGCCGATCTACGGCTGGTACTACAACAGCTCCAGCGACCGGACGGCATCCTGGACCGGCGTGCAGTATCTGTACAACTTTCTGACCAGCAACAAAACCCAGGGCGTCTTTGCAAGCGATACCACCATCGACCGCATGATGATCGGCGATATTATACAGCTCGGCAACTACTCAAACGAGTTTTACCATTCCCTTGTCGTCACCGGTGTGGGCAATGAGCCGGATGAAAGCAACATTTTGGTCAGTACCCACTCCTTCGACGCGCACCAGCGGCGGTTGAGCTCCTACACCTATGCCAACATCCGCTTCCTGCACATCGAAGGCGTTCATAAAAGCTGGTGAGCCGCTAAAAACAGCGCTTCTGATGACTTTTTCCGCAATGGCCTTCCTCTTCACAGCGGTAGCAGATCTCGTTGTCGAGCGGCGACTCGTCAAAGTAGGCTTTCAGATTGTCCATTGTAACCTTGGCGATATTGTGGAGCGCTTCTTCGGTCAGGAAGGCCTGATGGGAGGTCACAATGACATTCGGCATCGCAATCAGCCCCGCCAGTACATCGTCGTCGATGATAGAATAGGACAGATCCTCATAAAACAGGTCGCTCTCCTCTTCATAGACATCCAGTCCCGCTCCGGCAAGCTGCTTATTTTTCAGCGCAGCCAGCAACGCTTCGCTGTCAATGAGCGCGCCGCGGGAGGTATTGAGAAGATAGGCGGTGTTCTTCATCTCGGACAGGGCCTTTTTATTTATGATGTGGTCGGTTTCCTTTGTCAGCGGGCAGTGCAGAGAGATGACATCACTGCGCCTGCACAGTTCATCAAACGGAACGTATTCGAAATCCGCATCCTTGGCGGGATAGGGGTCGTAGGCAATCACCTGCATGCCGAATCCCTTGCAGATGTTGATGAATACGCGTCCGATCTTTCCGGTGCCCACCACGCCGGCCGTTTTCCCATGCAGGTCGACGCCGATCAGATTGTTGAGACTGAAATTGTATTCCCGTGTTCGGTTGAAGGCCCGGTGGGTTTTGCGGTTCAGTGTCAGCAGCAGCGCCATCGCATGCTCTGCCACCGCGTATGGGGAATAGACCGGTACCCGCACCACGTGCAGTTTACCATAGGCATGCTTGAAATCGATGTTGTTATAGCCCGCGCAGCGCATGGCGAGGATGCCGATCTTTTCCCGATGCAGCGTCTCGATGACCGGCTGATCGATCGTATCGTTGACAAATGCGACGACTGCGTCGCAGCCGGCTGCCAGCACGGCTGTGGAGGCGTTGAGGTTGGCTTCATGATAGATGATCTCAAAGCCATATTCCTCCTTCATACGGTCGAAATAGATGCGGTCATACGGCTTCGTATCATAAAATGCGATTTTCTTCATAGCGGTTCGCCCTCCCTTTTTCTGTTAGTATGCGTTCCTCTAACCCCTGCTATTCCTCCAACATTCTCACCTTCCCCTTCCGCTCCATTGAAAAGGCGCTTTCACCCAGGTGAAAGCGCCTTTTCTGATGATATGAACCATTGTCTGTCGATGCCTTTGATGCTTGCTTATGAAAGCGACGCGCCGAAATCAAACGCCTGCTTGGGATAATCGGTCTTCTCGATATCCTCGCGCGTGTAGACGCCGAAGGCTGTGAGCGAACCGACATCCTGCCAGCCGAGATATTGACAGACCGTCTGATAGTGCGCCTTCAACGCATCCACCGCCCATTTGTCCTGATCGCCGCAGGTGACCAGCAGAGCCGTTTTCTTGGCATTCTTCCGCAGAACCTCGTTGTTCGCAAAAAACCGGTCGATGACCCGCTTCATCTGTGCCGTCATGCCGAAGTAATACAGCGGCGTCACGAACACGACCATATCACAGCCAAACAGCACCGGGTTCAGATCGGTCATCGCATCCTGGTAAACACAGCTGCTCTCGTGCTCCCAGCAATACATGCAGCCCTGGCACGGGTGGACATTCTCAAACGCGGCGTCAAAGCGGACAACCTCATGTCCGGCGCTGAGCGCGCCCTTGATGAAGGAATCCGCCAGAAGCGCGGAGGTGCCCTTCTTATGCGGGCTTCCGGTGATGACAAGTACTTTCATATACAATGCCCCCTTTTGCAGTCATTCCCCCTGCCGTATCCAACATGCTCTGCTGCCGGCAGCGGATGTTTCCCAAAACAATCATCAGCCTGTTTTAAGACTCGTGATGACGCTTGTTAAAGATCAGCTTGCGGATGGTGCCGATCGGCAGGATGATGATGACGCCGAGTACCACAACGGCCCATTCCTGCAAATTGAGGCCGGCTGTACGCAGGATGGCGCCGCCGATATAGGTCATCAGCACCTGCACGACGACAATCAGCGCCATGACGCTTAAAAAGCCCTTGTTGGCCGTGATGCCCTCAAAGATGTTGATCTTATCGGTGCGGACGTTCAGACCGTTCAGCATGGCCGACAGCACATAGAAGCAGAAGAAACCGGTCAGGAAGTAAAGGTCCGCGTTGCCCGCCGGTCCAGCCCTGAACAGCGTGCGGAAGAACGGAACCAGCAGCACCACCAGACAGGCCGCGGTCAGGTAGCCGCCGACCGTCAGGATGCTCGACCACATGTTTCTGTTGATAATCGATTCGTCGCGGCGCTTCGGCTTTTCCTCCATATAGCGCGGCAGCGGCGGTTCACCGCCCAATGCCAGCGCCGCCAGCGTGTCCATGACAATGTTGACCCAGAGCATCTGCGTGACCGAAAGCGGCGTTCCAATGCCCAAAAACGGGCCGATGAAGGCAATCAGCACGGCGCTGACGTTGATGGTCAGCTGGAACACGATGAATTTGCGGATGTTGTTGAAGATGGTGCGTCCATACAGCACGGTTTTGACCACCGAATTGAAGTTGTCGTCCAGGATTGTGATGTCGGCGGCCTCCTTGGAAACCTCGGTGCCGGAGCCCATTGCGAAGCCGACGTCGGCCTTCTTGAGCGCCGGAGCGTCGTTGACGCCGTCGCCGGTCATACCGACCACCAGGTTCAGCTCCTGCGAAATGCGCACCAGCCGGCTCTTGTCGGTCGGCAGCGCACGGGCCACAACGCGCAGCTTCGGCAGGATCTCCTTGAGCTGCTCGTCGCTCAGCGCGTTCAGCTCATCGCTGGTCAGCGCAAGGTCGTTTTCCTGCTGGACAAGGCCCGCGTCGCGCGCAATCGCGAAGGCTGTTTCCTTCTTGTCGCCGGTGACCATGACGACCTGGATGCCCGCTTTGCGCGCCATCTCGATGGCGGTGACCGCTTCGGGGCGCAGCTCGTCGCGGATGCCGACCAGCCCGATGAAGGTCATCTCCTTGAGCAGGTCGTCGCCGATCTGATTGGACGAGGTCGCAAACGCCAGCACGCGCATCGCCTTGGTGGCCAGCGCGTTGATGCGGTTTTCGATCTTCGCCTTCATCTCCGCGGTCAGCGGCTTCACCTGCATATCCTCATCATAGTAATATGTACAGTACTGCAGCAGTTTCTCCGGCGCGCCCTTGATCAGCGCGCGGTCCTCGATCTCGGAGGCCGAGTACTTGTTTTTGGAGTTGAACATCAGTTCATCCTTGATGCTGATGTTGTAGCCGATATACTGCCGCTCGCCTTCGACGCCCAGGAATTCATGCAGCGCGCGTTCGGTCACGTTGCCGCCCGAAATCTCCAGCTTGCCGCTGTTCTCGATACAGACCGCGTTGGTGTTTCCTTTAATGCTGATCAGCAGCATCTCGCGCAGCTTGTCCGGTATGGAACCGTAGTCCCCATACTCCCGGTCCTCGGAGGAATAGAAGCTGACGACCTGCAGCTGCCCCTTGGTGATGGTGCCGGTCTTGTCGGAGTACAGGATGTTGAGGCTTCCGGCCGTCTCCGCACCGTCGATCTTTCGGATCAGGATGTTGTCTTTCAATAGCTTTTTCATATTGAGCCCGGATACCAGCGCGATCATCATCGGCAGGCCCTCCGGGACCGCCACGACGATGATGACGATGGCCAGCGTGACCGAATGCACGACGTCCATAACGATCTCCTGCCAGTTGGCCATGGAGAAGTAGGTCGTCGCTTCCGGCGCGATGCTCGGGTTTAAAAACATGCAGTTGATCATAAACGCGACGGCGATCAGCGCGCCGCCGATATAGCCGAATTTCGAGATGTTGTCGGCCAGCTTGCCAAGCTTTAATTTCAGCGGGGATTCCCGGTCGTCCTCCTCGCCAAGCTCCTTGGCAAGCTTTCCGAACTGGGACGTGTCGCCGACGCATTTGACCAGCATGACCGCCTCGCCGCTTGTGACGACCGAGCCGCGGTACACCTTGTGCTCGTCGAGGAAATCGACCTCGTCGGGACTGAACGCGTAGTCCTGAGCGGCCGCGGTCTTCTCGGCTTCCTCGCTTTCGCCGTTCAGGCTGGCCTGGTTGACCTTGATCTCCCCGTCGACGATGACGCCGTCGGCGCTGATCTTGTCTCCGGCCTGCAGAAGGATGTAGTCGCCGACCACGATCTCGTCGATCTTGATGTCGCTGATCTTGGTCTGACCGCCCTTTCTGCGGAACACCCTGCAGATGATCTTGGAATATTCATCCTGCAGTTTCTGGAACAGCTTGTTGTTGGAATACTCGCTGTAGGTAGAAACGGTGGTTGCAAGCACGACGGCAATCGCGATGCCGACCGCCTCAAGCCAGTCTCCCCATCCAAGCAGCGCAAACACCAGCGTGACGACCAGCGCTACGGTCAGAATGCGGATGAGCGCGTCGCCGCGGAAATTTGCCCAAAGCTCCTTGAGGAAGGAGGTCTGCTTCGGCGGGGTCAGCATATTGCTGCCGTGTTCTTTTCGGCTTTTCAGAACCTCTTCTTCATTCAAGGGGTTCATCTTGTGTGTGATCATCGGTTCATCTCCTGTTCTCTTTCTCAGTCTTATACTGCAGATGATGGTTCAAAAAATGCTCCATTACCTCCTGACTGCCCAGAATGCCCGGGCTGTCGGAATAGTGTATCTCGAAATCAGGATGAATCTCCTGTAATTCGCAGCCTGCCAGGGAATAACGGATATCCGACGCCTTCAGCATCGGGATATCAAAGTAGGAATCGCCGAACGACGTTACGCTGTCCGCCTGTTCCCGTTCCCTGATATACAGCAGTGCGCGGGATTTGTCGACCGCCAGCGGGGAGAGATAGAGCTTCTTGCCCTGCTCATAAAGCTCCCATCCGCAGTCGTGGTAATACATGCGCAGCTGCTGGTAGGCACGGCGGTCGAACCGTTCCCCGTCGGTGAAGAACACCGCCATGTATTCGTACCGCTTGGACATGCACAGGATACCGCCGACCTCATGAAGAATCTGATCGATCGCCTCATCGAAGCCGAACTGTGTCTGGGCGGCCAGCGCGGCGACGATCTCCCCATACAGCTTGTCCGGGCGGTCGTCGCGGTAGATATACAGCCCGTTCTGCGTGACGACATAGTCACAGCGTCCTTCCTGCACAAACCGAATCCGTTTCGCCTGCTCGATGCCGCGCATCGTGTTGGCGACCAGAACGGTTCGGCGCATGATCTCCTGAAAATAATAATAAGCCCTCGGCGTCATGAACGAGCAGTCGACGCCCTCGCGCTGCTCGACCGGCACAGTTTGAACCTTTTTCGGGTCGAACCGGCGCTTCGAGAAGATCAGCGTACGGTCCAGATCGGTTGAAAAGATCATAGCTCCACCCTCTTTTGATTGGATATCAGCCCGCAGCAGATGTACGGCATGTCGCGGTAGACTTCCACCGGGACGTTCTTTTCCTTTGCCAGCTGGAGGATGTGCGCAACCTGTGCGCTTTCCGTATCCTGGAGCAGGATGCGGTCGGGCACCCGGCGCAGCAGCACGCGGGTGGTCTCCCCGATGCTCGGCTTGACACGGTTGATGTCATCCACACCGAACACCGCTGCAATCTCCCGGACCGCCGACATCCCGCGGAAGGTCGGCGTGCGGTCCTCGCGCAGCAGCGCGTCCAGCATCCTTTGCGCCTGGGCCTGTACGTCCTCAAACAGCTCCGTCACGCCGTCCAGGTAGAATGCCGTCAGGTCATCATTTTTGAACTTTTCATACACCTTGACGCCGTGGTAATCGTCGGGGCCGATGAAGGCTTCGTTCAAAACACTGCGTGAAATCAGCCCGCACACGGTGCTGTTCAGGCAGCTTGACGGGTTGACAAAATCCTCCCGGGTCGCGTACAAGTCGGTGCAGCAGGCCGGGTCGGACAGCACCGCCAGAACCGGCCGGACAGCAGTTCCATATTTCTTGTTAAAAACTTCACAAGATTCCTTCAGCTGGGATGCAATCATCCCCTTGCCGGTCCATCCGTCGACAAACACCGGCGTGCAGCCGGGATGGGCGGACAAAATATCTTTGAGGGCGTTTTCATCAAAGCCCACGCCGCGTATAATGGAAAGCCCATAGTGCGCGACTTCCCGGTGAAGATACCTCTGTGCGTACCGGCGCATCAGCACGCCGGCCGGCGTGCCCGCGCGCACCAACGAGACAAAGACCGGATGCGAGAACTCCTGCAGCACAAGCTGTGTGAGCACGGCTGTGTAGAGCGCAACCCTTCCGCAGTTCTCCCGGAAGAGCTGATGAAAGATCTTCATATATTCCTCGGACGGCAGCTTTTCGATTGGCAGGTCCATACAGTAGTGCCGTCCATGTTGTATCTCTTTTTCCCGAACGGCGGTCGGCCGTTCTTCGACAAGGCTGGAGACATCCTTGAGAAGCAGTGTGACGTCCTCCTCTAAAAAGCTGCCCTTTGCCCTGTTCTGTTCGCGTATCATTGCATGCCCCCTTTTTTGATTTATAAGTATATCATAAATATCTGATCGATGCCACCATCTTTTAAATAAACACACAATTCTTTTAAGCCGGTTTCACAGGTGTGCCCGGCCTCCACAAAGAGGAATGCCCGCTCATACTGTCCCGGCACGACATTGTAGAGATATCCCGCCGCGCTGTAGCAGTCCGGCGCATGATAACGCACACCGCATTCGATGGCGGAGCCGGCATTCGGGTAAGGCATTACCGGGCTTTGGGTCGTGGACTGACAGCGGGAATTCTCATCCAGAAAAGCCGCAAGCAGCATCGGCAGGAAGATAAACTCCCCGGTGCCGATGTACGCCGTCCTGCTATGGGTCTGTCCGTGAGCGGGCTTCTCATCTTCCGCCGTCTTATTTGGTATCCTGCCGGATATGGCATCGGGTCGATCATTTGCCGGTATTCCCGCCTGGTTCTCTCCCAATTGCAGCGTCATCTGGTAATCTTTCAAGCGCAGCGCCGCCTTTCTGCATCGGTCTGCCAGTGCGTCGCGCTCCGCCGCCGTCAATCCAAACCGCCCCTGTACAGAGAAGCTCTCCTGCCCTTCCCCGGCAAAATCTTTAAACAGATCCCGGCAATCGATCCTGTAAATGGTGCCATACATTTCCCCGCTTTTACCGCAGAAAACAGTATGCGAAGCTTCGTCCCGCATTTTGTGTGCCTCTCCGTTACCGTTCTCAAACGGCTCCCGAAGAATGGCAGAACTATTCAGGATGTCTCTATCCAATTCACAATTGCATGCTGTGGCATGCGGAGCTTCGTTCTCCGTCTTGTGTGCTCCTCCATCGATCTTTTCTAACGGCTCTCGGAGGCTGGCTGAACGGTTCAGGCACTCCTTGTCCGTTTCGCAGTTGTTCGCTACTGCTTTTTTATCCTCGGAATCCAGCTCAATCCCCTGCCCTTTTCCCCGGTAATCCGCAAGATTTTTCGGCTGTGTGGGCATCGTGTAGGACACCTGCCGGATCCGGCCGCGGATCAGGGACAGGACTTCAATCTGTATCCGCAGTTCCTGCTCAAGCTGCCGGAACTGTTCGAGATGCTCGTCCCCGCGCCAGTCAAGCAGCGTATAGATCGTGTAGCTCGTTACGCCGAACTGCCGGTGCAGCGCCCGGATCAGGTTGCGCATCGTGTTGCCGGTTGTCAGCTCGTCGTCAATCAGCGCAATTCTTCTAAGCCCCTGCATAAAGGAGGACAGCCGTCCCAGATACAGATAATGCTGCTTTGCGTGCGAATGCTCCTCCAGAAAATCGAGGAAGCTGTCGTCATCCGCTTCTACACGGGTCGTATTCACATAGGCGCAGTCCCCACCGAAGCTGTCGAAAACGCTCTGGGCAAGCCCGGTCGCGGTCTCGGCAAAGCCGATGAACAGTGTCCGCCGCTCTTTCGTCAGGATGTTTCTGCTGTGCATCAGGCGTGCATACACCGTCTCAAAATCCGCCTCGGAGTCTCCGTTTACGATGTCCGCAAAGAAGGAAAGCTCTGCTTCATCATGCGCCGCATCGTTTCCCGCACAGCTCAGCAGCTTGGCGGCCGACAGCATCCGTTTCGGCGCGACCGGCAGATGCTTGCCCAGCACCCTGCTGACGAACAGAAACGGACGGTTCGGGTTTTCCCGGATGCTCACGCCGAACAGCGCGTCCGGGCGCAGGCCGAAGCGGGTCCGCTCCAGCTCCAGCGTCAATTCGAGCGCATCCGCTACACGGTAAACACGTTTAACCGGCTGGTTCATGCGTCGCCCTCCTCTGCTGAAGCCCGGATTTGCCGCATAGGTTCTTCCACCAGGTTGGCCGCGCCGATGCGTCTTTCATGCTCGTGCTTCAGAAAGAGTTCGACCAGCTCCCTGCAGCCGGTGTCCGGGCGGTAGACGCCGAACGTCTGCGCGCGCTTCAATATTTTATTCGCCCAGATTTCATGCGGGCGAAGTTCGTTCATCTTGTTGTGGTAATCGCTGGAGATCACGCCGTTTCGGTCCGGATCGGCCTCGGCGATCGACTTCGCGTCGATATACTGCTCGTAATCGACCGTGTGCACCGACTGGATCGGCACCAGCTGCATTGGGTGCACGGCGGTTTTGCCGAGCATCCCGTTTTCCAAATTCAATGCGGTTTCCTTCATCAGGAATTCGATCTCCTCATAGCTTCCGGTGCGTTCAATCTCCTGTACGCTTGTGAAGTATTCCCAGACGGGGCCGCTCACGGTGTATTCATCCCGGAACGCGAACACCCGGATGATATCCTCCATACAGCTTCGCATGATGCCGATGTTGTGGACATGGGTGCTCTTCCGCCGCCGGATGCCGTACATGCCGCACAGGTCGGTCGCGCCGACGCGGATGTTCAGCACATATCGCCCATACCTGCTTACGATATCGCGGTACTCCCGCAGGGTGCGCAGGCGGTCGGTGCTGGTGATGAACTCCGCCGATTCGATGATCGGCATCGCGTAGAAGATCTGCGTACTCTTTCGATTGATCTGCGCGGTGAGTTCCAGATAGCGCGGCAGGCTGTCAAGCGTGACCTTCGGGAAGACGGCGCCAGCCAGGATTTCGGCATGCCCGCTGAAAAAATCCTGCAGCGCTTCGAGCATCGGGACATCCTTGACCCGCACAAAGATCAGCGGCAGACGCTCCCGGTTTATCCGGCCTTCCTCCAACGCTTCTTCCAGCAAAGCGGTCTGCCGCTTCAGGTTTGACATGCTCTTTTTGCGCACGCCGTCCCCGATCGCATCCTCCAAACAGATGCAGACCGCCGCCGCGCCGGTGATCTTTGAGGCGATCAGCAGCTGGGCGATGTCCTCGCGGTCGGCCGGGATATACAGCAGCGCGCCGAGCGACGTGCGCAGCAGTTCCTTGTCACTGTCACGGAAAAAGGGTCTTGGAATCCGATAAAAGAGCCTGTCCGACTCCTCTTCTGTTAAAAATTGATAATACTGCAATGCATCAACTTCTCCCATGTTTTGCTGATTTTGAAAAAAGGGATGATTCTGAAATCATCCCTTTCCATCTTCTCTTTTGACTGTACCTTAGACATCCAGCCCGTAGGTCCTGCACAGGGCTTCGAGTCCGCCGTTGAAGCCGGAGCCAACCGCGCTGAACTTCCATTCGCTGCCGTAGCGGTAGATTTCCGCGAAGACAATCGCGGTTTCGGTCGAGTAATCCTCGCCCAGATCGTACCGCAGAAGCTCTTCGCCGGTCTGCTGGTCTACCAGGCGGATGTAGGAATTGCTGACCTGGCCGAAGTTCTGCCCGCGTTCGGGCGCTTCGAAGATGGTGACGGTCACGACGATCTTCTGGATGCGCTGCGGCACCTTGTCGAATTCGACCATGACGCTCTCATCGTCGCCTTCGCCCTCGCCGGTCCGGTTGTCGCCGGAGTGCGTGACGCCTTCGCCCTGCAGGTTGTTGTAGAAGATGAAATCCTCATCCCGCTGGCATTTACCGTTCTCCCCAACCATGAATATCGATGCATCCAGGTCGAAGTCATAGCCGCTGTCATACTGCTTGACATCCCAGCCCAGTCCGATCATCGCGATTTTCAGGGATGGAGCGGCCTTGCTCAGGCTGATTTTTTGTCCTTTGGACAGATTGATTGGCATGTAAGATGCACTCCCTTCTATCTATCGATCCCGCTTTCCGGAGCGGGATATCCTGTTATCGGTAACGCTGAACCAGATCGTTGAGTCCCGCATCCTGATACGGCTGCCCGATGGCGTTGAACTTCCAAGCGCCGTTCCGGCGGTAGATCTCGCCGACCACCAGAGAGGTTGCGCCCGCATAGTTCTCGGTCAGGTTGTAGCTCGCGATGGTTTCACCGGAATCCCGGTCCACAATGCGGATGTATGCGTTCTGCACCATGCCGAAATGCTGCCTGCGCGCAACGCAGTCATAGATGTTGACGACAAAGACCAGCCTTTCCACCGCCTGCGGGATGGTGGCGAGCGTCACATAAATCTGCTCGGAGTCGTCCATACCGGTCATCTTGCCGCCGACCAGGTTGTCCCCGGCGTGGACGACGCTGCAGGACGGGTCCTGCTTGTTTCCGAAATAGACGATGTTATTCTTGTGATCATATTTGCCATCCTTGTTCAGCAGCAGAACCGATGCGTCGATATCGATTTCGGTCTTGCCCTTGAGCGAAGCGAAGAAGCCGCGCCGTTCAGGCTGCGCTTCCTTCCATCCAAGTCCGATCAGCAGGTTTTTAAGCTGCGCGCCATCCTTGGAAAGGTCGATTTTCTGGCCTTTCTGTAAAGAGATTGCCATTCACATTCCCCTCTTTCCTATGTTCGTCCCGGCAGGATGCCCGCATCCGCCGGTGAATGATTTTCAAAATACCGATTTTCTGCCGCCAAGTGCCGATTTCAGTTCCTGACGGGAGGACTTTCGTTCAACCACATTCATCGTCAAAATGGGCAGCGATCAGTGCGGTTAGACCGGATGCCCGTTTCGGGTCAGCAGGTTCTGTCCGTTATATGCTGAAACCGTGGCGCCCCATCAATCGCACTCGCTGTCAAATTTGGCAGCGATGAACGTATAAAATCTGATGATCCGATCCGGCACAGCAAATTCATTCTGCGCTGTTATACGCTGAGGCCGTAATTGCGGCAGAGCGCTTCCAGGCCGCCCTGGAATCCGCTGCCGATGGCCGCGAACTTCCATTCGCCGCCGTTGCGGTAAAGCTCCCCGGCGATGACCGCGGTTTCCACCGAATAGTCCTCGTTGAGATCGTATCGGATCAGCTCTTCCCCGCTGTTCACATCGACAATGCGGATGTAGGAATTCTCAACCTGTCCGAAATTCTGCGAACGGGTGGCCGCATCGTAGATGGTCACGGTGAAGGCGATCTTCTGCACATCGGCAGGAACGGTGCTGAGCGTGATGGTGACCTGCTCGTCGTCGCCCTCGCCCTCGCCGGTGCGGTTGTCGCCCATGTAGACGACGCTGCCGGATGCGTCCTGCGGGTTGTTGTAGAATACAAAATTCGTATCCTTCTCGACAGAGCCGGATGCGCCGGTCATGAAGACCGACACGTCGAGGTCAAATTCCCCGCCGCCGTCGTATCGGTTGACGTCCCAGCCAAGTCCGACCAGAATTTTATCGAGGCCTGCGCGGCCCTTGGTCAGATCGATTTTCTGACCCTTGCTCAAATTGATAGGCATTTGTAAAGCCCTCCTTTATCGATGCGTTACGCATTCATCTTTGCTTTATACTCTTCTTTGATCTTCTCAAGCCGCTCGGCATCCTGTTTGCGCTTTGCGCTGGCCTCTTCCTGGATACGCTGCGTTTCGTCGATGCCGTTGACAATGGTCCGCCAGGTCTTTTCGAGCGTCTCGATCTTGACCGAGCTGCCGGATGCGAGCTGCGCGGTCAGCTTGGTCTGCAGCGCGGTGTTCTCGGCGTTCTTAATCAGCATCTCGTTGGTCTTGTCGTCCAGCGCCTGCATGGCCTGTGTCTGGAGCCGCTGGCGTTTGAGCAGGATGGCCTGTGTCAGCGCCTGCTTGAAGATCGGCATCGTGATGATAAACGCCGAATTGATCTTGCGGATCAGGTTCATGTTGCTGAACTGCATCGCCTTGATCATCGGGATTGACTGCATGGCGACATTCTCCGCAATGCGCAGGTCCTGTACGCGCTGTTCCAGCAGCATTTTGCCCTGCTCGAGGTTGTTGATGTCGAACTTCAGCATGTTATCCTGCGTCTGTTCAAATTTCTGGTTCAGGTCCGCAAGGTAGGTGTCGATCTCCTTGAGTCCCTGTTCGCCGGCCAGGATATATTTGACAAGCAGCTGGTAGTAATCCAGATTGGTCTGGAACATCTGCTCCAGCGTTTTGTTGGAATCGTTGATCTCAGATTCATAGGTCTTGAGCTGGAGGTAAATCTTGTCCACCTCGTCGCCCATCGTGTGGTATTTCGCCAGAATCTGTTCGAGCTTCTTCTGGGCGGAGTTGAACATCTTCTGGAAGAAGCCGGTCTTCTCCTCCTCGGCAATCTCCTCGAGATCGAACTGGTCCATGATCTTCTTGAGATGGGTCAGCATCTGGGACGAGCTGCTGAGCTGCTGCATGTTGACGTTACTGAGCACCGCGTCGGAGCACTTGGAAATCTCGGTTGCGGCGTCGTTGCCGAAATACAGGATGCTGTTCGGGTCGTCGAGCGTGATCTTGCTGACAAGAGCGTCCACCTCCTTGGAACCTTCGAGCTGCTTGGCCATCTGATCCCTTTTCTGGACGAGGTCAAAGCTTTCGACTTCGGCCGGTTCTGCGGTCGTCTGGCCGGAACCGCCGGAAGACGGCGTAAACTGGAGTGCCATTTACGAATTCCTCCCTTTTTTAAAGATACGGTTGAAGATCGATCCCACGCCCCCATCCAGCATGGAGGAGGTGCGCAGGTCCGGTATCTGCAGATTGTACAGATACGGCCCGATGTCGTACTGTTCGAACGCCGCCGGGCTGATGTATTTCTCAATATTGCGATACCCGGTCGGCGTGAAGATGACGATGTCAAAGCCGACAAGGTTTAAGAATGCGATAAAAATGCAGTCCTCGAGACTGAGCATCGACTCATAGATATCGACCAGTACCAACTTCGGAAGCTGGCCGACATAGTCGAAGTTCTGCAGCATGCGCAGGATAAAGCGGTCCATACACAGGATGGTCGCCGCAATCAGCGGGTTTACGTCCCGGTCATAGTCGCTGATCCATTTTAAATCGATCAGCTCCTGCATCTTTTCCAGGATGGTGTCCTGCAGATCATCCGACAGGTAGTCGTATGGATAGCCCTTGGTGCGCTTGATCGTCTCAAACTGCACCTCCCCGTTTTTGACAAAGCGCAGACTGTTCGAGACCATCGGGTTGGCGATATCCAGCTTGATAAACGGAATCTGCGTGACCAGAACGGTCTTGTCGGTGATCAGCCTGCGGACATTGTCCCAGTAGGCATTGATCTTATTGTCCTCAATGCCGGTGATCTTCGCAAAGATGTTCGGCACCGTGACATAGCCGTCCTTGGTCTCGAAGGATGGCCGGTACTTCGCCTCCTGCTTCCACAGGATCTTGATCTCGTCGAAGGTGGTTTTCAAAGTGACCGGGCGCACACGGGTGAACTGCCGGCGGCGGTACATGCCGGTATCGCTGTACATGATCTCATCCAGCTCCCTGGATGCCTGATAGGCGGCGGTCGCGACCCGCACCTTCGTCTCGCGCTGCGGATACGGGAACACCGCCGCGCTTCCCGCAAGCTCCTCGACCTTTGCGTCGATCGACTTGGCATGCTGCATCAACAGCTCCTTACAGGATTTGTCCGGGTTGATGTACACGATGTCGACGCCCATCCGCGACAGGAATTCCAGAAACATCAGCTCATAGGCCGTGATATCGCCATAATAGACGACTGCCGGCTGATGCTCAAACTGGTAATTGGCGTACAGCTTCGACTGGAAACGGCCCAGCCAGCAGAGCAGGCGGACGCCGTGGTTGTACAGCCTGCCAAGGCTGCCTTCCTCCTGCTGCTCCATGATCTGCAGAAATGACCGCTGTGCCAGCAGCGTCAGAATCCGGTCATCGCAGACATGGATGCGCGACACAAGCTCCCAGAGCAGCGTCTGGCGGTCGGTATTCGTATACTGGATATCCTTGTAGGGCTGCGTTTCCTCAAAGGTCGGGTTCATGAGCTTCTGATCGATCAGCAGCCAGTTTTTCTTGGAATGCTCCAGATCCTCCTTGAGGTGAAACAGCCGGTTGCGGTACTCGTCGAGGTTTGCGTCCACGCCGAGATAGACCGCGAAGAAGTTGAAAATTTCCGGGTTCACGGACCGATGGCGTTCGCTGTTGGAGAGCAGCAAAACCTCCAGAAACGGCCGGGTGAGCCAGTCGTTTGTGCTGACGGCGTTCTGCATGCCGTCGATCATCTGCCGCAAATTCTGCGTTTTCTGCCCGAGTTCCTGCTCTTTCTGCAAAGCGGCGAGGTCAATCGGCTTGCGGATGCGTCCCAGGACCGCTTTAGAAAAGCGGGATTCCCGGTCGGTCTTCAGATAGCTGTCATCCGACTGGAAGTTCACATAGGCGACGTCGCAGCCGCTGCAGGCCAGAATATACAGCATATAGACTTCATATTTCGAGATATCGCCGATGTACAGCACCTTGGGCGGCTCGTTTCCAAGCGACTTCATCACGGCGCCGAAGATGTTGTGCATCCAGCACATGAATTTGATATAGGCGTTCTTGAGGATATTGTCGTTGACGTTCTGTTTTTTCAGCTGGTCGAGCAGATGGTGTACGGCTTCGCTGACAGCAGTCACCTGAAACGGTTTCAGGCTGCCCATCCAGAGCCGGATGTTCTGCTGGATCGTATGTAAATCATACCGATAGTTCGTTCCAACTGCCTGATAGAACTGCTGGGTTTCCTCGATTGTGGGGTTCGGGATGGTGCGGTCCAGAAAGATGCCGTTCTGCCGGGCCTTTGTGCGCAGAGTCCCCAGAAAAGCGGCAAACGCCCTTTCATCATCATACCCGATAAACCGCGTGAAGTACACGCCTTTCTGCGGGCGGCTGTTCAGTTCCTTAAAGTAGTCGTCTCTGTGCCCCAACGTCAATATCGGAAACAACCCGCAGCCCTCCTCTATCAAAAAATTGTTTGTTTAACCTTTAACAAATCGTTCGGATTCTTTCTTATTATACTATACTCGCACTTTGATTTCAATAGAATCCCTTCACAAACCGGTTTCATGCTGCATTTTTCCGTTCGGATTCTTCCGCTGTGCATACCGTTCTGCAAAAAATCAGCCCAGCGCGACGTCCAGCACCATCATGATCACAAAGCCGAGCATGGCGCCAATCGTGCCGGCATGCGAATGATGCTCGCCAGCGTGCGCTTCCGGCACCAGTTCTTCGACCACGACATAGATCATTGCGCCAGCCGCAAAGGACAGCAGGAACGGCATGACGTGCACCACCGTCAAGGCCAAAACCACGCCGAGCACACCGGCAATCGGTTCCACGATGCCGGACAGTGCGCCGTATATAAACGACTTCGGTTTTGAAAGGCCTTCCTTCTTTAGTGGCAGTGATATGGCCGCACCCTCCGGGATGTTCTGCAGCGCCATGCCCATCGCGAGCGCCATCGCGCCCGAAAGCGCCGCCGGGGAACCGGTCTGAGATGCCAGCGCAAAGGACAGCCCGACCGCCATGCCTTCCGGGATGTTGTGCAGCGTCACGGCAAACACCAGCATCGTGGTGCGTTTTAAGGAGCTGCGCATCCCTTCCGGCTCATTGAAGCCCGCGTGCAGATGCGGCAGCAGACGGTCCAGCAAAAACAAGAACAACCCGCCGGCCACAAAGCCGCCAGCCGCAGGAATCCACTCGCTGCCGCCCTGCTCCGCCGCCATCTCAATGGACGGAATCAGCAGGGACCAGACCGAAGCCGCAATCATGACGCCCGCCGCAAACCCCAAGAAGGCTTTGTGCATATTGACGTTGACTTCCTTGCGGACCAAAAAGACCGCCGCCGCGCCCAGCGCCGTCGCCAAAAAGGTGAATCCCGTACCCAGCAATGCCAAAATCAACGGATTCTCCATCTTTCTCACCTGTCTTTCCAAAATGATGTTGCTCTAAGTATAGCATAACCAGCCGCGGTTTGAAATAACAAAAACAAGTTTTATTCTTGACAGGGCCGCTTACGATGGGAATCTGACCAGCCGTTCTCCGCCGAAAAGCCGCATTTCCCATATCGATAACGGCACATTACAGCTTATTCAGACCGATCGGTGTGTTTCTTTATTGAAAATGTGCTATAATATATCTGTTCCTCTAATTTTGACAGGATGTGATTGTTTTGAAAAAAGGAAAAGTATTCGGCATCATTCTGCTGATCCTGCTTCTGCTTGCCGGCGGCGTCTTCGCGGCTTATAAGCTGATGGACCCGCACAATGGCACCATCCGCAGCGCCGAACCGTCGCGGCCGGTTGAAGATGTGCTGACCTTCGAACAGGCCAGAGAGGATTTGGACCGGATGGTCCAGCTCATCGCGGAGAAGCACTACGCAACGATTGACGGTCTGCCGTCCGCGCTGCAAAGCCAGTATGACCGGGAGATCGGCGAGCTGCAAAGTATGCAGGCCATCACGGTGCTGGACGTCTGGGGCGCTGCGGACCGGATTGCCAACAAGCTGAACGACGCGCATACCGTGCTGGGGTACAGCTACGGTTCGGATGAAAATATGAAATATGCCGATATGGACCTCACGGTGGCGGACGACGGCAGCGCTCAAATCGAGATCGAGGGTATCAGCTACCCGGTCACCGCCGTCAACGGCGTCCCGATTGAAACGCTGTTCAACAAAGCGTCCGGGATGCTTTCCTATGAAAATAAGTACCGGCTTGCGGAACAGTTCGAAACGCATCTGCATCTGCCGGAATTCCTGGCCGTTCTGGGCGCCGATTATAAAAAGGACAGGATCACGGTTGCGTACAAAAATACCGGCGGACAGGTACAGGATGCCGTTTTTCTCTGCAAATCCTCTGCCGACCCGGTTGAAGTGCGCGAACCCATCCGTTACACCATAGACGAGCAAACAAATACCGCCCTGCTGACCATCGATTCCTGCCAATATGATGAGTATTACAGATCGACCCTGCGGGAGTTTTTTACGCAGGTCAAGGAAAAGAAGATTGCCCATGTCATCCTGGACCTTCGTGAAAACGGCGGCGGAAATTCCCAATGCGCCAACGAATTTCTTCGGTATTTGGACATTGATTCCTACAAGGATTATGGTTCCAGAACGCGCTACAGCTTTCTGCATTTCAGCACGGACCCCGGCATCACCGCCAACAAGCGGGCGGCGGAGCTTACGTTTCAGGGCAAGCTGTACCTGCTGACCTCCCGCAAAACCTTCAGTTCGGCTGTCATGTTCGCCGCGCTGCTGTATGACAACCAGCTTGCCACCGTCATCGGCGAACCGGCCGGGAATGCGCCGTCCTGTTATGGGGATGTCCTCACCTACCAGCTTCCGAACTCCAAATTGACCTTCAGCACCACCTACAAGTATTTCATCCGTCCGGATGCGCAGAATACCGCCGATACCATCCTGCCGGGCTATGTCACCTCCAGTGAAGAGGCGCTGGACAAGGCATATGAATTGATCGGAGACTAATATGGCGCGGCAAATACGGATAGAACCGTCACGCAGGCAGTCCTGAAGAAGTTATCAATATAAAAAAATGTGCAAAATCATTCATTGTATTTCTGCACCCGTCGGACGGGTGCTTTTTTTCTGCTCAAAACCGCCGCATCTGCAGATACGGCGGTTTATCTTGTAAAACAACTTGTCACAAAAAGATCGAAGGCACATAGAATAGACCATGAAACTTGACAAGCGCCTCCTCCATAGGCAAACCTTTTCTGTATAAAGTTACATAGAATTCATCCATCCCAATCAACAAACAGAAGCAAATCTCATTCCCCAGCTGGATGCTGAATTCTATGTTACAACGAAAGAAAAGAGGTAAGATATCAATGGACGCTATGGTATTGGCCACACAAAAATGGCTGAATCACACGTATGGAGGAGACATCCGCTACAACCCTGTAGAGGAAAACGGAAAGACCGGCTGGCCGACCATCTACGCGCTGACAAGGGCGCTGCAGATCGAGCTGGGAATTCTCTCAACGGCAGACAATTTCGGCCCAACCTCCCGGGAATTATACGGCAAAAACCCGCTTCGCAGGGTGGACGGACTGCACAGCAACAAGTTCGCCATCCTGCAGGGCGCGCTGTGGTGCAAGGGATATGATCCGGGGCACTACGCTTCCGAAAACCCGTATGGATATGTATCGGACGTATTCGATGAAAGCGTCGAATACGCCGTCAAGCTGTTAAAGATGGACGCCGGCCTGAACGACTTTACCGGCACGGTGACCACCAACCTGATGGCCGCACTGCTCTCAATGGATCAGTTTCGGCTGCTTTCCGACTATGGAGGCGACTCAAACATCCGCGTATTCCAGCAGGAGATGAACCGCAAATATGAGGACTATATCGGACTCATGCCGTGCGACGGCATCTACGGCCGAAACACCAACATCGCGCTGATTTATGCCCTGCAGGCAGAGGAAGGGCTTCCAACGGATGTTGCAAACGACAATTTTGGACCTTCTACCCAAACGCACTGTCCGACAATCCCCTATAATGGAGATGAAGTCGATTATGACGGTAAATCATACGGTTATTCTCAGATTCTGCAGTTTACAAAGATTCTGAAATTCGGGCTTTATGTGAATGGTTTTGGAAACGGCGTTTTCACCGGTACACTGATGAGTGATGTTGTCACCGCGTTCCAGAACCATCATGCGCTTCCGGCCACCGGCATTGCCGATCTGGACACCTGGATGTCGGTCATGATCAGCTGCGGCAACCCTGAGCGGAAGGGTACGGCCTGTGACACGCGTTTTGAGATCACCAATGAGGCGCTCTCCACTCTGAAGGCAAACAACTACCAGTATGTCGGCCGTTATCTCACCGGCGGCGACTTTAAGGTAATCCGTCCCGGTGAACTGCAGCGCATCTTTGCCGGCGGACTGAGCGTCTTCCCCATTTACCAGACCTACGGCATGGACGCCGACTATTTTACAGGCAGCCAGGGCGTTGCCGATGCGTTGATGGCGGAAGAAGCCGCAAAGAACTACGGCGTCCCGTCCGGAACAACCATCTATTTTGCAGCGGACTTCGACGCGCTGGACTATGACATCACCTATAATATCCTGCCGTATTTTGAATCCGTCTGTGCAACCCTGCAGTCCTATCGGGTCGGCATTTATGGTACAAGAAATGTCTGTTCCCGGGTGTCGAATGCATGCAATATTACCACCAGCTTCGTGTCCGATATGTCCACCGGTTATTCCGGAAACCTCGGTTTCCCGATGCCTGACAACTGGGCGTTTGACCAGATCGACAACCTGTATCTCTATCATGAGGACAATAGTCTGGAGATAGACAACGATATTTGCTCCGGCAGGGATCATGGCTTCAATACGGTGGAATTTAATAAGGGATATAAGCCTGCGCCATCTGTGGAGGATTTGCCATCAAATGGAAATGTTTTGATTAATGAAAGTGATTTTGAAATTCCTGTATATGAAAAAACCATTCCTAGCCAAAATCACACAGGTGGAATTACAGCCGGAGGAGAGAAAGTTGGATTAATACTCCCACATGATATTTATAGTCGAGAGAATGAAAAAAGCAACTTTACTTTCTATTCAGTTTTGTTTTATGACAAGAATAGCAATTCAGTAAAGAAGGGATATATAGAAACAGCAGTCGGCACAGGAGTTATGCATCCATGGAAAGACCAGCAAATGCTATTTTATATCTCAACTGGCATAGACGATGGAACAAGATCTACAGAGCGTATTGAAGGAAAAACATGTTCTATATTCAGCACGAGATGTGAGTTGGATCGTCTCAATACCAACGGTGTGAAAATTGCTACAATTCCAGCCGCAACACGTTTGGGAACTGATGGGGCCCCAAGTTGTGGAAAAGGAAATCCTAATTTTATGTATGTTGAATATCTCTATGACGAAAAATTAGGAAAATGGGTTGGAGCTGGAGGACGTGAATATCTTTCCACTGGCGGTTATGTGGATCATCCCGCATGGATTGATATAGGTTATCAACATGGTGCGTCACCCACTGAACGAGCTATTCTATAACCAAGCACAAAATGAAAAGGGTCAGATTAATCTGACCCTTTTCCAGTTTAAAATGGAGCATACTCTTCTTGCCCATCATATTTATTAACTCTTACAAATTTGTCTTCGTTCATTCCATACAAATACCCGTTGATCACATCTAAAGTATCACCGCACTTAAGACGAAATGAGATGTTTTCTCCTGTTTCTTGGTCTATATTATAGATAACATCTTCACCTACCCTGCAATAAATGGATTGATCATCATAATTGCACAACTTAACATTACCCGCTTTATTATAATCAATTGTATATATATTTTTTTGATTTTTCCCATTCAGATCAACTCTCCAAATTGCATTCTCAGCCAGATAAAAAATATATTGATCCGTTATCAAATACTGCGGTGCCTTCATAGCGCCCACAACCAGTTTCCGATCATTTGTAAACCGATCAATTTGATATAGTTCCAGCATGTTTGGATTGCCTGTATATGCGCTGGTTTCATAAAAAATCCCTCTTGAGGATGGATAGTTCCAATAATATCCGCTTATCTGTTTTAAATCCAACTGGTCAGCATCCTTGCTGACATTGGCCGAATAATGATACTGTTGGACATCATTTTGGACAATAACATTGCACATTAAATACAGGGTATCCTCTAAACATTTGACACTGTAAAGAATTTGTTCATCTAAACCCGTTGAGATAGAGGTAGGATTTTTTCCATCTTTTTGAATCCTGTACAATTGTTTTCCTTCAATGAAATACAGGTAGGGTCCATGCAGAGCGATAGACCATAGATAAGACCCTTTATCCGATAATTCATAGAGGATATCTGTTTCTCCTCCCTGTAACGGCATTTTACAGATCGCATCGAAAGTACAGTAATAGAGATATTCCCCATCGGTTGCAGTCCTTTCATTGTAAGGATTATAATATGGGTCCACGATATCTGGTATGTCAAAAGAAACGGATTCCGTGGAGCTTTTGTTGTCCTCTAAATTCTGCGAGACAGACGCTTCATCTCCTGTACATCCGGTCATGGTCAGCATACTTAACAGCAGCAGGCAGGATATTGCTTTTTTCATGGTCATCATGCTCCTTTCTATTTATTTCCTGTATTATACTGTATATATTAGCATGAATATGTAAACAGTATATTTCCAAAAGGATGTTCCTGTATATTTTTCATTTATTTTCACCTTGCAGTATTTCTTATCAAAAAAAGAGCACTGATCTTCAGATCAGTGCTCTTTTTTACATATTTTTGTCAATATCAGCTGCGACGCTCTTCTTTCATGCGCTTGCGGTAATCCTTGGTCAGCTTGATCACCACGCCGCTCAGGCCAATCAGTGCAACCAGGTTGGGGATCGCCATCATGCCGTTCAGCGTATCCGCAATATTCCATACCAGATCCAATTTCATTGTGGAACCCACAACGATAAAGAAGATAAAGATGACACGGTAGATGAACAGTACAACCTGATTATCCTTGCTCAGATAGCCGAGACTGCGCTCCCCATAATAGGACCAGCCCAAAATGGTGGACAGCGCGAAGAAGATGATGGCTATGGTGACAATCATGCCGCCGAAACTTCCGAGATGCTGTGTAAATGCCGCCGTGGTCAGCGCGGCGCCGTCCTTGCCGCCGTCCCAAAGGCCGGAAGTCAGAATGACCAGCGCTGTAAAGGTACAGGTGACGATGGTATCGATAAACACCTCGAAAACGCCCCACATGCCCTGTTTGACCGGCTCCCTGGTGTTGGAGGCCGCATGTGCGATCGGCGCGGAGCCAAGACCGGCTTCATTCGAAAAGACGCCGCGCGCAATGCCGTACCGCATGGCGTTCATAATCACGTAACCGCCGACACCGCCTGCGAGTGCCGAAAAGTCAAACGCACCTTCAAAGATCATGCCGAATGCGCTGGGAATATTGCCGATGTTGGTGACGAGCACAATGATACATCCGATCAGATAGAAAATCGCCATAAACGGCACAATGGCAGAGGTCACCTTTCCGATTCTCTTGATGCCGCCGATGATGACCAGGCCTGCGATCACCGCGATCACCACGCCGGTGATATAGGGGGGAATCTGGAAGTTGGACTGCACGGCATCCGCAATGGTGTTCGACTGGGTCATGTTGCCGATACCGAACGAAGCAAGCGTGCACAGAACAGCAAAGATGCAGGCCAGCCATTTCATATGCAGGCCTTTTTCTATGTAATACATCGGACCGCCGATATGCTGGCCCTTCTCATTGGTTTCGCGGAATTTGATGGAAAGCACCACCTCAGCGTACTTGGTCATCATGCCGAAGAATGCGCTGATCCACATCCAGAAGATCGCACCCGGTCCGCCCATGACGATGGCGGTTGCGATACCCGCGATATTTCCGACGCCGATGGTTCCCGCAAGCGCGGTGGAAACCGCCTGGAACGGTGTCAGGTTTTGATCGGACTTGTCTTTTTTCTTTCGTGAGAAAAGCGTTCCAATGGTATTTTTCATAACCGTTCCAAATTTGCTGATCTGGAAGAAGCCCGTGCGGAAGGTCAGATAGACGCCTGTGCCTACCAGCAGCACCAGCATAAACGGACCCCAGATAAAATCATTGAGCACACCGTTCGCCTTTGTTATCATCTCCACAATTTGATTCACGACTTGATTCATGTTCCCTAAATCCTTTCATCTCTTATTGACTGATAGATATACACCGTTTTGCACATGATGTGCAGCCTTTATCAATTATAATAAATTCCTCCAAAAAAAGCAATAAAAAAACACAAAAACGCGCATATTTCTTCTATATAATTCACAAAAAAATGGATAAATCTCGTCCATCCCTTCATACTATGCGGGACAAACGAGATTTATCCATTTTTTCATATCAGAACGACGATCGTCCGTCAGCTGATGTAATCCTCAATCAGGCGGTTGAGCTCCTGGATATCCTTGGCCGCCACGCCCTTCTGGAGGGAATCCTGGTCGTACTGCGGCAGGTTGGAGGTATAGACATTGAATACAATTTCCGGTTTCTGCTGGTTGGATTTGAACACGGCGAGCCGGCCATCGTAATCCTTCAAAACATATTCCACACCGGAAATTTCATTGATATTCTGGCTGTCTGCATGATTTGCGAAATTTAGTCCTATAATGAATGTAACAGAGAGCAGCATGACGGCAAGCAGCACTCCGCAAATCGTAAATTTCATGGTATTGCTTCTCATGTAAAATTCCCCCGTTTTTCAAGGTATAGATAACGTAGGTGGAATATATCCCCTCTTACCTTATATTGCCCCAATCTGTCAGGAGATATACTGTGCTCCCAACGTGAAAATAAATTATATTTAAAAAAAAGCCAATACTTTTGGTACAAACTGTGCTATAATATAATGAATCTTGAAAAGGAGGCGAATTTTTAGTGCGGAAAAAGACAACCTACAGGGATTCCGATTATTCCGACTACGGCGGATTTTCGGGTGGGTCTGACGGTGGCTTTGACGACATCAATTATGGCGGTCCGGATGGTGGTTCCGGCGGCCCCGAGGAGGATCCGCTCCCTGTGAAACCTGCTAAAAAAAGCACTGCTAAGAAAGTTTTCTCCAACATCGGTAAAGGGATTCTGGTCTGTTTTCTGATCGGTATCATCACCGGCTGTATTGTCATATCGGTCTGTTCCATTTATTTGGTCAACTTTATTAAATCAGACGAGCAAATCGATTTGGGAAAGCTCAAGCTTAACTATACAACCATTCTTTACGTAAATAACGCTGAAACCGGGGAACCGCAGGAATACAAGCGGCTCTACAGCTCTGAAAACCGCATTTGGGTGGATATTGACAAAATACCGGAAATCACGCAGAAAGCGGTTATCGCGGCTGAGGATGAGCGCTTTGAACAGCATCACGGCGTCGACTGGAAACGGACGCTCGCCGCCTCTGTGAACCTGATCTTCCCGATCTATGAAACCCAGCAGGGCGGTTCAACCATTACACAGCAGCTGATCAAGAACATCACCGGAGACGACGCAACGAGGCCTGACCGAAAGATCCGGGAGATCTTCCGTGCGCTGGATCTGGAAAAACGCTATTCCAAAGACCAGATCATGGAAGCCTATCTCAACACGATCTTTTTCGCCAACCAGACAAACGGCATTCAGGCCGCGGCAAACCTGTATTTCAATAAAGATGCAAGCGATCTGACGGCCGCGGAAAGCGCCGCTATCATCGCCATCACGCAGGCGCCTACGTACTACAATCCGTTTGAGAATCCGGAGAATAACCGGGAACGTCAGGAATACATTCTGGATAAAATGCATGAGCTGAACTTTTTAGACGATCAGGAGTACAAGGATGCACTTGCCGAAGAAATGGTCTTCAACAAAAAAGGGGCGCAGCAACAGCTGAGCACCACACAAAACTACTTTGTTGACCATGTCATCAACGAGGTCATCAATGACCTTGAAGAAGAGCTTGGCTACAGTGAAAGCTATGCGACCAACCAGGTGTACGGCGGCGGACTGAAGATTTATATGACGATGGACACCCGCGTTCAGGGCATTTTGGAAGAATGCTTTATGGATGAAGATACCTTCCCCGAAATGCGCAACGATGTCCAGCCGCAGGCGGCCATGGCTATCTGTGATCCGAACGGCAAGCTGGTTGCGATTGTCGGCGGCCGGGGTGAGAAGGAAGGCGCAAGGGTGCTGAACCGCGCATCCCAGTCGGTCAGACAGCCCGGATCGGCCATCAAGCCGATTGCAATCTATGACCTTGCCATTGAAAAGAATCTGATCCATTATTCTTCCTTATTGGATGACAATCCGATCATGATGAACGGCCAGCCTTGGCCGGTCAACTACTATGGTAAATACTATGGGCCGATCACCGCTCAGCGCGCACTTGAAATCTCAAACAATACCATCCCCGTCAAACTGGCTCAGCAGCTTGATCCCAGTGTTTGCTTCGACTTCCTGCATGACAAACTCAACATCAAGTCGCTGATTGACAACAAAGTTATAGACGGCTCCGCCTATACCGACAAAACCCTTTCGGGTATGGCATTGGGCGGACTGACTGAAGGACTGACCGTTCTGGAGCTGACAACCGCCTATCAGATATTCTTAAACGGCGGCAACTTCACACCGAGCTATTCCTACACCAAGGTGCTCAACAACGACGGCGACACCCTTTTGGAACCGAACACCGAGCCAACCCGCGTACTGTCCGAAGACACCGCAACGATTATGAACAAATTGCTGCAGAGGGTCACAAATGGCCCGGAAGGAACCGGAGGATACGCGAGCAGACTCAATATGCCGACCGCCGGCAAGACCGGTTCCACCACCGACGACAAAGACCTTTGGTTTGTCGGATTGACGCCTTATTATGTCGGCGCTGTCTGGCTTGGCTATGATAATCCAGAACAAATCTATTATAACACATATCCTACACCAATCATCTGGTACAACGTCATGTCCAGGATTCTGGAGGGGTATGAATACAAGAATTTTGAAGAATTCGGTTCAGTCGCTGTCCGGCAGTATTGTCAGGAAAGCGGCCAGCTGGCTACAGAAAGCTGTCCGGATGTACGAACCGGATATTACCGCTACAGTTATATGCCCGATGAAGAATGTAAAATACATTCCGGAAAGGGTTCTCAAAGCACAAGCGAGTCCAGCAGTTCGGGAACCACCAGCAATTTGGACCCGTCCAGACCGGAACCTCCGGAACCTTCAGATAGCACATCCAGCGAGGAATCTTCATCCTCTGAGACCAGTTCCGACACCTCATCGGATGAAACTTCTTCTTCGGAAAGCTCATCACAGCAGCCCAAGCCGCCAAACGAACATTGATCTGCGGATAATACGACAATTTCATATAAAAAAGCCAGCGTCCTGCCAGACGCTGGCTTTTTATTATGGCTTTAGCGTAACAAAACCACCGGCTATGCCGGTGAGAATGAAAAGCTTTAGTTTTCTAGGATAGAGCGAAGAGAATGACAACAATCATCTCAATCATAGTGAAAAGCTATAGAGATATAACAGCTTTAGCAGTTGCAGTGCGTGTGATGCAAATGACGGTGACTCAGTGCCTCTGAAGAAGCCAGCCGGTATGATGCCCTTCTAGGGCTGGTACATACCACTAGTTCAACTGGTAGTTTTGATTGTAGCTTTAGTGAGAATGAATCCGGCTGTGCCGGTGGAGACACCCTGTCAGCCAAAGCTTCCGGCATGGAGTGAAGCAAATGACAATCACAATGGTTCGCTGGAGTATGAACGGATATCATACATCACTGTTTTAGCAGCCGTGTATGATGAAACAGGCATATTTTCAATATCTTTTAAGAGGTTCGCCGATTTCATATCCCTGTTTAACTTTTAAATTTCAAAAATCACCAGTAAAACCGGCAGTTTTGTTGGTGTAGAAATTCAAACTTTCTGATAGAGGTTATGTCCCGTTACACATTTCGAGTACCATCAACAGCTTGAACGCGCTGTTGCAGCTGGAAATTTTACGAAATCAACTTCTATTGTGCCGCATTGCCATATAAAAACAGCAGCTTTATAAGCTGCTGTTTTTATATGGCATATGCGTATTAAACCAAGCATTTTCCGCCTAATTTTTGTTTACAAGGAATAATCAAAAGAAATGCCATATCGCTTTTTATCCTCTTCTGCGTTTGCGCAGAAGCAAAATTGCAGCTATTACAGCGCACAACGCAAAAATTCCCGCCGCAATCCAAAGGACCCAGATGATAATGGTATTCCTGAGGTTTATCTGGTCAACCGTATCCCTCGCGGCTATGGGAAGCACCTTGCCGTCCGCAAGATTCGCCCGGGTGACCAGCGTGAAATCCGTCTCCTTATCCAAACGGATATCTGTCACAGCGCTGGCAAAGGCATTTTGTGTCTCGACGCTGCCGGATGCTTCCACAACCTCCGAGGCGGGCAGCGTCACTCGCAGGGACGCTTTGCTTGCCTTCATCCCCTGCTGGAAAAACTCCTTCAATACTTTGGGAAATCCTTCTATGTCCGCTGTCTGAAGAAGCCGGTCGGCGTTCAGTTTGGCCTGCATCGCAAAGCCCTGCTCAAATGTTCCATCGGTATGCGTCATGCTGACGCTGGTAAACGGAGTCAGCTTTTCATCGGTCAGCATCGCTTTCAGCTGCTCGAAGGCTTCGGGATAGCTCTGTGTGCCGCGTATCATCTCCATATGGATGACAGCTGTCTTCTTTTTGCTGTCCAAATCTGCCTGTGTCTCATATCCAAGCGTATCCCGGTAATAGTCGACCAGGCTCTGCAGGCTGGCGCGGACAGCGTCGGCGGTCGTGACGTCGGTATCTTCCAGATCCGCTTCCATGTCAATCTTTATGTAGGCGTTGTATGCTTCATCGATACCACAGTCAATCTGCGTCTTCATGCAGCCGGTAAACAGCAGACAGAGCATACCGGCCAATAACATCAATCGGTATTTTTTCATCCTGTTCTCCATTCATCGTTCATCAATCAAAGGTGTAGGTCATCGGATCGGATGCCTGCATCGTCCCATCCGGCAGAATCGCCGTCACGACAAAGGTCCGTGTCCCGTTTGCAAGATTGTCATCCATGCTGGAAACATACATGCCGCTCTGGCTTGAGACACATCCGACATACGCGACGGCACTCGTGCCCGGCAGGACAGTTCTGACAGGGTGCAGCGTGTTGCTGTAATCATCCTCCTGATAGGTGACCAGCGTGTAGGTCGCATCGTCTCCGTAGGCCTTGTTCCAGGTCAGCTCATAATACACGAAGGTGGTATATCCGCTCTCCAGGTCATAGCTTGCCGAACGTCTCTGTATATCGATCTGAATATCCTGCCACTTTGGGAATTGAGGCGGTTCGTCATCCACAAAGCTGTAAAAGTAATCGCTCAGGCCATCCACATCCGACGCCATGGGAATCATGAGATTCTCCTGCACCCGGCTGTTTCGCTTTATGTACTGTTCGGGTGAAGCGCCGTTGAGCTGGTCGCGCACATCGGGATGGTTCCCAACATCGCGGGAATTGGGCGATCCCATCAGCGTCACATAGTCCTCCGCCGCGATTTCCACCAGATACCAATGGTGATTGTCTACATAATACTGGGAATCCGATGTATTGAACTGCACTTTGTCAGGATCCAAACCGCGCAGCTTTGCATACTTCGTTGCCTGAAACTCCTCATCGGTAAAAGCAGCCGGGAACATGTGGTAAAAGGTGAAGTGATGCCCGTATTCGTGGCTCAGGTTGCTTGCCATCGATTTGACCGTGGTGCATCTGTCCCCATCGTACAGCGATATGACGCCCGCTGTGCGGTTCACTTCGACATGAAAATCCTTTGGCAAGGCCGGAAAGTCCAGAGCGTACCGATGGGTCTGATAGGTATTCTGATGCGTCGCAGCGGCGAATTCATCCCGCTGGGGATAAACGATGACCTGGGACAGGGTCATGAACTCTTCGCCGTGCCTGTTCTGCAGCAGCTCATGGTACAGCGCTTCCAGATTCTTTTCATCCCAGGCTTCCGCCTTGCTGATAAAGGCGATGCCTTCCGGCGACCGGTATGTATAGAGCGTATCCTCATCCTGCGCCGCGGTATGATCCCGTTCAAACGCGTCGACCGCCGCTTGATTGACAAACGGTTTATCCCAGGGTTCCCCCACAAAAGCATCCACCGCTTCGATATCTGCAAGCAGCTTTTCTGTCTGCCGCTGCAAAACAGACGGCAGCACGCAGGCACCGGCCAGCGCGAGAACCGCGCAGATTGCTGAAATCAAAGCGGCTGTCAGTATCCGTTTATTATTCTTTCTGCTCAAAAGCGTTCTTCTCCTTTCGGACTTTCTGAAGCCTGCTGAAAAATATGGCTCCGGAAAAACGCCGGCGTCCCGGCATTCCTGATCATGGATTTTATCCATTGAGCGTAAATTTGTCCATATACAGTATTATATACGAAAACATCAGGTCTTTCAATGGATTCGTTCAAACTTTTTTCACAGTCATAAACAATATTGATATAATCATGTTGCATATTGTCGAAAGAAAACAGTCCAACGGCACTTTATTGGAAAACAGCTCCTCCGCACCTGTTCTTAACCGGGGTGAAATTCTGTTTTTTTATACCTTAACAAGCGGTTTTAAAGTCATGCCGTTTCCGAGACAACTGTACTTGATGAGTCTCCATTCATCAGGACGCAAAATTGAAATTTCCAGCAAAACCTTTAAGAATACCCCTTTGGGCTGTAAAGACATGACCGCCGTCCGGTAAACAAAATCTGACCGCCGGTGAGATACCGCGAAGCACAGACACTGTCCAAAATCTTTTGGATACAGCATACATGCCGCGCGCAATACTTCTTTTTGACAAGCAGAAAGTCTGGCGCAGGCCGGGCTCCTCCTATGCCTGCCTGAAAACCGGATGATCATTTCTGCGCCGCGGCATTTTATCTGTTTACTGTTCAGGAACCGCTCAGAACATGCCTTGAACCTATAAAGGCGTTCTCTTTTTATGAGCAAATCATTGATATTTACATCAAGTATCATTTGCTGTAAAAAGAAAGATACAAAAAAAAGAACAAATTACGATCTATACTTGTTGATTTTTTTATGATATAATAGTACACGTCAATCAGGAAAACGGATTTTGAACAATTACCAAACTTCCGCAGGCATAGAAAAAGACAGCTTTGCGGCAGTAACCGAAACCGTTATCATAAAATTTTACAACACGATTGGGAAAATACACTTGGAAAGGAGAAGGCAGGGATTCCGCACACCAGGCTATCTATCGTTACAGATGTTCAAGAGAAAAAAGGAGGATCATGTAAATATGTCCAACAAACATGGTTTACTGAAAAAAGCAGTTTCATTCATCATGGCTGCCGCCATGACGGTTACAAGCTTTGCATCTTTCCCAGCTTCTGTTCTGGCTGTGGGAGGAGACACGTTCGACATCAACCGCGAGGTTTCGCGCCGTTTTACGTCGGAAAGCCTCGTACTGCTCCGGAACAACGAACAGGTTCTTCCGCTGGCTAAGGAGGACAAGGTCGCCGTTTTCGGCTCGACACAGGTCAACACGTTTAAGACCGTTTTTGGATCGGGCAGCACCGAGGGCATCGGCATTGGATTTGTCAACACCTTGGACGCACTGAAGGGCAAGACAACCGTCGACGCCGAACTGGAAAGCATGTACCGTGAATTTGCAAGGACCAATCCGCCGAACTTCGGCATGACCTATATCGACAATGAAATCCTTTCCGAGCGTTCGATCGCGGAAATGACGCTGAACGATGAGGTCGTTTCCGCTGCCGCACAGCGCAACGACAAAGCGGTCATCTTCATCGGACGCACCAACGGCGAGGGTTATGACTGGAAGCTGGAGGACGAGTACCAGCTGCGCGCCGAGGAACAGCTGATGATCGACCTGGTCACCAAGTATTTCGACAAGGTGACCGTGGTGCTGAACACCGCGTCCCCGATCGACATGACCTGGGACAGCGACAAGATCGATTCCATCCTGTGGGTCGGTATCGTCGGCGATCAGGGCGCGAACGCCATCGCCGACGTCATGAGCGGCGAGGTCAACCCGTCGGGCCGCCTGACCCAGACCTGGGCCGCCAAATACACCGACACCCCGACGCATATGAACTATGAGATGACCAACTACCCGGAAGGCCTGCACGGCCCGGAGGTGGAGTATGAGGAAGATATCTACGGCGGATACCACTACTACGATACCTTCAATGTCACACCGAAGTTCCATTTCGGATTCGGCCTGTCCTACACGACCTTTGACACCCAGATCGATTCCGTCACCGCGGACAGCGAAACGGTTACGGTGAAGGCGACGGTTGAGAACACCGGTTCGGTCGCGGGCAAAGAGGTCGTACAGGTTTACTACAGCGCGCCGGACGGCAAGCTGGAGAAAGCGTACCAGCAGCTGGCGGGCTTCGCGAAGACCGATCTTCTGCAGCCGCATCAGAAGCAGACGGTGACTATCTCCTACCGCACGAAGGACATGGCTTCCTATGACGAGGCGCTCGCGCAGTACATCCTGGAGCCGGGCGAATATGTTGTGCGCGCCGGCGATTCCTCCCGTTCGACCCATGTCGGCGCGGTTCTGACGCTGGACGGCACCGCGGTCACCGAGCAGCTCTCCAACCAGATGACCGAAGCCATCCCGCTGGAATGTCTGAGCAAGGAAGGCGCCACACCGTACTCCTATGAAGGCGAAGCGGAAGAAATCGCGGCCGCAGACAGAATTGCGCTCAAAGCCGCCGATTTCGTCACGGAAAACAAGGCAAACACCATCACCGACGAACCGGAAGAGCTTGAAGGAAGCATCGAAGCGCAGTTTCAGGATGCCGTACAGCAGCAGCTGTACATATACGGCACATCCGCCGCCAATGACGCAAAGGACCTGTTTGAGGTTCCGGGCAAGGTCTACTGTGCGGATCTGGGTGTCAATTTCGCTGGCTTCGTCGTGAACGATCCGTCCGGCGATGCTGACGGCTACAAGAGCGTCACGGTACAGAAGGCCGGCACGAAGATGCCGTTCGACATCGACCGCGCCTATGATTATGAACACGAGCTTTCCCTGCGCTACAGGGTGGAATCCGCATCCTCGGTGACACTGCGCGACCAGAATGACAACACGCTGTGCACCTTTAACCTGAACGAGCTGGACCAGTGGGCGACCGCGACGGTTTCCGGCGTCGATCTGAGCGGCGTGACCGCTCTGGAGCTTGTGATCAACAACGACAACGTCAACCTGAACTGGCTGAATCTCCGTTCAGAGTACTTCGCAGGCGTTGTGAAAAGCTCGATTCCTTCCGGCACCTACGGTAAGCCGCTTTTGGTCTCCTTATACAACCGGGACGAAACGGACGCATACGCCATCCGCTACACAACCGACGGCTCTGAGCCGAACGCGCAGAGCGCGCTCTACACCGAACCGATTGAGGTCAGCTCCGATATGACCATCAAGGCGTACGCCATCAAGAGCGGAAGGGCGGACAGCAAGGTCATGACCGCCGACTACGTCATCGACACCGGCGCGGTCACGGAAAAGGCGCCGCAACCGCAGGTCGTCTTCTTGGGCAAGGACGGCGAAAACAACCAGCGCATCAAGCTGAACGCACAGGCCGGTATGAGCGTCTTCTACACGACCGACGGCTCAGAACCGACCATGAACAGCACGCTGTACGCCGCGCCGTTCAGCGCCGCGAAGGGCACAACCGTCAAGGCGATTGCGGTCGGTTCCGGATATCTGACCAGTGACGCCGCCGAAATCCGCGTCGCCGACGTCGGTGCGCCGACCGCGGGCCTGGAGACGCTCGGTACCTATGAAAAGGGCGGCAGCATGACGCTGAGCGCGGACGAAGGACTGGATATCTACTACACCATCTCCAGGAATGGAAGCGAACCGCAGGACCCGACCACCCAGTCCCAGAAATATGATGAGCCGATTGCGTTTGACACGACCGGCAAAACCATCATCAAGGCGATTGCAAGCGACCCGCAGTCCGGCACAAGCGAAACGGCTGTCTTTGTCTACAACATCGTGGATAAGCTGCTGACGCTGGAGGACGTCTACTACGGCAACGCAACCGTAGAGCAGGTCGTCGCGCAGATGACCGTCACCGAGCTGAGCGAAGTGGTCTGCAACTCCGGCTACTCGACCCGTTTCAGAAGCCCGAACGTACGCTATGCGGACGGACCGCTCGGCGTCAAGGTCAGCAACTTTACAAAATGGGCGGCGCCTTCGCTGCTTGCCTGTGCATGGGATGTCAGCCTGTTCGCCGAACAGGGCAACGCCATCGGCAAGGAAATGGTCGAGGACAACATCGACTTCTGGCTGGCTCCTGGCATCAACATCCTGCGCGACCCGCGCTCCGGCCGTAATCCGGAATATTATTCGGAGGACTACCTGCTGACCGGTATCCTGGCTTCCTCTGTCATCCAGAATGTACAGAAGCACAATGTCGGCTGCGTCATCAAGCACTATGTCGGCAACGACCAGGAAACCCACCGCAAGCAGTGCGCAAACGCCATTGTATCCGAACGCGCCATGCGCGAGGTCTATCTGAAAGCCTTTGAAATCGTGGTCGAAACCTCCCAGCCATGGGCGCTGATGACCACCTACTGCGACGTCAACCGCATCGCCACCGCGACCAACTTCGAACTCTGCACCGCGATTCCGCGCGGCGAATGGGGCTTCGAGGGAATCATCATGACCGACTGGGGCTGCTATGCCAACCAGGGCATGATGATGTACGCGGGCAACGATATGGTCATGCCGTCCGGCAGCATGCAGGTCGTCGGCGATGCCGTCCGCAATCCGGATGGCGTTGACAAGAACGACCCGAACTATACCAAGCCGACCACCAAAGCCATGCTGCAGCGGAATGTCGCCAACATCTTCAGCATGATGTCCCGCACCCGCGCTTTCTCCGGCATAGTTGGCCAGCCGCAGAAATACCAGTATGAGGTTCCGGAAACCAAGTGGATGACCACCTCCAAGGAAACCTCTGTCACCAACGTGAACGCGTCCGCTTCGGCAAACGGCGCCGTCACACCGGCTTCCCAGCAGGTTACGGTCGGAAACGACGCGGTCATCACCGTCACACCGGAGAGCGGTTATGTGGTGGACAGCGTTTCCATCGAGCCGAACAGAGAATACATTCTGAACGGCAGTGAACTGACCGTCAAAGCGGTTGAAAACTATACCAACGTACAGGTATCCTTCCGCCAAATCGCGGAGAATCCGGATTTTGACGCGCTGAACGCGCTGATCACATCCGCGGAGAACCGGATGCAGAGCGTTACGGTCGGCGGCAATCCGGGCAACTACCTGCCTTCCTCGATACAGGAGCTGACGGCGGCGGTCGATGCGGCAAAAGCTGCCGCGGGCGACGCGGACGCTTCGGTCATGGATATCGAGCAGGCGATCCTCTCGCTCAAACAGGCGATGAACAACTTCGAAGCGCAGGTCGTCACGCAGATCACCCATGTCGTCACCCGTGAAAGCATCAACAAGATCAAGGCCATCGAGCATGCCGACGCGAGCAAGGTCATCGGCTCCGAGAACTGCAACGACAGTGACGGCGGCAGAAACACCACGGGAACCTATAAAGGCACCTACCTCTCGTATGTCATCGACGTCGCGGACGCGGATGTATACAGCCTGTGCGGACGCATCTCGACCAACGAGGACGGCTGCGGCTTTGAGGTCTACATCGACGGCGAGCTGCAGGGCACCATCGTACAGGAAGCAAAGACCGGAGGCTGGCAGAACTGGCAGACCAGCGACCCGCTGAAGGTCAATCTCGAAGAGGGTCTTCACACCTTGAAGGTCGTCTTCATCAAGAGCAACATCAACGTCAACTACTTCACGCTGGAAACCAGCAACAAGAATGTCACGGTCACGACCGACGGCAACGGAACGGTCGACCAGTCGTTCCAGAAGGTTGAGATGGGCAAGGACGCCACGATTAACGCGATCCCGAACGACGGCTACATCGCCGATTCCGTCGAGATCACGCCGCAGACCGACTACACGCTGCGAAACAACGTGCTGGTTCTGAAACGCATCATGGCGGACACCGAGGTCAAGGTGAACTTCCGCAAGCTGCCGGATGCGCCGGACTTCGCTTCTCTCGGACAGCTGATCGATTCGGCGAACCAGAAGCTCGGCAGCGCGGTCGTTGACGGTTCTGTCGGCAACTACGCACCGTCTACGGCAAAGGCATTCGATCAGGCCATCAAAGCAGCACAGGCCGTTCTGGACAACAGCGAAGCGACCATCATGGACGTCGAGCTCGCCATGTACGACCTGAAAGACGCCATCAAGGCGTTTGACAACGGCAGGCTGACCGCGAAGGCCTTCATCCTCACAAACGACCAGGAGGTCAAGATCAAGGCGACCGACCATCAGAAGACCAGCGACGGTATCGGTTCCGAACCGTGCCAGGATGAGGACGGCGGAAGGAACCCGATCTACACCGACGGCGGAACCTGGCTGGAATACAATCTGGAGGTTCTGGAGGACGGCTGGTTCACCTTCACGCCGAGGGTATCGGTCAATCAGACAGGCGCCGGATTCCGCGTCCTGATCGACGGTGAGAACATCCATTCCTACGGACCGCTGGATTCCACCGGCGGCTGGCAGAACTGGGTTACCTCAGACACCTTCACCGCGAAGCTGACCGAAGGCGCGCACACCATGCGCATCGAGATGTCCCAGAGCGGCATGAATGTCAACTGGTTCAAATGGAGCCCGGTGAAAGCCACATTGTCCTCTGAAACCCTGTCCATCCATGAGGATGAGGGCATCATCTCCGGCATTGACCTGAGAACATCGGCTGCGGATGTGCTCGCACAGCTCAGCAGCAATGTATCGCTCAAGCTGGCCGACGCCGAAGGAAACGAGCTCGCTGCCGACGCGCACGTCACGAGCGCCACGAAGCTCCTGCTCGTTTCGGGCGGCCAGACAATGGCTGAATATGCGCTTTCCGTCAAAGGCGATCTGGGCGCAGGAGACCCGAACCTTGCGGCACTGATCGGCGTCAAGGCCCATATCCTTGGCAAACAGGAATTGACACCGCTCCAAAAATACAGCGCGGATGTGGACGGCAACGGCAGAATCAATGTCCTTGACCTGCTTCACATCAAACTGATGATCCTGAACGGAGATTAATGGATTTGACCTTGGATGGTCAATCCCGCTTTCTGTTCGGCAGCATCCATAAAAGCTTATAGAAAGGTCCCGGCCGCAGTTTTTCTTCGGCCGGGACCTTTTTTATGGGTTCATTCAGACTGCTTTATGGGCTAAAGAAGCGAAAAGACTTTATCATTTCCTCTGCTGATCTCAAAAGAGGATGAAGCGATCGCCTATATACAAAATGATGGTACTATGTTCTATCCAATATTGGTGTACAAATATTCCCATGGTAAAATCATAGTCCTTATGGTATCATTACTTCTAGGAAGATCCCAATTATGCGGTGTGATAACAGAATCTATGAAACTTCTGAAATGGCACATACCGCTCATAAGCCAACATCGAACCGCACAGAATGTCATGAAACTTTACATCATATCCTCTATGATATACTCATGCGGAAAGGAGCGAGACAATGGATTGGATTACAGGTATACAGCGGGCAGTGGATTACGTGGAAGCTCATATAACGGAACCCATCGACTATGAAGAGGCGGCAAAACGGGCTTATTCGTCCAGTTTTCATTTCCAGAGGGTTTTCAGTATCCTCTGCGGCTTTACATTGGGCCACTATATTCGGATGCGGCGGCTCTCTCTTGCCGGGAACGAGCTTGCGTCGTCGGATATCCGGGTCATTGACGCCGCGCTCAAATACGGGTACGATACGCCCGAAAGCTTCAGCCGTGCTTTTACACGGTTTCATGGGGTATCCCCTTTGCAGGCAAAGCAGGCAGGCGCATCGCTCAAATCCTTTTCTCCGCTTTCCGTAAAACTGGTTTTACATGGAGGAACTACGATGAATTACAGAATTGAAACCAAGGACGCGTTTCAAATCATCTGCAGAAAAAAGCAGATTTCCGGCAATGAGGAGATGACACAGGAGGTCATAGCACCCTTTTGGCAGGAATGCATCTCAGACGGCACCATCCAGGCACTGTGCAAATACATTCCAGCGAATGATATTTTCTCCGACTGCATCGTTGGAGCAAGCTTCGGCAGGGATGCCGGTGATCCAGAATTCCCCTACGCCATCGGCGCTCATTACAATGGTATGCCTGTCACCGACGCCGGTCTGACAGTGGAGGAGATCCCCGCACATACCTATGCGGTATTTCCCTGCGTCGGCAGGATGCCGCAGGCGATTCAGGCTCTTTATCAGCAGATCTGCAGCGAGTTTTTCCCTTCCAGCGAGTATCAGCCCTGCGGCGGAACAGATTTTGAAGCCTATCCGTCAGCAGATGTGAGTGATCCCAACTATGCCTGTGAAATCTGGGTCGCGGTGGAGAAGAAATAGCCGAAACCTAAGGTTTTGTCATCGTCAAGCCGAAAAGAAAAGACGGCTGACAGCACGCACAAGACTAAAAGAAAACAACCATTGTAATCTAACCTCAGAAGGTTCAGATTGCAATGGTTGTTTCAGCTATGAAATAACTGCAAAAAATCCTGTGCCGGCATGGATACAGCGGTGGACAAAAAGAAAGAGCCGAAACGCAAATCGTATCCAAACCCAAACTTGGGTTTGCGTTGCAAAAAAGATACCCGTCTAAACGCGGAGACAAAACAAATGGCCCCTCAACTTCGTGAGAGGCACAATGTGTATGCAGGCTTAGCCTGCTGGTGCCGATAGTGGGACTCGAACCCACACGGTGGTTGCCACTGGAACCTAAATCCAGCGCGTCTGCCAATTCCGCCATATCGGCATGAGATTTACCATTGCCATAATTCATAAAATCGATGCAACCGCCAATTTTATTCCATCTGCATAACATTTAAATGTTATCATATAAGTACCGGCTTTGTCAAGTCTCTGTTCGGCTCATAGAAAACATAAATTTCATGAGAAGCAGTTCATCGCTTCCGTTTATCTTATACCTCAACAGATCGAAATATCTGCATGCCTGAACCGCTCCCCAATGATATCGATACGCGCTGTTTTTGTCTATGTTTCATCCTGCAAGCCTAAGCCCTCCTGCAACTATCGGTTAAGAACCACCATTTTGAGGTTTTCCATGATGTGCAGCGCCTCTTCATGGCAGACGGCATCACTTCCCGCGACACAGCGTGCATCGATCTGAATCGCCGCTTCCGGCAGCGCGGCCTGACACAACACGGCATTGACGAGGACACATACATGGCTGACAACACCGGCAAGCTCCACCGCATCGTACTGCTCTCTGCGAAGCAGCTCAAACAGGTCAGCCGATCCGAAGGTATGCTTGCTCAGGATTCGATCGGACGGTTGTCTCAGCTTTTCTATGTTTCCATACAGCTGCCATGCCCAGTTCTCATCGGCGTCTGCGGATGGATGGCCGGCGGTTGCATTTTCAAAGAAGGTATCCATGGTAAAGATGACGTCATAGCCGCCTTCATGATACCAGTTTAATTTTTCGCACAGCGCGGGTTCTATCTGCCTGGCCTGAGCAAAGCCAAGCGGACCGTCCACAAAATTGTTTTGATAATCCACTATGATCAAAAGTCTTTTCACACCGTATCCCTCTTTCTTCTTATCTTCTGTTAGGATACGCCGTTTTGGACAGAACAATTCCCCAGGAAACCGGATATTTCAGTTCCGGCCTTCTGGGGAATTCTTTTCATTTAAACAAACCACCAAAGAATGGCATTGACCAAGCAAAGCCCAATAAAGATCAGCATGCCGGGATTGGCAATCAGCAGTGCGGACATATCCGCGCCATAGGTGGGAATCTCTGGTTCCCGAAAATGGATTCGTTTGCGTGCCGAAACTGCCAGGACGATACCCGCTATAAGGGCTCCGAGCACCAGAACGGATACCAGGAGGGTAACCGGCGGAATCGCCAGTCCTGCCAGCAGAGGAAGACCGGACCCAAGCAGATTGACGGACATGTGCAGAAGGATCGCATACAGGATGGTTCCGGTTCGAAGCGTGACAAACGCAAAGATCATGCCCAATACAAAGGCATACAGCATCTGTGAAAGATTGCCGTGGAACAATCCAAAGATAAAGCCCGATGCAAAAATGCAGAATTTCTCACCATAGGGACGCAGTTTACGAATCAATACGCCGCGGAAAACGAATTCCTCCAAAATTGGCGCGATGACCACCGCAAATAGAAATATGATCAAAACGTTGCTGTTTTGAAGACTGTCCAGCGGATTGGTGGGTTCATGGCCAACGGCGTTGGATATCAAGCCGCTCAGAAACAGTGTGATATAGTTGCTCAGATACATCATGGACATGCTGATTATCAGGAGCGGTACAAACTCTCCCAAACGCAGCTTCTTTCTGTATGCCGGCTCAAAGTCCGGCAGCTTTCTCATCACCAGCAGGAACAATGGGATTCCGACAAGATACTGCGATACCGCCGACAGCAGGTAGGAAAACCAATCAGCTCCCAGCAGCCCGGGCGCGAACGCGCGGACCAGCAACAGGATCAGGATCTGAACGGCATAGGTTGACAGCACCATGGTGCAGAGCGCCAAGCCGATTCTCGAAAAGTTCTTGCGGAGCGTCTTCTGCTGAAGGCGCACCTGATTCATATCAATGATCATACAGCACCCCGCACTACTTGATCAGGAAGAAGTATGCGAGCACGATGATGCCCAATACAATCCTGTAATATCCAAACGGTTTGAAATCGTGTTTCTTGATAAAGTTCATCAGGAACTTGATTGCAAAGATCGAAACGACAAACGCCACTACCATGCCGATGAGCAGCAGCAGCCATTCTGTGCCGGAGAAAGCGAGGCCATGCTTGAGAATCTTAAGTCCGCTTGCGCCGAACATGACCGGGATTGCCAGGAAGAACGAGAATTCCGCCGCCACGCTGCGGGAGCATCCGAGCAGGATGGCGCCCAGGATCGTCGAGCCGGACCGGGATGTGCCCGGCACCAGGGCGAGCACCTGAAAAACGCCGATCAGCAGCGCCGTTTTATAGCTCATATCGGTGAAGCCGGTGATGGCGGGTTTCTTTTTGCGGCTTTCCAGGATGATAAACGCAATGCCGTATACAATCAGCGCAATGGCAACCGTGACGGAGTTCATCAGCAGCGCATCGATCTGCTCCTCGAACAGAAGGCCGATGACCGCGGCCGGGATGACCGCCACCAGGACCTTGCCCCAGAGGGAAAGTGTATCCCGTTTCTGGACCGCCGTTTTCTTCGGGGAGAACGGGTTCAGCTTGTGGAAATACAGGCACAGCACCGCAAGAATCGATCCAAACTGGATCACCACGAGGAACATATTGAAAAATTCCTGCGAGGTGTTCATCTTGACAAACTCGTTTGCCAGAATCATATGTCCGGTGCTGCTGATTGGGAGCCATTCGGTGATTCCTTGAATAATGCCCAAAAATGCGGCCTTTAACATCTCTAAAAATTCCATGTTGATCTCCTTTTTCTCGTAGTTCCGATGTTCTTTCAAGCGGATCGCTGTATGCCGCGAACCTCCTGAAAGAACATCGGGCATGTCTGACGGTTCTAAAGCGCTCTGCAACCGCGGTATCAGCCTGCGTTGCGACGCAGAGGCCCCATCATCCTTCCCTGTTCATTACCCTACTATCCTTATTGTCCCTGTGCTTAGATTATGATGCTTTCGGCGGAACCTATACAAAGTTCCTCAAAACCGGAGATGATCCCATCATTCCACAGCCTTGCTTTGGCGCTTTCCCGCCGCCTAAGCACCCACAGAATCAAAATTCCTCATAAGCCGCTGTTTGACCCGGCGGCATTCAGCGGAGATGCTGTCCACCACCCATCATGACGCAGCGTATGGGGAGCTTGTGAGGAACTGTGATCCGGCAAGCGGAATCCGCCGGGTCTGAGCCTTCCAAAAAGCTGTGGCCAGAACCAGCATCAGGCTTCCTGAGGCTCATCCTCAAGCAATCGTTTGCACCGCGCCAGCACCGCAGCCTGCTCCTTGGTGATCTGCGGATAATCCGGATGCAGTTTTTCTATGCGTTCTGTCAGGATCTGTGCCACAATGGCGCGGGCATACCATTTTTTATTCGCCGGGATGACATACCATGGAGCCTGCTCGCTGGCGGTCGCAGAGATGGTCTTCTCATAAACCCGCTGATAATCGGACCAGTACTGCCGTTCCTGAATATCGGCCTGGTCGAATTTCCAGTTCTTCGACTTGTTGCCGATCCTTGCAAGAAGGCGCTTCTTCTGTTCCTGCTTGGAGATGTGCAGAAACAGCTTAATCGGGATGATCCGGTTCTGAAGCAGATAGCGCTCGTACTGGTTGATCTGTTCGAGCCGCTGGTTCCAGAATGTCTCGTCGGCCCTGCCGGACGGCAGAAGCGCCGGATTAATCATGCCGCTGTGCACACGGGTTACCAGAACATCCTCATAATAGGAGCGGTTGAACACGCCGATCTCTCCCAGCTTCGGCAGCTGCTCGCTGACACGCCACAGATAATCGTGCTGCAGCTCCTCGGTGCTGGGCTTTTTAAAGCTGACCACCCGCACGCCCTGCGGATTGACGCCGGAAAAGACATGCTTGACAACGCCGTCCTTGCCGGCCGTATCCATCGCCTGCAGGATGACCAGCACCGAAAAGCCTGCCTGCGCGTACATTTTATCCTGCAGCTCGGCCAGAAGGAAGCGGCATGCTTCCAGCCGCTTCTCCGCTTCTTCCCGATCCCGAAACAGGGATATATCGGAAGGGTCGCAGTCCGACAGCCTGCATGTTGATGTCACAAGGTATTTGGAAGTTTCCATCTGCCATACCTCCATTTCCGGGAGGTTCTCCCCTCCCACCGATTTTTATCAAGCATGGTCATCCATGCGGATATCGATGATTTCCGAAGCGACGAAACCGCTCTTTCCCCTTGGCGGATTGTCCTTCGGCTTTGCATTAGGCGGTTGACATCGCTTTTACACGACATACCAAAGACAACAGGACGGCGTCATATCGGGCCGATTCTCAGCCGGCCCGCAGCCTATCCAGATACACCGCAGCCTTTACTGCGCTCCCGCCGGCTTGGGCAGACGGAAATACCGGGCGGTCAGGTCGTGGATTTTTTCGGCCAGGCCGTCATTCAAATCCTCTTTTTTTACCCGCCAGCGCCAGTTCTTCCCGACGGTGGACGGCTCGTTCATGCGGGATTCGACCCCCAGGCCAAGATAGTCCTGCATCTGCGCGACCGAAAGCTCGCTGACGCTTGCGCAGATGGCGCGAATCATCCCCCAGTTTGCGCCCTCCTCCTCGGACAGGCAGAGGTACTTGTTCACAAACGCGCGGTCCTCCGGAAGGATATCCTCATACCACGCGCTGACCGGCAGGTTGTCGTGCGTGCCGGTGTAGACGACGCAGTGCTGGATGTAGTGATGCGGCAGATAGACGCTGTCCTCCCTGGAATCAAAGGCAAATTCCAGCACCTTCATGCCGGGATAGCCGGTATCGGTCAGCAGCCGGCGGACGCGGTTGGTCAGATAGCCGAGGTCTTCGGCAATGATGTCCACCTCGCCCAGCTCCTGCTTCAGGATCTCAAAGAATTTGAGCCCCGGCCCGTCGCGCCATTCGCCGTTGGTGGCGGTTTCCTCGCCATACGGAATGACCCAATAGCTGTCAAACCCGCGGAAATGGTCGATGCGCACCTTGTCATACAGCTTCATGATGCCGCGCAGGCGGTTCATCCAGAACTGGAAGCCGTCGCGCTCGAGGTACTCCCAATTGTAGATCGGGTTCCCCCAAAGCTGTCCGGTCGCGCTGAAGCCATCCGGCGGCACACCTGCGACCAGCGTCGGCCGTTTATGCCCGTCAAACAGGAACGCTTCGCTGAACGTCCAGCTGTCCGCGCTGTCCGCCGCGACATAAAACGGAATGTCCCCGATGATCCGGATACCGTTTTGATGCGCATACGCGCGCAGCGCGTTCCACTGCTTAAAGAACAGGTACTGGATGAACACCCAGTAGTTGATCTCATATTCCAGCTCCCGCCGGTACTGTTCCATCGCCTGCGGCCGGCGCAGCTTGATGTCCTCGTCCCAGTCCTGCCAGGGCAGCTCGTTAAACCGCTGCTTCAAGGCCATAAACAGCGCATAGTCCTCGATCCAGTAGGCATGCTCCTGCCGGAACGCATCCACTTCGGGACGCAGGCGGTTGTAGCCGCTGACATAGGCCTTTTTCAGCACCTTGAAGCGGGAGCGGAAGATCTTCGCATAGTCTATCGACTCCGGGTTATCCCCCCAGTCGAAGTCTTCGTAATCCCCTTCCAGAAGCAGGCCGTCCTCGCGCAGGAGGTCGAAATCGATGAAGTACGGATTGCCCGCAAAGGTGGAGAAGGACTGATATGGACTGTCCGCATAGGAGGTCGGTCCGACCGGAAGGATCTGCCAGTACTGCTGTCCGCTCTTCTTCAGAAAATCAACAAATTCGAACGCCTCCCGGCCCATCGTACCGATTCCATATTTGGATGGGAGGGAGGATATATGTAACAGAATGCCGCTTGCTCTCATAAATCATGGTACCTTTCCCGGCGCTTCCGCGAAAAAAGCATACGGCGGCCATTCCCGCACAGCGCCGCGCCTTTGCGTCCGCAAAGCCCTGCACTGACAGAAACATCCGCCGGGTCCCCCCGCTCTTTGCCAGAAGCCCTCAATGTATTCTCAAAAAAGGCGGCGCCGTACAAGGTTTGCCGCAGCCGCCAATACTTTCTACATCTTATCATATTTTCAGGGAAAAAACCACTCTTTTTTTCTATTAATACCGCAGCTGCATGAATTTTTTGCGGCAGAGCGTCATGATGCTCTCCCATTTGACCTCTCCCTTTAAAAAACTCCGCACCTGCTCCCCGAACAGCTGCAGCCACTGATTGGGAACCGCACGGCAGAAAAGCGGCGTGGACACGCCGGAGGTGTATGCCGCACGAATTTGGCGGCTCAGGCTGTCGCTCTGCGCTGCCGATTCCTCCACAAACGGATTGATCCATTTCATCGAATCGAGGTAAACTCTCCCCTCCTGCGAGGTGTACAGCCAATTGAAGAACTGCCCCGCCCCGCTCAGATTCTCCTGCGACGCGTTCTGGTTGAACGCCCAGTACATGGAGATCCCGGTGACAAGGGGATTGTCCTCCTGATTCAGGAACGGCGTGGGCAGCAGCGTATAATCCTCCTGCAGCCCGCTCTTCCTGAGCGCTGAAACGGTCTGCGCGTCCGCAGGCATGATGGCAGCCTTCCCGGTGAGCAGATAATCCTCAAGCACCTTGCCGGCATCCAGCTTGGTCTGCGCGCCCTTGTTCTGATAATAGACCGAAAAATCGCTGAGGGTGCTGACCATCTTTCTGGCCGGTTCGGTCGTTTCGGGTTCCAGTACGACCTCTTTGGCCTTCCACATGGCAGAGAGGTCCCCGTCGAACTCCTCCTGGAACAGCGTGTTGCCGAAAAAATTCGCCAAAAACAGCGGGGCGGACGCCGGCAGAGCACAGCATGACGCCAGAGACGGATATTTTTCCCGGAGTTCTCCCCCGGTGATCTTTTTATCCAGTTCCTTGAGCGCCTGATGAAACCCGTCATACCGCAGCATCTTCGCGGTGTCCAAGCCCGCTTCCGTCAGTATCTCCTTGTTTGCCAGCAGCCCAAAGCTCTCCACATAGGCCGGAATGCCATAGACCCGCCCGTCTTTTGTAACGGGCTGCAGCGCGTTGTCATCCGCCAGATATACCCAATTCTGCAGCGAAAGCTCCGCCAGGTATTTCTCATAATCGGCCATTCCCTGCTGTCCGCCGATACAGAATACCGTCAGGTCATCGCCGTTCGTCAGCCTTTTCAGGAGCTGCGCGTCGTAATCCTGCCCGCTTTCCAGCGTCAGGATGTGAACCGAAACGTCTTTGTACTGCTGCATAAATGCGGCGGCGGCTTTCTCAAGCTCCCTGCCGGTTTCAGCGTCGCACGGGAGGATGTTGACCGTCGCGCGGCGTGTATCCACCAGCGACGCGTTGGAGCGGCTTTCTTCCGATGCGCCGCTTCCCACACGCCGTACGGTGCATCCGCAGCAGAGGCACAGGGAAAGCGCCAGCAAAAGGGCGGCGCATTTCTTCAAAAAAATAACCAACAGTCTATCTCACACCTTTTCAAAAGAATGTACAGATATACTATTGGTTGTTTTCCGGTTGATTAATCAGTATGGCAATCGATCGGCTCTGTCTCTGAAGCGTATCTTCCAGATGCCATGGCTGCTGCAATAGAGAAACCGTAACACACATCAGGTCGTCTTGTCCTTCCAAATTCTGCGCGCACAGTCAGGGCACACCCCGGTGATCTCCAGGCTGTGGCCGGTCACGGTGTAGCCGGTCTGTTCCTCCAGCTGGCTGCACAGCTGCTCAATCGGACAGCTGTCAATCCGAACGGATCCGTCACAGACAGAGCATCGCAGCAGATGACAGTGCGGATGATGGTTGAACTGGTAGCAGGCCTTTCCATCGCCGTTTATGGTTTTGATCAGGATGCCCTTCTCGGTCAGCACGCCGAGCGTCCGGTAGATGGTGGACAGATTCACCTTTACATCGGGCGGAGAGGCCTTCAAAATCTCCTCCGCTGTCAGAGGCTTATGCGTAAATTCCAGGACCGACAGAATGAACCGCCGCTGTTTGGTGGCCTTCAGTTCCGCCTGTTCCAAAAGGTCTTCCGACAAATCAATGCACCCCCAATACCTGCAGGATGGTTCCAATCAATACGCCGGCCAGATAGACCGCCGCCATGATGCCAAGGTTTTCTTTTATATTGCGGTTGGTTTTAAAGAGCACGACAAAGCCGACGCCGACGCTGGTGGTAAGTCCGGCAATGATCGCCCCAAAGCTGATGCTGCCGGCCAGATACAGCTCTGTCAGCACCACCGAAGCCGCACAGTTTGGAATCAGTCCGATGATACCGGCTATGGCTGGCTGGAATATGCTATCCGACATCAGAACCATCGACAGCCGCTCTTCTCCAAGCCAGGCCATGACGATGTTCATCAGCAGTGTTACAATCAAAATAAACACAAAGATGTTCACGGTGTGCTGCAGCGCTCCACGGAAAATCCCGCCTTTGTGGCGATGATGCGCACATCCGCAATGGATGTCCTGTGGTTCTGAATGTGCGTGTCCGCCGGTCTGCGTGCCGTCCTCCTGAACTGTATGGCCCGCATCCATGCCATGATCATGCCCGCCGCAGGTGCATGTCCCATGATGGTGATGAGCAGCATGCGTTTCGTCTCCGAGGGCATACTGCTCTTTTTTATGAAGATGTTCATCTTCGGATACAGGATGCCCTTCTTCATGAAAATGTTCTTTTACAGACTGACCGGTGCACGCGTTTCCCTGCGAGTGCGTAGACGCTTTCATACGTACATCCGTACGCTTCTCCCGATCCGCTGCTGCATGTGCCGCTCTGCCGCCGCTGTTTTTTCCTCGGTAACTGCGGGAGAAAAACAGGTTGGCGGCGACGCCGAGCACAACCGCGATCAGCACCTTGGTCAAAATGATTTTCCACATGGACATAAAGCTTCCCGGATTTGCGAGCAGCACCGGGATGGCTTCATCCGATGTGGAAATCAGCACCGCCAAAAACGTACCGATTGGAATCAGACGGTCGGCATACAGATTCGCAGCCATGACCGAAAATCCGCACTGCGGAAAACAGCCCAGCAGCGCGCCGCCGATTGGTCCGGTTTTACCCGACCTGGTCAGAATCCGCGTGATGACGCTGGACGAGCGATGCTCTACATATTCAATGATCAGATACGCCAAAAAAAGGAATGGCAGCATCTTCACAGAATCTATCAACGTTTCCAGAATAATATCCCACATGGTTGTACCTCCTAAATGCAAATGCGAATCATTTGCATTTAATAGTATAACCGTTATCCCACCCTTTGTCAATCTTTTCTTTGAAAAAAGAGGTGCTGCCGGTGAAAAAATTCTTTTTTCAGGCAGAAAACTACATGCATACAGTGTTTCTGTCTCGGACCATCCAATCCAGGGAATCTGACTGGTTTCCAAACAAAATGCCTGCGGTACAGTTTCAGAAGTTATGACAGAAACGGGTGGATTGACATTTCTACACGTTCCTATCAGCATAGAAAAAGGAATTTGTTTGCTTTTGATGGACAAACCCGATCATCTGATGGAAACTGTCAATAAAACGCGCAAAATTGCATCAGAACATTGGTGGTATTTCTCATGTAAAAGCATTATAATGAAAGCAAATCACATGATAGAGGAGAATACAGAATGAGTCTAGGAAATAATTTGTTTCACGCAAGAAAAAACAAGGGATTATCGCAAGAAATGGTCGCTGAAAAATTAGGTGTGAGCAGACAAACCATTTCAAAGTGGGAAACAGATGAAACGTTGCCCGATATCCAGCAGTCAAAAAAGCTTGCGGTTTTGTATGGTTTATCGTTAGATGAACTGATCGAATTTGACATTGATATCAAGGAGATTCAGGAAATCATTGAGAAGACAAACGATGAGGTCACTGAAAAAATAAACTGGACAAAGGCGTGGAGTAAAAAATACCCGATCCTTGCCCAATATCAAAATGAAGTTGAGGTATCCTATTATGCGTCGGAGCTGTGCAGCCTGCTAAGTGATTTTGAAAAAAATATGGATATGATGATTTAAACGCCCTTCTTGTTCTTAAAGACATTCTGGCAGTTGTTTGGAAAAACAAAAAGAAAAAGCAGCGTTAAATTCTCGTTTATTGGACCGATTGAACCGCACCTCATCGGGAGGAAGTGTGGCGGCAGGTGAGACAAGAGTTTTCCAGCCTTTATTTTTGGGCACCCGCCTGACATAATCATGCTGTTACAGGTTATGTAATTTCATTGCAAGATTTGATAAAACGGTTATTTGATACGGTTTTACAGGTCATATACAGAACGATTCTACACCTTACAATCTTTAAAACCGTTATCCATTCTGATGTGCTGATTTTTTGAAATGATAAAGAGTTCGTATCGAAACACATGTCTTTTAAATGTTTTATATCCAGCTTTTATGATTGATCCTGCCGTCATACACAAACATTTTGAAAACCATATATAAAAAGGGAAAAAGCCGTCTTTCAAGGCAGACGGCTTTTTCCCTTTTTCGGAGTTATTTTTTTATGATTTCTTTGGGGCATTTCGGCTGATAAATGATGAATGGCATGCAGGCACTGTTTCCAGATACTTTAGCCATTTTCTCGCCGACAGACTTAACCGCTTTTGCAACTACCTTTTTCATGGTTGACATCTCCTTTGCAATTTTGTTCTATTCTTACTCCGATTCCACATCCGCTTCACCGGAACGATGGCTCCTGTAAAGCTTATATACAATCGGAAGGGTAAGACAACAAGCCACTGTACTGACAATGACCATTACATTGGAAAAATCCTTGTTATGGCTAGATAACAGAAAGGAACATACAAACAGGCAGGTTAAAAATACAATCGACAGAATTTTGCATCGCAATATCAGTCCCCGATTGACGATAGGTCTTTCAATCGTGTCGCCTGGAGCATATTTGAGCAGAATCAGAAGATCCGCTGCAAATAAAACGACATATGCCCAAATTGGAAGCTTAGGTAAAATCATTGCCAAACCAATAGAGGTGTACATAGTGATAACATAACTGAGAATACAGACTACCCGCAACGGAGCATGCGCTCCATTTGCAAACGCTCGGATGACAGTATAAGAAAGAATCGTAACCAACATAACCGGCAGTACTCTCAAGATCCAAGCAGACAGCAGTACAATGCCGAACATCAGTATTTCCTGCAAAATCAACTCGACACCATATGTAACGACTTCCGGGTTTGTTTGGCCGCTTTCGTCTCCCCGAGTCGCATAATTTCCCATTTTCTCGGCCAGCTTATGTATCATGGTTTATCAACCCCTATGCATTTATTATAAGCAACTTTTTGTCGGATTGCAACAACATTCATCTTCTAAAAAACGCAATTTTCGACATCTGAGTGCAAATATTTTACAGCTTGTGTCAGAAATTCTCCATTGGTCATTTTGACACACGATCCGAAAACCTGTTGGTATAACGGTGTATCCTGCGAAACGATGCTGCTGATGGCATGACGGATGCCGCGTTCCACGCTGAGCGAATTGCCTTCATCCAGCAGCTTGGATACAATCGGGTACAGGTTCTTGGTGATCAGGTGCAGCAGCTTTTCATCCTGATAGGCTTCGATCAGTGCCTGTCTCAAATACCGGTAGCTTTTGGTACGGGTAGGTAGCTTCAGTTCGCACAGGAAGCTCTCCACCATCTTTTCGGTGTTGACCGACATGGGCTGCGCGGTATCAAGTCCGGCGTTTTTCGTAAGCAGCACCATATTCAGTTTGTCCAGTATCATTTTGGCGCTGACCGGCTTGATCAGATAATAGTCGATATTCAATTGTGCCAGCGTTTGAATGATGCTGTCTGTTCCGAGTCCTGACACGATAAAAATGACCGGATTGTAATCCGGAATTTTGGTGCGGATATAATCCACGATATAGGTTCCGTCGTAATGCGGCATAATGATATCCAGAATGACGATGTCCGGACGCAGCTCCTGCAGCTTGATCAGAGTATCCCGGCCATCTACCGTTTTCGCCACGATTTTGTAGTTTTCAAACATGATGATCTGCCGTGCGAGCGTCTCCAGCCAGGACGCATTGTCATCCGCCAACAGTATTGTATATTCTTTCATGAAGACCAACCTTTATAATTCTCTTTTTGGTAAATTGTACCTCATCTCATCGCAAATGTCAACGCTTCATGTCAAAAGTTCTCAAATTTTCTGGTTCAGCGCCCAAAAGCGCCTTTCTGCCGCTGTGTACGGCCTGTCCTGGTATGCAACAAGACGGACTGTTTCTGAATATACTGTATCAGGGCGGACTGGGTATTCCCCTTTGCTTCCGCTTTATAACCAACAAACGCAATGGAGGTCTGAAACGTGAAAATATACAAAAATCCAAATTTCTGCTCGTCGGACTGCGGATGCAACCAAAATCCACAGTGTCCGCCGGTGTGCCCACCGTGCCCGCCGCCATATCCGCCGTGTCCGCCGCCCTGTCCGCCGTGTCCTAACCCGGGAACAGGCGCCACCGGACCGACCGGCGCTACTGGGCCAACTGGCGCTACTGGACCGACTGGCGCTACTGGTATGACCGGTGCGACCGGTACGACTGGTGCGACGGGCATAACCGGTGCGACCGGTACGACGGGTGCAACAGGCATAACCGGTGCAACTGGAAATACCGGACCAACCGGTGCGACGGGCACAACCGGCCCTACCGGACCGACCGGCGCTACAGGCCAGGGAATCTCGGTATTGGGAACCTTTGCAACCCTTGCAGAACTGCTGGCTGCACATCCAACAGGAACAGCCGGAGACGCCTACCTCGTTGGCGGAAGTCTCTATGTTTGGAATCCTGCAGTAAACACATGGGGAAATACCGGTGTTGTACAGGGTCCAACTGGAGCCACCGGTGTGACAGGTGCTACTGGTCCGACCGGCGCCGCGGGAGCTACAGGCGTGACCGGAGCCACAGGACCGACCGGAGCCACAGGACCGACCGGAGCCACAGGCCCAACTGGAGCCACAGGTGCTACCGGCACAACACCAGTGGTTGCTGTTGCCGGCACGGTAACGGGGGATCCTGGCAGTCAGGCTGGTGTCAACGAGACATTTACGCCCGACGGAGTTCAGCTTCTCTTTACCATTCCCGCAGGTCCTACCGGACCACAGGGAACAGCCGGTACCACTGGCGCCACTGGCGCTACCGGCGCTACCGGAACTTTTGCCGGAGGAACACTGTTTACCGTAAATGGAACCGCTGGAACGGCAGATTTGGCTTATGGAGATGCTTTTAATTTCCTGTCGACAGACGGCAGTATTGCCGTCAATGTAACGCAGGGATCTGCAAACGTTGATTTGAGCGTTGTCGGCGGTGCTGTGACCGGACCGACTGGTGCTACCGGCGCCACCGGTCCAACTGGACCGACCGGTGCTGATGGCGCCATCGGAGCGGCCGGCGCTACCGGACCAACTGGACCAACTGGTGCTACCGGTCCGACCGGGCCAACTGGCGCTGATGGCACAGCGGGTGTCGCCGGACCAACTGGACCGACCGGTGCTACAGGAGAAACGGGACAGCAGGGAATTCAAGGCATCCAGGGTATTCAGGGTGTCACCGGCGCTACCGGTCCGCAGGGCGTTACGGGACCGCAGGGCGCTGATGGTACCGGTGTCAATATTCTCGGTTCTTATGATACGCTCGGAGATCTGCAGACCGCACATCCGACCGGAACAACCGGCGACGCTTATCTGGTAGGTGATGTATTATATGTGTGGTCTGCAACCGGAAATCAATGGGTTGCAGCCGGAACCATCCGCGGCCCGCAGGGTATTCAGGGTATTCAGGGAATACAAGGCGACCAGGGACCAACCGGAGCTACCGGCCCGCAGGGCATAACCGGTGCTACTGGAGCTGCCGGACCAACAGGTCCAACCGGCGCTGCGGGTGACGTTGGCGCAACTGGTGCCACCGGTCCGACTGGTGCAGACGGCGCTGCGGGTGCTGCGGGCGCCACTGGTCCAACTGGTGCGACAGGCGCAACCGGTGCTACCGGTGCAACGGGTGCAACTGGTACAACCGCAACTGTAAACAGCATGAGCGCGCTGAACACTTCCGGCTCTACAATCGCCGTCATTCTCGCCGGCACCTCTGTTCCGCTTCCAAACCAGCAAAACCTGGACAGTTTTACAGTCAATGCTGCGAATACCACCTTTACCGTACCTGTGACCGGAACCTACCTTGTTTCCTATTCCATCAGCCTGACGGCGGCACTTCTGCTCTCTTCGCGCGTTCTTCTGAACGGTGCGGCCCTGCCAGGAACCACCGTCTCACCGGTCGCATCGGTCAGCTCTCTCTCGGCAACCCGTATTGTCAATCTCAATGCGGGAGACACACTGCAGCTGCAGCTGTTCGGACTTCTTGGCGCCGCTGTTCTGCAGGGCGGAACCGGAGCCAGCTTAAATGTAATTCGTCTTGCATAGCCGAATTCTCTATTTGCTTGCATGCTCAACCGCCTGCAGATGCATCTGTCGGTTTTGATTCTTCATCACCGTACAGCGAGCCCACACAGAAAAGCGGCAAGTGGATGCATGAATCTTCTATACCTCAACAGCATTTGTGCGGCGCTGAAAAAAAACTGCCTGTCCGCTTCCACATGTGTACGCATAACGGGATCCGGATTTCTACGGGTAAAACATGCGCATCCATGCTTTGCCCATATATCGCACAGTATTGGTATAGAACATCTTTCATTTCATCCCAGCAAGGTTTGCCATCCTCAAAGTAAGGAGCGGCTTCCATAAATGGAAGCCGCTCCTGTTCGTTATATCCGTTTTTCTTCATGACAGAATGCCAATCATCTGGAAAGCTTGTCAATTACACGGATGAGTTCTTCTACTTTTGCTGTGGCGGCATCCTCATCCCCGCTTTGCATTGCATCGGAGACACAGCCGAGCATATGCGCACGGATAACCTCCTTGTTTGCCCGGTTGAGGATCGCTTCGGCGGCCATGATCTGATTGGAGATATCAATGCAGTACTGGTCCTCCTCCATCATGCGCAGGATGCCGTCAATCTGGCCGCGTGCCGTCTTCAGCAGACGTCCGATCTGTGCTTTATCCGCTCTCATATGCATCGTTCTCCTTTACTGAATGGATACCACTTCATAGCCCGCATCGGTGACCGCTTTGCTGAGCATCTCATCGGAAACCGGGCCGCTCAGGACCGCCACCGCACACTTTTCTTCCAAATTGACCACGGCTTTTACGCCTTCCAGTTCATTGAGCGCCTTTTCAACCCTTCCGCTGCAGTGCGCGCACATCATACCTTCAATCATAATCTTCTTTTCCACGGATGTTTCCTCCTTGTATTCTTCATTTGACTCGGGACCGCCTGCTGCAGCTTTGCCGGATACCGCCCGGTATTTCGGCCGGAACCATTTCAGCCGCAGCGCATTGGACACCACGCAGACTGAGCTCAAGCTCATGGCGGCGGCGGCAAACATCGGATTCAGCTTCCAGCCGAGCAGACCGTACAGCACGCCGGCGGCCAGCGGGATACCGATCGCATTGTAGAAAAACGCCCAGAACAGGTTCTGCTTGATGTTCCGGATGACGGCGCGGCTGAGCTGTACGGCGTTCACCGCATCCATCAGGTCGCTTTTCATCAGCACGATGTCGGCCGATTCGACCGCGATATCGGTTCCCGCGCCGATCGCGATGCCGACATCGGCCCTGGTCAGCGCCGGCGCGTCGTTGATGCCGTCCCCGATCATGGCGACACAGCGGCCCTGTTGCTGCAGTTCCCGAACCTTCTGCTCCTTATCCTGTGGCAGAACCTCCGCGACCACCTCGTCGATGCCGAGCTGCGAGGCGATGGCCCGCGCCGTGCGGCGGTTGTCCCCGGTTAGCATGACAGCCCGGATGCCCATGGTTTTCAGGTGCGCCACCGCTTCGCGGCTGGTCGGCTTGATCACATCGGCCAGCGCAATCATGCCCAGAAGCTCCCCATTCTCACTGATGAAGAGCGGCGTTTTTCCCGCGTCGGCCAGCTGTGCCCCCAGCTGTTCAAATTCGCCCAGCCTGACGCGCGCATGCTTCATCATGCGCAGGTTGCCGGCCAGCACCTGTCTGCCATCCACGCTGCCCGCAACGCCTTCGCCCGCCCTCGACACAAAGCCGTCCGCCGAACCCGGTTCAATGCCGCGTTCGGTACAGTACCGCACGACCGCTTCGGCCAGCGGATGCTCGGACATCCTCTCCAGCGACATCGCCGCGCGCAGCAGCCGCGCTTCCTCTATGCCTGAAACCGGCGTAAGGTCGGTCACGCTGGGCCTGCCTTCCGTGACGGTGCCGGTTTTGTCCAACACAACCGCATCGATCTTATGCGCTGTCTCAAGGCTCTCCGCCGATTTGATCAGGATGCCGTTCTGCGCGCCCTTGCCGGTTCCGACCATGATGGCCGTTGGGGTCGCAAGCCCCAGCGCGCAGGGGCAGGAGATCACCAGCACGGAGATTGCGATGTTCAGCGCAAAGTAGAAGTCATAGCCGAGCAGAAGCCACACGATCATGGCAACCACGGCTATGGAAATCACCACTGGAACAAAGACCGCACTGACCTTGTCGGCCAGCTTTGCAATCGGCGCTTTGGAGCTTGCCGCCTCTTCGACCAGCTTGACGATCTTCGAAAGGGTGGTGTTCTCGCCGACCTGTGTCGCCTTCATCTGGAAATAGCCGGCCTTGTTGATCGTCCCGCCGATGAGCGGATCGCCAAAATCCTTTTCGACCGGGATGCTTTCACCGGTCAGCGCCGATTCGTCCACCGTGCCGGTTCCCTTGAGAACGATGCCGTCTACAGGGATATTCTGCCCCGCCTTGATGAGCAGGATGTCGTCCACCACAACCGATTCGACCGGGACCACCTGTTCGGCGCCGTCGCGCAGCACGGTGGCCTCCTTCGGCGTCAGATCCAGCAGCTTGGCAATGGCCTCAGAGGTCTTTCCCTTCGAGCGGGCCTCCAGATATTTGCCCAGCGTGATCAAGGTCAGGATCATCGCCGCCGATTCGAAGTAGAGGTCCATCAGGTAGTGGCTGACCAGCTGTGGCTGCCCGTGTCCCAGCCCATATCCGATGCTGTAGATGGCGAAGATGCCATAGGCAACCGACGCCGCGGAACCGATTGCAATCAGGGAATCCATATTTGGCGCGCCCTTCGCCAGCGACCGGAACCCGTTGATGTAGTACTTCCGGTTGATGAACATGATCGGCAGCACCAGTAAAAACTGTGTGAACGCATAGGCCACCGCGTTTTCCTCGCCGTGCAGAAAGCCCGGTATCGGGAATCCGAGCATATGCCCCATAGATATGTAGAACAGCGGAATCAGAAACACGAAGGAGACAATCAGCCGGATTTTCATGCTGCGCTGTTCCTGCCGCACCGGGTCACCTTTCTGCGCGTCCCGGCTCTTCTTCCCGGCCTTCCCCTGTTCGCTTGCGCCGTAGCCGCAGTTCTGAACCGCCGCGATGACGCCGTCGCTGTCAAGCTGAGATTCGTCATAGTCCACCATCATGCGGTTTCCGAGCAGGCTCACCTGAACCTGCTGGACTCCCGGCACCTTCCCGACACTCTTTTCAATATGCGCGCTGCAGGCACTGCAGGTCATGCCCGTGACGTCAAAGGTCTGTTTCATTGCACCATCTCCCATACCCCGTAAGGGTGTCTTTGCCTGTATTATACCAGATGCTTCCTGTCATGTCAACCACAATTTTGACTAATATAGTATGTTTTATAATCTGCATAAGCAACAGCACTGGTCATCTTGTTTATTTATAGAAAACCGCCTGATTCCAATGCTCCATCAAGGCAGCATCCTGTTTGTTTTATTGGTTCTACGGAAATCTGTCAGAGCCGGGATGCTGAAATGGGGACTGCACCGCATATGCGGTGCAGTCCCCATTGTTGCAATAATTTTATGATGGAGTTGATCTAATCGTCATTCAGGATCATGAATTTCACAGTCACGAGGTCAAAGATGTTGATCATGCCGTCTTCATGGACATCGGCCGCATACTGCTGCGCCTTTGTGAACGACATTCGTCCCAGAATGCAGGATTTCATCGAAAGAAGGTCGGTCACGCCGAGCCTTCCGTCTCCATCCACGTCGCCCAAAACCGCGATCTCCGCTTCTTTCAGAAGCTGGTTTTCATAATAGAGCTGCACGCTGCATCCAGTCGAGACAAGCGCGTCATCTGCAAGAAGAGCGCCCGAAGCGTCGGCAATCCGCAGGTCGGACGGATCGTTCAGGAACTTCGTCCTAAGCTCACCGGCCGTCTGTCCTGCCGCGACGCCGGTTAGGATGCCATCCTTAATGATGCCTTCGGTCGGTTCGATTTCAGCGCCGTACGGGTCCGCATAGGACAGCTCGTTGAAATCATACCACAGCTGTACATGCTCGTCGTCCGCTTTGATGCTCTGCGCCTGGAATTCATCCTGCGTGAGTGCCTTATCGTAGAGACGGAAGTTGTAGAACAGATGATCGTTGCGGTGGTCGTCCACCTCCGCATTGTCGAATTCGCCGAGTCCAACTGAAAAGTCATGCGGCGTCTCATCAATTTCACTGACACCGGCAGTCGTCCAGACCTGATTCTTGAGATACAGGCGCAGCTCGTCCCTGTCGGCATCGAAGACCGCCGCCACACGCAGCCACTCATGGCTTTCCTCGCCCATGATGGTGTAGCTTGTGACGCCCTTCCATCCGTTGTGATGCACATAGAAATTCAGCCTGTAACCGCCGCCTGCCGGTTCATACCGGAAGCCGAGCGACTTGTCGCCATTGCCCGCAATGTAGCTGAAGCCGCTGCCGTTGCCGGGCCGGAAGGTGGCTTCGATCGTGAAGCTGTTGTCCGAACCGGTCAGGATGCCGTTGATCTTTTCCTTTGCGCCGCCGACATCCACCGGGAACCAGCCTTTCAGGGCAAGACCCTTGTCATCGTCTTTGATCATCCTAATATCCTTTTTATCCGTCAGCTCGGTGATGTCGATATCGTACCGGTTCCGGCTCTTATCCTGAATGGATACCTGCGCCTTTTCGTCCTGGATGCGCTGTGCAAGCGCAGTCATACCGGACAGCTTTTGCACCAGCTCGGGCGCAACGTACTGCTTGGCGTCTTTGGACAGGCTATCGTACCGCGCCTGCAGGTCCGCAAGGCTGCCGGCCTGGTCAGGCCGGGTCACAACGGTATCTTCGATTTCCCGGGAAATCCGCTGTGCGGCCGCCTTTGCAAGCTGCGCTTCGATGTCCCCGGTGTTTTCCGGGATGGACAAAATCGTCTGTGACGTCGATCTGTCCGCGCCGGACAATGTATTGACAAACAGGTTGTAGAACGCGGCGGAGGACCAGCCAAAGTTGCTTGCGTTCAGCCTTCCGCCGGTCTCCGGGTTGTAGTTTTCATTGATCGGCTCGTCGCCCAGCAGCCCCTTCGCATTGTCGAACAGACGGTATGCCGCCTGCTGAGCCTGCTCATCCAGGCCGTAGTTGTGCAGCGCCTCGACGGCGAACATTGCCTGATCCATCCAGACCGGGCCGCGCCAGTACCCGGTCGGGCTGTATTTCGGATTGTCCCGCGACGCGGTCGGGAACGGCATCGGCGTATAAAATTTGTTTTCGTCCAGCATGTTGCCGACGACGGCCTGCGCCTGCGCGGGCATTGCCATGCGCGCCCACAGCGGGATCCATCCTTCGGTTCCCTTTCCGCGGTTGGTCAGCAGCTTTTTAACCGAACCGTCCTCGTTGGTCTGCAGGTCATAATAGTAGCCGGTATCCAGGTCAAACATCTTCGAATTGACATAATCACGCACATACCGCGCTTCATCTTCGTATCTTTCCGCATCCTTGGTCTTGTCAAGCATCTCCGCCATCGACTTCAGATAGCACTTCTCAGCGTACAGGTAGGCGTTCAAATCCACCGACTCCTGGTTCAGGCTGTAGCCGACGGTGTTTCCATCGTCGTCCTTCACACGGTAGACCTCGATGCCGGTATCGTCCGGGCCGTAGCCTTCGCGGTCGAAACGGGTGGCGTTGTCCATACCGCTTTCCCACGCCGCCGCCTGCAGAATCATACCGGTGTTGAAGAGCGCTTCCCCGTTCTCATCGTACTGGATGTTGCCTTGGCTGTCGTACTGGTAATGATCGTGATGCACCATGGCGCCGTATTCCGCGATGCCGTTGTGGTCGATGTCGCGGTTGTTGTACCACCACTGATGATAGGCCACAAGCTTCGGATACATCTCGGCGATGAAATCCCTGTCCCCAGTCTGCTCATAGTAGTTGTATACCGCCCACGCGGCGAGCGGGGGCTTCGAATCGCGGTCGTTTCCAATGCCGTAATATCCGACCAGATCGCAGATTGTACCGGCATCGTACGGATATTTCGGATCGTCCGGCTGAATCTGGAAGACAAACTGTGTGCGAAGCTCCTCCTTGGCCAGTTCCGGGTTGAAACGGGACGTTGCAACCGCGTGCTTCCAGGAATCCCATGCCCAGAACGACGTCGTTCCGTCTCCAAACGGCTGAATACCGCCCGATGGCAGCTGACCGGCGCCGCTCCGCCAGTTGTTCATCAGCGTGATAACTGACTTGACCGCCGCGTTTTTATACGCCTGGCCGACATCCGCATCCTTGATTTGAGAGAGGTACCCCTCCCAGCGCGCAAGGTTCTGTGCAAAATACGGCTCGCAGTCGGTGAGCATCTCATCCGTCCTCAGCTTTTCTGCGTCCGACTCCGCGTTGGTGAAGGTGTAGCTCTGGGTCTGGCAGATGGTCTCGGTAGTATCCGCGCCGACTGTCAGGTCGAACGCCGCTTCATAGGAAGCGCCGCTGACCGATGCAGACACCGCACGGTCGAACCGAATGGCATACCGCGTCTGATCCCACAACGTGTATGAAACGCCGTTTTCGGCCGCTTCGGCATTTCCTCTATAGGAACTGCCAACCTGCTTGAGCTTCAGCGAAAGCGGGCTGGCCGTCTTGTTCTCGATTTCTGTCCGGATCAGCGCTGTGCGGTCGCTTGCATAGATCAACGTCATATGCAGCGCAAAGTCATCCAGCTCGTAGGACTGCTCCAGCCGGCCCGGATAGGACTTCGCCGTCAGCACGCTTTTTGCAAGGTCGTATGTCTGTCCATTCTGATCGGCGATTACCCACCTGCCGATGCTGCCGGCCAACTGGGTGAAGCTGGTATATCCGCCGTCGAGGATGGCAAACGGGCCGGCGAAGCCGCCGAATTTGCCTGTATCGTCGCCGGAATGCAGCTTGAAGCCAAACCAGACGCCGTTGTCAGAAAATTTATTGTCCACTGTATTGAGGATATTGGCATAGTCTGCCGCCGCCGTCTTTCCAGTCGGCGTTCCCCAGACGCGGAACTCCCGGATCGAGCTTCCGGAGCTTGCCTTTCCCTCTTCAAGCGACTGCATGCGGATATAGCGTCCCTGTCCGCTGACGCGCAGGGATTCCGGATCCCGTTTTCCGTTGTCGGGAATCGGGTCGTAGCGTCCGTTGTTGTTGCGGCAGACGGTGCGGAAGGTCTTGTTGTCATCCGATACCTGGATTTCATATTTTTTAGCCCATGCGCCGGTGGAACTGAACTGCGACTCGCCTTCCCACAGGATTTCGATTTTGCTCAAATCGTAGACGGCGCCGAGGTCGACCGTCAGCCAGGCATGGTTCATCTGTTCTGAAGTCATCCCCCGCCATTCATTGGCCCAGCGGGTTTCCTCATTGCCGTCGATCGCAAGGCCGGCGGTGCGGTGTGTGCCATCGTTTTCCACCTGTTCGCTGTTCGCCCACGCGGCGATCGGCTGAATCTGTTCTGTTTCCTTTTTTTCGTCAGCGCTGACAATCGGGATACTGGACAGCAATATGCCTGCCGTCAGAAGCATTGCCAATACCTTTTTCCCTTTTGCTTTTTTTCCTCTCACTCTGTAGAATACCTCCTCTACGGTTCCGGGGGCTTACGCCCGTTTCTTCTTCGATCAATCATCATTCAAACCGGGACGCGTGCTGCATTTTGAACGCAGCAGGAACCATTTCCGTGTTTTCATTTCATGAACATGCTTTGCGTTCATCGCACATCCGTCTTGATGCTGACATCAGGGGTAGCGCGCGTTTTTAAGCCTTGCAAGGGACCTTTTCCGACGCTCTGTAAACGCTGAGCCTTGTCAAGGGACGGATACATTCTCACATCGTTATGAACACATTTTCCGCCCTTCCGATGGATTTTTTCATCCGGCGCAGCAGATGATGTTTTTTCTGGTCAGGACATTTCTCCCGCTTTCCTATAACGCCCTTCAGATTGGATACACCGCCTTTCTCGACCAAGTTTCTACGCGGCAACTTGCACATTTTTTCGATTTGGAAATCACAAAAATTATAACATTGTTTTTTCTTAGCGTCAATCAAACTATATCTTTTATATGAATTTTTATGATATGTTCCAGTTTTTCACGCATTTATTCGTTCATAAAACCCATCTAAATTTGAATGCTTTGTGAATCAAATTGACTGCCGCATGCTATGGTTTCTGCATATCCATCATGATGGGGAAACGTCTGACGATATGCAAAATGAAACCCATCATACTTCTGCGGAGTTCAAGGTCCGTCAAAATGAAACCGATCATTTTCCTGTGCAGTGCGGGATCGATCACACGAAATCTGCAATTGCGCAAAATGAGACGCATCCTAAAGGTCGGACGGCATGGTGTTGCCGCATAACCTTCTGGATGCGTCTTCATTCGAACCATCGGTACCTGCCAAAAGCGGACCTATCCAATCGATCGTTTCATCCGTTTGTCCTGTGAGAACCCTGCTGTGTCTCCCTATTGCGCTGCAGCCCTCCATAGCGCCGCAGGCAGGCTGCCGAGATGAATACCATGATGAACTCCGCGAGCGGGACAGCCAGCCAAACCCCGGTTACGCCCCAAATTCCCGGCAGCAGAAGCAACCCCGCCAGGACAAGGCCCAGCGTCCGCAAACATGACAGCACCGCGGACACCCTGCCGTTGGACAGGGCGGTCAGCATCGCCGAAGCATAGATGTTGAATCCGCAGAACAGGAAGCTGAAAGAAAAGATGGAAAAACCCTTTGCCGCGATGCGGTACACTTCGGAGCTTTTTTCCGCAAACAGTGCGGTGATCTGCGGGCCTCCCAGCCACGACACGAGGAAAACCAGCATGGAAATCGCCGCGATAAACCGCATGCTGATGCGAAACACCGTTCTTTGCCGCTCTGCATTGCCGCCGCCGTGGTTGTATCCTATAACAGGCGCTACGCCGATTCCATATCCCAGAAAGAGCGTATTCAGCAGAAACTGTGAATAGATCATAATCGTGACGGCCGCTACGCCGTCTTCGCCGAGCAGCCTCATCATGTTAAGGTTGAACAGGAAGGCCGTGACGGCGGCCGCAAGCTGTCCCACCATCTCCGATGAGCCGTTGGCACAGCTCTCCAGCAGCATCCTGAGATTCCAGCGCGGCTGCACGATGCAAAGCGTCCCCCTGCTTTTTGAGAAGAACAGGATTCCCGCCGCGGCCGGAATCAAATAGCTGATGCCGGTGCCGAGGGCGGCCCCGCGGATGCCCATCTGTAAAGGGACCATGAACAGGTAATCCAGCAAGATATTCGCCGTCCCGGCCAGAAAGCTCCATCCAAAGCCCAGCGCGGGCCTTCCCGCTGTCACAAACAGGTTCTGGAACAGCCCCTGCAGGATATTCGCCGGCAGGAACAGCAGCAGGATGCCCAGGTATTCCTTGCAGTAGGGAAACAGCGTATCGTCCGCCCCGAGGAAACCGATGAGCCGGTCGATCCACAGAAATCCGCATACCGTCAGCAGCACCCCCAAAGCCAGCCCCGCCAACAGCAGCAGCGTAAAATCCTGTTTTGCTTCGAGCCGCCTTCTCTGCCCCAGCTTGCGGGAGATGACGGCGTTCCCGCCGGCGGCCAGCATGGCGGACAGTCCCACCGTCAGATTGATGACCGGGCAGACAATGTTGAGCGACGCGAGCGCGTCGGTGTTCACAAAACGCGCGACAAACATGGTGTCCGCGACGGTGTACAGGCCCATAAAGAGCATCATCAGGATAGAGGGAGCCGCAAACCGCAGCAGTGAGGCGGCCCTGAAATCCTGTGACAGCGCATTGTCTGGGACAGCGGCTGCCCCCTTCCGCTCACCCATCGCCTTCACCCTGCCGCCCGATCCGGCGCGAGCGCTTTCTCACATGGAAAAGGATCGGCCGGCGCATGTCCCCCGTGCGGGCCGCGTACAGCAGTCTCCCATCGTGCTGCGTATGACAGGTTTCGCTGGCCGCGTCGGGGATGATAATCTCGTCAAATTGAATCCCCTTGGACATCCTCAGAGACGCGGCCGGTATCCCATCTGCAAACCGGGTGCTTGCGGGCGCGATCAGATGGACAGCCTGTTCCCCGGACAACAGGCTGCAAAGCTTTCGGGCATCACGCTCCGTTCTTGTGAGGATGCCAAGGGAGGCAGGTTCGTTCCGCCGGGACATATCGATTCGGGGCCGAATCCCCCCGACGGGCTTATCCCCTGCGCTGACCGCAAACGCGCCGGTTTGGCCGAGCTGCTTTAACACCAGTTCGTTCTGGAACATTTCATGCGGACCGATCTCCCCGCGGTTCTGCGCCATGCAGCGTTTGGCATCCATATACGCCCGGTCCATTCGGTCGACGCTTTCGTTTGCCTTCTTCCAGGCGTCCTTCAATCTGTCATTGATTATGGCAAGGCGGGCAATCTCATCCGGGAACGGAATGGCGGCATTCCCGCTGGAAACGGGCGCGCCGCGCATCCCGCTTTCCTGACATGGTTCCCTCAGCATCTGTGCGCATCCCCCTGCAGGATAAACCGCTGTGTGGGATATCCGAATTCAACCAGCAGCTCGGCTTCCGCGAAGCCCAGCTCCATGACCGCTCTGCGGTGTCCGGTATCGGCCTTATCCCCCGCCCGGTATGTCGTAATGCTGATCTCCCGCTTCTTCGTCAGCTCTTCCCTGATCTTTGCGATAAACGCTTTGGGAATTCCCGCGTTTCGGTAAAGCGGATGCGTCCCCATAAACTCGATGCTTCCGGTCCTGCACGAAAAAATCAGGACCCCAATTGCGGTGCGGCCATCCTTCAGGATAAACGCCTCCCGCTTATCGATACGGTCCTTCAGGACTTCGACGTACTCCTCCTCATACAGATGCGGAAAGCCGTCGATCACCAGCCGGACCAGCTCCATCCAGCAGGGGATGTCCGCCTGTGTCGCCGCCGTGATATCCCGCGCACACAGTTCCATATTTTGATGCATGCCACAGCTCCTTTCGAAATCGAATTTCAATTGCAGCGGGTAGAATTTTTCATTCTCCCGGTACCTGTTGGGAGGCTGCTTGTACATGGCTGTAAAAACATTCGTGAACGCCTGCTGGCTCTCATACCCCGCAGCCAGCGCAATATCCAGGATGGGCCTGTCGGAGAACACCAGCCATTTCGCGGCTTCGGTCAGCCTTCTGCGCTGGATATAATCATAGAGCGTCATCCCCACCGTATGGCGGAACATGCGGTGAAGGTGGTATTTGGAATAATGAACCGCATCCGCAACGGTCCCGAGATCCAGCTTTTCAGCCAGATGCGCTTCTATATAACCGATTGCCGACCTGATCTGTTCCATGCTGTTGTTGGACATTCACGTTCCCCCCTATTGAATCCATTATATCAGGAGCGTACAGCAGAGTTTTCATCATTCTTGCTGTTTTTCATACCGGTTTACTGCGGCTGAGGATACAGAAACAGCAATGGGTCAAAATTATAAACAAAATCCATAGCCGCCCCCAACCGCGCGGAGAACACTGTCGTGTTAATTTTCCCAGTCTCCCGCAGCTTTTCAGGCGGTTCGCTTCCTCATCTGATAAACTGCGCTTTTCTGAAACTGATGCCACAAACCGGCTGACCCGTCGTACAGCTTGCCGACCAGCTCCGGGGTTCTAACTCCTGTACATCTTGTTTTGTCGCCAGCCCTTTGTATTCAAACCCCGGCTCTATGCTTGAATCGCCTTTTTCGGCGCATCGTTTGTTCAGGATGTACGAAGCGGAACGGCTGCGTCATATTCGTCTTCATCACCTCATTGATGTGCTTGTACTTGTTATCTCCCCACTCCGTATGACCGCCATAATCTTCAGTTCCGCATCAAACAGTTCACCCCTCACATTTCAGCCCCTCTTATAGCCTGATGCGGTAAATCGTATTTAGAAGTCTACTACGCGGGCTCCAATATGTCAATCAAAAGCCTTCATATAAATATATCCAAAAAATCATTTCCTTCTTTGGCGGCGGCTCCGAACCGCTGGGCCGTGAGATGGAACAAGCCTACAGAGACAGGCTCACCGCGAATTTACACGCACAGAAAAATCGAATCAGCAATATTATGTGGTCTTTGAGAAGTGAAACAGCCGAAATCCCTGACAAAATGTTTGCAAAATCCATTCAGGATATGATTAACCATCGCGTCGAAATCTTCAACGAGCTGAATTTCACCAATACCAGTAAATATGAGATATCATGGACACTGATGCAGGACGGTGAGGCGATCGATACCGGTATCATTTCACCGGACGTCGCACCGGGTGAGCGCAAGACCGTCACCATCCCGTTCGTGATGCCGGAAACGCTGGCCAAAGACGGCGAATACTATTTAAACTTCTCTGTAAAAACCAAAGAGGCGGAAGACTTCTTGCCGGCAGGCTATGAAATCGCTCATGAACAGGTCCGGGTGCCTGCGGAGGTATCCCACATCGCGCCGGTCGACAGCAGCCAAACCGGAAATGTAAGCTATACAACCGACGGCGATGCCGTTACCGTATCCGGCGACCGTTTCAGCTTTGCATTTGATAAGAAAACAGGCGCAATCTCTTCCTATCAGTATGATGGAAACACCATCCTGACAAAAGGCCCTGTTCCAAACTATTGGCGCGCAGGAAATGACAACGATGTTGATTCCAACGGCAACCCAAGATCCAACAGTATCGATACCAAATGGAAAAATGCCAATAAAGGCATGACCGTCACAAGTGCTGTCAATGAAAAAGACAACACCGTGGTGATTACCGCAACAATGATCCTGCCAAACGCCAACAATTCGAAGCAGGTCATGGAATACACGGTTTACGGCACCGGTGAAATCAAGGTAAAAGCCGATTTAGAACCGGCAGCGGGACTGAACGGCATGCTGAAATACGGCGCGCAGCTGACAATGCCAAAGGGCTATGAAAAGATTACCTGGTATGGCAGAGGCGCTGCAGAAACCTATCAGGACCGCAAGCTGGGCGCACCTGTCGGCATATATGAGACGACGGTATCCGATTCCTATTTCTCGTTCATCCGTCCGCAGGATACAGGAAACCGCACGGATGTCCGCTATATCGCATTGGAAGACGCACAGAATCCGATCGGCCTGATGGTGGTCAGCGAAGACGTCATGGAAGCAAGCGCACTCCATTTCACCGTCGATGAGCTGAGCGGAAAGCGTCATACCTATCAGCTTCCGCAGACAGACCACACCATACTCAATATCGATCATCAGTCCAGAGGAACCGGCGGCGCGAGCTGCGGACCGGAAACCAGACCCGAGTACCAGATGCCCGGCAATCAAAACTACAGTTATACATACACGCTGATTCCTTATGAAACAGATAAGACTACAACCAGCGACATGACTGCTGTCAGCAAAGTATGGCGGGATGCAGAATCGATCCGCACAGAGGACATCAACAAGCGGGAAGCGGCAGCGACCGACAGGCTGATCGATGAAATTGGTATCCTCCTGTCCTACAGCCAGAAAAAGGACATTGAAGCTGCCCGTAAGGCTTATGACAAGCTGTCCAGCGCACAACAGGAATTGGTAACCTCTTTGGAAACGCTGGTGAAAGCCGAAGCGGAAATTGAATCCTTCAAAGGAGCAAAAGCTTATGTGAAGGATCAAAGCGGCAACTTCTCCGACGCGGAGATCACAGAGACCGCAAAAATCTTCAACGATCCGACCTCTCCGACCGGCTACGCCATGAAAGGCTACGTAGAAGTACCGGATGTAAATCTCGTCAACGCAAATCTGTCCGGCAGAGACAAGAGCTTTACTGTCGAAGTATGGGTCAATCCTTCTGAATTGACGGATGGCAATACGTTCATCGCCAAGGGCGACCATCAATTGAGCCTGAAGACCAACAAAGGCGGTATTGAATTCTTCATTTATGACAATGGCTGGAGAGTCGTCAATCCAACCAACATCGCCGGCTGGTCTGCCAATCAGTGGCACCATATTGTGGGCACCTATGACGGCAGCAGCCTCAGCCTGTATGTTAACGGCGTCTTAGCGGGACGGGAAACTTATAACAATATCAACATCAACGGCACGTCTATCCCTCTGGGAATCGGCGCCGCGGTGGATAATTCTCAGTACAGAATGCGGGGACGCATGGGTGCTGCGAATATCTTTAAGAAAGCATTGACTGCCGATGAAATTGCTGCGCGTTTCACAGCATACAACGATCAGACGCCTCTCTCCATTGGAGCAGATCATGCCGACACCTTGTTATGGTATGCATTCAGCGATGCCTACGCTGTGAAAGCACCGGCCGCTGAGCTATCCTCTATTGAAGTGATTCCTCCAGCAAAGACCGAATATCAAATCGGCGAGGCGTTTGATGCAACCGGTATGACCGTCACTGCCAAATACAGCGATGGCACCGAAGCTCTGTTAGGTGCAGACGCGTACACACTGACTGGTTTTGACGCTTCCTCTGCGGGTGAAAAGGTCATAACCGTATCTTATCAGGAAGGTGCCGTCACCAAGACAGCAACATTCAACATTACCGTTATTGGAGAAAATCCATCTGGAACACTTGAAAGCGATGTGTACGATATCGACGTTCAGAACGGATTGGTTCGTGATGTGTCTATCTCCACCACACTTGAAGCATTTGTACAGAACTTCAAAAACCCGGAACGTTCTATCACCGTACTCAATCGTGATGGCAACGAGGTACAGACAGGCCAGCTGATTGGTACCGGATATATCGTACAGCTCACGGGCAAAGACGGTGAAATTCTGCAGCAGATCTTGGTTGTTATCATGGGAGACAGCAACGGCGATGGCAACATGAATATTTACGATTTGTTGACCACAAAGATGCAGATTCTGGGACAAATTGATTTTGACATAGCGCAGCAAACCGCGGCAGATATGAACCATGATGGACGCATCAACATTTTTGACCTGCTCTACGCGAAGCTGGAAATCTTAAACCAAGGGGTATAACGTTAAACTGGTTTTTAATTACATGCATGTAATTAAAAAGATTGTGTAAAGCAGTCGACGAAAAAGTTAAACCACCAGTTCGACTGGCGATATATACCAGCCTTAAAAGAAATTCCTGCTTGTTTCTCAAGAGACACTGAAAAACTGTCATTGCATCACTGGCAGGTAACCTATGAACGGCACATTTTTCAGCGCTCGTTCTCTATCCGCAGCAAAAAAACTGCCATTTTCTCCGCTCTGCTGCGAAAAAGCGAATAAGCTATAAGCATTTTCATCCGCATCGGCATAGCCGGTGGTTTCTTTCACGCTAAAGCATAAAAGAAACCTCTGTTAAACCCGCCAGGTTTGACGGAGGTTTCTTTATTTGATATGTCTCCTCATGAAAAACATATCATTTCCGAAATATCTTGATGTGCAACAAACTGCTATATCAAGTAAATGATGTGAAAGAAGATGATTAAATTCTGCTCCGCGGAATCCACATCACAATGTCTTATGAGATGGGCATCTATATCACGTCATTCGCGTTAACTGGATCTGGTTATGTATCAGGGTCAAGCTGGTCTCGAACAAGATACTTCTGCTGGATTAAACCTGTATAAAGAAGATGGTCTGCATGATAAGGGGCGCTATTCGAAAGTGAATGCATTTAAATTGATAATCGGAATAAAAAGCTACTTGCTTTTTACACAATCTCAAAAAAGAAAATCCCAGCAGTCACAAGGAAAACTTTTTTATTGGTTTCTTTGACTGCTGGGATTTTGTTATAATCACGAAAACATGATAAAAACATCCAGTTCAAAATGGGTGTTTTTTGATATTTATATACAAATTATACACTATACTAATAAATTAATTCACTATTGTTATTTTTATGTATAAATAGTATTGATTATATTTCATGAAATTGGTATAATAAACATTACCAAATTTATTCACAGAAGGAGGAATCAAAGATTATATACCAAATATATGTTTTCATATGTTGGTATTTATCTGAAATGAGAAAAAAGATCAAATGAAAGAGAGGAAAGAAAATGAAATTTTTTAAAAGGACTTTAAGCGCTGTTATGGCAGCCGCAATCGCATTGACTCCTGTTTCCTGGGGCGCCTTCAGCGGTATGACCGCTTTAGCAACGGATTCTGAAGCAGCCCATATTGTCCAAATCCAGGACGACGGCACACGGAATGTGGATTTTAATGACAACTGGCAGTTCTGTCTCGCAACCAGGACACCGGAACTGGCAGGCGGAAATGGAGGAGCCGGTTTCAGAGATCACGGACTGAAGGATCCGGACGGGTTTGCAACGGCGGACATCATCAAGCCGGATTATGATGACAGCAGCTGGAGAACAGTAACTGTTCCGCATGATTTCAGCATCGAGGGTACCAAGGTTTCCAACGGAAGCAACTCACAGGCTTACATGCAGGGCGGTCTTGGATGGTATCGCAAAACATTTGTCATCCCGGAGTCCATGCAGTCGGAAAACAAACGGATCACCATCGATTTTGAGGGCGTCTATCAAAATTCCATCGTGTATTTAAACGGCAAGGAAATTGGCAATTATCCAAACGGCTATACCGGATTTGCTTACGACCTCACGGATTATCTGAATTACGGAGAGGATTATCCAAACGTTTTGGTGGTAAAGGTTCAGAATATGTCTCCATCCGGACGCTGGTACACCGGCAGCGGCATTGTGCGCCCGGTCCATCTGGTGATCACCGACCCGGTTCGCTTTACCAGAAACGGCATCAGCCTTGCGACACCAACTTTAAAGGAAACCTATGAACAAAATCAATCCGCGAAGCTGGAAGTAAACGCGAATGTATTTTCGAACGGAACCAACGGTACGATCTCCCTGAAAACATCCGTGATCGATGCACAGGGAAAGGTGGTTGCACAGAAAGAATCCGATGATCCCATCGAAACCAACCCCAACACCCTGGTTACCTTATCCAGCAGTGTGGATGTTCCCAACGTAAACCTGTGGTTCCCGTGGAACATCGGCGACCCATATCTTTACACTGTCAAAACGGAATTGTATTACAATCCAAACGGCGGTGAAGGCGTGGAGCTCGTCGATACAATCGAGACGCCATTCGGCTTCCGCTGGTTTGAAATGCAGGCCGCGGATGTGGAAGACCCGAACGCAGGCGGTTTGTACGTCAATGATGTCTATACCAAGATTCGCGGCGTAGACCTCCACCATGATTCCGGCGCGCTCGGCGCGGTCAGCTATAAAGACGCTTATGAACGCCAGTTCGATAAGCTGCATTCCATGGGCGTAAACGCGTACCGCACCTCCCACTGTCCCCCATCCAAACAGGTCATCGAGGTCTGCAGTGAAAAGGGCTTCATCGTCATGGAGGAAGCATACGACGGATGGGGCAAAGCGAAGGCCTCCTATGATTTCGGAAACTTCTTCCTTGAATCCGTTCCGGAAGGCTGGTCCGGACTGCTCGCAAACGGATTTTTGGCGCCGCCGACCCCCGCAACAAATTATACCGGCGCGGAATACACCTGGAGCGACTGGGTGATCCGTGAAATGGTATCCCGCGATAAAAATGAAGCGAGCGTCATGATGTGGTCTGTCGGCAATGAAATCCGCGGATGCGGAAGCCGGCCTTCCTGGTATGACGGAAGCAAATATGACGATCTCGGTGTCGGCGTCGGCGCAGGCACCATCAATGAATACACCGAAGCGGTCCGTCTCACCCGCGAAATCAAAACAATCGATACCAACAGGCTTGTCGCGATGGGCGGCGACCAGGAAAGGAATCCACCGGCCTTTAACTCCAGCCCTTGGGGATATATCAACCGTTATCTGGACGGCTACGGACTCAACTACAACACCGCGGCATCCGTAGATGTGCTGATGGAACGATATCCCACCACCTTCTTCTTCGAATCGGAATCTTCTTCCCAGACCTCCTCCCGCGGCGTCTATCTGGATCCGACCATCCTGAACACCGGCATCAACCAGACGCCGGGCAGACGCGGCGGCTCCAACTATGACAATGACTTTGCATCCTGGACCATGTCCAACGAATACGGCCTGAAAAAAGACCGCGACCGCAAGGCGTTTTCCGGACAGTTTATCTGGTCGGGCTTTGACTATCTCGGCGAGCCGACCCCGTACAGCGTTTATCCGGTCGGCGCGTCCTCCTTCGGATGCATCGACACCGCCGGCTTCCCGAAGGACTCCTATTACCTCTACCGCAGCCAGTGGACGGACGCGGAGACCAACCCGATGGTACATCTCCTCCCGACAAACTGGAACGACTGGCGTGAAGGCGAGATTGTCGACGTGTGGGTAAATTCCAATGTGCAGACAGCAGAGCTGTTCCTCAACGGCAAATCGCTTGGAACAAAAAGCTTTGATGTGAAAACGACCGCATACGGCATGGATTATTTTGAAACGTCAGAAAAGTTCCCGGATGACAAGACATGGAAGGACGACGCCAATCCAGGCGGCTACACCAGCCCGAACGCCATCATCAAGAAGGCGAGCGGAGACAGTGAAATCGCCGAAGGAAGCAATTTCGGCAGACTGCATCTGACCTGGAAGGTACCGTATGAGCCGGGCACACTGGAAGTAAAGGCCTATACCGATCCGAGCAAAAAGACACTGGTCGCCACGGATTCTGTCACGACCTCCGGCATGGCCTACACCGTGGAAACCGAAGCTACCAAACAGGTCATCAAAGCGGACGGCACCAGCTTATCCTATGTGGAATGCTCCGTTGTGGATGAAAACGGCAACTTTGTGCCGAACGCAAACAACCTGTTCAAATTTGATGTGACCGGCGGCGCGATTGTCGGCGTCGACAACGGCCAGCAGGAGAGCAATGAGCTGTACAAATGGGAGCACGTCGAGCGCAATTCCCATTCCGAAAGAAGCGCGTACATGGGCAAGGTGCTTGTGATCCTCCAGTCCAATAAGGACGAAGTGGGCGATATCAGCCTGACCATCAGCTCCGAAGGCTTAAAGCCCGCACAGATTAAAATTGCGGCGACCACTACGGGCGAAGGCGAAGCGCCGAAGCAGAACGATTCCCATTCTGTGATCACTTCTATTGACAGAACACAGGTCACCGTTCCAAAGGGAACCGTTCCGACCCTTCCGGGCATTGTTTCCGTAAACTGCAGCGATTCCGTGCTCGGCCGTTATTCTGTCAACAAACAGGTCGTCTGGGATGCCGTTTCCGCTGACGCCGTTTCCAGCACCGGCACCGTTACAGTAAAGGGAACGGTCGCCGGCACCGATCTGCAGGCAGCCGCCTACATCTATGTGGTGGATGGCGAGCAAAAAGCCGACATTGCCCGCAATACGGAGCTTGGAAAGAACAACCAGACCTTCCGCTTCTCCGACGTTGCACCGGACAGCCCGCTCAGAAACGGCGCGCTTGCAACCGCAACCTTTACCGGCGCGACCTCGGCCTATCCAAACAATATGCTCAACGGCACGGATGAAACATGGAGCAACAAGTACAGCCGCGGCGCATCCGTGCTGCTGCCGTCCTTTAACCAGTCAAGACCCTATGAATTCGTGGAGTTCTTCTGGGATGGAACCCGGGTATTCGATCAAATCCAGCTCAGCTTTATCACCGACAACACGCAGGCGATTCCTGAAACACTGAACGTTCAGTACTGGAACGGCTGCGCCTGGATCAACGCGCAGAACCAGAGCGTGACCAAGGCGGCGGCGTCCAACGAGCCGACCGTCATCGACTTCGCTCCGGTCACCGCGGCCAGAGTACGCGTAGGCCTTGAAAACGCGACCCCGTACACCTCCACCGGTAATATGACCATCTCCAACGCAAGCATTATGGGCTGGAACCTCGAAGGCCCGGACGCTCCAAGTGAAAGGGAACTCCTGCAGGATGAAATAGAAGGTGTGAAGGCTGTCTATGACGCGGGGCAGCAGAATTATACCGACGACAGCTGGAATGCCTTTAAAGGCGCCTACGAGTCCGCAGTCGGCATCCTGAACGCACCGGAATCCACCGACGCGAATTACATCAGCGCAAGAGAAGCGCTGGCCGCCGCTTATGCAGATCTTGCGGAAAAGCCTCCTGTCACGGTTGACACCGTCGCCGACGCATTGGTGATTGATCCCCCGGCCCCCGGCGCGGCACAGCTTGCCATGCCGGAAGTGCCGGAAGGCTTCGATGTCGCCATCTCGGCATCCAGCCGCCCGGATATCATCGATTTGACCGGCAAGATCATGCCTAAGAAGATCGATGTCGCGGTGGATGTCACCTTTGTTGTCACCAAGTCGGGCGAACAAGCCTACAAAACCATTCAAATTGTTGTTCCGGCAGCACCAGTCGTTGAAAATCCTCTGTATACGGATATTCTGACATACATGATCCAGCTTGGCGACAGATGTGAAGCGGAAACGGATTTCACCGACGTCATTCAGTCTGCCGTCGACTACTTTAACAACGCGCTGCGCACCGCGAAAGAGGTCATGCTCAAAGCGGAAATGACGCCGCCGCAGACAACGCAGGCTGAAATTGATCAGGCACAGTTGGATCTGCTTGAATCTATGCGGTATCTGGAATTCAAAGGAAACAAGAGGGATTTGAACAAGGCGATCGCCATAGCGGACGGCATTGACCTGAACGATTATCTTGCAGTCGGACAGGACGCATTCAAAAAAGCATATGCGGAAGCTAAAAAAATCCAGGCCGATCCGAATGCGCTGAATGAATCCATCATCCCGGCGTGGAATGCGCTTATGGAGTCCATGTCCTATCTGAAACTCAAGCCAAATAAGGACGCACTGGACGATTTGATTAAGGCTGCTTCCAAATATGATCTGAGCCTGTATACCAAAGCCAGCGCGGCGAATTTTGTTCTGGCCCTTGACAACGCCAAAGCGGTGATGGAAAATGATCAGGCGACACAGCCTCAGGTAGATGAAGCGCAAAAGTCTCTGAAAAATGCAATGGATGCATTGGTTCCTGTCAGTGACGGTCCTGATGAAAGTACCGACACAAGCTCTGATGTAAGTTCAGACACCAGCTCTGACACGAGTTCCAATACAAGCTCTGACACCAGCTCAGGTACAAGCTCCAGCACACACTCCACGCCGAAAAAAGACAATGTAGGAACCGGGGATAAATTCCCAATGGCACTGTTCATCCTGATAAGCGCAATCGGCGGGCTGGGCGTCGTGTGCTTCAAGAAAAAAAGAGCACGCTGATTGATCCAGAGGAATATTGGATATTATGCGCTTTGAAAAGAATACCAAATAACAGATTGGAAACTTCCCGAACATAGAGAGAACCCCCTTTGGCATAGCCGGAGGGGGTTCAAGCTTTTGACACTTTATGGACAGGAGCGTCCCAGGCAAAATAAGATGCCGGTACTGAAAAACCTGAATATTCTGTTCATGGAATTTCGATCGGCCGTATTGCTGTCACACATATTTACCGGGGCAAAACAATTGTTTTGCCCCGGTAAATATGTTACAATACCATAAGTATACTGTACAACGTTCAGAAACGATTGATTTCTGCGCCGAGGAGAGATATCAACAAAATTGGAGATGCAAATGTTATGACAGACGATGGAACCATCTCAAGATTTGACAGGGCCAGTCACTATTATCAAACCGACTCGATTCCATACAGAAAAATTTCCGCCGACAGGGTCTCACAGCTCGTCGAACCCGCCTCCAACGATGTCATACTTGATATGGGCTGCGGAACAGGAACCCAACTGATCGAATTGGCGGGAAGGATCAAAAGAGGGATCGGAATTGATCTAAGCTCCGGAATGGTTCAGAGAGCCAATGATCTGTTGAAAAAATCCAAATGTTCCAATCTGGAATTTCATGTCGGAGATTTTTTGACCCCGGAAAGAACTGTTTCTCTTGATAAAATGAAAATCAACAAGATTATCAGCAACTATGCTTTACATCATTTAAGTCTGGCCGATAAAAAAAGAGCACTTGAAAAGATGCTTCGTATAACCGGCGATCATCTGGAGATGATTGTAATCGGTGATCTGATGTTCTTTGACGATCCCCGAAACTATACCGGCCAGTACGATCAAATCGGCTACGGTCCGGGAACCGATCTGCCGTCCTATGCCGATGAATTGGCCGATCTGTTTGACAGGAGCTGTTTTTCCGTCACATTGGACAGCATCCATCCTCTGGTCGGTGTATTAAAGGCGGTCAGAAAATTTTGAACCAACCGCAGCGCCATCCATCTGAGGCCATTTCTCAGCCTGTTTACGATGTCCGCAAACACCATGACCGAAGCAGCGCAACTTGATGGCAGAATGAATCCAGGCAAGCTGGAATCCCCCGGCAACGATGGTCAACCGCTTTTAAAAATGCTGAAAACACGCATGTTTAACGTAATGGGAGATGATAAACCTGAAAATCTATGTGGACGCGGACGCCTGCCCGGTTAAAGAACTGGTTGTGAAAGCGGCCAGAAGGAGGAAACTTCCGGTCGTGATGATCTGCGACACCGCGCATCGGATTCATGACGGGTACAGCACGGTCATCACGGTCGAAAAGGGCCGGGACAGCGCGGACCTCAAGCTTGCAAACCTGCTGACGGCCGGCGATGTGGTGGTCACGCAGGACTTTGGCGTTGCGGCGCTGGCGCTTGGCAAGCGGGCCGGCGCGATCAATCAAAATGGGCTTGTCTTTACACCAGATAACATTGACCGGCTGCTGTTCGAGCGGCATCTTGGACAGAAGGTACGGCGCGGCGGCGGGAAAACCGCATCCTCCCCCAAACGCACCAGAACCGATAACCAGGCGTTTGAACGCGCTTTTGACGCGCTGTTAGATTCCTGTATGCATGGAACGGACTGACCGCCCTCTTTCCCTATCCGCTCCGGTTTCAAAAGCGCACAAAAGATACCGCTCATGGATGGACACCGTGCGGCCTTTTTGTCGAACAGAAGGCCTGTAAGTGCCTGTTCTTCATCGATCCTGTCTGATACAGCAGAATATGCGCCGGATTTCAGGTAAACCGGAAAGAGGTATTCCAGTGATCACACGGCATCTTTCAAGAACATGCCTTCGGCAGTGCGGGCGCATCCGACCTGAGCCGGACATGGCGAAAACCGGACGGCTGCGGTTCCGGCTTTTTTATATTTTTTGATGTACCATTGGGTGCTTCAATATATGCGGACTGATAGCTGTCCGTTACGGGTAAGTTTTGAATATCGAAATAAGGGATGAATTACAACCATGGTAAAAAGACAGACTGTCGACAAAATGCGGCTGCTGCTCAGCGGCGCAGCGATTTTGGTGTTCGGCATCCTCCTGCTGTGGCGGCCCAAGGAAATTCTGGGCCTGCTGATCAATATTGTCGCGCTGGTCATGGTGATCAGCGGCACTTCACAATTTATCGGAATCTTTACCAAAAACGACCGCACCATCGGCAAGAAGACCAATATCGGCAGCGCGCTGTTCAGCTTCGCTTTAGGCGTCGTGCTGCTTCTGATCGCCGATGTTTTCCGGGAAATACCGTTCATCATTTTCCCGTATCTGGTCGCCGCCTACACGCTTTTCAACGGGCTGGTTAAGATCGTGAATTACCTGCTGTTCCGCAAAAATCAGGTCAAAAATCGGATCAACGATCTGCTGGACTGTTTATTGTTTCTGACCTTTACAGTGCTGATGCTCTTCTCCCCTCTCTTCAAGGAGGAAATCATCTATATCATCATCGGCATTTATTTCATCCTGTTTGGATGCAACTACATCATCGACTTTATCCGGGAAATCATTCCCGGTACCTATAAAAGCCGGCTGAAACGCAAGGTGCGCATCTCTCTGCCGGTGTTCCTGGCCGCCTTCATCCCGCAGCGGATGCTGTCCAAGGTCAACGACTACCTGACCGAGCATCCGCATGCGGGTAAGACGCTTGAAGAGTTTGAGGGATGCAAATCTGAAGAGGAACCGAATCTTGAGGTCTATGTCCATGTGACCGAAACAGGCGGCGGCGCAATGGGGCATGTCGACGTCGGTTTTAAGGGAAAGGTCATCTCTTATGGAAACTACGATGAAAGCTCCGCAACCTGGGCCTACGGCAAAGGCGACGGCGTCATGCTCTTTACCGAGCGGGAGAAATATCTGCCGTTCTGTGTCTCCCACAGCGGGGATACCATCTTCAGCTTCGGCCTGAAGCTGAGCGATGATCAGATTGACCGTGTACATAAACGCATCTCCGAAATCATGATGGAGACCATCCCGTGGGACTCCCCGTATGACGCCGACAAAAAGGCCGGCAAAGACGCCGGGAAGATCCAATACAAGGACTATGCAAGCTGTCTGGCGCAGGTGTCCGATACGGAGTTTTACAAGTTTAAACGCGGCAGATGGAAATCCTATTTTGTGCTGAGCACCAACTGCGTGCTGCTCGCCGACAACATCCTGAGCAGCGCGGGAACCGATATTTTAAAGATGAACGGCATTGTCACGCCGGGCGTGTACTACGACTATCTGGAGCATGAATTCGAACGTACCGACGGCGTCGTGATCACGCGCGCCATTTTCCGCCCGGAAAAGAAGGAGGCCGATGCGCCGTCTCCTCCGGAGTTCGGCAAGGGCAAGGGGAAAAAGAAGGGCAGATAGCCATCGGCTGAACCAGTCAGATTTCCAGCTGTCTTTCCGCATCACCGCAACGGCTTTTGCGAATGGGGATACTATCTTCCCTTCAACGGATGTATCCGGTAAAGACGGAACTGGAATTTATGTACCCGGATTTATCCTTATGCGTACTTTCAAAGCACACGTATTAAACTGACAATCATCTTTTTCCGGGCTTCAGGCTTGCCTCATATGGCGAAAGGCCTGTTTGTTTTCAGTCTTTTTCCTCAAATGATGAGGATCCAGCATAAAACACTCCTTTTTTCTGCATCCAGCCGGCATCAAGGGGTTGTATTTGTAAAAATGCCGCGTTACAATAGAGTATAACAAAGCTGAGAAATGAGGGATTTCCAATGAGCAATACGAATGAATCCATGGCAAAACGCATTAAGAAAACCATGGAAAACCTGCAGAAGAACAATATTTATGCCTGTTATATCCCCACAAAAGAGGATGTCGTCACGCAGGTGGCGGAATTTCTGAACGAAGGAGATACCGTCTCGGTCGGCGGATCGGAGAGCCTGTTTGTCTGCGGCGTGATCGATTACCTGCGCGAAGGCGGCTATCATTTTCTGGACCGCTATCAGGACGGTCTGACGCGCGAAGAGATTGAACAGATCTACCGGGATGCCTTTTCAGCTGACGCATATCTGTGCAGCAGCAACGCGGTCACCGAAAACGGCGAGCTGTATAATGTGGACGGCAACAGCAACCGCACCGCAGCCATCCTGTACGGGCCAAAATCCGTGATTATGGTCGTCGGCGTCAACAAGCTTGTAAAGGATCTTGCCGAAGCGGCAGAGCGCGTCAAAACCACTGCCGCGCCGCTGAACACCCAGCGCCTGGACTGCGATACCTATTGCAGAGCGCAGGGCAGGTGCATTGCGCTGACCCGTGGGGAATCGGAGATCACGGCCGGATGCAGCTCCGACCAGCGCATCTGCTGCAACTATGTGATCAGCGCCAAACAGCGGCATAAGAACCGCATCAAGGTCATTCTGGTTGGGGAACCTCTGGGATATTGATGTTTCGGCTCTCCCCTGTCGAATGGGGAGAGCTTTTTACATCCGCTGTGATGGTTTCGTGGACCGGCCGAAGCATCGTTGCTTCAGCTGAAGCATTGTTTTGCCGGAATCCGAATATCTCGGTTAAACCGTGCCGCAGCACAGCCAAAGACCTGCAACGGAATATGTTGTGGGGTGCGGCCGCAGATGAAGGCGCTCCTATTGGGCGTCCGTCTCCCCGCATCCGTACAAAGTCCACTCCGTATCAAGACAGCCATGATGCCATTTGGAATGCCGCCGGTTTGTGAAACCGATACCAATTACTGTATGGTGAAAGGACGTCTGCATGGAACATTACAATCTGATACGCTCGAATCGCAAAACCATCAGCATCCAGATCAATCGGGACGCTGATGTCATCGTGCGCGCGCCGAAACGGGCGCCTGCCGCTCTGATCGAGCGGTTCCTGCGGGAAAAGGAAGCCTGGATTGCAGAAAAGCGCACGGAGATGCTGCGGCTTAAACAGGCGCGTGAGGATTTTGACATCCGGCCGGGCGACAGCGTCCTGTATCTGGGCCGTCCGTATGAGGTTCAGCTCCACAGCGGCAGGGAAACCGTCTTTAATGGAAGCTGTTTTCTGATTCCACGGGATGCGTGCAATGTCAAAGCCGAACTGATCGCCTGTTACCGTCAGCTTGCGCTGCGGTATCTGTCCGAGCGCGCCGAACGGTTCGCACAGAGGATGGGGGTCTCTCCCGCTTCGGTCAGCATCACCGCGGCAAAGACGCGCTGGGGCTCCTGTTCTTCGAAAGGACGCATCCATTTCTCGTTCCTGCTGATCATGGCTCCGCCCGACGCTGTCGATTATGTCGTTGTCCACGAACTGGCGCATCTGCTTGAGATGAACCATTCCGCACGCTTCTGGAACATCGTCGCCGGAACGCTGCCGGACTATGCACAGCGCCGGCAGTCCCTGACAAAGCTTCAGGAGCTTCTGTCAGCGCAAAACTGGTCGGTTTCCAAATAAGGGATTCCCCGCCGCATCCGGGCAGGATGCGGCGCTTTTTATACCCAGGGGCTTATGGATGTCCGCGCCGTGTCAGGGATATAAGGAACCGCCTGTCCCAGGCAAGCATCAGCATCATCGGTTTCAAACGGATGCTTTGGATGCAAAAATTGCCCTGCACTGACAGTCTGTAAAATCTTTACGGATAAATTCGGTTATTTATACAGATTGTACGGCTGCCGGCACGATCTTCTCTGTTTTTCATTCAATTTGAATTGACGCGGACTGTTAGATCGTTTATAATGAACACAGTATCATTTTATCCATATTTTTTTCAAAATAAAGATGAAAAGGAGCATGAAAATGGCAACAAAAAAACGCTGGATTGCAATACTTTGTACATTCTCTCTGATTCTGTCAACCATCCTCCCCTGTTTTGCGTCCGCATCTGAAGAATCGGATGACCCGGTCAAAATCGCCTGCCTTGGTGACAGCATTACGATCGGGTTTGATCTGGCCGGCACCTCTTCGGCTTATCCCGCGCAGCTTCAGCGGATGCTCGGCCCCGAATACATTGTCGGCAACTTTGGCCGCAACAGCCTGACACTGCTGAAAAAGGGCGATCTTCCCTGTTGGAACAGCAGTGAATACCAGCAGAGCCTGCAGTTCGGAGCCGACATCGTGATCATCATGCTGGGCACCAACGACGTTAAGCCGGAAAACTGGTGGGCCAAGGATGAATACATCAGCAATTATCTGGAGCTGATTGACTCCTATCGCGCCGTCAATCCGGATGTGGAGGTCTATGTGGCCACCTCCCCCACTGTTCCCGGAAACGGAAGCTGGGGCATCACCGATCCACTGGTGACCGGAGAACTCGTCCCTCTGCAGAAGGAGGTCGCGGCTCTGAGCGGCGCGGCGTTGGTGGACATCAACGCGGTTACCAAGCCGACCGACGGACTGTTCAACAACGACAACGTGCATCCGAACGCGAAGGGCTACGAGCTGATTGCCAAAACCTTCTGTGACGCGTTGCCGAAGCGCACATCGCAGTATCAGGTGCTGGACCAGAAGGGCTTTTCGGCTGAAGCCAGCAGCTGGCAGAGCGACGACGAGGCCCCGTCCAAAGCCATCGACGGCGATCCCAACACCAAATGGCACACGCCGTGGAGCCCGGATTATCCGTACCCGCACACCTTCACGCTGAATCTGGGACAATCCTATGAATATGTTTCGCGCCTCTACTACCTGCCGCGTCAGGATACCAACGCCAACGGCATCATCACGAAATATGAGCTGTATGCCGGAGACAGTAAGGATGCGCTCCGCCTGATCGCATCCGGAACCTGGGCGGAAGATCATACTTTAAAGGTTTTGACCTTCGAACCGGTCAAGGCGCAGTATCTGATGATCAAGACGCTGGACGGCATGTCCTCCATCGCGGGCAGCACCTTCTCCAGCGCCGCGGAGATCAACGTAGCCGTCCTGCTGCCGACCGACAAAACCGCGCTTCTCAACGCTATCTCCGCACTTGAGACGGCCTATGCGTCGGCCAAAAATGTACCGCTTTCCTTTGAGATGGAAGACTGCACCGCCGATGCCAACGCGCTGTGTGCCAAAGAGGGCGCATCCCAGCGTGAAGTGGACGCCATGGTATCCCGCATTGACGCGCTGGTCACCCGTTCTGAAACCGAGCCTGAAAGTCCGATGGGCGACGCAGACGGAAACGGACAGATCAGTCTCCTTGACCTCATCTCGGTTAAGCTGCAGATTCTCGGCACCGGGGAGATGAATCCGGCGCAGCTTTATGTGAGCGACATGAACGCAGACGGTCAAATCAATATTTTTGACCTGCTGGCAATCAAACTATCCATCCTTAACGGACCCGCAGCTGCCTGATCAGCCAGACGGGCTCTGCCTTTCTTCGATGGAAGACCATAAAATTAAAAGGGACAGTTTCAGCATATATGCTGAAACTGTCCCTTTTATGTTTGGATAGCCCGCCGCCAGCACGTTTTGACATCGCCTTATGGGAGATCAACGGCTGTTTTCATATGTAATTTGTTCATGGCTCACAGGCAATCGGATGGCAAAACTCCAGAACACACCACTGAACCGGTTTTCGGGAGCGGTCAGCACACAGCATATATATGAACCGCATATCAATATTGCCGGGATTCTTTGTTCGCAAAGCAGGCAGCCTTTGCTGCATATCAAAAGCCGTTTCATGGGATTTTTCCTTTTGCCCGCGCATATAGATTCATCAGAACCTTTCCGTTCTCAAAACCATATCATATAAGTAGACAGTTCTACACATATACACAAACCCAAGATGGGAGACGATTTTATGTCTAACAAAAACGATTGTCGCAATGATTTTGAACCTGAGATGAATATTATACGCCCGCAGGACTCCCGCTGCAGAGATAACCGTTGCGCGCCGTGTCCGCCGCCCTGCCCGCCTCCATGCTGTCCTCCCTGCTGCACAGGCTCCGGCTCCATTGGTCCCACAGGCCCAACAGGGCCACAGGGAGAGCAGGGTCCCGCGGGACCTCAGGGTATTCAGGGACCGGCTGGACCGCAGGGTATTCAGGGTGAACCGGGTCCTACAGGACCTCAGGGAATCCAGGGGCCGGCTGGACTGCAGGGTATCCAGGGGGAACCAGGTCCTACAGGATCCCAGGGTATTCAAGGCCCGGCCGGTCCGCAGGGCGAACAGGGTGTTGCCGGCCCGCAGGGTGTA